>JBQCGH010000001.1:0-6532 GCA_051955835.1 Gemmatimonadales bacterium
CGCGGTGCTGTCCGGGGGAGTCTTTCAGAACCGCCGCTTGCTCGAGCGCACCCGCGAGTGTCTGTCGGCGGCGGGACTCCGTGTGCTCACACCGGAGCGGGTCCCGCCCAACGACGCGGGCATCGCCTACGGCCAGGCGGCCGTGGCGGCCTGGCGTGAAGGGGCCGTCAGGAGAGCGTCCGGCGAATCCTAGCCGCTTTCGACCGGTGGCGCGTTTGGATTTTCTGCGCCGGCCCGGCCAGCAGATCGGACAGGGATCCGCGCCCCGATACTCGTGACCGCGGGAACAGGTTTTCCAGCCACCGTTGTTCGCCTTTGCCATCCCAGGGTCTTCTGTTCGTGATGCGGGCTCATGGGTGCGCGCGCCGGGTGCCCATGCGATCGATTCCAGAATCGCAAACGTGCGCAGATGGCCATGGGGCATTCGGTAGGCTCCCTTCGCCTGGAGCACGTAGGCGGTGATCGAGGTCATTTCCCACCCGTCGGTTTCCTCCGCTTCCCACTTCGCGGTCGTGAGCTGCCAGATGCCCTGGTGCTCTCCAAACCGGCGGACCTCGGCGAGGTCCCGGTACAGTCGGGGCTCGACCGAGCTGTTCGCCCACGCCCACAGCCAGGTGCTCGTCTTGTCGGAGAACGAGCCGACCAGTTGAGCCTGGGCGATCACCCGTGGAACGCCGCCGTCCGAGAACACGACAGCGCCACGCGCATCGTCCCAGTCCCACCGCTCGTACGTCGAAAGGCCGAACTCGGTGGTGAGCGCGTCCTGGCGTCCCGTGAGATACGCGTGTGCCGCGGTGACGAGCGCTACGAAGTTAGCGTCGGACATTTGGCTGTGCGTCCGGGTGTCGGAAGGGCGAAGCGCGAGCTCCGCAAACGTACCTTGGCGGGCAGCGATGGGAAACAAGCTCGTGCACGTCCGCCATCGGCGGGGCAAGGCGCTGGCGACCCTCGACCAGGGGCCGGGCGCGGCCCACGGCCAGGCCGCCTGTTCGAGGCGACTTGCGCTGGAGTCCAGGACGTGCATAATTATGCAATATGCAAAATGGTCCGATCGCCCTCGCCTTCTCCGGCGGGCTCGACACCTCCTTCTGTGTCCCGCGTCTCGCCGAGGACGGCTGGACCGTGCACACGGTCTACGTCGATACCGGCGGCTCCACGTCCGACGAGCGCGCGGCCATCCGCCGCCAGGCCGAGGCCGTGGGCGCTGCGGCCCACCATGAGGTAGACGCCCGCGAACGGGTGTACGACCGGTTCGTCCGTTTCC
Source organism: Gemmatimonadales bacterium (assembly GCA_051955835.1). Taxonomy (GTDB): domain Bacteria; phylum Gemmatimonadota; class Gemmatimonadetes; order Gemmatimonadales; family GWC2-71-9; genus CAVVWJ01. Next base: position 1,265 of record JBQCGH010000001.1, read on the forward strand.
TCATCCAGGGCAACGTGCTGCGCGGCGAGGTCTACCCGCTGAGCGTCGCTGCCGAGCGGACCCAGCAAGCCATGAGCGTGGTCGAGACCGCCCGGGCGATCGGCACACGCGCGGTGGCGCACGGGTCCACCGGCGCGGGCAACGATCAGATCCGGTTCGACGTCGCGCTCCGGGTGCTTGCGCCCGACCTCGAGATCGTGACCCCCATCCGCGACCTCGGTCTCAAGCGGGAGCAGGCCATCGCCTTCCTGGAGGCCCGCGGCCTTCCCGTGCCGGCTCGCGCAGGAGCGTACTCCATCAACCGCGGGCTCTGGGGCACAACATGGGGCGGCGGCTGGACCCACGATACATGGGCCGGACCGCCCGCCGAGCTGACGGACCCGCCCGCCGACACGCCGCCGCCGAGCGAGATCGTGCTCGGCTGGCGCGAGGGGCTGCCGGTATCGCTCGATGGCGCAGCCTGCGCCGGCCCCGAGCTCGTCGCTCGGTTGGGCGACCTGTGCGAGCGCTATGGCATCGGCCGCAACATTCACGTGGGCGAGACCGCGCTCGGCATCAAGGGGCGGATCGGGTTCGAGGCCGGCGCGGCGCTGCTGCTCATCGGCGCCCATCGCGAGCTCGAAAAGCTGGTCCTTACCAAGTGGCAGACCTTCTGGAAGGACCAGCTCGGGCGCTTCTACGGCGATCGGCTGCACGAGGGCCAGTATTTCGATCCCTCGCTCCGCGACATCGAGGCCCTGATGACCAGCTCGCAGGCGCGCGTCACGGGCGACACCCGCGTCCGCCTCGGGGCCGGCCGGTTTCAGGTGGTCGGCACTCGGAGCCCGCACTCGATGATGGACCCGGCGATCGCGACCTACGGCGAGGAGAATCGCCTGTGGACGGGCGACGAGGCCCGGGCGTTTGCGCGGGTATCGGCGGTGCCGTCGCTGCTCGCGGCCCGCGCGGCAAACGGTGAGCGCGAGCGCCCTGGCCGATCGTAGCAGGCGCCGTGTCCAGCCTGCCTCGTGATGAGGCATGGTGCAGCACTGACCCGATTGCGGAACAGGAAATTCACCATGGTCGTCACCACCCGCGTCCGGCTGGACCGGATCAGCAGCAGCACCCGCAATGCGGCGCTCACGCCCGAGGTGATCGTCGGCGACGAGATCGTGGCGGCCGAGGGGTACGTGCTGGCGGTTCGCGTCCTCGAGGACAAGGCGACGTACAACACGATCGAAGACACGACCGGCCGCATGCTCTCGCTCCGCGCGGGTGACGTGCTCGCCGGCACCCTCGGCACCCGGCGTGCCCTCCGTGGCTATGCCGGCCTGGTCCCGCCGCACATCGCGGTGGGCGACACGATCGAGGTGCTCAACCTCGGCGGAATCCTGGGTCGTTGTACCTCGGTCAACCCCGAGATCGGGCCGCCGTTCAAGGCGGAAGTGCTGGGCGCGGTGCTCGCCTTTCCCGAGCTGGGCGACCGGATTGGACGCCCGGCCCACATCCGCGACCGCGCCGTCCCTCCCGCCGACGCGCTGGAGAGCCGGGTGCCGGTGGTCTACGTCGCGGGCACGTGCATGAACGCCGGGAAGACCGTCGCAGCCACCGAGCTGGTGCGGGGACTCGCCCGGAGCGGGCTCCGGGTGGCCGCGGCCAAGCTCACCGGCGTCTCGCTCATGCGCGACGCGCTCTCGATGCTCGACGCCGGCGCCGCGGCGGCGCTCACCTTCAACGACGTCGGCCTGGCGAGCACCCACGCGGGGGTGACGGTGACGTCGGCCAAGGGAATCTTCAACCGGCTCGCCGCGGCCAAGCCGGATGTGATCGTGGCCGAGCTGGGCGACGGGATCCTGGGCGAATATGGCGTGCAGGACATCCTGCGCGACCCCGACCTGATGCGCGTCGGCGCCGCGTACGTCATGGCTGCGCCCGACCCGGTCGCGTGCTGGGGTGCCGCGGAGCTGATGCGTCGGGAGTTCGATCTGCCGATCACCGCGGTCACGGGCCCCGCCACGGACAACGAAGTCGGTCAGGTGTACATCACGGGCGAGCTCGGCCTCGCGGCGCACAACGCCAGACGCGACGCGGACGGACTGCTGGCGGCGGTGCAGCAGGCGATCGGCGAGTGGTCGGGGAGGCCGGACACGACGGCAAGGTCCGCGCGGGATGGGCGGAGAGAGGTCGCGCGGGCGCCTGGGCAGGCCGCCGTCCTCGCCACCGGTCTCCGAGGATGAAGGTCGCGGTCATCGGCTCCGCGGGCTATGCCGGGGGTGAGCTGCTGAGGCTGCTGCTTCAGCATCCCGAGGTGCGCGAGTGCGTCGCCACGAGTCGGAGTCAGGCGGGGCAGGCGATCGGCGAGGCTCACCCGGCCCTGGCCACCGTGACGGACGCACGCTTCTCCGGCGCGACGCCCGTGGAGGCCGCCCGAGCGCGCGACGTGGTCTTTCTCTGTCTCGAGCACGGCGAGTCGTCGCGCGTGGCGGGGGAGGTATTCGACGCGGGGCCCGGCTTGGTGGTCGATCTCGCCGCCGACTTCCGGGTGCGGGACCTCGAGCTGTACCAGCGCTATTACGGCCTCCATTCGGCGCCCGACCTCCTGCCGCGATTTGTGTATGGCCTGGCGGACGTGGTGGGCTGCGATCTGCGCGGGGCGAAAGCGATCGCGGCGCCCGGCTGCTTCGCGACCGCCGCCCAGCTCGCGCTGTACCCGCTTGCGCACGCCGGGCTCGAGGCCACGCCCTCGCTCTTCGCGGTCACGGGGTCGAGCGGCGCCGGCGTGCAGCCCCGCCCCACGACGCATCATCCGATGCGCGCGCACAACCTGTTCGCCTATTCCGTGCTCGGCCATCGTCACGAGGCGGAGGTCATCGCGTCGTGGCGCGAGTGGATCGGACGGCCCGACGCATCCGCCCGGCTCATGACCCACTCGGGGCCGTTTGTGCGAGGCATCTATCTCACCCTGCACGCATATCTTGAGCGGGGCCGCGCAGCGAGCGACGGATCAGCCGCGCCACTCGCTCAGGCATATCGCGACGCCTACGCCGGCCGTCCGTTTGTCCGCCTGTTGGACGCGCCGCCCGAGCTGACCCACGCCGTAGGTACCAACTACGCGCTGATGCACGTCGCGGAGAGCGAGCGAGGCGACGAGGTTCAGGTCAGCGTCGCCATCGACAACCTGGTAAAGGGCGCCGGGGGCCAGGCCGTGCAGGCGATGAACCTCGCGCTCGGCCTGGACGAGCGCGCGGGCCTCACCGCGACCGGGATGTACCCATGCTGACGAGGGCCCGCAGGCCTCGGCCGGGTATCCGTGTGAGCGGTCTGGAAGACGCGAGTGCGATTTGACGCCGCGATCCGGCCGCGGCGCTGCTTGGATGCCAGCGACCCGCTCGCCCGGTGCGATGACCGAATCGGAGGAGGACCTCTAAGACGATGCCCGCGTCTTCCATGACTTTGAGCACGAGCACGCCCGCACTGCTGCCAGTCTATCCGCCGATGCCGGTACGCCCCGTCAGCGGCCACGGTTCCTGGCTGGTGGACGAGCACGGTCACGAATGGCTGGACGCCTACGGCGGTCACGCCGTGGCCTCGACCGGACACAGCCATCCCGATGTCGTCCACGCCATCGCCGAACAGGCCGAGCGCCTCCTGTTCTACTCGACCGCCGTTCCGCTTCCGCAGCGCGAGGCCCTGGCGGAAAAGCTCGCTGAGCTGTGCCCCGACCCGCTCGGGCGCGTGTTCCTCTGCAACTCGGGCGCGGAGGCCAACGAGAACGCGCTCCACCTGGCTCGGCGATTCACCGGCCGACAGACGATCGTCACGCTCAAGGGCGGCTGGCACGGCCGGACTGCCGCGACCCTCGCCTGCACCGACGGCGTGCGTTACGAGGAGGCAGCGCGCCGGGCCGGCGTGCAGCTCAGCCGCAAGGTGCCGTTCGACGACATTCCCGCCCTGGAGGCGGCCGTGGACGACGAGGTCGCGGCCGTGCTGGTCGAGCCGGTGCAGGGGTTCGCGGGCGCGCGGGACTGCGCGCCGGAGTTCCTGGCTGCCGCCCGCCGCATCTGCGACGATCGCGGCGCCGCGTTGCTGTTCGACGAGGTGCAGTGTGGGGTCGGGCGCTGCGGGGCTTTCGCGGCCGCGGAGGCCTACGGGGTGACACCCGATGCGCTCACGTTCGCCAAAGGCCTGGCCGGCGGGCTGCCGATCGGCGCCGTGGTCGCGAGCCCGCGTCTCACCGATGCGCTCGAGCTCGGCGACTTGGGCAGCACCTTCGGTGGCGGACCGGTGCCCTGTGCGGCGGCGCTTGCCAACATCGCCGTGATCGAGCGCGAGAAGCTCGTCGCGAACGCGGTGACCGTTGGCGAGCACCTAGCCCGTGGCGCTCGTGCGCTCGGGGTCCGCCGAGTGTCCGGCCGCGGTCTCCTGCTCGGGTTCCACCTAGGAGGGCCGGCAGTCGAGGTCCAGCGGGCCCTGTTCGGTCGACGCATCCTCACCGGTACGGCAACCGACCCCCTGGTGCTCCGCCTGCTGCCGCCGCTCTCCTTCTCCGAGCGGGAGGCCGATCTCCTGCTGGCGGGGCTGCGGGAGGTGCTCGCGTGAGCAAACGGGATTTTCTGGCGCTCGAGGACTGGAGTACCGCGGAGCTGGAAGAGCTGCTCGCCCTGGCGGCGCGGATCAAGCGTGGAGAGGTGAGCGGCCAGCTCGAGAAGAAAGTGCTGGCCATGGTCTTCATGGATCCCAGCCTCCGCACACGCACCAGCTTCGAGACCGCCATGTTCCTCGACGGCGGTCACGCCGTCGTGCTCGAGCCGGGGAAGGGAAGCTGGGCGCTCGAGACCGAGCCCGGTGCAGTGATGGACGGCGACACGGTCGAGCACATCATCGACGCGGCGCGCGTGCTCGGCCGCTACGCCGACGCGGTGGCCGTCCGGAGCTTTCCTCGCGGCAACGACTGGGCCACCGCGCGTCAGGACGCCGTCATCCGGAACTTCGCCCGCTTCTGCGAGAAGCCGGTGATCAACCTCGAAAGCGCGCGTCGCCATCCCTGCCAGGCCCTGGCCGATGCGATGACGCTGCGCGAGAAGCTCGGCGAGACCGCCGGGAAGCGCTTCGTCCTCACCTGGGCCTGGCATCCCAAGGCGCTCCCGACCGCCGTACCGGCGAGCGCCGCGCTGGCGGCCGCGGCGCTCGGCATGGAGATCGTGATTGCGCGCCCACCGGACTACGAGCTGGACCCCGAGGACACCGCGCTCATCCGCCGCCTGGCGCAGCAGGAGGGTGGCGAGTTCG
>JBQCGH010000002.1:0-5713 GCA_051955835.1 Gemmatimonadales bacterium
GCCGTTCATGCCCATTCCTATTTGTGCCCGTGTACCATCTTTGGCGCCGCTTCCGTGAACGAGTACCCGGTAGCCGGGCACTTCACGGCCGGATTCGTCGGCGAGAACACGCCCTCAGGATTGTTCTTCCACAGCCACACGTGCAGGTCGTAGTGATGGAGGCCGCCGGGCTGCAGCGGCTCATGGCCTTCCATGGGCCCTTGGAGCTCCTGACCGAAGATGCTGGGTCGAGCGCCATGCACCATGGCTACGGGCACGAACCACTCGGCGGCTGCCAGCTCGAGCCGATCGCCGCGGGGCTCGTAGATCAGCACCTGCGGCTTGGCCGGGTCCGGCGTCGGCCCCAGGTTCTGCGAGTTGAAGAAGTGGACGCCCATTCCGCCCGGCACGTAGGGCATGACCCCCTCTCCGCCCTGCCGGTATTCCACACACGCGACCGTCGAGAAATATCCGTCGTGTACCGCCAGGACGGGATCGCGGTACTTGTCGAGCGCGGCCCGTGCTTGCTCGAGGTCGGGAGAGAGCCCGGCGGGCGCGTCGGCCAGCTTCACCGACTGCGCCACCGCTCGCCGCGCCGGCAGGACGGACAAGAGCGCCAAACCGGCGAGCGTGGCGGTCGTTCCGATTCGCATGATGCACCTCGCCTGTGAAGGGATGCGGGAAGCAGTCAACGGTGTGATCCGGTACCGCCGCCGTCAAGCGGAGTGCCCGTCAGCCATCCGGTCATGCGTCGCCCGAGCGGGTGCTGCGGCGGGCCGAATGTCTCCCGCACGTTCCCCTGGAGTCGCTGCGACAGCCGCTGCACCGTGGGCAGCAGGGCGCTTGAGTCGGCGGCCTCCTCCTCTACGACGCCGATCACCCGGCCGTCGTCGGTCGAGACCAGCCGTGCGGACACCGCGAACCCGGCACCCGCCGGGGCGACCTCTCCCGTCACCACCATGCGAACCGGGTCCGCGACGCGGAGCTCGGGTGACGACAGGCGCACCGCGCGGACGCCTGCCATATCCACTCGCGCGACCTCGCTGAGTGCGCTGCGCACCACCTCGGTCACGGTCACGCCGAGCAGCGAGTCGCGGGTGCGATTGGTGAACTCCGTCAGCATGAGGCGGCCGTCGCCGGGGCCGAACGCCACGCGCGTGGCCGGCCCCGCGAGGACGAGCCCGGTGAACGCCGAAACCGCAAGGGCGAGGCGATGCAGGCGGACGGCCCGCGACGTGGCTCGCGTGATGGGGTCGCCGGACGGCCGGGGAGATTCAGCCAGTGGAGGTGTCGCCGGCTCCTCGGCCGCGATACTTCCGGCTTCGGCATCCTGCGCGACGGTCGCTGGGGTGGTCTAAATCCCGGCGGTCGGCGGCCGTCCCTCGCGCAAAACCTGCGCGAGGGCGACGGTCTCCGGGCTGGGCGCCGCGTCGTATTCGCGGCGAAGCCGCCGGCTGAAGGCGGCGCACGCGCCGAGCGCGGCGGCGGCATCGCCGGCGCGGGCGAGCAACGCCGCGTGCCGCCGCAGGCCCCGCTCGTCGTCGGGTGCCAGAATCCGCGCACGGAATGCCACCTCGAGCGCCAAGGTGAGCCGCCCGGCGTCGGCATCGGCGTCCGCCAGGTCCCATGCGGCAGCGACCACCGCCGCGCGAAGCCGCTGCCTGGTCCGGTCCACCCACTCGTCCAGCTCCCCACTGTCCCGGTCCACGAACAGTCCCGGCAGGAAGTCGCCCCGATGGAGCTCGAGGGCATCACGCGCGCGCTTCGCTCGGAGGGCCCGTTCGAGCGCGGCCGCGTCACACCACAGCCGGTCGGGCGCGAGCGCGATGCCGTCGCGTCCCCGGTTGAGGATGACGCCGTCGCCCAGCTCGTTGCGGAGATGAAACAGGGCCTGGCGCAGGCACCGGCGGGCGCGGGTGCGATCGGCGCGCGGCCAGAATAGCGCGAGCACGCTATCCCGCTGCTGCCATCCGTCGCGCGTGGTCAGCGCCAGGTAGGCCAGCAGCGCCAGGCGCTTGGGCTGGAGATGAAGAGACTCGCTCGGCGGGCCGTCACGCAGGAGCTGCAGACGGCCCAGTGTGATGAGCCTGAGCACACCGCCCTCGGTGTTATCGCCCGTTAGCGGGACGTTGGCACCAAAACGGACGATCCGATAACTCGTCGCGGTGAGAACTGACTATCCTACCGGTCGGAATCCACCTGCGCAATACGCTCCCGACCGGGCCCGACGTGCGCCGCGGGAAACACGCCGGAGCGCCCCGCCCCGCAGGGAGAGCCACCAATGCGTTGCCATTTCGGTCCCCGAACGGTGCGGGCCGCGGTCCTCGGCACCATTCTCCTCGTGCTCGCCGCCTGTAGCGATGATCCCACAGCGCCGCCCAACCTCAACACGGCGAACGACAAACTCCAGCGCAGTCTTCCCTCGTACGCTCGGATGCGACAGGCATTGCGTGAGATCGTGGCCGAGCAGAACGGCGGGCTCGGCTTCAACATGTGGGCGGCAATCGTGGATCGCGACGGCTTCGTATTGGACGTGCTGTTCAGCGGCGATGATCGCGACAGCGAATGGCCCGGCAGCCGGGCAATCGCGGCGCAGAAGGCAAACACCGCCAATGCGTTCAGCCTGGACAACTTCGCCCTGGCGAGCGGCAATCTGTACGCCCCGACCCAGCCGGGCGGCAGCCTGTTCGGGCTGCAGGAGAGCAACCCGGTGGATCCGGGAGTGGCCTACGACGGAAATCCCAAGTTCTACGGCACCAGACTAGATCCCCTGGTGGGCAAGCGGATGGGCGGCATCAACGTTTTTGGCGGCGGGCTGGCCCTGTACACCTCGGACGGCACGCTGGTGGGGGGAATCGGACTGAGTGGTGACACCTCGTGCACGGATCACGTGATCGCGTGGAAGCTGCGCCACGCGTTGAACCTGGACAACGTGCCGGCGGGCGTGGCCGACAACGGCGCGGACGACAACCTCATCCTCGACACCGACGGCAATATTACGGGCTTCGAGCATCCAACCTGCTTCGACAACCCCGGGCGGGGCGACCACAGGGTAATCATCCCCAATCTGCCCACGACAGACCCGATCGGGCCGGGAGTCTAGGGGTCGACATGAAAGTTGGGCGGCTCGCTGACCCTCGAAAGAGAGCAGCGGGCCGCTCATACATCGAAGCAGAAGGGCATTCCCGCCGCTGGCCAACGCGCACCGACCCGGTCAGATTCGGCGCATGCCAGCACCCCTCGCCATCCTCGCCCTTCTGGTCGGGGTCGTTGCCGGGCTCCGCTCGATGACCGCGCCCGCATTCGTCGCCTGGGGCGCCCGGCTCGGCCGGCTCCGGCTCGACGGCACCGCGCTCGCCTGGCTCGGCTCGGGCGTGGCGGCGTGGATCTGCTTGGCCCTCGCGCTCGGTGAGCTCGTGGCCGACAAGCTGCCACGAACGCCGAGCCGAACGCGTCCCGGGCCATTCATCGTACGACTCGTGACCGGCGCGCTATCCGGTGCCGGACTCGCGGTCGGCGCTGGCGGCTCCCTCGCCGCCGGAGCGGTGCTCGGCGCGCTCGGCGCCGTGGTCGGGACGCTCGGCGGCTACCACGCCCGGGCGGGACTGGTGCCCGCGCTCGGCGTTCCGGACTCGGTGGTCGCGCTGGTGGAAGACCTGATCGCGGTCGGCGGGGCCGTGCTCCTCGTCCAGGCCGCGCGCACTGCCGGATCGGCGGGGTGATCCACGAATATCTTCGACCCCACACCTCCGGCGGGATCCACCCCTAACCTTTGGCAGATAGCCGCCCCCCGTCCCGCTTCCTAGATTCGCGCCGCGCTCGAGACACCGGCCCATCGTCGCCAGACGTCTGGTCGAGGTGGGGGTCTGCCCCTCGGGTGCTGACGCGTATTGTCTGGAGGCCCTGCATGGTGGTCACCCTGCGCACGTCCGGCGGCTCACCGGCGGTGATCGACGCCGAGTACGGTGAGCATCTCGCCAATCTGACCGGCTCGCTGCTCACCCCCGATTCGCCGGGCTATGACGAGGCGCGCACGATCTGGAACGCGATGATCGATCGGCGGCCCTGGCTCATCGTCCGCTGCGCTACCGCCGAGGACGTCGCCCGCGCCGTGCGCTTTGGCCGGGCCCACGACCTGCTCGTCGCGGTTCGCGGGGGCGGCCACAACATCGCCGGGAACGCGGTGTGCGACGGCGGCCTCATGATCGACCTGTCGCCGATGCGGTCCGTCCGGGTCGACCAGGCCGCGCGCACGGCCGTGGTCGGGCCGGGCTGCACGCTGGGCGACGTGGACCGCACGACGCAAAGCTACGGGCTCGCCGTTCCGCTCGGCGTCAACTCGACCACGGGCATCGCGGGCCTCACGCTGGGCGGCGGCTTCGGATGGCTGAGTCGCCGCCTCGGGCTCACGATCGACAGCCTGCTCTCGGCCGAGGTGGTGACCGCGGACGGCGAGATCGTGCGGGCCAGCGCGAGCGAGCATCCGGAGCTCTTCTGGGGACTTCGGGGCGGCGGCGGCAACTTCGGCGTGGTGACCTCGTTCGAGTTCCGGCTGCATCCGGTCGGACCGGAGGTGCTCGCCGGCCTCGTGGTCCACCCGCTCGGCGCCGCGAAAGACGTGCTCCGCTACTACCGCGAGTTCGTGGCCGGCACGCCCGAGGCGCTCGCGTGCTGGTTCGTGATGCGTCTCGCGCCGCCGCTTCCTTTCTTGTCACCCGAGTGGCACGGAAAGCCGATCCTGGCGCTCGCGATGTGCTGGTCGGGCGACGTCAGCGTAGGCGAAAAAGTGACCGCGCCGCTGCGCGGGTTCGGGAGCCCACTGGCCGACGTGGTCGCGCCGAATCCGTACGCGGACTGGCAGACCGCGCTGGACCCGCTGCTCACGCCGGGATTCCGGAACTACTGGAAGTCGCACGACTTTCTCGAACTGAGCGACGGACTGATCGACGTGCTGGTGTCGCACGCCGAGCGCATTCCCGACCCGAATACGGAGATCGCCTACGCGCAGCTCGGCGGAGCCGTCTCGCGCGTGCCGGGCGAGGCGACCGCATACGGGCATCGCGACGCCCAGTACGTCATGAACGTGCACGGACGCTGGGCGGACCCCGACCGCGATGCGGTGTGCATCGGCTGGGCGCGCGACCTGTTCCGGGCCGCGGCGCCCTACGCGACTGGGGGCGTATACGTGAACTTCCTGACCGGCGACGAGCCGGATCGGGTCCGGGCGGCGTACGGCAGCAACTACGAGCGAGTGGTGGCCCTCAAGAATCGGTACGACCCGACCAACCTCTTCCGGCTGAACCAGAACATTCGGCCGTCAGGATCGCTGTAGCCCGGGCTTCGGCGCGCCGGGGGTAGGCCTGGGCCGCCGACTCGCCGGCATATACGGTTGGGTTGCCGCCAGCGCTGGACGTAGTGCCGCCGACTGACGGCCCCCTTTGGATCCGTGCCAACCTGCACCCGCACGACCCGAGTTTCACCCGTGCGACTCGGACGATCATTCTGATTCGACCTCGGGCGCCCAGCGGGCGCCTGAGGACGTTACTCCGTCTGTGCTTCCCGCCCCTCAAGCGACTATGATGGGGTTGTTCGCCACTGGAACAGCTCTTCCGTCTTCCGAGGCCGCGCTGCATCGAGTCGCTCTCCTGACCGTTCTCGCTTCGCTCTTGGGCGTTCAGTCACCCGCCGACTTGGCGCGCCTCCCCACCGTCCGGCCATCTGTGCTCCCAGGGCG
>JBQCGH010000003.1:0-35950 GCA_051955835.1 Gemmatimonadales bacterium
GAGACCAGCACACCGGCCTGCACCGGTGTGCTGGTCCCGCTCACCGCTCACCTGTTCCACGTCCCTGGGCAAGTCGAGAGCCGTCCCTCACCCTCCGTGGTGCGACGTCGAGACCGCCTGTCCCAGCGCCATGCTTCCCTCGGGGAGCTGCCGGAGGATCGCCACAGCGGTCTGGTCCAGGCGCTTGGTGGCGGCCACTTCGTCACCCGAGGGATCGACCGCCGCGTGGCCGCGCCACAGGAGCTGACCGGTGCGCGCATCGATCATGTCGATGACCACGGCGCCGTTGGCGTATTCCGCGGGCGTGGCGTCGTTGCGCGCCGGACCCCAGCCGCACCATTCCGGCCCGCGCCAGAGGTAATTGTCGTTCCAGTCGGTCGGATCGAGATCTTCCCTCGCCGCCGTCCCGTACTCCACGAGCACATCGGGCGACATGTCGTTTTCGACGTAGCCGCGCCGCTCGAGTTCGGTCGTGATCTGGTCCCCCAGCGCCCGGCTGGTGCTGGAGTTGACGAAGGCAGGTTCGGTTTCGCCGGGCTGAATGTCGCCGAGAAAGGTGTGCGACTCTACGACGCGGAACGTCTGGAGGGCCGTCAGTCCCGCGTCGGGAGCGACGACCGTTTGGGGCCGATTGGCCGGCGAACAGGCTGTGAACGCCAGCGCCACGATGGCCAACGCGCCCGGGACGGGCACGCGCATACTGTCCTCCTCGAGTGGTCGGGCACACCAGGCGGCGCAATCGACGCCGTCGCGAACCGCCTGTGCCCGTCACTCCGAATGCGCGAGTCGCGCGGATCGTCAGCGGACAACCTGGCTCAGTGATGGCCCGGCACCCACTTCACGATCTTGAGATCGAGCACCGCGATCGAGTAGAACACCGGCACCAGCAGCAGCGTGATCACGGTGGCGATCGCGAGGCCGCCGATCTGCGCGTAGCACAGCGGCTCCCACAGCGGGCCGCCGTGGACGGCGAGCGGCACCAGCGCGAAGATGGTCGCGCCGACCGTGATGAGCACGGGCCGGAGGCGGAGAATGCCGGCGTCGAGGAGCGCTTCTTCTAGCGTCTCGCCCTTCTCGCGGGCTTCCTCGATGAAGTCGAATAGCACGATCACGTGACTCACGATGACTCCGACCAGACTCACGATTCCAAGAAAGGCCATGAATCCGAACGGCGCCCCCATGACACCGAGCGCGATGACCGCGCCCACCATGCCATAGGGAATCGCGCCAAAGACGAGGAACGGCTTCACGGCGTTCTGGAACTGCACCGCGAGCGCCAGGAAGATGAGGCCCACGGACGTGGCCAGGACGAGCGCCAGCTCGAAGAACCCTTTCTCCTGCTTCTCCTGCTCGCCCGCGATCTTGAGCTTGACGCCGAGCGGCAGCCGGGCGGCGAGGCTGTCGAGCGCCGGCCGGGAGGCGCGCAGCACCTCCGACGAGAGCACGCCCTCCTTGGGGTAGGCGCCGATGGTGATCGTGCGGAACTGGTCCCGCCGCGCGATCTTCTCCGGCCGCATGCCGGTCGAGAGCGTCGCGATCTGCTGCAGCGGGATCTTGGTGCTGCCCTGCGTGCTGTACACGTACAGGTTGCGCAGGTCGCCGAGCTGCGCGCGCTCTTCCATGCGGAGCCGGGCGATGACCGGAATGACGTTGTTGCCCTCGTACATCTGGGTCATCCGGTAGCCGTTGAGCCCGACCGCCGTGCTCGTTGCCACGTCGGCGTTGGTGAGTCCGGCCATGCTCGCCCGGTTGGGATCGACGGCGACGTCCACGGCGAAACTCTGCGCACCCCAATCGTCCTCGACTCGCGACGCCATCGGGTTCCTCCGGAAGATCTGCGCGACGGTGTCGCCGAGCGCGCGGAGCGTGGGGATGTGATCGCCGCTGAGCCGCACGGCCACGGGCGTGCCCACCGGCGGCCCCAGCTCCAGCTCCTTCACGTTGACCCGCGCCCCGGTGATCTCCCGCGACATGGCCCGCTGCAGCGCGGGCACCAGTCCCGGCGTGTCGTGCTTGTTGATCGTCTGCATCACGATCACGGCGTAGTTCGTCTGCCGCGCCTCGGGGCCGAACGTGTTCCAGAAGCGCGGCCCACCCCCACCCACGTACGTGGTCAGCGACACCATCCCGCCAGGCTCGCCATGCGACTTGTGGTGCGCGAAATAGGCCCGCGACTCCCGCTGGATGATCCCCTCGACCTGTTCGGTGATGGCCCGCGTGGAGATGAGCGGGGCGTCCTCGGGCAGCCACACTTCGGCGTACGAGAGGTACTGCAGGTCCCGTGGGAAGTACTGCGGCTTGAGCTGCTTCATCACCCAGCCGCCCAGCACCAGGAAGCCGATCGAGCCCACGGCGAACCGCCAGCGGTGCTCGATCGCCCGGCGGCCGATCCGGCAGTACCACCCCGTGAAGCCGGTGGTCCGCCGGACCTCGATGGGGGGCGTGGTCTTGCGGCTGCGCCGGAGCAGCAGGTCGCCCAGTAGTGGGATGAAAGTCATCGACACGAGCCGCGAGGCCACCAGCGAGCAGGTCAGGACGATCGGCATACTGTAGAGGAACTGCCCGGTCGAGCCCGACAGCATGAGAAAGGGCAGGTACGCCACGATGTTGGTGATGGTGGCGAACATGATCGCGCGGGCGAGCTTGGTGGGCCCGAGCCAGGCGGCGATGCGGCCCGGGTGGCCGTGGTCGAGCTCACGCTTGATGGCGTCGCCGGCCACGACCGGGTCGTCCACCAGCAGACCCAGGGCGATGATGAGCGAGGCGATCGAGATCTGCTGGAGGTCGATGCCCACCACCGCCATCATGCCGAACGTCATCGCCAGCGTGAGCGGAATGCTGATCGCGAGCAGCAGGGCCGAGCGCCACTCCCAGAAGCCGATCAGCGCGATGACCACCACCAGGGCGATCGCCTCGTACAGGCTGCCCATGAACAGCGCGATGTTCTCCTCGACCTGACGCGGCTGGTCCGAGATGCGGGCCATGATGAGGTCGGGCGGCAGTCGGTGCCGCAGCACCTGCAGCGTGGAATCCACCGCGTAGCCGAACGCGCCGATCTTCTGACCCGGCCGCATCTGCAGCGCGAGCGTGACGGCACGGCTCCGGTGCCAGCGGCCGGTCGAGTCGGCCCAGCTGTAGAAGTTGAGGTACTTGGGCGGGCTCTCGTAGCCGCGGTCGATGTCGACCAGGTCGCGCAGGTAGAGCGGCGCGCCGCCGCGCGAGCTGCCCACGATGACGTCACCGATCTCCTTCTCGGTGAGAAACTCGCCGCTCGGGTTGAGCGCGACGGTGCGGCCCTCGACCTCGATCTGCCCCCCGCTGAGCGCCGTGTTGCGCGCCTTGAGCATGTCCTGCAGCCGGCCGGTCTGGATGCCGTACGAGGCCAGCCGCTCCTGCGAGAAGCTCAACGTGACCTGCTCGCCCAGCACGCCGAGCCGGTCGATCTTGCTCACCTGCGGCACGGTCTGCAGCGTCCGCTTGATGAGGTCCGTGAGGTCGTCCATCTGGCGGTACGTGTACTTGTCGCCCGCCACGCCCAGCAGCTTCGCCCGAGTGTCCGCAGGATCGCGCACGACCGTGGCGGGCCACGCGTCCGGATGAAACTCGGAGATCCGGAGCCGCTGGAGCACGAAGCGCTGCAGGTGCTCGAGGAGCCTGGCATCGTCGAGGTCCGTCGCGCCGTCCACGCCGACGAACTCGGGTCCCTCAAGCAGCCGCGCATCGCGGAACACGCCGTCCCGCACCGCCTGGGCGAGGTACAGTCGGGCCGGGCGATCGACCGACCCGGGGGAGACGGAGGCCGGGAAGTTGTACACCACCGTGGCGCGCGGTCCGGTGGTGCCCGCGCGGAGCCGTTCGATCGCGGCCCGCACCTGGTCGGCGCGAAGCGAGACCTGCACCTCGTCCAGCGAGGGGCTCGCGACGGTGAGCGTGAGCGCCGCCGTGCTCCCGAAGTCCTTGATGAACTGGATCGGTCCCGCGCCATCGGGCAGATCGTGGATGCCCGCGAGCTTGAGCGCGATGTCGTCGAAGATCTCTCCGGTGCCTGTGGTCCCCTCCTTGAGATCCACGTAGACGTAGGACACGCCAGTGCGCGTCGTGGAGCGGACCACGTCCACGTTCGAGTTCTCCGCCACCACCTCTTCGATGCGTCGGGTGACCCGATCCTCCACCCGGGTCGCGTCCATGCCCGGCCAAGGGCAGATCACCATCGCGGTGATGACCGGAATGTCCGGGTCCTTCCGCTGCGGCATGTGGAAATACCCGAAGATCCCCCAGAGCACGGTGCCGATGAGCGCGACCCAGGCCACCTGGCGCTGCTCCGTGAAGTAGCGCGCGGTGTTGTGGGTTCGCTCGATGATCGTCGCGTCGTCCAGATGCGCCACATCTACTCCGGTCGGAAGTTGGTATCGGTCAGTGGACTCCGGGGCGCCGTCACGGCATCACCTGGAGCACCTGCCCGTCGGTCGCGAGTGTCGCCCCGCGCAGGATCACCCGGTCGCCAGGAGTCAGGCCCTGTCGCACGGCGATCAGATTCCCGCTCACATCGCCCAAGGTGATCGGCCGGAGCCGGGCGACGGTCCTGCCGCCCGAGTCCCGCGCGACGTACACCGCGTAGCCGGTGGACTCGGCCGCGGGTCGCACCACCGCGGCGAGCGGCACGAACAGACTCGCTGCGGGTGTGGCGTCGCCGAGCACCAGCGTCGCCAGCATGCCCACCTTGAGCCGGCCGTCGGGATTGGGGAGCGCCGCCTCGACCTCGAACACCCGGCTGCTCGGGTCCGCGGCCGGCGAGATCCGGGTGATGCGGCCCTCGAGTGGCGTGCCGGGCATCGCCTCGGCCTGGATCCGGAGCCGTCCGCCGGCCCGAAGTCCCGAGACGACGACGTCCGGTACGCCGAAGATCACCTTCACGACACGTGTGTCGGCCACCGTGAATGCCGCCGCCGACGGGCCCGCGAGCGAGCCCACCTCGACCGCCCGCTTGAGAATCACGCCGTCGAGCGGGGCGCGGAGCGTGGCGTCGGCCAGCGAGATCGCGGCCTGGCTCTGCTTGGCGGCACCGGCCGTGAAGCGGGCGTAGGCCGCGTCGTACTCCGCCTTCGAGATCGAGCGGTTCTCGTAGAGCTGCGACGCGCGCTCGTAGTCCGCCCGCGCCTGGCCGAGGCTGGCGTTCGCGTCGGCCACCTGGTCGCGGAATTCGCTTTGCCGGAGCCGCGCCAGCACCTCGCCGCGGTGCACGACGTCCCCATCCTGCAGCGGCCGCATACGGCCATCCGCCCCGCGCCGCTGGACGATCGCGTCCACGATGCCACTCATCTTGAAGGCCACGTCCACCGACTCGTCGGCCTTGATGGCGCCGCTGTAGCGGGTTTCGCTCGCGGCATCGACCGAGCCTCCAACCGCGACGACCGTCACCGGCAGCGGCGGCCTGGCCGGCAGATCGTCGTGGCCGCCGCACCCGGCGACCGCCATCAGTCCGGCCACATACACGCGTCTCATGGCTTCTCCTTCAGGGCGCGAAGTCGTTCGAGGAACGCCTGGCGCTCCTCGGGCGAGCGGAGGCTGCCGAACTCACCCATGGCGCGCTCGACTCGCATCAGGTCGGACAGGAAATCGTGGACTGCGTTGGCCGCGGACTCCGAGGACTGCTCCGCCGTCGACTGGGCATCGATGAGCGTCGTAATGTCGGTCGCGCCGCGGCTGTAGGCGTCGCTCACCAACTCGTAGTTGCGGTTTGCCGCGTCCGCGGCATCGCGGGTGAGCGCGATGGCGGCGTACGTCGAGGCGGCCGACTCCATCGCCGCGCGCACCCGCTGGTCCAACGAGAGCCGAACGCTCTCGCGCTGCACCCTGAGCCGCTCGAGATCGAACCCGGTCTGCGCCCGCGTTGCGCTCCGACTGAATCCGGTGAACAGCGGGAGCGACGCCTGGACCCGGAACTGCCAGCTCAGGTCGGGCGCGCCGGACAGGGTGACACCCCCCGGCAGCACCGGCGCGCTGCTCCCCGCCCCGCCGCGACTGAACACGTTGTTGAGGCCGCCCTGGAGGGCGAGCGTCGGCATCCAGAACGCGCGCCCCGCCGCGGTGTGCTGGCGCTCCTCCGCGGCGATTGCGGCGTCGGCCTGCTGCATCTCGGGGGAGATGCGGAGCGCCTCCGCCACCAGGAACCGCGTCAGCACGGCGGTTCGGGCCGGATCGTCGAACCAGGCCAGCACGGTCGTGTCCTGCGCGAGGAGCGCGGGATCGCCCAGCGAGACCGGCTGTTGGGCGAGTGGCCGGTCGAGCGGCCGGTTGAGGAGGCGCTTGAGCTCGAGCTGCGCCACGCGCACCTGCGACTCGGCGGCGATGAGATCCCGACGCGAGTTGGCCACTTCGCCCTGCCAGCGGTAGACATCGGCGCGGCTGGAGCTCCCGACACCTTCGCGGAGCCGGGCCACCTCCAGGTTGGAACGGTTGCGATAGAGGTTCGATCGCCGGACGTCGACCACGGTGCGAGCGTCCAGCACGGTGAGATAGGCTTCCGCCGCGTCGAGCACCACGTCGAGACGGACCTGGTCGCGCTCCGCGGCGCGGCCGCGCTGGAGGTGTTGCTGGCTCCCGTAGCCCGCCCAGGCCTGCTCCGAGTAGAGCGGCATCGAGAAGCTGATGCCACCATCCACGACTCGCTGGGGCTGCTGCCCGAGGCTGGCGTTCGCCGTGCCCTCCCTGGTGAACGTCCCGCCGATCTGGCCGTCAATCTGCGGCAGCAGGTTGGCGCGTGCCAGGCGTACGTCCTGCGTCCCGGACGCCACGTCGAGGTTGGCGGCCGCCACGTCGAGGTTGGTCGCGGCCGCGCTCCGCATGGTTTCCGCCAGCGACACGGTGTCTGCCGGCCCCAGCGAGTCCGTGCCGACCAGCTCGGCCTCGGTCAGCAGGCTGTACCCGGGCGAGAACCCGATCGCCCGCGCGGTCGCGAGGTTGAGCGTGAGCCGTTGCGCGCTCACCAGTCGCACCGGCAGCGTGCCCGCGTCCTCGCCCGCGAGAATGCGCTGGAGATCCACCGCCACGCGCCGGGCCCGCCGGAGCCAGTTCTCGGGCGGCTCGTAGGACGCCAACGCGCCGAAGCGAACATCGGGGTCGGCCTGGTAGCTGATCGTCGGCAGCCGGCGCGCGTTGAGTCCGGCCAGCAGGCGCTCGAGCTCGGCGCCGCTCAGTGCCGGAAGCGGGGTGAGATACACGGCATCGACCCCGGCTGGGAGCGCGGCCATCATCTGCTCGGCGCCGCCCTTCGCCGGCACGATCGCCGCGTCGGCACCGGCGGCCCGCGCGAGGGCCGTCGCATTCGCCTGGAGCTGCGGCATCGCCGCCAGCAGGTCGGGGTCGAGCAGGACCGCGAGCTTGCGGAAGGGGATCAGTCGATGGAAGTCGGCGAGGGTGGTGCTGACGGAGTAGGACTCATCCACGTACGCCAGGTTGCGCACGCCGCTCACGCCGTCACGCTGCGGTGCGCCCTGCCACGCGGCGTCGATGATGACGCCTGCCACGACCGGCTTGGGCAAGCTGCTCCGCCGGGCGAGAAGGTGCGAGCCGATGGCGCCCAGCGTTACCACCGCCGAGACCGTCGAGTCGCCCAACGCACGGTCCAGCGCGCGCGCGACGCCGGCCGCGGTGCCGTCGCCGGCACTCGGCGGGAGGAGGGTGATCTCGCCGGGCCGGAAGAAGCCCAGCACCTCACGCTGGAACGCGTCGACCAGCGGCTGGAACCGCGGACTCTCGCGATCGAGGATGACGGCCACACGCGCCGGGCGGGCCTGGGCCGCGAGCGACGCGGCCAGGAAGCACGTGAGCGTGACGCTAACGGCCAGAGCTCTGCGCCACCCAGGGTGGCGGCGAGGAGCACGCATGGGAGACGGCCCGGTGCGGCTAGAATGGGGGCCGCGCGGAGCCGCGTCAAGCAGGCGGGCGGAGGGCTCCGACCGCATCACAGCTCACCGCCGGTCGCCGCCGCCAGCTCGAGCGAATCGAGCACGCCGGTGTTCGGGTGACGGGCCCACCAGTCGCTGGCAGCGGCCACGCTCCACTCGCCGGCCTCGATGTCCGCGAGGGCACGGCCCACCGCCGCCGCGCTCTCCGGCCGATCGGCCGGTCGCTTGGCCAGACAGCGGAGCACGAGGTCGTCCAGCGCCGCGGGGATGGGCTCGGGCGCCCGGCGCGAGGGCGCCGTCGGCGTGTCCTGCAGGTGCCGGGCGATCATTTGGATCCCGGTCCCCGCTTCGAACACCAGCCTGCCCGTGAGCAGGTAGTGCGCGACGCAGCCGAGCGCGTAGAGGTCGGCCCGGCCATCGACCGGATCGCCTCCGACCATCTCCGGCGCCATGTATGCCGGCGTGCCGGGCGCGCCGCCCATCGCGGTCGCGAGCGGGTGATCGCGCCGCTCGGTCACGGACTTCACCAATCCGAAGTCGAGCACCTTCACGAAGTCGGGGGTCAGGCCCACGTGGCCCACGTGGATATTGGCCGGCTTGATGTCGCGATGCACCAGGCCCGCGGCGTGTGCTTCCTCGAGCGACTCGCACACCTGGCGCAGCAGATGGATCGCGCGTGGCGCGGGCAGTGGCCCATGTGCGCTCACCAGCGCCTGCAGGGTCATCCCGTCGAGCAGCTCCATCACCGTGTAGAGCGTGCCGTCCTCAGTGATGCCGAAGTCGTAGAGCTCGACCGTGTGCGGCGAGCGCAACCGAGCGGCCGCTTCGGCCTCGCGGCGGAACCGCGCCACGGCGACGCGGGCTTCGTCGCCTTCCGTGGACGCCAGGACCTCGGGGCGGATGAGCTTGATCGCCGCGGGCCGCGCCAGCATGCGGTGGGTGGCGAGGTACACCTCACCCATGCCGCCGCTGCCCAGCAGCTCACCGAGGCGATAGCTCCCCATCTCGCGCTCGCGGCTCACCTGCTGGCCCAGCCCCACGACCACGCGCGAGATCACCGCCGCGATGCCGGCCATGAGGAAATTCGGGTAGTGCATGAGGAGCAGGTTGCGCATCGGCCCGAACTCGTAGACGCCGGCGGCCTTCCAGATCACCATGCCAAGCGGATCCATCGCCGCGGCCAGCACGCCGGCTGCGAGCATCTTCCAGGGCGGCACCGGCACGATGGCCGCGAAAATGAGAATGAACGGACCGACCCAGGTGATCATGGGAGCGACCGAGAGCGTTTCGCCCTGAGGTGAACCCCAGTGCATCAGCACGCCGAGCGCGAACGCCGTCGCGACCACGTAGGCGAGGCCCAGGTCCACCACCACCAGCGGCTCACGCTGGCGGCGTCGGAGAAACCAGAACAGGGCGAAGGACAAGGCACAGCTCCCCAGGGCCATCCAGTCCACCGAGAGGAAGGTGATGACCCAGCGCGGGTCGTCGGGCATCATCGCATGGAGCGCGAGGTGCCGGAGCACCGGTCCGATGATCCACATCGCCGCCGCGAGCAGCGCCATGACCTGCAGCCGGCGGGACGCCTGCCGGAGCAGGTCGGGGGGGAGCCGCCGCGGCCCCCCGTTGCTGGTCAGCGTCGCGGGGGTGTCGAGCAGGCGTCGGATGATCCGTTTCCTCTCCGGCATGGCGGCTCCTCTCCTCAGGCCTCAGGGGGGTAATGCTTGAACAGCTTCTCGACCGCCTGGCTGATGTTCTTCTCGCGCTGCTCGGGACTCGCGTTGGCATTCAGGTCGCGGCTGGCCAGGCCCCTCCAGACGACGGCGTGGCTCCGCGCGTCGATCAGCTCGACCAGGAGCGAGCCGACCGCCACGCGCTCCGCCCGGGCCGACGCCCACCGCGGGCCGAGGCGGTTCTGCTCGATGCGGACGTCCTGACTCACGACGGCGTAGTACGTGACCAGCAGGTCCGCCCCGGCGATCGCCTCCGCCTTGCGCATGCCCTTCGCCCCGAGCTGCCGCTCGACCGCCGCCACGATCCGCCGGTCGTTGATCTCGTCGCCGAGCGGACGGCCGTTCACCCACGCGTAGGTCTTGTGTGCCGCGAAATCCGCCGCCCTGTCGTAGTCGTAGGACACGTCCTGCGCCCGCGCCGCGGTGCTCACGAGCATGCACGCCAGGCCGAGTAGCGTCGCCATTCTCACGTCCGGTGCTCTCCTTATTCCATGGTCTTGGTGAACCGCTTCACGCTCACCGTCACCAGGACGGTCGCGAACGCGGTGAGGAGGAGCGCGGGCTGCCAGATCTGGGTGAGACCCGCGTCCTTCAGTGCGATGCTCCGAACCACCTCCAGGTAGTAGGTCATGGGCATGAGCGCGGCGAGCCCGCGGCAGAGCAGCGGCATCGCCTCGCGGGGGAACATGAATCCCGTGAGCAGAATGCTCGGCAGCATGTAGAACACGCTGAGCTGCATCGCCTGCGTTTGCGTCTTCACGGCGGTCGAGATCAGGAGACCCACCGCCAGGACCGCGATGATGAAAGGGAGGGTCAGCGCGTACAGCACGGCGAGATTGCCGCGGAAGGGGACGTCGAGCACCCAGTGGCCGAGCGCCAGGATGACGCTCATCTGGATGTATCCCACGATGACGAACGGCAGGATCTTGCCGAGGATGACGCTGCTTCGCGTCACCGGCGTCACGATGAGCTGCTCCAGGGTGCCGCGCTCGCGCTCGCGCACGAGGGCCATCGAGGTGATCGCCACCAGGGTCATGGTGAGCAGCACGCCCACCAGCCCGGGCACCACGTTGAACGCGCTGACCAGGCCGGGGTTGTAGCGCGGACGCACCCGCACGTCGAGCTCGGACTTGTCGGCGGGGATCCCGCGGGTCAGCGCGTCGATGCCGGTGCCGCTGGCGAGGCCCGCGGCCGAGATCGCGGCGGAGGCCGCGAGCGGATCGACCGCATCCACGATCACCTGCGCGGTGGCGCCGCGGTGGCGCTTGAGGTCTCGGCGAAACTCCGGCGGGATGATGAGTGCCGCCTTCGCCCACCCCCGGGCCAGGGCATCCTCGACCTCGGACTGGCCCGACGCATAGCCGGCCACGTCGAAATTCTGGGTATTGGCGAGCAGCGTCGCGAGGGCCCGGCTCTCCTGCGTGCCCGACTGGTCGAGCACGATCATCGGGACGTGACGCACCTCCGTGCGGATCGCGTAGCCGAAGAGGAGCAGCTGGACCGACGGCAGGCCGACCAGCATGGCCACCGTGAAGCGATCCCGCCCCATCTGGCGGAATTCCTTCCACAGCATGGGCCAGAGCGACGCGTCCCGAATGCGCTCGAGCAATCTCACGCGGCCACCCCCTCGTCCCGGCGCTGCAGCTCCACGAACACGTCCTCCACCGTCGGCTGCCCGAACTGGCGGAGGATCTCCTCCTGCGTGCCATTGGCGATGAGCCGCCCTTTCGACATGAAGCCCAGCCGCTGGCACTTGGCGGCCTCGTCCATGTAGTGCGTGGTGACCACGATCGTGGTCCCGCCGCCAGCGAGCTCGTAGATGATGTCCCAGAACACCCGTCGCGCCGCCGGGTCCACGCCCGCGGTGGGCTCGTCGAGGAACACGAGCTCGGGGTGATGCGCCGTGGCGCAGGCGAGGGCCACCCGCTGTTTCCACCCGCCGCTCAGCGTGCCGACGAGCTGGTCCACCCGCTGGGTCAGCCGCAGCCCGACCAGCAGCTCCTCGGTGCGGCGGGCGAGAACCTCGCGCCGGAGGCCGTAGATCGCGGCGTAGAACCGCAGGTTCTCGCGCACGGTGAGGTCGTCGTACAGGCCGAACTTCTGGCACATGTACCCGATGCGCTTCCGGATGGCCTCGCCCTGGCTGGCCACGTCGAGCCCGATCACTCGGGCCGTGCCCGAGGTGGGCGTGAGCAGTCCGCAGAGCATGCGGATCGTCGTGGTCTTGCCCGAGCCGTTCGAGCCGAGCAGTCCGTAGACCGTCCCGCGGGTGATCGCGAGATCGAGCGAGTCTACCGCCACCAGCTTGCCGAACACCTTACGCATCGCGCTGGTCTCGACCGCCAAGTCCGGCATCATGGGCGCGCCTCCGCCATCTGCGCCGAGGCCGTCGTGGTCGACAGGCGCAGCCGCACCGTCACCGGGAGTCCGGCGCGCGGGGCGCCGTCCTGGCCATCGAGGGCGACCTTCACGCCGAACATGAGGTCGGCGCGTTCGTCGTTGGTGAGCGCGACGCGTGGCGTGTACTCGGCTTCGTGGTTGATCGCGACGATGCGACCGGGAATCGGGTGGTCGGGCGCACCGTCAAGCACCGCCTGCGCGGCGCCGCCCAGGCGGAGCGCAGGAACGTCGCGCTGATTCACGAACACTCGAACCCACGGGTGTGACACGTCTGCTGTAGTCATGACCGGATCGCCGGCCTCGACCGCCTCGCCCACGCGGTAGTAGTGGGGCATGACGATGCCGTTGACAGGGGCGAGGAGGGTGAGATCGCCGTCGCTCGCGCGGCCCTGCGCGAGGTAAGCCTGCGCTTCGGCCAGGCGAGAGCGCGCCGCCTCGCGCGCCTCGCGGGTGGCCCCGGCGCGCAGCAGCTCGAGCGACTGTTCCCGGGCCTCGCGCTTGGCGCGCGCGTCGTCCGCCGCCGCCCGGGCGTTGTCGGCGTCCTGCTGGCTCACCACCTTGTCGGCCACCGGCGCATCCATCCGGGCCTGCTCCTTGGACGCCCGCGCCTCCTCGGCCTGGGCGCTCCGAAGCTCGGCCTCTGCGCGGGCGATCTCCTCGGGGCGGGGGCCGCGCTCGATGTCGCGCAGCTCGGCTCCGGCGCGCGCCACCCGGGCCTCGCGCTCCCCGAGATCGTCGCGCATGGTGGACGAGCTGAGGGTGACGACGGTGTCGCCGGCCCGCACCTGTGCCCCTTCCGCGACCCAGATGCGGGTGATGCGGCCGCGGACCGTGGGGACGATGTCGGTCTCCTCGACCTCGATCGTGCCCTGCGCGACGATGGCGTCATGGCGCTGGGAGCAGGCGAAGGCCAGCAGGGGAAGCAACAGGGCGGCTCGGTGCATGCAGCTCTCTCCGGTCTCGTGGTCTCGCGCCGCGGTTACGGCGGCGTCTTCGATGCGGGGACAACATCGGAGTCGAGCCAAGCTTCGGCTATCGGGCGGGCGGCGGTACGCGCATCCGTCGATCGGTGGATGGGCGCATCCGGCGGATGGTGTGGAGGAGGCTGACGCGGTCTGCCCCGGGGTGGAGCAACCGAGTGGAGCGGCGCGCCGTTTCGCACAGACACCGGTGGTGGGGACGGGCGGATCCATCCGACCGTACCGGGCTTGTCCCGGTCTCACTTGGGGTTACACGGAAGAAAGCCGCCGGTGGCACGACCGGCGGCTCGGGGTACTGCGGCGAAGACTGCGGTGCGTCGGTTCGGTGCCGCTGCTGCCGTTTCCTCCTCCATCGCTCAGGACGACGACAGTATCGGGATGGCGGCAGCAACGCGCTATCGGTCGCCTGCACGGTCTGCCATCCGTCGATCGGTGGATGCCATCCTCCGTCCACCGGATGGCGACAGCGAGGCATCCGTGCGGTAACTTCTCCCCCATGATTGAACGCGACCTTCCGCCTCGTACCGTGGCCGGACTCCTGCCGGAGAGCCCGTCGGCCACGCCCACCTCCCGGAGCGCCCGGGCGCTCGAGACCGTGCTCCGGCGGGTACTCGATAACCCGTCGAGGTTCTCCTACGGCGCGCTGGCGATCAGTGTCGCGATCACCTCCCTTCGTGGGTTCCACTCGGCGCGCGAACTGACGCTCTTCGGACTCGACGTCCTCGCCTTCGCCCTGTGGCTGCAGTTCTGGGTCCGGCAGCGCCACCGGGACGACACCGGCCGGCGCCCGATCACGATCGTGCTCGCCTATGCCGGCCCCCTGCTCCTGTCCGGCCTCTGCGCGCGTGACCTCCTGTTCACGCTCGTGGCGGTCTCCCTGCTGCCGCAGTTCTTCACCTATTTGCCGCTGCCGGTCGCGGCCACCTCCTACATCCCGCTGTTCGTGGGCTCCGAGTACTCGCATACCATGGCCGTGCTCGAGCACCCGGGCGTGTTCCCCTGGGGCAGCCTCGTTGTTCGCGGGATGAGCGTGATCGCCATCGGCCTCTGCTTCATGGTGGTGGCGCTGCAGATCGCCGAGCGCGCGCGGCTCCAGGCGAGCCTGGCCCAGGCCGAGCGGAAGGCAGGGGTGCTGGAGGAGCGGCAGCGGCTCGCCCGGGAGATCCACGATACGCTGGCGCAGGGCTTCGCCAGCATCATCGTCCACCTCGAGCGCACCGAGCAGATCAACCACCTCGGCGGCTCGCCGGCTAAGGGGCATCTCGACCTCGCGCGCTCGGTCGCGCGGGAGGGGCTCGAAGAGTCGCGCCGGATGCTGGGCGCGCTGCGGCCCGAAATCCTGGAGCAGCGGGCGCTGCCTGAGGCGGTCGGGCGGTTCTGCCAGGAATGGTCTCGGCGCACGGGCGTCGAGTCGAAGCTGTCGATCACTGGGGCGCCCGAGCCGATGCACCCCGACATCGAGCTGACGCTGCTCCGCGCGGTGCAGGAGGGACTCGCCAACATCGCGCGCCACGCCGGCGCGCGCACCACCGCCGTCACCTTGAGCTACATGGAGGACGTGATCGTGCTGGATGTGCAGGACGATGGACAGGGCTTCATCCCCGCGCTGCCGACCGACGGCCGCTCGGGGTTCGGCCTCGCCGGCATGCGGGAGCGCGCCGAGAGCCTCCAGGGGTCGGTCCAGATCGAGAGCGTGCCGGGCGAAGGCACGACGCTCAGCATGACGCTGCCGATGGTCCGTCCCGTGGGCGGCGACGCGGCGGTCGAGGTGACCGCCTCGTGACCGTACGCATCGTGATTGCGGACGACCACCCGATCTTTCGCGCGGGCCTCCAGGGACTGCTGGCCGCCCAGGAGGACTTCGAGGTGGTGGGCGAAGCCGCCAATGGGCGTGAGGCGGTGGCGGTTGTGCGCCACGCGGCACCCGACGTGCTCCTGGTGGACCTCCAGATGCCGGAGCTCGACGGCCTCGGCGCGATCCAGGAGATCCGATCCATAGCGCCGGCCACCCGCATCCTCGTCCTGACGACGTACGACAGCGACGGCGACATCCTGCGCGCGGTGGAAGCCGGCGCCACCGGCTATCTGCTCAAGGACACGCCGCGCGAGGAGCTGTTCAAGGCCATTCGCGCGACGGCACGTGGTGATTCGGTGCTCTCGCCGGCGGTGGCCTCGAAGCTGATCGGCCGCGCGCGCGGCCCCGTCGAGCGCACGCTCAGCGGTCGGGAGAT
This sequence comes from Gemmatimonadales bacterium, assembly GCA_051955835.1. Taxonomy (GTDB): domain Bacteria; phylum Gemmatimonadota; class Gemmatimonadetes; order Gemmatimonadales; family GWC2-71-9; genus CAVVWJ01. Next base: position 15,249 of record JBQCGH010000003.1, read on the forward strand.
CGAGGTGCTCGCCCTGGTGGCGCGCGGCGTCAGCAACAAGCTGATTGCCAAGGACCTCCGCATCAGCGAGGCGACGGTCAAGACCCACCTGCTCCATATCTTCGCCAAGCTCGGCGTGGACGACCGCACCGCCGCCGTCACCGCGGCCATGGAGAAGGGGGTGCTCCGGCTGGTGAAGTGAGCCAGGCTGGCCGCGGCGCGGTGTGATCCGGCTCGCTGGCGGCGGACACCGCCGGAGGTACATTCGGGCGTCCCCGCCCTGCCTCACACTTGACCGGGAGCCTCTGCCCATGCCCGCCCCCGCTGGCCCCATCCGCCGCGCGCTCTCCCGCGCGGGTGTCGTTGCCCTCGTTCTGCTCGCCGGCTGCGCCGGCGTCACGCCGATCAGCGACCTGCTCGCGAACTCGACCAAGTACAACGGCAAGACGGTCCGCATCAAAGGCGAAGTCCGGAACGCAGCCGGCCTGCTCGGCCGAGGCGCCTACCAGGTGAACGACAAGACCGGGACCCTGACGGTGCTGAGCGAGACCGCGGCGCCGCCGCCGGCGGGGACGACGACCGGCGTCAAGGGCGTGTTCCAGTCGCTGTTCACCCTCGGGTCGAAGAGCCTCGCCGTCTTGCAGGAGCAGAGCCGGTTCTAGGGAGCGAGGGCCCGTCGGGTTCGAGCGCGAGCGTCCAGGTCTGGCTGGTGAGGCGCTTGCCGAAGCCTTGGAACCGCTCGCTCTCGACCAGCCGGAAGCCGGCGCGTTCGTACAGCCGGCGCGCCGCGATCAGCACATCGTTGGTCCAGAGCGTGAGGGTGTGGCAGCCGGCACGCCGGGCACTTTCGATGCACGCGCCGACCAGCCGTGCGCCCACCCCGTGCCCGCGCGCCCACGGCTCGACCAGCAGCAGGCGCAGCCGGCCGACGCCCGCGTCGCCCGGCACCAGGAATACCGAGCCCGCGCGGCGGCCCCCGAGCGTCGCGATCCAGCAGCGCCGACGCGGCTCGGGCTCGCCCGCCGCGAACTCGCCCACGATCCGCGCCACCAGCCGCTCGAAGTCCTCGTTCCAGCCGTACTCCTGGGCGTACAGCTCGCCGTGCCGCTGGACGACCCAGCCGAGGTCGCCCGGGCGCGGCGAGTGCAGCGCGATGCTCGGCGCCTCGGCAGGGTCGGGGGCTGCCCGCCCACCGAGCAACGTCTCCACGCTGTCGAGGGCGTCGAGCAGTCGGTCCCGCTCGGTGCTGGAGAGGCCGGCCAGCATCGCAGCGACATCGTCCGTGGCGCGATCGTCGAGGGTCGCGAACACCTGGCGCCCGCGTGCCGTGAGGGCCAACTCCCGCTGCCGGGCGTCGGCCGGCGCGCGGCGCGCTTTGACCAACCCGCGCTGCCGAAGCCCGCGGAGCATGCGACTCAGGTAGCCCGCGTCGAGCGAGAGGGACGCCGCAATGGCGCCCGCCGTGGCGCGGTCGCGGTGCGCGACCTCGTAGAGCACGCGCACCTCGGCGAGGGAGAATGGCGAGCGCAGGTGACCCTCGTCCAGCAGACCGAGGCGGCGAGTGTAGAAGCGGTTGAAGCGGCGGACCCGCGCGGCGGCGCGCGGGGCGGTGACGGGTCGGACAGGCACGGGAACTCCGGTCGGCGGACGCTCAAGCATTGGATCGATACTTGCTTTTGTCAACTATCGCATGCGGGCCCGCCCGTGCCTGTGTGTGGCGCGCCGCGCGGTGCTAGCTTACCCCCATGCCGACCACGACCGCGCTGCCAATCCTCTTCGCCATCAGCTTCTGCCACCTGCTCAACGACATGATGCAGGCGCTGCTGCCCGCGATGTATCCCATGCTCAAGAGCTCGTTCCACCTGGACTTCGGACAGGTGGGCCTGATCACCTTCACGTTCCAGCTCACCGCATCACTGCTCCAGCCGGCGATCGGCCTCTACACCGACCATCACCCGAAGCCGTTCTCGCTCATGGTCGGCATGGGATCGACCCTGGTCGGGCTGCTCTTCCTGTCGGTCACGGGCAGCTACGCCGGTCTCCTGCTGTCGGCCGGGCTCGTGGGCCTTGGCTCCGCGGTGTTCCACCCCGAGAGCTCGCGCGTCGCCCGCATGGCCTCGGGCGGACGGCACGGGTTCGCCCAGTCGCTGTTCCAGGTCGGCGGCAATACCGGGTCGGCGGTGGGACCGCTGCTCGCCGCGTTCATCGTGCTACCGCACGGCCAGGGGAGCGTGGCCTGGTTTTCCGCCGCCGCGCTCCTCGCGATCGTGGTGCTCTGGCGGATCGGCCACTGGTACCGCCGACATCGGGAGCGCGTGGCGGGCACCCGCGCCGGCGCGGTGGCCAGCCGCTCGACCCTCCCGCCGCGGCAGGTGCGCACAGCGCTCGCCGTACTGGTCACGCTGATTTTTTCCAAGTACATCTATCTGACCAGCATCTCCAGCTACTTCACCTTCTACCTCATCCACCGCTTCGGGGTGAGCGTGCAGAGCGCACAGCTCCACCTGTTCGCCTTCCTCGCCGCGGTCGCGGCAGGCACCATCATCGGCGGCCCGGTAGGCGACCGGTACGGGCGGAAGCTGGTCATCTGGTGCTCGATCCTCGGCGTGCTGCCGTTCACCCTGATCATGCCGTACGTGAGCCTCATGTGGACCGGCGTCCTGAGCATGGTGATCGGGTTCGTTCTCGCCTCGGCGTTTTCCGCGATTCTCGTCTATGCCCAGGAGCTGGTACCGGGCAAGATCGGCATGATCTCGGGATTGTTCTTCGGCTTCGCGTTCGGGGTTGCCGGCATCGGGGCGGCCGTCCTGGGGCAGATCGCCGACCGCACGAGCATCGAGTTCGTCTACCATGTCTGCGCATTCCTGCCGGCACTGGGCCTGCTCGCAGCCTGGCTGCCCTCCATGGAGACCGGCCATCCGCGCTCGGCGGAGTCCGCCGGCGTGGGCGCCGACGCCGTGGCGGCGGGCTGAGATCGTGGCGACGTTCCTGGTGACCGGCGCCAACTCCGGGCTCGGTCGGGCCACAGCGGAGGCTCTCGCACTCCGGGGCGACGAGGTCATTCTCGCGGGACGTTCGGCGGAGCGCATGCGCCCCGTGCTCGACGACGTCCGCGCGCGCCAGCGGTCGGCCGCGGTCGACTTCCTCCACCTGGATGTGTCGGACCTCGGGTCGGTCGAGCGGGCCGCCCGAACCTTTCTCGACACCGGCCGCCCACTCGACACGCTGATCAACAACGCAGGCATCGCCGGCACCCAGGCGCTGAGCGCCGACGGCTTCGACCTCACCTACGCCACCAACCACATCGGCCCGTTTCTGCTCACCCGGCTGCTGCTGCCGGCGCTGAAGGGCGCCCCGCAGGGCCGCATCGTCAACGTGTCGAGCGTGGCCCACCTGCAAGTCACGGCCCTCGACTGGTCCACGCTGGAACGGCGAACCGAGCCTCGGCGCAGCGGCTTTCCGGACTACGCGGCGAGCAAGCTCATGAACGTGCTCCACGCCAAGGAGCTGGCGCGGCGGCTCGCGGGGACGAACATCACGACCTATGCGGTTCATCCCGGCGGGGTTCGCACCAATATCTGGCGCGCACTCCCGGCGCCGATCCAATGGGGACTCAAGCTAGTACTCATCTCGAGCGAGAAGGGTGCCCGGACCCAGATCTATTGCGCCACGGCGCCCGAGCTCTCCGGCGTCACCGGTGCATACTGGGTGAAGTGCCGGCAGGCGCCGTGCAATCCCCTTGCGGAGGATCCGGCGCTCGCCGCCCAGCTCTGGGAACGCACCGAGCAGGCGATCGCCATGAGCCGAGCGGGCGGCGGGCCCTGAGGTGCGCACCTCGGTGTGCGACCGGCTCGGAATCGATCACCCGATCGTGCAGGCGCCGATGGCCGGAGGATGGACCACGCCGGCGCTCGTTGCCGCGGTCTCCGAGGCGGGCGGCCTGGGCACGCTCGCGGGTGCGCGGGTGACCGCTGCCCGCCTGCGTGCGCAGATCGCGGAGACCCGGGCCCTCACCGCGCGGCCGTTCGGCATCAACTTCCAGCTCGCGCCGTCGATGCCGCCCGAGCGCGACGACCCCCGCGCCCGGGAAGTGCTCGACGGCATCCGGCAGCGCCTGGGCGTGGCCCCGACGACGCCAGCGCCCGCGGAGTACGTCCAGGTCGAGGAAGCCTTGGCGATCGCCCTTGAGGCGGGAGTGCCCATCATCAGCCTGGCGATGGGCTCGCCGGCGCCCTGGGTGAATCGGATCCACGCCGCCGGTGCCACCCTCATCGCCGCCGCAACCACCGCCGCCGACGCGGAGACGCTCACGGCCGCGGGCGCAGACGTCATCGTGGCCCAGGGCGCGGAGGCGGGCGGCCACCGTTCGCTGCTGTCGGCCGACGTGCCCGACCCTGTGCCCCTGGTAGGGACGATGGTGCTGGTGCCCGCCATCGTGGACGCGGTCAAGGTGCCGGTGCTCGCGGCCGGCGGCATCATGGATGGGCGCGGCCTCGCGGCGGCACTCGCGCTCGGCGCCGCCGGCGCTCAAGTCGGCACCCGGTTCCTGCTTGCGACGGAGAGCGGAGCGCCGCCGAGCTACCGGTCGCGGATTCTCGCAGCCCGTGAGACCGACACGACCGTGACCGACCGGTACTCGGGGCGTCCAGCGCGCGGACTGCTCAGCGCATTCCTGGACGCCTTCGCCGAGGCAGGAGTCGGACCGCTCGGCTGGCCGCGCCAGGCGGCCGCGGCTGCCGACATCTATCGCACCTCCCTGGCCGGCGACGGACGGTGGGCGGCGCTGCTCGCCGGTCAGGGCGTGGCATTGGCGCGGCGCGAGCAGCCGGCCGGTGACATCGTGCGCGAGCTCGCGGCCGAGGCGGAGTCCGTGCTGGCGCGTCTGGCCTCTGATCGGACCGCGCTCGAAATTCCTGCGCGTACCGCCCGCAAGTAGCACCCCCGACCCACGCCCACGCGGGAGCACCAGCATGTCGACCATCCCCGCGATCTGCTCGTCCGCGAGAAGAGCCGCGCTCGCAACGCTTGCGCTCGCCGGCGTAACCCGGGCCGTCCCCGCGCAGAGATCGCACGATGCTGCTGAGCACCTGGGCACCGTCCACTTTCCCATCTCATGCTCCAGTCAAGCGCAGAGCGTCTTCGACACGGCGCTCGCCCTGTTGCATCATATGACCTACCCGCAAGCCCGCACGGAATTCCTCCGCGTTGCCGCCGTGGACCCCGGATGCGCCATGGCGCATTGGGGCGTTGCCATGACCCTGTTCCAGCCACTGTGGCCCACGCGGCCGGGCCCTGACGACATCCGTCTCGGCCGAGACGAGATTGGGCGCGCCCGGGCGAACCGCGCGGCGACGGAGGGTGAGCGCCTGTTCATCGAGGCTGGCGGCGCGTTCTTCGACCCACCCGACTCGGTCAACTACTGGGAGCGGATCCGCCGCTGGCACCTGGCCATGGAGCGCGTGCACGCCGCCGCCCCATCGGATCCCGAAGGGGAGGTCTGGCTCGCGCTGGCCGACCTCGCGGCGGCGCCCCCGTCGGATACTTCTCATCGGCAGGCCGACCGTGCCGCGGAGCTGCTGCTCGACGTATACCACCGCAACCCCGACCACCCCGGCGCGATGCACTACCTGATCCACGCCGACGACGTGCCCGGCCGGGAGCACGATTCGCCGGAGATCGTGCGGCGCTACGCGGCCATCGCGCCCCAGAACCCGCATGCGCTCCACATGCCTACCCACATCTACACGCGGCTCGGTGAGTGGCAGGAGGTCGTCCGCGGCAACCTGCGCGCCGCCGACGCGGCGCTCCGGCAGCCGGCCGGCGATGGGGGACGCTACGTGTGGGACGAGTTCCCGCACGCGGTCGAGTATCTGGTCTATGCGTCGTTGCAACTGGGAGCGGACGACGCCGCGCTGCGCCAGATCCGGCGGCTCCGGCAGAGCGGGCCGCTCGAACCGACCTTCAAGAGCGCGTTTCACACGGCGTCGACTGCTGCGCGCTACGCACTCGAGCGGCATGCGTGGGAGGAAGCCCGGACCCTCACGCCACGGGACCCGTCTGCTTACACCTGGGACCGCTACCCGTGGGCGGAGGCGGTGACCTGGTTCGCACGTGGCCTGGGGGCGGCCCGCGAGAGACGGCCCGCGGAGGCCGACAGCGCCCGCGTACGACTGGTGGCGTTGGAAGCCGCGTCGGTCAAAGCCGGCGAAGAGCTGTTCAGCCGCCAGATCGCGATGCTCCGGCTCGCGGTATCGGGGTGGATCGCGCAGGCCGGAGGCCGGCCCGATTCGGCTGTCGCTCTCCTCCGCGAGGCCTCAGCCCTGGAGGCGAGTACGCCGAAGCCGGCGGTGACGCCGGCCCCTACCCTGCCGGCGGACGAGATGCTGGGCGATCTCCTCCTGGAGCAGCGCCATCCCGCCGATGCGCTCGCTGCCTACCGTAGTGCGCTCGAGCGGTATCCGAACCGGCTCAACAGCCTCATGGGCGCGGCGCGAGCCGCCCGCATGGCGGGCGACAGCGTCGTTGCCGGCGACTTTTACCGGCAGGCGCTGGCGCAGGCCAGACACGGATCGCGGAGGGCGGTGGTCAGCGAGGCCCGGGCATTCGCATCGCCGGGGCGCCGTTCCCGCTGATCAGGACGTTCTCCGGGGCGTATACCCCGAGGGTCACCACCATCACCGCCGCGGGCATTGCCTTGCTGGAACGGCTGGACAGGAGGAGCACCATGGCAGCGCACGAGAAGAAGATCATCGCGGTGGTCGGCGCCACCCGCGCGCAAGGCGGCGGCCAGGTTAGCGCGATCCTTGCCGACCCGAACGGGCCTTTCCGCGTTCGAGCGCTCACGCGAGACCCCGATTCGGAGAAGGGCCAGGCGCTCGCGACCGGCGGCGCCGAGGTGGTCGTCGCGGATCTCGATGACGAGCGCAGCCTTGAGCGCGCCTTCGCCGGCGCATACGGGGCGTTCTGCCTCACTAACTTTTTTGAGCACTTCTCGCCCGAGAAGGAGCTCGCGCAGGCCGAGAACATGGCCCAGGCGGCCAAAACGGCGAAGCTCCAGCACGTCATCTGGTCGACGCTGGAGGACACCCGGCGCTGGGTCCCGCTGTCCGACGACAGGATGCCCACCCTGCAAGGCAAGTACAAAGTTCCGCACTTCGACGCCAGGGGCGAAGCCGACGAGCTGTTCCGGCGCGAGGGCGTGCCGACGACGCTGTTACTCACCTCGTTCTACTGGGAAAACCTCATCCACGCCGGGTCGGGGCCGCAGCGCATGCCGGACGGGTCGCTCGCGCTGGTGTTTCCGATGGACGACCGAAAGCTTCCGGCCATCGCGGTCGACGACATCGGCAAGGCGGCTTACGCGATCTTCAAGCGCGGGAAGGAATTCATCGGCAAGACGGTGGGCATCGCGGGCGAGAATCTGAGCGGCGCCGAGTTGGCGGCTGCGATGAGCCGCGCCCTGGGGCAGCCGATCGGCTACGTGAACGTCGCACCCGAGGTGTTTCGTGGCTTCGGGTTCCCCGCTGCGGACGATCTCGGCAACATGTTCCAGTTCATGCGCGACTTCAACGACGACTTCCGCGGCGCGCGCGACCTAGGCTTCTCTCGGAACCTGGTGCCCGACATGCAGACCTTCGAGCAGTGGCTCGGGCGTCACAAGCGCGAGATCCCGATTCCCGCCTAGGCCGGCCATGCTCCCGGTTCTCGACGAAGCCGAGGTGCGGCGCCACCTCCGCATGGCCGAGCTGGTGCCGGCCATGGCTCGGGCCTTGGCCGATCTCTCGGCCGGTCGCGTCGTGCAGCCGGTGCGCACGATGCTGCCGGTCGACGGCCAGGGCTTCTTCGCCGTCATGCCCGCCTACGCCGGCGTCGTCGGTGCGAAGCTGGTAACCTTCTTCCCCGGAAATCAGGGCGTGCCCACCCACCACGCGCTGATCGCGTTGTTCCGCCCTGAGACCGGCGAGCCGCTCGCGGTCATGGACGGGCGCCTCATCACCGAGATGCGCACCGCGGCGGTCTCGGCCGTAGCCACCGACCGTCTGGCGCGTCGGAATGCGTCGGTGCTCGCCATCCTCGGGGCCGGGGTGCAGGCGGGCAGCCACCTCGAAGCGCTCCGGTTGGTCCGTGAGTTCCGCGAGGTACGGGTCTGGAGCCCGCGCAGTGCGGCGATCTTCGCCGAGCGGCACCAGGTCGAGGTCGCCGCAAGCGCCGAGGAGGCGGTGCGCGGTGCCGAGGTAATCGTGGTGGCGACCGCGTCGCGGACCCCCGTGCTTCGGGGCGAGTGGCTCGCCGGGGGGGCGCACGTGAACGCGGTCGGTGCAGTGCGGCCGGAGTGGCGCGAGCTGGACGACGAGGCGCTCGGGCGCGCCCGTCTCTACGTCGAGTCGCGCGAAGCGGCCACGCGGGAGGCCGGCGACGTGATCGCCGCGGGCGAGCCGTTCGCCGAGATCGGCGAGGTGGTGGCCGGCGCGCGGCCGGGGCGCGGCTCGAACGACGAGATCACGCTTTTCAAGTCGGTCGGCGTGGCGGTGGAAGACGTCGTCGCGGCCGATCTCGTCTACCGCCGCTATCTCCACTCGGCCGGTTGATCGGCCAAGACTCTGGGCGAGCGCGCGTGGGAGAGCGTGCGTCCGGCCGGCGCCCCCGCGTCTCCTGCGCTCGCGGCAGTTCCCCTCGTTAGGCAAGTCTCGACTTCCCACTGGCTTACTGTTTCGGAAGCGGCCGGGAACCACGCGTGTCGAAATCGCCAACCTCTGAACGACTATCTGGCGTCCACTGCAGGCTCCACGTCGAACCGGAGGGTGCCATGAAGTACCTGTGCCTGATCTATGACGACGAGAAGAAGATGAGCGCCATGTCGCAGCAGGACTCGGACAAGTTCATGGGCGAGTACTTCGCCTTCACCGAAGACATCCGGAGGAGCGGGCACATGGTCCACGGCGAGGCGCTGCACCCGGTAGCCACCGCCACGACCGTCCGGGTGCGCAACGGCAAGCTGAGCACCACCGATGGGCCATTCGCGGAGACCAAGGAGCAGCTCGGCGGGTTCTACTTGATCGAAGCCAAGGACCTGAACGAGGCCATCCAGGTAGCCGCGCGGATTCCTTCGGCGCGCTTCGGGAGCATCGAGGTGCGCCCGGTGGTGGACTTCAGTCGGAACCAGTCCGAGTCGGCCAAGACCGCGTGAGCGATGCGATCCGGGACACCGTCGACGCCGTCTATCGCGGAGAGTCCCGGCGCGTGCTCGCCACCCTGATCCGCCTCCTCGGCGATTTCGATCGCGCCGAGGAGGCGCTGCACGATGCCTTCGCGGCTGCGCTGGAACGGTGGCCGCGCGACGGCATTCCCCACAATCCGCGGGCCTGGCTGGTCTCGGCGGGGCGGTTCAAGGCGATCGATTCCCTGCGGCGGCGCGCGCGGTTCGACGCCGCCCAAGGCGAGCTTGCCCGGCAGCTCGAGGCGGCGGCCGCCGCCGATCCGGCCGACGACGGCGGCCTGCCTGACGACCGCCTCCGTCTCATCTTCACCTGTTGTCACCCCGCGCTCGCCGCCGATGCGCGTGTCGCGCTCACGATGCGGGAGGTGTGCGGGCTCACGACGGAGGAAATCGCCCGGGCGTTCCTGACCTCCGCGCCCACCGTGGCGCAGCGCATCGTCCGCGCGAAGGGCAAGATCCGCGATGCGCGGATTCCCTACCAGGTACCCCGTCGGGAGGACCTGCCGACCCGGCTCGAGAGCGTGCTCCAGGTCGTGTACCTCGTCTTCAATGAGGGATACTCCGCCTCCTCCGGGACCACCCTGACGCGCCACGATCTCTCGGCCGAAGCCATCAGGCTGGGCCGGCTGCTGCTCACCCTGCTGCCACAACCGACCGATGGCGAGGCGGTGGGCCTGCTCGCGCTCATGCTGCTGCACGAGTCCCGGCGCGCGGCCCGAACGTCACCGGAAGGCGAGCTGGTGCTGTTGCCCGAGCAGGATCGGGCGCGGTGGGACGCCGGGATGATCGAGGAGGGCCTGGGCTTGGTGCGGCAGGCGTTCGCCTTGCGGCAGGTCGGGCCCTATGCGTTGCAGGCGGCCATCGCGGCGGTCCACGCCGAGGCGGCGAGCGCCGACGAGACCGACTGGCCGCAGATCGTCGGATTGTACGACGTGCTGCGCCGCGCCGATCCCTCGCCCGTGGTCGAGCTCAATCGCGCGGCGGCGATCGCCATGCGCGACGGACCGGCAGAGGGGCTGGTGTTGATCGATAGCATTCTGGCCACTGGCGAACTCGCGGGCTATCACCTGGCCCATTCGGCGCGAGCCGACCTGTGTCGCCGCCTGGGCAGGATGAGTGAAGCGCGCGAAGGGTACCAGCGCGCGCTGGCGTACGCACGGCAGGAGCCGGAGCGGCGCTTTCTCCAGCGGCGCCTGGCGGAGTTAGCGGCCGGGGGGGACACTCCTGGCTGATCACCTGACGTGGGCGGCCGCACCCGCCCGGCCCAGCGCGCCGCAGCCAGTCGGCCGGGCGGGCTCACCTGATGCCCCCGATCAGGGGTCCGCTCGCCGTGAGCTTCCTCACGGTGTGTGGCGGGCATCGGGACCACAATGTCGGTCCCAGAACCACGCGCCGAGCGGTTTGCCGGCGCACATGACGTACCGCACCGAGCAGAGGTGTCACCATGGGCTTACTGACCAAACCAATCAAGACGCTCGACGACCTGTTCGTCCACACCTTGCAGGACATCTACTACGCCGAGCAGCACATCACGAAGGCTCTCCCCAAGATGATCTCGAAGGTCACCAATCCCGAGCTGAAGCAGGGCCTGCAGTCGCACCTGGAGCAGACCCGGGGGCACGTGACACGGCTGGAGCGGGTATTCCAGATGCACGGCCTGGAGGCGAAGGCCGTGACCTGTCCGGCCATCGACGGCATCCTGGAGGAAGCGAACGACATCATGGGCGACGCCCAGGACCCCGAGGTCCTGGACGCCGCCGCGGCCGCGGCCGCGCAGGCAGTCGAGCACTATGAGATCGCGCGCTACGGCACGCTGATCGCCTGGGCCCGGGAGCTGGGGCGCGACGACTGCGCGAGCGTGCTGGAGCAGACGCTGCCCGAGGAGAAGGCGGCCGATGCCAAGCTGACCCAGGTCGCCGAGGCGCGGCTCAATCGCCTGGCGGCTCGACACTAGCACCAACCGACCGGATAAGAGGCCGGCCGCGGCACGATCCTCTGCGCCGCGGCCGGCCGTTCGTCGTGCAATAGGCCGACGCTGGATCGTCCGGCGGCGATGCCCCCGACCATTGTCTCACTCGCGGCGACTGAGGCTCGCGCGGGATTCTCCCGAAGAGTGTATTCTCGGGCGTGCCTGGTCTCCGGAGCCTGCTGTCGTCCGCGATCGCGCTCGCCGCAACCGGCTGCGCGCCACGCGCGGCGCCGTCGCCCACCGCGCCGTCGCGCGCGGCGAGCGCGCTCGCGCACGCCGAATCCACCTATGCCGCCGCGCGGGACGCGAGGGACCGGTTCGACGTCACGGTGGCGTCCGGTGCCACCGCGCGCGGTGGGCGGGTCGCCGATCTCGCGGCTCGATTCAACCAGCTCCGCGTCCGACTCCGACCCGCACTTGCGGAGGTCGATTCCGCCGCACTCGACAGCCTCGACGCCCGCGCGGTGGGCACCATGCGCGCCGCGCTCGCGCGGGATCTGGACGCCGTCACCGCTCGGTCGAGTGACACGGCGACGGTTGCCCCCTCATGTGGCGGCGGCCATACGCCCGCAACCCTGGACTCGCTCCGAACGTGGATCTATGCGTGCTACGGGTGGGCCCAGTCGCACGTCGTCGTCGGACCCGACACGCTCGATCGGCTCTCGGTGCTCGGCCTGGTCACCACCACAGACGACGCCCGGCGGCGTCGCTCGCTCTTCCTGGCGCTCGATCCGGTCTGGCGCAGCATCAACGCGTCCAACCAGCCCACCAGCCCCTATCGGCGCCTGATCGCGCTCGAGGCACGTGCTCGCGGCAAGAGTCTTGGCACCGCGTCCGCACAGATCGCCGCGTCCGGCATTCCGGCCGATTCACTCGAGCCGTGGCTCGAGGCCGTGCTCCGGGCGTGGCGCCACGCCTCGCCCGACACGCTGATGGAGCCGTGGGACTGGCTCCACGAGAACGGCCGAGTTAGCCGCGCGCTGAGCCCGCGCATCCCGCTCGAGCGGCTCGCCGGGCTCGACGCCGACGTGTTCCGGTCGCTGGGCGCCGATGTGCGCGCGCTGAGGGTGCATTTCGACCTCGCGCCACGCGCGGGCAAGGACCCGGTTGCCTTCAGCACGTTCGGCGCGCGATCGCCGGTGATCGAGCCCTGGGTGTTCGCGACCTATCGCACCGGTGGCCTCGACAACCTGAACGAACTGCTTCATGAGACCGGGCACGCCATCCACCTCGCGGCCATCCGCACTCGTCCCGCCTTTCGTGACTGGCCGGACAGCGACCCCTTCACCGAGGCAGTGGCCGATGTCGTGGCGCTCGATGTGTACGAGCCCGCCTGGCAGGTCCGCTGGCTGGGCGACTCCGTGCCGTTGGCCGAGGGCCTGCGCGGGCGGTACGGCGGCATCGTGCTGGATGTGGCCTGGGCGTTGTTCGAGCGCCGGATGCTCCGCCATCCCGAGGCGGATCCCAACGAGGTATGGGCGACGCTTACCGGCGAGTACCTGGGGATCCGTCCACATCCGGAGCTGAGCTGGTGGGCCATGCGCGGGCAGCTCGTGGACGCGCCCGGCTACATGATGAACTACGCGGCGGGAGCGCTGCTCATCGCGGCCATACGCGAGCGCATCCGCGAGCGCCATGGCCCCTTCGTCACCGGGGACACCACATGGTATGCCTGGCTCGCGCCCCGGCTGTACCGCTACGGCCTCGAGCGCGCGACCCGAACGGTCGTCCAGGACTTCCTGGGTGGCCCGGTGGGTCCCGGACCGCTGTTGCGCGATCTCGCCCGCCTGCGGCCAGCGTCACCCTGAGTCCCGGCCCGCCGCCTCCATCACCCGACGGCGCTGGCCCGGTGTCACCATGTCCCGCTGGACGACCTGCCGGACGATCCGCGCCGCAAACGAGTAGCCCCTCGGCTCCGACACCAGCCACCGCTGCCACTCGAGCTCGTCGAGCGCGGCGGCGAGGGCATCGTCGTCGAGCTCCAGTGCGCGCGCGAGCACCGGCGGCGACGCGAGGTCGCCGAGCACGGCCGCGGAGACGAGCACCCGTTGGGCCAGGGGGCTGAGCCGCCGGAAAGCGATCCGGATCGCGGCGACGACGGCGTCGGGCAGATCGCCGGGGAGGCTTTGATCCAGCGTGCGGAGCGGCTCGGGCCAGGTGCCGGCGATCGTGCCGAGATCCAGGCCGAGTGCGACGGCGCGCAGCAGCTCCACCGCGAGGAGAGGGAGCCCCGCGGAGTCGGTCGCGACGCGGCGCACCACACGGTCGAGCGACCCCGTGTCGTAGCCCGGCAGCATCTCCGCCGCCAAGTCCCGGAGCGCCGCGCGGTCCAGCCGCCGCAGCCGTACGGCGCCCCCATCGAGGTCGCGGCCGATCCGACTGCGCAGTTCGTCGACCTCGGGGCGCTGGGGATACGGCGCGATGGCGAGCACGAGGGTGACCTGCGCGGACCGCAGATCGCGCAGCATCGCGCCAAGCGCGAGCGCCGAATCGGGGTCGAGCCACTGCGCATCGTCCACGGCGAGCACGACCGGATGCTCCGCTGCGGCCGCACCGACCGCTTCGATCAAGGCACGGCCGAGCGGCGTCGACGTTGCGGCGCGGGCGCCAGGAAAGCGGTCGGCCCAATCCGGCACCGCCTGCGCGAACGCGGCGAGCGCGGGCCCACTCGCCGCGCCGATGCCGGGCGCCTCGATCAACCCGCCCCGCGCGAGAGCCAGCACGCCGCTCCACGGCTCGGTCCGGTCGCCTTCGACCGCCCGCGCGGACGCCACCGACATGCCGTCCAGCCGCAGCAACGCGAGCGTTTCCCCGAGCAGTCGGGTCTTGCCGACGCCGGGCTCGCCCTCGATCAGGAGGAGCGACGATCGGCCGGTTCGGCCCGGCCGGCCCGCCTCATCCAGCGCCCGCGCTAGCTCCTCGGTGCGCCCGGCGAGGGGCGGCCGCACGATGGCGGGCTCGTCCAGCGGCTCGGCAGGACTCCGTCGCATGCCACGCTCCCGGCGTACCCGCTGGATCATCGCGCGGGTTTCCTCTTCCGGCTCCGCGCCGAGCTCGGCGAGGCGCTGCCGGAAGCGGTCGGCCAGATCCAGCGCGCCGCCGCGCTCCCCGGCCAGGGCGAGGCAGCGAATGGCGGTGCGAAAGGCCGGCTCGGAGGTCGGCTCGATGGCGAGCGCGCGCGCGGCGACGGCCGCGGCGTCCGGCGCCCGGGCCCCCCGCGCCAGCCCGTCGGCGCAGCGGAGGAGCACGTCGACGCCGCGGCGGCGCCAGTGCTCCCGCTCGGTCGTGAGCCAGTCCTCGAACTCGGCCGCATCGGGCACGCCAAAGCCTTCGAGAAACTCGCCCGCGACCAGTTCCGCGGCGTGTGTCCAGTCTTCCGCCGACGCGAGCGTCTCGAGCCGATCCACGTCGAGCTCCACGGCGCCCGGCGCGAGTCCCACCTGGCCCACCGCCACTTCGAGGGCCGCGGGACCGGCGTACCGGCGCAGCACGCGCAGGGCTTCGCTGAGGGAATGCCGGGCGGCCGTTTCGGTTCGGTCGGCCCAGAGCAGGCCGATCAGGTGCTCACGACCGCGCGTTTGTCGAGGTGAGCGGGCGAGGTAGACCAGCAGTGCGAGATGCTTGCGCCAGAGCAGCTCCGGGGGCGACGGCGCGCCGTCGACGGTGACTTCGATCGGCCCCAGGGTGCGGCAGACGATCACCGGGAGGCGCTCAGAGCTCGGCAGGACCGGTGACGCGGCAGCTCGACATCTCCCAGCGTCCGGCGTTCCGGACGAACTCGACGCGGAATACGGGCTGACTGCTGCGCGCGGCCGCCCCGTCACGCCACGACAATGGCACCGCGAACTCGAGCGACGCCGCCTCGAGCCCGACCGTCGAGCCGCCATCGATCCGCTCGCCGACCGTCGCGTCCGGCTGCTGAAGAATGCGACTCAGACGATCGAAGCGCTCGTCACCGGTCCGCGCGGGATGCCACACGGCACGGAGTCGGTCGATGTCGTGGGTTTGCAGCGCGCTGTAACACTCGGCCACGCCCGCCAGGAAGCGAGGATCGGTGCGTCCGACGGCCGAGGCGGTCGGAAGTCGCTCGGGCCGAGGCAGCACCGTGAGACGGATCCATGCGGTGGCTCCGTCGGCGGTGGCTGTGATCCGCGCCGATCCGGGCGCGCGGCCCAGCACGGTGCCGCTGGCCTGGTCCACGGCGGCCACCGACGAATCGCTGCTGCTCCAGGCCACGGATGTCGGCATCGGGCCGTCGCTGCGTCCGTCGCCCACGGCCCGAAGGTCCAGCATTTCTCCGACCGCCATCGGGCGCGCACCCAGGATCTGAATCGCCGCCACGGTCGCCGGCAGCACGGAGAGCTCGGCGAACGCGGTCACCAGGCCGCTCCGGGCGACGATGACCGTCGTGCCGGGAGCCGTGCCCCGCACCACGCCGCTCGCCGGATCGACCGACGCCACCCCCGGCCGGTTCGACGCCCAGTCGATATCGGCACCGAGGAGCGTATCCCCGTGCGCGCCGAGCGGCACGGCGTGAAGCGCCAGCGTGTCGCCCACACGAATGGCGGGAAACGGGACGATGCGGACCGCGGCGACCGAGGGCGTTCGACCCGCCGGTCGGCGTACGGCGATCTCGAGGCTGTCCCGCCCGCCGTCGCCTGACGCGACGACGAACGCCCGCCCCGGTCGCCGGCCGCGCACGCGCCCCGTCGCGCGATCGACGGCGACGACGCTCGAATCGCTCGTGCTCCATGCGATCGCGGCGCCCGTCCTCGGATGGCCGGCCGCATCGCGGACTTCGGCGCCGAGCATCGCGACGCTGTCCGGCCGGAGCGAGCGAACTCCCCGGGTAATGACGACCGACGCAGGCACGAGCGAGTCGGCGGCCGGGGCGCCGGCCACGTAGGGGGCGAGCGGCGGCACGGCAGGCCCCGCTGCGCCGCTGGCGTTGCGGCGCCAGACCCAGGCGCCGGCCAGGGCGAGGGCCGCGCCGGCGGCGAACGCGGTTCGCCGCCGCAGGCGGCGGCCATGGCGGCGCGAGCCGCCGTGATGGGCCGGCTCCGTCCTGGCCGGGGCAACCACGGCGATCCGAACCATCGCCCGGACGCCTTCGCACGTGGCGGTGAGCACCACGGAGCCTGGCTGGCGCGCGGCAATGCCGCCGTCTCCGGTGACCATGGCCACGCCCGGGTCGCTCGTGCCCCAGACGATCAGTCGTCCCGGCAGGGGGGTGTTGTTCCCGTCCACAGGCGTCGCACGGAGCACCACCGTCTGACCGACGTGGACCGAGGTCGGCGGATCCGCGATGTCGATCGCCGCGACACGCGCGGGAAGAACGGGGATGACGATGCTGGCCCGGGCATCGTCGAGGGCGGCGGTAATGCGCACGGTGCCGGGCTCACGGCCCGCGATCGTACCCTGCGGCGTCACTACCGCGACGCCGGGGTCGGCGGAGATCCAGCTCACCGGCCGATAGACGGGGCGGCCACGCTTGTCGCGCGCGGTAGCATCCAGCCGGATCTCCTCGCCTGCCTGCAGTGGGCCCGCCATCGGCTCGATGACGATGTCGTCTGCACGCGGCGTGGTGACCTCCAGCCGAAGCTGTCCGGTGACGCCGCCCAAGGTCGCGCTGATCTTGGCGGGGCCCGCGCCCACGGCAGTGGCCACGCCGTTCTCGGCATTCACCCGGACGACCGCCGGTGCGTCGGAAGTCCACTCCACCGGCTGCGGGGGGAGCCGGGTGCCGTTCGGCCCGCGCGCGATGGCCGCGAGCGTGAAGCTGTCGCCCACCTCGAGCCCAGCCGGCGCCGGCATTACGGTGATGGCGCTGATGGCGCGAAGCGGCCCGCTCGGCATTGCCGCACCGCGCGCCCGCGGCACCGGGCTCGTCGGGGTGGTCGAGACGTCCGGCGACTCCGCATCCGCCGTCACGAGGCGGCTCAGCTCCGTGCGCAGCGGATGGTCCTCGGCCAGAACCTCGGCGCCGAGCGCGGTGAGGGCGTCGGCCAGGCGGGGCCAGCGTGCCTCGGGCTCCTTCTCCAGCATGCGGTGAATGGCAGCCTCGATCTCGGGCGGACAGTCGGCCACCAGCTCGTGGATCGCATGGGGCTCGCGCTCGACGTGGGACTGCATGACCGTGAGCGTCGACCCCGAGAACGGTGGCACCCCCGTGACCATCTCGTAGGCCACCGCACCGAGCGAGTACTGGTCCGACGCGCCCGAGACCGAGCCCCCTTTGCACTGCTCGGGGCTCATGTACGCGGGCGTCCCGACCAGGGCGCCGGTCAGCGTCTGATTCGGACGCTCGGCGACCTTGGCGATGCCGAAGTCGGTGACGACGGCGTTGCCGTCTCGGTCGATCAGGATGTTGGCGGGCTTGATGTCGCGGTGGATCACACCAGAGCGGTGCGCGTAGGCGAGTGCCGATCCGACCTGGTGAAGGATGGAGCGCGCCGTCGGCACCGGGAGGGGGCCGGTCCGCTGCAGGACCTGCTCGAGCGACCGGCCCTCCACGTATCGCATGATGAAGAAGTACAGCCCTTCCGCGTGCCGCACCGAGTAGGCCGACACGATGCCGGGGTGGTTCAAGTGGCCGACGGTGATCGCCTCGCGCTTGAACCGCTCGACCATGCCGTCGTCCAGCAGGAGGCCCGGCGACATGACTTTGATTGCCACCTTCCGGTCCAGCGCGATCTCATGGGCCAGGAAGACCGCCGCCATCCCGCCGTGGCCCAGCTCCGGGCCGATCTCGAACTCGCCGAGCGTGACCCGCCGCAGGCGCTCGGCGATGTCGGCGAGGGCGCCGACCGGATTGGTGGCGCTCTCGTCGAACGGTGTCGGGCCAGCCTCGGCGCCGCAGATGGCGCAGTAGCGGTTGCCAGCCGCCAGCTCGCCGCCACAGTGTTGACACGTGAGAGTCGCCGCCATCGGCCTGCCGGGGTTCGAGCCAGAATTGCACTTCAATTGTGCAGACCGTCCAAGCCCAGCGCAACGTGACGCGGGACACAAGGATGCGTTCCCTTGACATCGGCTTGACGTCGGGAGTGCAATTTGCAGCACCCTCGTTGGAGGAAGTGCTCGCCATGGATATTCGGCGCACGACGCTATTTGAAACCTCGCGATCCGCGCTCGCCCTCCGGGCCCTTGCTGCCGCCCAGCCGCATCGGATCAACTTGATGCGCCGAAACGATTTGTCCCGCGGAGACCGCACCGGCCGCGTCCCGTTGGCCTCCTCCGCCGATGGACACGAACGCGATCGGAACGCATGGGTGCCGTAATGAACGCGCCGATTACGCGCCGGCGGGCGGAAGAAACGATCCTGCCACGCGACGTGGCGCCCGAGACCTTTGTGCTCCGCCGGGTATTCGCCGAGCGGCTGACGTCCGCTCACCTGCCGATGCTGCGCCGGATGGACGGCAACTCCCGAATGATGGCCAGCCTAGGCGGCGTGCGCTCCGATGCCGAGACCAAGAGCTACCTGGAGCGGAACCTGGCGCACTGGGACCGGCACGGATTCGGGATCTGGATCCTGCGAGACCCCAATACGGGACAGGTGATGGGCCGGGCTGGGCTCAGGCACCTCGAGGTGGAGGGCACTCCCGAGGTCGAGCTGGCATACGCGCTAATGCCGGAGTTCTGGGGACTCGGTCTGGCAACCGACGCGGCCCGCGCATGCGTGACCATCGCCCGCGAGTGGCTCGGCCTTTCCAGTGTGGTCGCCCTCACGCGCGCGGACAACCTGGCTTCGCAACGGGTGCTGCTCAAGGCGGGCTTCGTGCCGGAGCGCGAAGCGATTCACCGGGGCCTGACGCACGTGATGTTTCGGACGGAGTGAGGGGATCGCTGGCAGCCAGCGACCGTCACGTGCACGGCGAGCGTCACGTGTTGATGGTGAGCGGTGCGCGCTCACCGCTTACCGCCTCCACCACATACGCCTCCATCGCGAAATATTCCGCGAGGCCAAGGCGGTCGAGCTCCGACGCGGTGCCGGTGTTTCGCGCCTCGACCCGCTGCCAGAACTCGCGCTCGTCCGGCCCAGGGAAGGGCGCCGAGTCTTTCTGGCTCTGGTGCTTGAAGATCGCCTGGATCTTGAGGCGCAGCTCTTCCTGGGACAGCGGCACCAGCCAGGTCGCTTCGGTCACGGGCCACTCCTGCCAGGCTCCGCGGTAGAGCCAGACCTCCGGCCGCCGGCCGCCGGCCGCCGCGTACTCCGCAAGCGCCCGATCGATCGCCTCCTTGCACATGCGGTGCGTGCCGTGCGGGTCGGACAGGTCGCCGGCCACGAAAATGAGATCCGGCGCGATTTCCTCGAGTAGCGCCTTGACGATCTCGACGTCCGCTGGGCCGACAGGATCCTTTCGGACGGTCCCGGTCTGATAGAAAGGGAGGTCGAGAAATCGTGCCGCCCGCTCGTCCAGGCCCAGCGTGCGGATACCCGCGACCGCTTCGCTTTCCCGGATGATCCGTTTGGCATCCTGGACCTCGGGAATGTCCACGTCTCCCGGCCGCTTGGCCGCGAGAAACGCGTCCACCCGCCGTCCGAGCGCGTCTATCGCATCGGCCGGCACGTGGCGCTCGGCGGCGAGCCGGCGGAGGAAATCGACGTGCCGGCGGACGTCGTGGTCGAATACCGCCACGTTGCCGCTGGTCATGTAGGCGACCGTGATCTCATTCTCGTTCTCGACCAGCTTGCGCAGGATTCCGCCCATCGAGATCACGTCGTCGTCGGGATGGGGTGAGAAGCAGATGACGCGCTGATCCCGGGGGAGCTTTGAACGCCCGCGGATCTTCGCCCCGAGCGCGTTGAACACGAGCCCGTTGAGCGCGCCCGGCGATCCGTAGCGCGCCACCAGCGACGACAGCCGGTGCTCGGCGTAGTCCCGGTGGGTGAGCTTGAGGATCGCCTTCCCCGCCTGACGCGACAGCCACACTACCGCCCGGACCATGAGGGAGGGGGTCCACTCGACGGCGCCGAGGAGCCACGGCGTCGCTTCGCGGGTGAGCGCGGCGGCCGCGGCCTGGTCGATGTAGAACGTGGTGCAGGGATGGCGCTGGAGGAACGTGGCGGCCACCTCGTGGTCCACCTCGCCTTCGACCGCGCGGCGCACGATGGCCGCCTTGTGCTCGCCGGTCGCGAGGATCAGGATCTCGCGCGCTTCGAGAATCGTGGCGACCCCCATGGTGAGCGCCTCGCGCGGGACGTTCTCCTCTCCGAAGAAGTCGGCGGCGGCATCCTGCCGGGTGACCGGGTCGAGCGTGACCAGACGCGTCCGGCTCTCGGCACCGGAGCCGGGCTCGTTGAACCCGATGTGGCCGGTTCGCCCGATCCCGAGGAGCTGGATGTCGATCCCGCCGGCGGCACGAATGGCGGCTTCGTAGTCGCGCAGCTCACGCTCCACCTGGTCGCGTGGCGTGTCGCCCCGAGGGATGTGCACCTGCTCGCGCGGCATGTCGAGCGCGTCGAACAGATTCTCCCGCATGAACCGACGGTAGGAGTGGATGCTCTCCGGGTCCATCGGGTAGTACTCGTCGAGATTG
>JBQCGH010000004.1:0-58526 GCA_051955835.1 Gemmatimonadales bacterium
GCCCCTTAACCTCTCTGACCCCCACCCGCGCGCGGCGCTCCGCCCCGGAGAGCTCCAGCGCGCCCACCATACCGAAGGCTACCCGCGGGTCGCCCACCGCGCCTACCACGACCAGGGCATTCGCGCGATTCTCGCGGTGCCGCTTCGTCACGATCAGCAGATTCTCGGCGTCCTCAAGGTCCTGTCCACGATGGCCGGCGGATTCAGCGACCGCCACGCCAAGGCGCTGCGGCTGCTCGGCGGCCTGGTGGGCGCCTCGCTGGAGCACGCGGCTGCCTTCGAGGCCCGGCAGTCTCGGCTCGAGCGCCGGACCGAAGCGCTGCAGGAGAGCGAGCAGCGGTTCAAGCAGCTGGTGGACGCGGCACAGGAAGGCATCTGGGTGGCGGACGAGCGTGGCGTCATCACCTACGTGAACCAGCGCATGGGCGAGCTGCTCGGCTACCAGAACGGATCGCTAGTGGGACGGCCCATCCTCGATTTCCTGGACGCGACGGCGCGGGCCGGCGCGCAGCGCGCGCTCGCCCGGCCGGGAAGCGGCGCCGAGGCGCTCGACCTCAGATTCCGTCGGCAGGACGGCGCCGAGCTCTGGGGCCTCGTCTCCGCCAGCCCCATCACCGCTCGCGACGGGGGCACGGTGGGGACCGTCGGCATGGTCACCGACATTACCGAGCGCAAGCGCACGGAGGAGCGGCTTCGCCGCTCGGCCGATCGGCTCACCGTGCTGCACGACATGGATCAGGCGATCCTCGGCGCCCGCTCGCCCGCGGAGGTGGGCCGCGCGGCCCTCGGTCGCATGCGCCGAATGGTTCCCTGCCAGCGCTGCAGCGTGGTGCTGTTCGACTTTCCTCGGAGTCAGGCTCAGCTCATTGCCGGCTACGTGGCCGGCACCGCGCTCCCGCCCGGCCCCATCCCGCTCGAGCGGCTCTCGCCCGGCGAGGTGCTGCGCCGTACCTCGATCCGCGTCATCGACGATCTCGCTTCGGTCGAGTCGCCCGCGCCGGTGCTCAAGGAGCTCCGGGACGAAGGCGTGCGCAGCGTGCTGAGCGTGCCACTCCTGATGGAAGGCGAAGCGATCGGCGAGATCAACCTGGCCTCGAACGCCCCGCGCGGTTTTACGGCCGAGCACCGGGACATCGCGATGGAGATCGCGGCGCCGCTCGCCATCGCCGTACAGCAGGCCCGGCTCCGCGAGGAGCTGACCCGCCAGACCGGCGAACTGGAGCGGCGCCTGGCCGAGCGCGGCGCCACCCTTCGCTCGATGTCGGCGGAGCTCGAGACCATGGTGTACGCGGTGTCGCACGACCTGCGCGAACCGCTCCGCCATATCTGCGGATTCACCCAGCTCCTCCTCGACGACGGCGGCCCCGCGCTCGATCCCGCGGTGCAGCACTATGGCGCCCGCATCCGCGACGGCGCCAACCGGATGTCGAGTCTGGTGGACGACCTCGTGAGCCTCGCGCGCGTCTCCCGGCAGGACGTGCTGCGGCGCCCGGTGGACCTGACCTCGCTCGCCGAGGACGTGGTGAGCCGGCTCGAGCCCCAGGCCGAAGGGCGCGCCATCGAATGGCGGGTGCAGCCGCTGCCCACCGTGGAGTGCGACCGCGAGCTGGTAGGCCTCGCGCTGCAAAGTCTGCTGTCGAACGCGCTCAAGTTCACCCGGCCGCGCGATCAGACCGTCATCACGATCCGGCCGGTCGAGCACGAGGGCCAGGCCGGTTTCGCGGTGCAGGACAACGGCGTCGGGTTCAAGATGGCGTATGCCGGCAAGCTGTTCGGCGTATTCCAGCGGCTGCACCGCCCGGACGAGTTCGAGGGCAACGGCGCCGGGCTGGCGCTGGTGCAGCGCGTCGCCCAGAAGCACGGGGGCCGCGTGTGGGCGGAATCGAACGGCGATTCGGGAGCCACGTTCTACCTGACGCTCGGCGCGCCTCCGGCGTGAGCCTTCCCGACGAGCTTGACCTGCTGATCGTGGAGCACGACCCGCTCGAGGCGGAGCTCCTGCTCCGGCCGCTGGGCGAGCTCGCCGACCCCGAGCGGATCGGGGTGGCCCGCGACGGCGAGGAGGCCCTCGACTGGCTGCTCGGCCGGGGCAGCTACCGCCATCGGCTCGGCGGTGCGCTGCCGAGGCTCGTGCTGGTCGAGCTCAGGCTGCCCCGGCTCGACGCGGTCGAGATCCTGCGGACCCTGCGGGCGAGTCCGCGTACCGCCACTGTGCCCGTCGTCGTGCTTTCCTCCTCCGCCGAGTTGCGCGAGGTGGCGCAGTGCTACCAGGCCGGCGCCAACAGCTGCATTCGCAAGCCCATCGAGTTCCGCGAATTCTCTGAGACCGTCCGGGCGACCGGCCGCTATTGGCTGCGGCTCAACCGGACCGTCCAGGGTCCCGTCCCGGTCGGCTAGCCGCGACACAAATTTCCTTTGTGTCTCGTCCTGTCAGCCCTATGACTCCGGCCAGCCTGTGAGCACGGTTCCCTGCTCGACCCCGTTCCAGGACGATGAGCCGCACTCGCCGACCCAGGCCTCCTCTGTTCCGTCGTTTCCGTCCCCGTAGGAGCTCCCTTGCCGACCGTTGCCCGCGCCGTCTTGCCGCTCGCGATCCTGCTGGCCGCCTCCACCGCCCCTGGTATGGCCCAGACGCCGGTGGACATCCCTTTTCAGCGGTTCACGCTGCCGAATGGCCTCACGGTGGTGGTCCACGAAGACCATAAGGCGCCGATCGTCGCGGTGAACGTCTGGTACCACGTCGGCTCGAAGAACGAACGGCCCGGGCGCACCGGATTCGCGCACCTGTTCGAGCACCTGATGTTCAACGGCAGCGAGCACTACGACAAGGAATTTCAGGGTCCGCTCGAGCGCGCCGGCGCGACCGACCTGAACGGCACCACGAACACGGACCGGACCAACTACTTCGAGAACGTCCCCAGCTCCGCGCTCGACCTCGCGCTCTGGCTCGAGTCCGACCGCATGGGCCATCTGGTCGGCGCCATCACGCAGGCCAAGCTCGACGAGCAGCGCGGGGTGGTGCAGAACGAGAAACGGGAAGACGAGAACGGTCCCTACGGCAAGGTGTGGGACTTCCTCACCCCGAAGCTCTACCCCGCCAACCACCCCTACTCGTGGACCACCATCGGGTCGATGGAGGACCTCGATGCGGCCAAGCTCGACGATGTGAAAGACTGGTTCCGCACGTACTACGGCCCGGCCAATGCGGTGCTCGTCCTCGCGGGAGACATCACGCTGGCGACCGCGAAGGAGAAGGCGACACGCTACTTCGGCGACATCCCCTCGGGGCCGCCCGTCGCGCACCAGGAGGAATGGATCGCCAAGCGCACCGGCCATCAGCGCGGGCTCATGCAGGACCGGGTCCCGCAGGCGCGGCTGTACAAGGTGTGGAACGTGCCGGCCTGGGGCTCGCCCGAATCGGACGCCCTGACCCTCGCGGCGTCGGTGTTGAGCACCGGCAAGTCGTCGCGGCTGTACAAGCGGCTCGTGTTCGACGAGCAGATCGCGACCGATATCGACGCTTCGGCGGACTTCCGCGAGATCGGCGGGTTGTTCACCATCGAGGCCGGCGTCCGTCCCGGCGTGGATCCCGCGAAGGTGGAGCGCGCAATCGACCAGGAGCTGGCGCGGTTCCTCAAGTCGGGCCCGACCGCGGCCGAGCTCGCGCGGGCCAAGACGTTGTCGCGCGCCGACTTCATCCGGGGGGTGGAGCGGATCGGCGGTTTCGGCGGCAAGTCGGACGTGCTGGCGCGCGGGCAGGTGTTCGCCGGCCGGCCCGACTTCTACAAGGTCGAGCTGGCCCGGCTCGCGGCCGCCACCCCGACGGAGGTGCGTACGACCGCCGCGCACTGGCTCGCCGACGGGGACTACACGCTGCACGTGGTGCCCTTCCCGGACTACGCGACCAAGCAGAGCACGGTCGATCGCTCGAAGCCACCCGAGCCCAGCGCGCCGCCCGAAGCGAAGTTTCCCAGCTTCGAGCGCGACACGCTGTCGAACGGGCTCACGATCGTGCTCGCCCGGCGCACCTCGATTCCGCAAGTGCGATTCGACCTGCTGCTCGACGCCGGCTCCGCGTCCGACCAGTTCGCCCTGCCGGGCACCGCGAGCCTCGCGATGGCCATGCTGGACGAGGGCACGACCAGCCGCACGGCGCTCCAGATCAGCGATCGGCTGGCCGACCTCGGCGCGACGCTCGGCACCGGATCGCGCCTCGACGTCTCGAGCGTGTCGCTTGAGGCGCTCACTGCCACTCTCGACCCGGCGCTCGACGTCTACGCGGACGTGATCCTCCACCCGGCCTTCCGCCAGTCCGATGTCGAGCGGCTCCGCAAGCAGCGGCTGGCGCAGATTCAGCAGGAGAAAGCCGATCCCGTCGGGATGGCGCTCCGCGTGTTCCCCCGGCTGATCTACGGCGCGGGCCACGCGTACGCCAATCCATGGACCGGCTCGGGCACCGAGGCATCCGCCGAGAAGATCACCCGTGCCGACCTCGTCGGGTTCCACGACACGTGGTTCAAGCCCAACCATGCCACGCTGGTGGTGGTCGGCGCCACGACGATGGCGCAGATCCGGCCGAAGCTCGAGCGGCTGTTCGCCGGATGGCGCTCGGGGGACGTGCCGAAGAAGAACATCGCGGCGGTGGCGCCGCGCCCAGCGCCGGAGGTCTATCTGCTCGACCGGCCGGGCGCACTGCAGACGGTGCTCATCGCAGGCGACGCCGCACCACCCAAGGCGAACCCCGATGAGCCCGCCATCGAGACCATGGACGGAGTGCTCGGCAGCGACTTCGGCTCCCGGCTCAACATGAATCTGCGCGAGGACAAGCACTGGTCATACGGCGCGTTCAGCTTCATCCGCGACGCCCGGGGGCCGCGCCCGTTCATCGCCTACGCGCCAGTGCAGACGGACAAGACCAAGGAGGCGATCGTCGAGCTGCAGAAGGAGCTGCGCGGCATTGTCGGCCCCCGCCCCATCGCGCCCGACGAGTTGAGCCGCGCCCAGGCCTCCCTCACGCTGACGCTGCCGGGTTCGTGGGAGACCATGGGCGCGGTCGCCGCGTCGATCGGTGAGATCGTCGCGTTCGGCCTGGACGACCGCTACTTCGATACGTACGCCGACCGCGTGCGCGCTCAGACCACGGCGACCGTGACGGCCGCGGCTCGCGAGGTGGTTCAGCCCGACCACCTGGTGTGGGTCATCGTGGGCGACCGTGCGAAGATCGAGGCCGGGCTCCGGGAGCTCAACCTGGGCACGATCCATCTCATCGACGCCGACGGCAACGCGGTCACCACCTCGTGATGCGGCCGTAGCCGAGCCGGGCCGGACGGGACTACTCTTCACTTCCTCCGACCCGGAGACCGGATGCCGTCGTGGTGCGGCACGTTGATCATCGCAGCGTTCCTTTCGATGTCCCCCGCAGTCGCCGACGCACAGTTCCGGTCCGGCTCGGACCTGCTGCACGGACCCATCTCGATCGGCGCCCGCGCTGGCCGGGACTTCGAAAACCACGCGTGGAGCCTTGGCGGTCAGATCAGCATCCCGGTCGGGAGCCGGTTCGAGCTTCGCCCAAGTGGGGACTTCTTCTTTCCCAAGAAGGGCGACCACGGTTGGCAGGCGAACGGCGACGCGGCCGTTCACCTGGGCCAGGGGGGCGGCCTGTACGCCGGCGGCGGTGTTGCCTTCTTCCATCCGGGCGGCGGCGAGACCCACACCGGCTACAATCTCTTCTTCGGCCTCAGCACGGCCCCGCCGCTCGATCGGCTCAAGCCATTCGCGGAATTCCGCTGGACCTTCGTCAACGACACCAGTCCTTTCCGGCTCGCACTCGGCTTCAACTACGCGCTGTAGCGTGTCTCGAGGGACGCATCTTCCGGAGATTCGCATGACTACCAGCACATCGAGCGCCGTGTGGGAGGGAGGCCTTCGCAGCGGCCGTGGCCATTTCGACGCCGGCTCGGGTGCCTTCCGCGGCGACTACGCGTTCGCCACGCGGTTCGAGAGCGCCAAGGGCACCAACCCCGAGGAGCTGATCGCCGCTGCCCACGCGGCTTGCGTCAGCATGGCGCTCTCCGCGGGTCTCGAGGCCGCCAAGACGCCGGCGACCCGGATTCGCACCAAGGCATCCTGCACCGCGGAAAAGGTGGGCGACGGCTTCCGCATCACCAAGATGCGGCTCGAAGTGCGCGGCGAGGTACCGGGCCTGGACCCGAAGGGATTCGAGGCGGCGGCGCGGCAGGCGACGGACGGGTGCCCCGTGTCACAGGCCCTCAAGGGGAACGTGCCCATCGAGCTGGACGCGAAGCTGGGCTAGGGCGGCGACCAGGTCGCCCGGAAAGGCGGGGCGCCGACCTCAGTTCGAGATCAGCGTATAACGGATCAGGACGCCCTCGACGAACTCGGCGTTGATTCGTCCGGCGTCGGCCTGGTAGACCCGCGTCGAAACCTTGAGCTTGCCTTCGGCCCGGTCGGAGGTCTTTTGCGGCGCGCCGAGCAGGCGATCCACGTCGGACAGGAGCATGCCCTTGCGCGGCATGCCGCTCGACGGCGCCGTCGCGGTCGACTCTCCCGTGCCGGGGATCGGGACGACCGTCCCGGACGTGGCCGTCGGCGTGACCGTGCCGAAGTCGACATATTGTGCGAGGGCCGCCTGCACGCCGACCGGCGTGAGCGCGCTGTCGGGAATGCCGTTCCGGTAGCGGATGTTGAAGCGCGAGCCGCCTTCCAGCCGGCGCTGCCGAATGTTCGCCTTCTTCATCTCCTGCGCTTCGGCAACGGACGCCCGGTTCCTGGCGTCCTCGCGCTCGCGGTCGGCCTTGAGGTCGTCGAGCTCCTCCTTGATGTCCCGCCGACGGGCCGGATCGGTGGTGCGCTTGAGCTCACCTTCGAGGTTCTGCTCGCGCTTGGTCTTCGGGGTGGGAGCTACCGAGACACTGCTGGATGTCTCGTCGCCCATGGTGCCGTAGCCGCCGCCGTCGAGCTGGAACTCGATGTGGTCGCCCTTGAGCTTGACCTTGGTGACCAGCGCCTCGGAGCCGCTCTTGATGGCGGTGCCATAGTCCTTGAGCCGGTCGGCGTGCCTCGGGTAGTCCAGCGGCTTGGCGGTCCCGGGGTAGACGTCCACGCCGTTTTCTGTCCCCGGCATGGCAATCTTCACGGTAACCGTGCGGCCCTCGAAATAGTCGCGGAGCGACGCCTCAGACTGGGCGGCTGCGGACGGTGCGACGAGTACCAGGGCGAAAGCGCATGCGGCTGCGGGGCGTCGAAGCATATGGCACCTTTGACTCTGTTGGACTGCTTCTGTTTCGAGTATTGTATACAGAATATTCAACTCACCATACCGGCGGACCTATGATCTCTCGCGTACCGCTCCGTGACGAGGTCTATCGTCAGATCCTCGCCCAGCTCCAGCGCGGCCTGCTCCCACCCGGTACCCGCGTCCGCGATGTATCGCTCGCCGCCCAGCTCGGCGTCAGCCGCACCCCCGTCCGAGAGGCGTTGCTCCGCTTGGCCCGCGAAGGCGTCCTCGATACGACCGTCGGCAGGGGATTTCGCGTCCGCCCCCTGGATTCCGCGGAGCTGCGGGACGTCGGAACGATCCTGGGAACGCTCGAGGCCCTGGCGCTCCGACTCTCGCCCATCCCCGACTCAAGCCGCCGGCATCGCTTGGACGAGATCGATCGTCGCTTGGAGCGAACCCGCGGCGACGTCTCGACTTGCCTCGATCTCGAGGACGAATGGCACCGCGTGCTGCTCGAGGCCTGCCCGAACCCTCGGTTGCTCGAGCTGATCTCCTCCCTCCGCCAGATTCCGCGCCGGTACCTCGCCGCGTACATGCAAGCCGCCGGCCGCCTTAGCCTCTCGACGCTGCCCCACGCCAAGATCCTCAAGGCCCTGAGCGCGGAAGGACCAGACAGCGGCGCCACAGTATTCGAGCAGCAGTGGCGAAGAGGGCTCGCTGAACTGGAGTCTTGGAGCACCAGCGGCCCTGCGGTGCCCGCGTGAGTCTGCCCCCACCGCCGGACCCGCCGGAGCTCGTACGATGGCGGGCCGACACCCCAGGCTGCGAAGCGCGTGTCCACCTCAACAACGCCGGCGCCGCACTAGTCCCGCGCGTCGTCCGGGAGGCTGTCGATCGCCACCTCGACCTCGAGAGCGAGCTCGGCGCCTATGAGGCCGCTGAGGCGGAGGCGGACGCCTTGGGGCGCGCGGCTGAGGACGTAGCACGTTTGATCGGTGCGGCGCGCCGCAACATCGCTTTCACCCAGAACTCGACGACCGCGTTCGCGCAGGCCCTCGGCGCCTTCGACTTTAACCGCGGCGACCTGATCCTCACCAGCCGCGCCGATTATGCCTCGAACCAGATCATGTACCTGTCGCTGGCTCAGCGCCTCGGCGTCGAGGTCATCCGTGCACCCGACCTTCCGGCCGGCGGGATCGATCCCGACGCCGTTGCCGACCTCGTGCGCCGGCGTCGTCCCACGCTCGTCGCCCTCACCTGGGTGCCCACCAACTCCGGCCTGGTGCAGGACGTTGCCGCGGTGGGGCGGATCTGTCGATTCGCCGAGGTGCCGTATCTCGTTGACGCATGCCAGGCCGTGGGGCAGATCGCGGTCGAGGTCGCCGCGCTGGAGTGCGACTATCTCGCCGGCACTGCCCGCAAGTTCCTTCGAGGCCCGCGGGGCATCGGCTTCCTCTACGTGGCCGACCGGGCGCTCGCGGCCGGCGCCTATCCGCTCCTGGTGGACATGCACGGAGCCACGTGGACCGACGCCGACCGGTTCGCGCTCGCGCCGGACGCCCGGCGGTTCGAATCCTGGGAAATCTCGTTTGCGCTGGTGCTCGGGCTGGGCGCCGCCGCGCGATATGCGCTCGATGTGGTCGGGATCGACACGGCCCGGGACCGCGCCCGCGGGCTGGCCGGGTATGCCCGCGAGCGCCTGGGCGAGCTGCCCGGCGTGCGGGTGCTCGACCGCGGCACGGAGCGATGCGCCATCGTGACGGCGGATCCCGCCGGCCGCCCCGCAGAACCGCTCAAGCTCACGCTTCGAAGCCGCGGCATCAACACGAGCGCGTCCGAGCGCGATGACGCGGTGATCGACATGGACGCCAAGGGCGCCGCCTCGGTGATCCGCCTCTCGCCGCACTACTATAACACGGCCGCGGAGGTCGACCGGGCGGTGGCGACGCTCGGCGAGTTGCTCCGGAGCTAGGCCGTCCCCTTGAGCACGCGCTCGAGCACCGGCCACACCGTCTCCGCCACGCGCCGCTGCCCTGCGGCGGTCGGATGCATCATGTCCGCCTGATTCAGCGAGTCCACTCCGGCAACGCCCTCGAGTAGAAACGGCACCAACGGAATCCGGTTGCGCTTGGCGAGGTCCGGGTAGACGGCCCTGAATCGCCGCGCGTAGTCCAAGCCGTAATTGGGAAGCGCCTGCATGCCGACCAGCACGATCCGGGGCGGGGGCCGCTGCCGACGCGTCCGGTCGATGATGGCCTGGATGTTCGCCTCGAGCGAGTCGGTGTTGAGCCCGCGGAGCCCGTCGTTCGCGCCGGTCTCGATGACGAGCACGGCGGCTGGCTCGCGCATGAGCCAGTCGATCCGCCGCAGTGCGCCGGCGGACGTCTCGCCGCTGAGGCCCGCGTTCACGACGCTGAAGGCCAGGCCGGCGGAATCGATCTTCTGCTGGATCAGCGCGGGATACGCCTGGCTGGGATCGAGGCCGAGACCCGCCGTCAGGCTGGTGCCGAGAAAGACCACGCGTGAACGGGTGGTGGCGTCCGGGGGAGGTGGCGCCGCGTCGGCAGCCGGACGCCCATCGCGCCCGCAGCCGGCGAGCACCGCGAGCGCGAAACCGATCCGACACGACCGGACTATCATTGAACCCATGCTGCGCTGCGCCTCGCTCACCAAGACGTATCTCTCCGGCGGCCGCCGGCTCACCGTGCTGAAGGATATCACGTTCACCGTGGAGCCGGGCGCGTTCGTCGCCATCGTGGGCCCGTCGGGCAGCGGCAAGACCACGCTGCTGGGCCTCCTTGCCGGGTTGGACCGGCCCACCACCGGCACGGTGCATCTCGACGGCGAGGAGCTGGGGTTGCTGGACGAGGACCGCCGCGCGCGGGTTCGCGCCGAGAAGATCGGATTTGTGTTCCAGTCCTTCCAGCTCATCCCGACGCTCACGGCGCGAGAGAACGTGCAGGTCCCCCTCGAGCTGCGCGGCGAGCCGTCGCTCGAGCGCGCGACC
Source organism: Gemmatimonadales bacterium (assembly GCA_051955835.1). Classification (GTDB taxonomy): domain Bacteria; phylum Gemmatimonadota; class Gemmatimonadetes; order Gemmatimonadales; family GWC2-71-9; genus CAVVWJ01. The sequence continues at coordinate 10,248 of JBQCGH010000004.1, forward strand.
GAGCTGCTCGCGCGCGTGGGGCTGGCCGAGCGGGGTCACCATTATCCGGCGCAGCTCTCGGGCGGCGAGCAGCAGCGTGTCGCGCTGGCCCGCGCGTTCAGCAGCCGACCCCGCGTGCTCCTCGCCGACGAGCCGACCGGCAACCTCGATGCCCGCACCGGCGCCGGCATCATCGACCTCATGACCGGCCTCAATCGCGATGTCGGCACGACGCTGGTGCTCGTGACCCACGATCTCGAGCTCGCCGGCCGCGCCCGGCGCACCATCCGTCTCTCGGACGGCGCCATCGTCCGCGACAGCGCCGTGTGAGCCGCGCGGCCTTCGTGCTCCGCATGGCCGCGCGCGAGATCCGCGCGTCCCCGCGGCGGCTTCTCGTGCTCACCGCCTCGGTGGCGATCGGGGTCGCCGCGCTGGTGGCCATCGGCTCGTTCGCGGACAATCTCCGCGCGTCGGTGCGCGGCCAGGCGCGCGCGCTCCTCGGCGCCGACTTCGCGCTCTCGAGCCGCCAGCCGCTGCCGCCGGCGGCGGAGCGCGTGCTGGACACGCTGCGCGCGCGAGGCGGAACGGTCGCCCGGCTCACGAGTTTCGGCGGGATGGCCTACGTCCCGCGGACCAGCGGCACCCGTCTCGTCCAGGTCGCGGCGGCCGAGCCCGGCTACCCCTTCTACGGCGAGATCCGGACAGACCCGGCGGCCGCGTGGCGCGAGCTGCAGGCGGGCGGACGCGTCGTGGTCGATCCCTCATTGCTGACGGCGCTGGGCGCGCGCGTGGGCGACACCCTGTCCCTCGGCGAGGCGCGCTTCCTGATCAGCGGTGTGGTCGTGAGCGCGCCGGGCAACGTGGGCATCCGCACCGCGTTCGGCCCTCGGATTTACATCCCGGCGCGGGACCTGACGGCGACCCGCCTGCTCCGCTTCGGCTCGCGAGCGGAGTACGAGGCATTCGTGCGCCTGCCGCCCACCGTCTCGCCCGAGCAGCTCGCCGAGCGCTATCGCGGCCCGCTGCGGGCGGCGCGGGTCACGGTGCGGACGGTCTCGGAGGATCAGCAGGATCTCAACGACACGCTGAGCCGGCTCACCGGCTACCTCGGCCTCGTGGGCCTGATCGCCCTCCTGCTCGGCGGGGTCGGCGTGGCGAGCGCGGTGGTCGTCTTCATCCGGCAGCGTCTCGAGACCATCGCGGTGCTCCGCTGCCTTGGCGCGACCGCGCGCGACGTGCTCCTCATCTATGCGACGGAAGCCGCGGCGAGGGGCGTGGCCGGCGGCGCCGCCGGCGCGGTGCTTGGCCTGCTGGCGCAGCGGCTGCTGCCCGCACTCCTCTCGGGACTTCTACCCGTGGACGTGCGGCCCGTCGTGTCCCCGGGGGCGGTGACGATCGGTGTCGGCACGGGGCTCTGGATCGCCCTCGTCTTTGCCGCCATCCCATTGCTCGCCGTGCGCCGCGTTCCCCCGCTCGCCGCCCTTCGCCGCGATGTCAAGCCTGAGGGCCGCAGCATCGATCTCCCTCGCGTCGTCGCCTTGCTCGCGCTGATCGCGAGCGCGGTGGCCCTCGCGGCGCACCAGGTCGGCAGCTGGCGTCAGGGCGCGATCTTTTCCGGCGCGGTCGCGGCGGCCTTGCTCGTCCTCTGGGCGGCCGCGTGGGCGCTCATCCGCGCGGTGCACCGCTGGCTCCCGGGGGCGTGGCCCTACGTGTGGCGCCAGGGGCTGGCCAATCTGCACCGACCCTCGAACCAGACCGCCACTGTCGTGCTCGCGATCGGGTTCGGCGCCTTCCTGCTCGGCACGTTGTTCCTGGTGCAGTACAATCTGCTCCGCACGCTGCGGCTGTCCGGTGGCCCCGAGCGCCCGAACCTCGCGCTGTTCGACATCCAGACCGACCAGCTGGAGGCCGTGCGCCGGACGCTCACCGAGAGCGGCGATCCCGTCGTCGGCCCGGTGCCGATCGTGCCAATGCGCATCCAGTCGCTCAAGGGTCGGCCGGTGGCCACCATGGCGGCCGACATCGCCGACGATGCCGACAGGCCTGGACCCGGCAACTGGGCGGTGCGGCGGGAATACCGCTCGACCTACCGCGACTCGCTGGTAGCGACGGAGCGCCTGGTGGCCGGCCACTGGTGGACCCGGAGCGCGCGCACACCCGAGATCTCGATGGAGCAGGACGTGGCCCGCGAGCTGGGCCTTCGCGTCGGCGACGAGGTCGTGTGGGACATCCAGGGCGTGCCGCTCACGACCCGGATCGCCAGCCTGCGCGAGGTGGACTGGGCGAGGTTCGAGCCCAACTTCTTCGTCGTGTTCGCCCCGGGCGTGCTCGAATCCGCGCCGCAGACCCTGGTCGTCCTCACTCGCATTCCCGACGCCGGCCAGCGGGGTGTCCTCCAGCGGCGCATCGCCGAGCGGCTGCCCAACGTCACGAGCCTCGACCTGTCCAACCTGCAGGCGACGCTCGAGCGCCTGCTCGATCACGTCGTGCTCGCTATCCGGTTCATGGCCTTCTTCACGCTGGCGACAGGCGGGCTGGTCCTGGTCGGAGCGCTGGCGACGAGCCGCTTCCAGCGGGTCCGCGAGGGTGCCCTGCTCCGCACGCTCGGCGCCACGCGCGCGCAGCTGTTCCGGATCGTCCTGTCGGAGTATCTCTCGCTCGGCGGGCTGGCGGCGCTGGTGTCGCTGGGGCTCGCCGGCGTCGCGGGTTGGGCACTCGCGCGCTATGTGTTCGACGGCGCCTTTGCATTGCCGTGGCTGCCGCTCCTCGGCCTTGGCGCAGCGGTCGTGGGACTGACCGTGGTCGTCGGGCTGGCCAACAGCCGCGATGTGCTGCGGCGGCCGCCGCTCGAAGTGCTGCGAGCGGAGTGAGGGCCGCGCTATCTTCATCCGGGCAGCCGGCGCACCACGGCGCTCTGGCCATCGCCGGGCACGTGACGCGGGTTGATGCCCGCGGTGATGACCGGGGCCAGGCGACCACGTGAGAGAGGAATCGATCCGCATGCTCCCCATTGACCTCAGCGGGAAGCGCGCCCTCGTGGCAGGCGTCTCCGACGACGGCGGGTTCGGCTTCGCCATCGCCAAGGCCCTCGCCGAAGCCGGCGCCACGATCGCCGTGGGAAGCTGGCCGCCGGCGCTCGGCATCTTCACCAAGCTGCTGGAGCGCGGGAAGATGGACGAGTCCATGCGGCTGAGCGACGGCCGCAAGCTCGAGTTCGAGCGCATCTATCCGCTCGACGCGGCATTCGACCGCCTGGCCGACGCCCCCCAGGACATCCGCGAGAACAAGCGGTACAAGGAGCAGGGCGATTTCAGCGTGCGGGGCATGGCCGAGCGGATTCGGCAGGACTTCGGCGAACGCGCGCTGGACATCGTCGTGCACAGCCTCGCCAACGCGCCGGAGGTGAAGTCCCCCCTGGTCGACACCAGTCGCCAGGGATATCTCGCGGCGTTGAGCGTGAGCGCATACAGTCACGTGAGTCTGGTGCGCCACCTTGCACCTCTCATGCGGCCGAATGGCGCGTTTCTCTCCCTGAGCTATATGGCCGGTGAGCGCGTGATCCCCGGCTACGGCGGGGGCATGTCGTCGGCCAAGGCCGCCCTCGAAGCCGATACCCGCACGCTCGCTTTCGAGGCCGGGCGCCGGTGGGGCGTGCGAGTCAACGTGATCTCCGCCGGCCCCTGGGCCTCTCGGGCCGCGTCGGCGATCGGCTTCATCGACACGATGATCAAGTACACCGCCGCGAACTCGCCGCTGCCGCGTCCCATCGACGCGGCAGACGTGGGCCACGCGGCCGCCTTTCTCTGCAGTCCACTGGCCGCGGCCATCACTGGGAGCGTGATCTACGTGGACAATGGATTCCACGCGATGGGAATGGCCGTGGTGGACGGCGGCGAACAGCAGGCTCCGACGGAACAGGCCTAGCCCGCGGCGTTCACCAGGAACATCACCAGCCGGTCATTACGTCGGTTCGCGACACGTCGGCGGTTGACCGGGTAACCCAAGGACGGAAGCGACACCGGCGGAGACGGTCGACTCATCCACTGGTCGCGTCCGTCAGGGGGGTGGGCCATATTACACACGCCCGTCCGTTCGCGCTCTACCTCGAAAAGCTCTCCCGAGAGTCGATCGATGTCCGACGAGTTGCTGTCCCAGGCCGAGGGTGCGATCCACCGGCTCACGATCAACCGTCCGGCCCGCCGCAACGCCCTGACTCCTGCCATCGCGCGCGCCATCGCCCGGGAGCTGGACGAGATCGAGGAGGCCGGCCGCGCGGAGCTGGTGGTGCTGCGGGGCGCCGGCGGGCACTTCTCCTCCGGCCTCGACCTGCGCTGGCTCAGTGAGCTCGGATCGGTCTCGGTCACCGACCTCCAACGCGGACTCGCCGACTTTCAGGCGGCCTCGCTCGCGGTGGTCCGCTCGCCGGTGCCGGTGCTCGCGGTGATGGAAGGGACCGTCGCGGGCTTCGGGCTCGATCTGGGCCTGGCCTGCGATCTCAGGGTCGCTTCCCGCGACGCCAGCTTCACGTCGGCCTTCGCGCGGATGGGACTCGTTCCCGACGGCGGTTCGACCTTCACGCTCCCCCGGCTCGTCGGCATCGGTCAGGCGCTCCGCCTCCTCCTCGCCGGTGAAACCATCGACGCCGCCCGCGCGCAGGCGATCGGCCTGGTGGACGAGGTCGTCGAGCCGGCCGGGCTCGACACGCACGTGAGCCGCCTCGCGGAGCGACTCACCGCGGGTGCCACCGCGAGCGTGCGAGCGATCAAGCGACTGGTTCGGGCGCAGGAGGTGGGCGCCCTGGAACAGGTGCTCGCCACCGAGGGCGCGGCGCAGCTCCAGGCGCTGCAGGCACCCGAGTTCCGCCGCCGGCTCGCGGCGTTCACCGAGCGGCTGGCCGGCCGCACGGAGGCGACCTGACGGTCGCAGCCCAGCGCAACAGCGTCTTTCGGCCGGACATGCTGGCCGGCCAGGTCGCGCTCGTCACCGGCGGCGGCACCGGGATCGGGTTCGGCATCGCGTCGTGCCTCGCCGCTGCAGGGGCCACCGTCGCCATTGCCAGCCGCAAACCCGCGCACCTGGAGCCTGCCGCGGCCGCGCTCCGCGAACGAGGCGCCACCGTGACCGCCGTGGAGGCCAACGTGCGGGAGCCCGAGGCGGTCGCCCGGATGGTCGAGCGGATCGCGACCGAGCACGGGCACATCGACATCCTGGTGAACAATGCCGCCGGGAACTTCTACGCCCCATCGGCCACGCTGTCACCCAACGCCTGGCGCGCCGTGGTGGAGACGGACCTGTACGGGAGCTTCTACTGCGCCCAGGCGGTATACCCGATCATGAAGGCCCAGGGCGGTGGGCGCATCGTCTCCGTAACGATGACGCTCCACTACCGCGGCTGGCCGCTCATGGCCCACGCGACCGCCGCGAAAGCCGGCGTGGATGCGCTCACTCGGACGCTCGCCCTCGAATGGGCCCCCGACCGCATCACCGTGAACGCGGTGGCGCCGGGGCCCATTCCCACCGAGGGCGTCAAGCAGGCGTTCACGCCGCCGGACGCCCGTGCGCCCGACCTCTTTCGCATGGATCGCTACGTGGAAGCCGCCATTCCGCTCGGACGCTGGGGCACGCCGGAGGATGTGGGGCAGATGGTCGCGTTTCTCGCCGGGCCGGCCGGCGCGTGGATCACCGGCGCCATCTTCGTGGTCGACGGCGGTTCGTGGCTCGCCGGCGGACGCACCTGACATGTTCCTGGGACACTACGGCCTGGCGCTGGGCCTCAAGCGAGCGGAGCCCAAGGTCTCGCTCGGCACCCTGTTCGTGGCCGTTCAGCTGGCGGACATCCTGTGGGGCATCTTCCTGCTGCTCGGCTGGGAGCACGTGAGAATACTGCCCGATGACAACCCGCTGCTCACGCTCCAGTTCTACGACTATCCCATCTCGCACAGTCTGGTCGCGGCGATCGGATGGGGCCTCGCCGCCGCCGCGGTCTATTACTCCTGGCCCACCCGCGACACCACCCGCCACTGGCAGGCCGCCGCGCTGGTCGGCGTTGCGGTGGCGTCACACTGGGTGCTGGACCTGCTCGTCCATCTGCCCGATCTCCCGCTCGCCGGCAACGACTCACCCAAGCTCGGCCTCGGTCTGTGGCGGCACTTCGGTCTCAGCGTGGCGCTCGAGCTGGTCGTGCTGGCCGCGGGACTCGTGCTCTACGTCCGGCGGCGCTCGCGGCGGCACCCCGTCCGAGCGGCCCGCCTGGCGTTGGTCGTCGTCACGCTGGTCGTCGTGTATCTGGCCTCGCTCCGGGCGCCGCCGCCGCCGAGTGCCACCGCGATCGGTGCGAGCGACGTCGGCTTCCTGCTAGTCGTGAGCCTGCTGGCCGCCTGGGCCGACCGACGCCCTACCCCGGCGGAGCTGGCCGCATCGTCCCTACGGTGAGCACGATGGATCGTCTCTTCTTCGCCCTCGGCGCCGCGTCGGCGTTCATCTCGGTCGCGGCAGGCGCGTTCGGCGCCCACGCGTTGCGCGGACGGCTCGAGCCGGACTTGCTCGCCGTGTTCGAGACCGGCGCGCGCTACCAGATGTATCACGCGCTGGCCCTGCTGGCGGTGGCCTGGGCCCTGACCCGTTGGCCCGGCGCGCTGGCCACCTGGGCCGGGTGGCTCTTCGTCCTCGGTACCGTGCTCTTCTCGGGTAGCCTGTACGCGCTCGCGTTGTCGGGCGTCCGCTGGCTCGGGGCCATCACGCCGCTTGGTGGCCTGGCATTCCTCGCGGGCTGGCTCTGCCTCGCGTTTCACGCGGCGCGGCGGTGAGCCGGCGGTGGGCGATGCCACGGTGACATCCGACGACTATCGCACGCTCCTGTCGTCGCTCGATCGCTGGTTCACCCGCGGGCAACGCGCGTCGGAGGGACGGGTTCCGTGCCGGACGGGGTGCAGCGCGTGCTGCCACGGGCCGTTCGACGTGTCGGTCGCCGACGCCGAGCTCATCGCTGAGGCCGTGGCGCGCCTGCCGGCGGCGGAGCGTCAGGAGGTGTTCCGGCGGGCCACAGGACTCCTCGGCCGCATGCGCGAGCTGGAGCCGGGCTGGACCGATCCGTACGAGATTGCCACGCTGGGCGAAGCGCGGTTTGATCGCCTGACCGAGGCCCTGGCCGAGGAGCCGTGTCCGCTGCTGGATGACGCGGGCCGCTGTCGGATCTACGCCGACCGGCCCTTGGTGTGCCGGCTCATCGGGCTCGGCATGGTGACCCCGGCCGGCCGCGTGATCGGCAACGAATGTCCGATCCAGGATCGGTCTCCGGGGTACGCCGCGCTCGAGCCGGTGGCGTTCGCGCTGGAGGAGTTCGAGGAGCGCGAGGCGGCCGCGCTGCGGGCCGCAGCGGTTCGCCGCTTCGGCGATGAAAGACGATGGACCTTCGAGACCACGATCGCGGCCGTGATCGCGGCTACTTGTTCTCCCGTGCCCACAGCAGGAACAGCAGTCCGATCACCAGAAACATGTAGAGATTCGCCGGGACCCACATGAGGAGGCCGCCGAGCTGCTGGTCGTCGAGCGGCGAGAGCCCCCAGGTGCGCGCGGCCTCGGCGTACCAGGGATAGAGGTCGTCGCTGCTCAGCGAGATGAGCGCGGCGATGATCTGCATCGGAATGCCCACCAGGAACAGGTACAGCATCCCGAGTCCATAGCTCAGCCGCGGCAGGATGTCCGGCACCGGGCTCAGCAGCGGCCACCACAGCATCGTTCCCGTGGCCATGAACATCAGGTGCGTGACGATATGCACGTCGTGATCGCGCATCATCAGATCGTAGTACTGCGACAGGTGCCACACGGCGATGGTGAGCGTGAAGGCCCCGGCCGCGACCACCGGGTGCGTGAGCACCCGGGCCACCCGCCGAACCGGCGCCGGCCGGAGGAGCGGCTCGACCAGCCAGCCGGGCAGCCCGAGAATCAGCAGCGGCGGGAACAGCAGCGTGAGCAGCAGGTGCTGCAGCATGTGAACGGAGAACAGGTAGTAGTCGCTGAGGTCGTGCACCGGCCCGTTCAGCGACACGAGCAGGATGAGGCAGGCGATCGCGAAGCAGGCGACCTTCCACGCCGGCGCCGGCGGAAGGCCCCGCGCCCGGCGCCAGGGCCCAATACCGTAAACGTAGAGGGCACCGAGAATCCCGGTGCCCAGGAGAACGCTGGGATGCAGCGACCAGGCCGGCTCGAACGGGCCGGCCGGTCGCGTCCGCTCGTCGAGGAGCGGCGCGAACGGCAGCAGGGTCACCCCGCGCGGGCAAAGGCGAAGTGGTACGCCTCGAGGCTGATCAGGGCGAGGATGACCACCGTGGCGATGATGAGCGGGAACACGAACACCCCGCTGAACAACCGGTTATCCTGCTTCAGGTGCATGTAGAACATGGCCACGAGCGCGAACTTGGCCGCCGAGAGCGCCAGGAGGAGCGGCACGAAGAACGGCTGCAGCGCGTGGCCGGTGGCGCCGGAGTGCTCGCCGTAGGTGAACTCGTACAGGCCGACCTCGAGTGCCGTCAGGACGAACAGCACGATGCCGATCTTCACGTACGTGCCCGACGCGGGATGCGCGTGCTCGGTCTCGACGGGCGGAGCGGAATGGGCGTCCATGCGCGACCCTTACTTGATCAGGTAGACGACAGGGAAGATCACGATCCAGACCACGTCCACGAAGTGCCAGTACAGCGCGGCGATTTCGAGATTGAGCGACTTCTCGGCCGGCAACTTGCCGCGCCAGGCCATGATCCAGAGGGTGAGCAGCCAGATCACGCCCAGCGTCACGTGCGTCCCGTGGAATCCGGTCAGCGTAAAGAAGCTGGCTCCGAACAGGTTGGTCTTGAGCGTGAGCCCCTTGTGGACGAAGTGGGTGAATTCGTACACCTGCATGCCGACGAAGAAAAACCCGCAGAAGAGCGTGGCGCCGAGCCAGGTCAGAAGCCCGCGACGGTTGCCGCGCTGGGCGTTGGCCAGCGCCAGCACGACGAACAGCGAGCTGAACAGCAGGAGCGCCGTGCCCAGCGTGACCAGCGGGATCTCGATGACCGGCTCGAAGACCTGGCCGCTCGGCGACTTCCACACCTCGTGCGGGAACGGACCCGGCCCCGTGAGCCAGGTTTCCTTGTGCACCAGGAAATTCGAGATCAGCGTGGCGAAGAACAGGCACTCCGACCCGATGAAGGTCCAGATAGCCAGCTTCCGGCTGTCCAGGCCGGTCGCGGTCTCGAGGTGATGCTCCGCCGCGTGCGGCTCCGCCACGTGCGCGTGATCGGTCACGTCGGTCTCCTCAACCGGCGGGCTCGAAGGCCCAGTTGAACACTCCGATAAACAGGATCAGTCCGCCCGCGATCATGCCCCACGGGCCGAGGTGGTGTACCAGCATCACGCCGACCATGAGGCCGGCCACGCCCAGCGCGGCCACGAGCGGCCAGAACGACGGGTTCGGCAGGTGAATTCCCTTCCCGCTCACCCGCGGCGGCTCGGGCAGCCGCCCGCCGCCCTGCGCGCGCTTCGTCTCCCACAGCGGGTCGCGGCCGTGCACGGTCGGGATCTCGGCGAAGTTCCATTCCTGCGGCGGCGAGGGAATCGACCACTCCAGCGTCGCGCCGTTCCACGGGTCGGCCGGGGCGTTCCGGGGACCGCGCATGGTCTTCACGATGTTGATGATGAAGATCAGGAACGAGAACCCGAGCACGAAGGCACCGACCGTCTCGATCCGGTTCAGCGTCTCGAAGCCGAGACCTTCGGGATAGGTGTAGACCCGGCGCGGCATCCCGTTGAGCCCGAGAATGTGCATCGGGAAGAAGGTCACGTTGAAGCCGATGAGCATGAGCCAGAAGTGCAGCTTGCCGAGCTTCTCGTCGAGCAGACGCCCGAACATCTTCGGCCACCAGTAGTAGGCCCCGGCCGTGAGCGCGAAGATGCTGCCGCCGAACAGCACGTAGTGGAAGTGCGCCACGATGAAATACGTGTCGTTCTGCTGCAGGTCGGCCGGCGGCGAGGCGTGCATGACGCCCGACAGCCCGCCGATGATGAACATGGCGATGAAGCCGAGCGCGAAGTACATCGGCACCCGGTACTGGATCGAGCCGCCCCACACGGTGCCCAGCCAGTTGAAGATCTTCACGCCCGTCGGGATCGCGATCAGCATCGTGGTGAGCGAAAAGAACGTGTCGGCGATGGGGCCCATGCCCACCGTGAACATATGGTGACTCCACACGCCGAAGCCCAGGAACGCGATGAACGCGCCCGAGAAGACCATCGCCGCGTAGCCGAACAACGGCTTCCGGGAGAAGACCGGCAGCACCTCGCTCACCACGCCAAACGCCGGCAGGATGAGGATGTACACCTCGGGGTGTCCGAACACCCAGAACAGGTGCTGCCACAGCAGCGGGTCGCCGCCGCCCGAGGGCACGAAGAAGTGGGTGCCGAAGAACCGGTCGAAGGTGAGCAGGATGAGCGCCACCGTGATGACCGGGAACGCGAGCAGCAGGAGCACCTGGGTGATGAAGCTCATCCAGGTGAACATCGGCATGCGCATGAGCCGCATGCCGGGAGCGCGCAGGTTGAGGATGGTGACGAAGAAGTTCACCGCGGCCGCCAACGACGCCACGCCCAGGATCTGGAGGCCGAACATCCAGAAGTCGACGTTGAGCCCGGGGGAATACTGCAGTGAGGTGAGGTTCGCGTAGCCGTACCAGCCCTGGTTGGGCGCCGCCCCGAACAGGAACCCCGAGTTGAGGAACAGTCCGCCGAGCAGGAACACCCAGTAGCTGAAGGCGTTGAGCCGGGGGAACGCCACGTCCCGCGCGCCGATCTGGAGCGGGATGATGAAGTTGAAGAACGCGGCACTGATCGGCATGATCGCGAGGAAGATCATGGTCGTGCCGTGCATGGTGAACAGCTGGTTGTAGACGTCGGGCGACAGGAACGTGTTGTTCGGCGACCCGAGCTGGATGCGGAGCAGCAGCGCCTCGATGCCGCCCATCAGGAAGAAGATGAAGGCGGTGGTGCCGTACAGGATGCCGATCCGCTTGTGGTCGACCGTGGTGATCCAGCTCCAGAAGCCGGTCGGCTCGGCGTGTGCGGCGGCGTGCGCCCGTTGGTCGAGTGCGGTGGTTGCCATAAGCCCTGTTATTTGTGAGCGCGGAGGAAGGCGACGAGCGACTTGGCCTCGTCGGGCGTCACGCCGAGGTTGGGCATCAGCACGCCCTGCTTCAGCTTCTGCGGGTTCTGAATCCAGCGCGACAGGTTCTCGTCGGTGTTCTGGAAGCTGCCGGCGCCGATGTAGGAGCGCGCCCCGACGTTGGCCAGGTTGGGGCCGATCATCCCCTTGGGCGCGTCCACCGCCTGCAGCGAATGGCAGCCGACGCAGCCCTTCGCAGTGAAGAGCTTCTCGCCGGCCGCGTAGGCCGGGTCGGACGGAGCACCGGGTGCCTGGGTGGCCGCCGCGCTGTCCTTGCCGCTCGCCTGCGGCTTGGCGCCGGGCGCGGGCGTCTGGCCCGTCTGCACCGCGGCGCCGGCGCTCGCGGTCCGGACCGAGTCGCTGGCGGCGGAGGTCGCGGCGGGCTTGGGCCCGAGCGTCTGCATGTGCGCCACCCAGGCCTGGAACTCCTCCGGCGTCTGCGCCTTCACCCGGAACGCCATGCGCCCGTGCTCGATGCCGCAGAACTCCGCGCATTGCCCGGGATATTCGCCGGCCGTCTCCGCCTTGAACCACATGCGGGTTTCCCGGTTGGGAAAGACGTCGCGCTTGCCCGCGAAGCGCGGCGGCCAGAAGCTATGCACCACGTCGGCCGTGCCCATCCGGAACAGCACCGTCTGGCCCACGGGAATGTGCACCTCGTTGGCCGTGGTGAGCTTGAGATCGGGATACCGGAATTCCCACCACCACTGGTGGCCGACCACTTCGACGTTGAGCACGTCGCCCCGAGGGATGGCGTTGGTCTCGAAGATGCCACGGACCGTCGGCACCGCGATGGCCGCCAGAATCAGCGCCGGGACGATCGTCCAGATGATCTCGATGGCGGTGTTGCCGTGGATCTGCTGCGGCTCGGGGTCGTCCGGCTTGCCTCGGAACCGGAAAATGGCGTACAGCAGCGCGCCTTCGACCAGCACGAACACACCGGCTGCCCAGTAGAGCGTCGTAGTCTGGATGCTGTCGCCGATCTTGGCGTAATCTGACAGGGGCCGGAGCGCCGTCTGCGGATAGTGCTCTGGACTGCAGGCGCCCGCGAACAGCACGAGCAAGGGGAGCACAGGGGCCATCCGGCGGAGGAGCCGGACGGCACGAATCCGAAGGTGCATTACGCAGTCATCCTGTTGGCGAGAAAACCACACCCACACCAAGGGGGACGCAAGCCGCCGCAGTTTACGGCGTTCGATCCGGAACGTCAAGGAAGATCGTGCCTTGCGCCGTTGTCCATACCCGTTTCGAATGAGCACGTTGATCACTTCTGCCCAGGCGGGTGACCGCGCTGGACGCGGGGTCGCGCGCTCACCCGCGGAAGCAGGGGTAGTCGCGATCGATACGACTCGAGCACGGGAGGTCGCCCGACAATCACGACAGCTCGCCACACCTGGGTGTCAGGCCTGACGGCCTGGTGTCAGGCTTGGGTGGCAGGTCTCGGAGACGGGTGGCGGCGATCTCACCGTCAGACGGCCTGCCCGGCGTGAGCGATCCGCCGATTCCCGCCCTCCTTACCCGCCCTCTCGCCGAGGCATGTACCGCCGGGTCTGCGCGCCCAGGGCAGCGAACCCGTGCCGGGCCCAGCCCGGGCCAGACTGTCCGACCTCGATGTGGAGGACGCAGCGCTCGCCCGACCCTGCCACAACTCTCGCTCCGGCACCGCATTACCGCGGTGCGCATTCCCTCGGCGCCCGGGAGGTGGTATCTTTTGTGAGTCTTTTCCACCCTCGCCCTGAGCGCCGCCGCTCGGGGCCGTCGTTTCTCTAAGCGCCCGGTTGTGTCATGATCCGTGAAATGCGGGAGAAGCTGAGCCGCGAAATCGATCAGCTCAGCCATGAGTTGAACGTGCTGCTGCCACAGTCCATCGCCCAGGCCGTCGAGCTCGGCGACCTCCGCGAGAACAGCGAGTACAAGGCGGCGCTCGAGCGGCAGCAGTTCGTGCAGGCCCGTCTCGGCCAGCTCCACCAGCGCCTCAATCAGCTGAGCCAGCTCGCCAACACCGAGGCGCCGGCCGATCGCGTCGGGCTCGGCTCCCGGGTGACGGTGCTCGATCTCGACACCAACGATACCGACACCTACATGGTGGTCCTGGCGGAGATGATGGACATCGACGCGGGCCACATCTCGCTGGCGTCGCCGCTGGGCCGAGCACTCGCCAACGGCCGCGTGGGCGACGAGATCAGCCTGCGCCTCCCCACCACGACCCGGAAGCTCCGGATCCTGGACCTCGTGACCGTGCATCAGGCCGAAGGGAGCGGGTCCAACGGGAACCGGTGAGATGGAGTTTCCCAAGAAGCAGCTTATGGTCGTCGGCGACCGGGTGCTCATCACCCCCGAGGACGGCGACGACCGCACCCGGGTCGGGCTCTATCTCCCGGCCACCGCCATCGATTCGCAGCAGGTGCAGACCGGCCTCATCGTGGCCACCGGCCCGGGTACCCCCGTGGCCGACCTCAGCTCCCTCGACGACGAGCCCTGGAAGGTGGACGCCCGGGAGAACAAGAACCGGGGCATGCAGGCCCGTGTCGGCGACCACGCCATCTTCTTCCGGAAGGCGGCGGTCGAGATCTCGTTCGAGGAGAAGAAGTACCTCGTCGTGCCCCAGGCCGCGATCCTGGTGCTCATCCGCGACGATCTTCCCATCTGACTGACCTCTGTGCTACGTCCTGTTCGCCGCGAGCCCGCTCACGCTGAGTGAGGTGCGATCGATGCTGCCGCCGGGCCTCATCGCCCAGCCGGCCGACCGCGCCGATCACGACCGCCTGGTCGCGCTCCATCCCACCGCTCGCACGGTCGTCCGCCTGCTGGTCGGCGCCTGCTCGTGCGACCTGGTCCGGCCCCGCCATGCCGACCCGCGCGAGGATGAACGGCATCACCGCGAGCGCCATCGCCGGGCGGGGACCGCGCGTCACGCCGTGCTCGACGCGATTGCGCGGCACCGCCGGGGCGCCGACGTGCCGCCGCCGAAAGGCGGCTGGTCGCAGGCGCTGGCGGCGTTCACCGCCGAGCACGCGCGCAACGCCGGGGAGACGCTCTACCTGCTTCGGTTCGCCGCGGGAGCCGCGGACAGGGGCGGCCTCGTGCCGGCGACCGGCATCCCGATCCGCCATCTGACGGCGAAAGCGGTCGTCGCTCGTCCCGATCAGTGGCTCGAGGAAGGCACCGCGGTCCTCGTCGCGAGTTGAGGACCGCCTTGTCGTTGTGAGCGCCGCCGATCAATGCCGCCCGTGTCGCTCTCCGCTCACCGAGCCAGCACGGCCACCCGCCGGTGACCCCGACAGTGCCCGCGCATATGCCGCCAGGATGTGACTGCGGCTCACCATGCCCGCCAGGCGGCGCCCGTCCGGATCGAGCACCGGCAACGCCGGGGTGCCGCGCACCCCCATGCGACGAATCGTCTCGAGCAGCGAATCCGACAGGGTGACCGTCTCCGTTGAGCCGGCTACGTCCGCGGCCACTCGGCTCTCGTCCTCGGGGGGAACCTCCTCGGCCAGCTGGGCGAGATCGGCCATGGTGACGACCCCGAGCAGGATTTCGCCCGGGCCGACGATCGGAAACGTGGTCTGCTCGCCGGGACGCAGATGCTCGAGCATGCTGGCGATCGGCGCATCCGCCCGGAAGACCTGCGGCGCAGGCTCGTAGGCATCGCGCACCCGGAGGTCCGCCAGTACCGCGCGGTCGGAGCCGTGCTCGATGCGCTCGCCTCGACGCCGAAGCCAGCCGCTGTACAGCGAGTCGGGCTCGAGCCGGCGGGCGACCTGATGACAGATGACTGTGGTGAGCATGAGCGGCAGGACGATGGCGTAATCGTTGGTCATCTCGAAGACGATCAGGATGCCAGTGATCGGGGCGTTCGTCGCTCCTGCCACGACCGCGCCCATGCCCACGAGCGCGTACGCCTCCGGCCGGATGTGCAGCGCCGGGAACAGGTCTCGGAGCGCCGCGCCGAAAGCGCCGCCCGTCGCGGCGCCGATATAGAGGGAGGGCGTGAACAGGCCACCCGACCCGCCGGTCGTGAGCGTGAGCGAGGTGGCGACGATCTTCCCGAGCGCCAGCAGCCCGAGGAGGTACCACGCCATCCGGCCGAACACCTCCAGATGCACGGCCAGATGCCCGTAGCCCACCAGAATACCGCGCGACAGGTACACCAGCCCGCCCACCACCACGCCGCCAACCCACGGAAGCAGTGCCGCCGGAAGCTCGATTCTGGCCGCCAGGTCCTCCGCGTGGAAATAGGTCCAGATGAACAAGGCGGAGACGAGTCCGGTCACTGCGCCGAGCAGCGGATAGAACAAAAAGACTTCCCGGGTCAGCGTGTAGCCGTATTCGACCGGAATCGGAAAGGCGGGATGGTTGCCGAACGCGGCGCGGGAGACCACCGCCGCCACCACGCTGCTCACGATGATGGCGGAGAATGCGCCGGCCGCGAACGAGCCCATCACCTCCTCGAGAGCGAAGAACGCGCCGGCGAGTGGCGCGTTGAAGGCCGCGGAGATGGCGGCCGCCGCGCCGGCGCCCACCAGTGTTCCCACCCGACCGGGCTCGAACCGGAAGATCCCGCCGAGCCACGAGCCGAAGGTGGATCCCAGCACGGCCACCGGCCCCTCGCTCCCGGCCGAGCCGCCGGCGCCGATCGTGATGGCACTGGCTGCGGTGCGCGCGAGCGCCGGCCCGGCCGGAATGCGTCCTCCGTGCCGGGCGACCCGCAGCTGAACGTCGGGCACGTTCAGCCCGTCGAGCCCGCGGCCGAACCGGCGCCAGAGGGCCCACGCGGCGGCGAGCCCGGTCGCGGTCACCAGCGGCCGGTAGGCGAGCAGAGTTGCACGCGGCAGGAACGTCTGGGGCCAGCGATAGAAAAGGCCGTAGGACGCGTCGATAAGCGTATAGAACGCGACGACCCCGAGCGCGCCGCCGACCCCGACGACGACGGCGAAGGCGATCAGGATGGTGTTCTCGCTCAGGCCGAGCGCGTTGAACCACTCCACGAACCCGTGCCAGATGCCTCTGGCCTTGGCCACCGGACGGCCCACCACGACGATGGCCCGGCGCCGCGCCCGCCCGGCCTGGCGCCAGGTCCGGCCCGCGGTTCCCCGGAGCGCGACCAAGCGGCGTCTGGCGCGGAAACTCATGGACATGCCGCAATGATAGCGGCCCGACAGGCGCGCTCGCGTCATCGGATCGATACGGCGGCCACATTGCGGCCGTTGGCCGGGGGGCTATACTCCATCGCTGCCATGTCCCGCCCCGCGGGAAAATGCGACCGTCTCCCGCCGCCCGCCGCGTGCGCAGAGGCTTCCCGATTCCGACCGCCCCTTCCCCCAGGAGCCGCGCCCCCGTGAGCCCCGAGCGTTCGACCCGCATCCCCGACATCCTGCGCAAGCACGAATCGGAGATCCTCACCGACTGGATGCGGGAGCAGATGGAGAGCATCGCCCGCCGGCGCGACCTGATCTCCGACCAGGAGCTGCAGACCCAGTCCCGGGAATTCCTCGGTCTGCTCGCCACCGCGGTCCAGAACGGCGGATTCGATGACGTGACCCGCGGCCAGGACTGGGCGCCCGTGCGGGATATGCTCGCCGGCGTCTCGCGGAGCCGGGGCCTCCAGGGCTTCAGCCCCTCGGAGACGGCCACGTTCGTGTTCTCGCTCAAGCCGGCGCTGTTTCGCCGGATCCGCGACGACCTGGGCAAGGACGCGGGCCAGCTGTTCGAGGAGATCCGCCGCGCCGACGAGCTGCTCGACCGCCTGGGTCTCTTCACCACTGAGATCTATCAGAAGAGCCGGGAGGAGGTGATCCTCCGGCAGCAGCAGGACATGCTGGAGCTCTCCACGCCGGTGGTGAAGCTGTGGGAAGGCATTCTCGCGCTGCCCATGATCGGCACGCTCGACAGCGCCCGGACCCAGGTCGTCATGGAGACGCTCCTCCAGCGCATCGTCGAGACCGGCGCCGAGGTGGCGATCCTCGACATCACCGGCGTGCCGACGGTGGACACGCTGACCGCGCAGCACCTGCTCAAGACCGTGACGGCGGCCCGGCTCATGGGCGCCGACTGCATCATCAGCGGCATCCGCCCGCAGATCGCCCAGACCATCGTGCATCTCGGCGTGGAGCTCGGCGACGTCACCACCAAGGCCACGCTGGCCGACGCCTTCGCCACGGCGCTCAAGCGGCTCAACCTGACCGTCGGCCGCGCGGTCACGGCGCGCGGGTAACCGGAGACCGGACGTGGACGACCGGATTCCGATTCTCAAGATGGGCGCGTTCCTCCTGGTGACGATCCAGGTGGACATGCACGACCAGCTCGCCCTCACCCTGCAGGACGACCTCACCGAGCGGATCTCCCGCACCGGGGCCCGCGGCGTGCTGATCGACATCAGCTCGCTAGAAGTGGTGGACTCGTTCATCGGCCGCATGCTGGCGAACATCGCCGGGATGGCCCGGGTGCTCGACGCCGTGACCGTCGTGGTCGGCATGCAGCCGGCCGTCGCCATCACGCTCGTCGAGCTCGGCCTCTCGTTGCCCGGCGTGCGCACGGCGCTCAACGTGGAGCGGGGCATGGACCTGCTCCGAGGGGCGGTCGGCGACCGACTCCTCGAAGTGAGCGATGATGGTCGAGCGGAATGAGGTCCACGAGGTCCGGGCCGCGAACGACATCGTCCGGGTGCGGCAGCGGATTCGCGAGTGGGCCGTCGAGGCGGGGTTCAGCCTGGTGGATCAGACCAAGATCGTCACCGCGGCCAGCGAGCTCGCGCGCAACACCCTGGAGCATGGCGGCGGGGGGACGGCGCGGATCGAGCTGGTCACCGACGGCGGACGCCGGGGTGTCCGGCTCATCTGCGAGGATCAGGGACCGGGCATCGCCGACATCCAGCTCGCGCTCAAGGACGGCTACACCTCGCGCAACGGTCTCGGCCTGGGCCTGGGCGGCGCGCGCCGGCTGGTCAATGATTTCGCGATCGAATCGCGGCCGGGCGAGGGCACCCGGGTCACCGTGACCCGCTGGCGCTGAGCGATGGGCGCGACGAACCTGGTGCTCCCGGTGCATGACGCGTCGCAGGTCGGCGCGGCGCGGCGCGCGGCCGTGGCCGAAGCCGTGCGGTTGGGCGCCGCGGAGGAAGCGACCGGGCGGGTCGCGCTCATCGTCACCGAGCTGGCCACCAACCTGGCGCGCCACGGCGGCGGCGGCGAGGTGCTGGTGCGGACGCTGACGCAGCCCGCCGCCGGGCTCGAGATCGTCGCGATCGATCGCGGTCCCGGCATCGCGAGCGTGGATCAGGCGCTGCGCGACGGCTACTCCTCGCGCGGCACGAGCGGCGTTGGCCTGGGCGCGGTCAACCGCGTGGCCGACCGCTGCGAGATCTTCTCCACCCACGGCGGCGGCACCGCGGTGCTGGCCCGCATCGGTCTCGCGGGCCGGACGCGCACCGCTGAGGCGGTCGTGGCCGGCGTCTCGGTCCCGAAGCATGGCGAGACGGTGTGCGGCGACGCGTGGAGCTGGTCCGGCGACCGCTCGCGCTGGTCGGTCCTCGTGGCCGACGGGCTGGGCCACGGGCCCGACGCCGCGGTGGCCTCGGCGGAGGCCGTGCGGATCTTCGCGCTGCACGCCGGCGCGCCCGGGGCCGACATCCTCGCCGCGGCGCACACCGCGATGCGGCACACCCGCGGCGCGGCCATCGGGCTCGCCGAGGTTCGGCCGGCCGCCGGCGAGCTCAGCTTCACCGGCGTCGGCAACATCGGTGGCGTCGTGCTCACGCCCCAGGGCTCGCGGAGCCTGGTGTCCCATGCCGGGACCGTCGGGCACGAGTGCCGCAAGATCCAGACGTTCGCCTATCCCTGGTCGAAGGAATCGGTCCTCGTGCTCTTCTCCGATGGACTGCAGACCCGGTGGACGCTCGACCGCTATCCGACGCTCCGGGGCCGGGACCCGGCGCTCCTCGCGGCGGTGCTGTATCGCGACTTCGCCCGCGGCCGCGACGACGTGACGGTGGTCGTCGGCCGGGAGGCCGCGAGCGCATGATCCCGCCCATCCTCACCACCGACGTCCGGGCCGAGCAGGATGTCGTGCTCGCGCGCCAGCGCGCGCGCCAGATCGCCGCCCTGCTGGGGCTCGACGCGCTGGAGCAGACCCGACTCGCCACGGCCGTCTCCGAGATCGCCCGCAACGCCGTGATGTACGGCCACGGCGGGCGCGTGGTGTTCGAGCTGGTCGACGATCCCCCGATGCTGCTCGTCCGGGTGGCCGACCGCGGCCCCGGCATCGCGTGCCTCCAGGACGTGCTCGACGGGCGGTTTCGCTCGACCACGGGCATGGGTCTCGGCATCGTCGGCGCGCGCCGCCTGGTGGACCGGTTCGACATGGAGAGCACGCCCGGCCAGGGCACCGTCGTGGTGCTCGGCAAGCTGCTGCCGCCCGCCACGCTGGTCTCCGCCGGTGCCGTGGCCCAGGTGAGCCGGGAGCTGACGCTGTCGATGCCGGCCGACCCGCTGGGCGAGATCCGCGCCCAGAACCAGGAGCTGCTCAGCGCGCTCGAGGAAGGCCGCGAGCGTCAGGCCGAAGTCGAGCGGCTCAATCAGGAGCTGGCGGAGACCAACCGCGGCGTGCTCGCGCTCTACGCCGAGCTGGACGAGAAGGCCGCGGACCTCGCCCGGGCCTCGGAGCTCAAGTCCCGGTTCCTCTCGAACATCAGTCACGAGCTCCGTACACCACTCAACGCCATTCTCAACATCACGGCCCTCCTGATCGACCGCGCCGACGGCCCGCTCACCACCGAGCAGGAACGGCAGGTCCGCTTCGTCCGCGGCGCCGCGACCACGCTCTCCGAGATGGTGAACGACCTGCTCGATCTGGCCCGGATCGAGGCGGGCCGGAGCGTGGTGCGCTCGTCCACCTTCACCGTCGCCGACCTGCTGGCCGGCCTGCGGGGCATGTTCCGGCCGATCATGCCCTCCGACAGCGTCGCGCTCGTGGTCGAGGAGCCCGCCGATGCCCTGGAGCTCGGCACGGACGAAGGCAAGCTGTCACAGATCCTCCGCAACCTGATCTCCAACGCGCTCAAGTTCACCGAACAGGGCGAGGTGCGCGTGACGGCGGCCGCCGAGGCCGACGGCACGGTCCGCTTCACGGTGGCCGATACCGGTATCGGCATCGCGCCCGAGGACCAGGACCGTATCTTCGAGGAGTTCGCCCAGCTCGAGAGCGCGTTGCAGAAGCGGGCGACGGGCGCCGGGCTCGGGCTGCCGCTCTCGCGCAAGCTCGCCGAGCTGCTGGGCGGTCAGTTGAGCGTGGCCAGCACCCCTGGCATCGGGTCCACGTTCACCCTCGTCATCCCCGCGCGGTACGTCGAGCGCGGGCGGATCTCCGATCCGAACATTCCCGCCCCCGCGCTCGAGGCCGTCCAGCATGTCTGACGCCGTCCTGACCCCCATCCTCGTGGTGGATGACAACGAAGCCGAGCGCTACTACGTCGCGCGCGTACTGACTAAAGCCGGCTTCGAGGTTCAGGAGGCGGAGACGGGCCTCGATGCGCTGCACCTGGCAGAATCGGGCCTGCCCGCGCTCATCACCCTCGACATCCGCCTGCCCGACGTGAGCGGCCTGGAGGTGTGCCGCCGGCTGAAGGAGAACCCGGCCACGCGGGACATTCCCGTGCTCCACATCTCGGCGAGCTTCACCAGTCCGGACAACAAGGCGGAGGGACTCGAGGGCGGGGCCGACGGCTATCTGACCCACCCGGTGGACGCGGGCGAGCTCGTCGCCACTGTACGGGCCCTGCTCAGGAGCCGGCAGGCGGAGGTGATCGTCCGCGCGGCGGCGCGCGAGTGGACCACGACCTTCGATCTGATCAGCGACGCAGTGTGTCTGACCGGTCCCGACGGGCGCGTCGTGCGCTGCAACGCGGCCTTTGCGCGCCTGGTCGCGAAGCCCTACGGGGACATCATCGGCAAGCCGCTCGCTCAGGTCGTCCCCGCCCTCGCGCCCCGGGTGGCCGATGGCGCGACCGGCCCCGCGACCGTCCGCATCGGCGACCGGCACTTCCGCGTGAGCGTCGACGCCGGTCCGCCCGACCTCGAGTCCGGCTCCCGCGCGTGGGTGCTCGGCGACGTCACCGCGCGCCAGCAGCACGAGGACGCGCTCCGCCGAAGCGAGGAGGAGGCGCAGGCCAGGCTTCGCGAGATCGAAGCGGTCTACAGCTCCGCGCCGGTCGGCCTGTGCGTCCTCGACCGCGACCTCCGCTACCTCCGGCTCAACGCGCGCATGGCGGAGATGATCGGCCGGCCGGTCGAGGCCTGCCTCGGCCGCACGGTGGCCGAGACCACGCCGACGCTCGCCGACATGCTCGTCCCCAGGTTCCAGGAGCTGCTCGCGACCGGCACCCCGGTGTACAACCTGGAGATCCGCGGCACGACCGACGCGCAGCCCGGCGTCGAGCGCATCTGGGTCGCCACCTGGCTGCCCCTGCTCGACTCGGAGGGCAAGGTCTGCGGCATCAACGTGGCCGCCGAAGAGGTGACCGAGACCCGCCGGCTGCAGGAGAAGTTGATGGAGACGCACCGGCTCGAGGCGGTCGGTCGCCTGGCGGGGGGCGTGGCGCACGAGACCAACAACCAGATGACGGTAGTGCTGGGCTGCGCCGGGTTCGTGCTGCGGCACGGGATGCTGCCGGGGTCGGTGCGGAGCGACGTCGAGCAGATCCGCCAGGCGGCCGAGCGCACGGCCCGGATCACCGCGCAGCTCCTGGCCTTCGGGCGCCGGCAGCACCTGCAGCCCGAGATCGTGGACCTCGACACGGTCACCGAGCGGCTGCGTCCGTTCCTGATGCGCGCCCTCGGCGATCGCAGCACGCTCCAGATCCTGGCGGGCTCGATGGGCCGCCGGGTCAAGGCCGACGTCAGCCAGGTCGAGCAGATGCTGCTCAACCTGACGCTCAACGCCCGCGATGCCATGCCCGATGCCGGAACGTTGACCATCCGGACGTCGGTCGTGACCGTGACCGCGGCCACGTCGCTGCCGACCCAGGACGACGAGCTGCGTCCCGGCGAGTACGTGAGCCTCGTCGTGGCCGATACGGGCCAGGGCATGGAGCCGTCCACCCTGCGGCGCGCGTTCGAGCCGTTCTTCACGACCAAGGGCCCCGGCAAGGGCACCGGGCTCGGGCTCTCGATGGTGTACGGTCTGGTGAAGCAGAGCGGCGGCTTCATCCGCGCCGAGAGCGAGCCGGGCCGCGGCACCCGATTCGAGATCTTCCTGCCGGCAGTGGAGGAGCCCGCGGCCGAAATCAGCGAGCCGCCGGCGGGTGCGGAGGGCGGCGCATCGGCCCACGTCCTCGTGGTCGAGGACGACCCGCTGGTGCGGAGCGTCGTCGCGCGCGAGCTCACCGCCCAGGGATACCGCGTGGCGGAGGCGCCTGACGGTCAGTCCGCGCTGTAGCGGCTGTCCCAGAGCTGCGAGCCCTTCGATCTGCTCATCACCGATCTGGCCATGCCGAGGATGGATGGCCGTAAGCTGGCCGAGCGGGTCGCGACGATCCGGCCCGATCTCCCCGTGCTTTTCATCTCGGGCCACCCCGACGAAGCCACGCGGCGCGCGCTGGTCGCGGCCGACCGGCCCTACCTGCAGAAGCCGTTCACGGCCGAAGAGCTGATGTCCCGGCTGGAGGAGATCCTACGGCGAGTCCGATGAGGCTGCGCGGCGCGGGTGCAGCGCGGGCTCGTGCGGGGCGACGAAGTCCTCGTCGTCCGGCGGCCGCATGAGGAGGTCGAACGCGAGAAACAGGGTCTTGGAGAACGGGAAGAAGATGATGGGGAAGATCACCATCAGCACGACCGTCGTGATCTGGAAGAGGTCCCACGGCGGACTCGGCCAAGTCTCGAGCAGGAAGCCCACCACGTAGACGGCGAAGACCGCCTCCACCGCCATCAGATTGAAGAAGTAGGCGCCGAGCCAGTAGCCCTGCTCGCGCTCCAGACCCAGGCCGCACACCGGGCATGCCGGCAGCAGGCGCGACCAGCTCGTGAAGATCGGTCCGCCACCGCAGTTCGGGCACCTGAGGCGCATCGCGCGCGTGAAGTGCGACATCACGGCTGCACTCTAGCGCGCCGGCCCGGATCGCGCGAGACCGCGCGTCACACGCGGCGTCGGGGGGCGGTCACTCGCGTGCGCGCCGGCCGCCGCCGCTCAGAGATGCTCGACGAGCCACGCGGCGAGGTCGGTCAATGCCCGGTCGCCGCCGGTGTCCGCCAGGAGCGCGTGGTAGCCCTCCGGATATTCGATCATCCGGACCCTCGCCGAAGGTGCCGCGGCAACGAACCGCCGGCTGCCCTCGGGCGGCACCATGCGATCCGCCCCGCCGTGGAGCACCAGCGCGGGCACAGGGTACCCGGGCGCACCGGCTTGGACCCGGGCGATCGTATCCGTCAGCTCGGTCGAGAGCCGGGCCGTGCCCCGCCGGTGGTACAGCGGGTCGGAGAGAACGTGCTCGGTCACCGCGGGGTCGCGGGCCAGCCCGGACAGGTCCATGCCGGTCTCGAGCGAGAACGCCGGCCAGAGCCGCGACATGACGCGTCCGAGCGAGAGCAGGACTGCCGGAACGCCGAGCGGGCCGAGGGGCGGCGAGACGGCCACGACACCGCGCATGCCCTCCGGACGCTCGAGCGCGTAATCCAGCGCCACCAGCGCGCCCATGCTGATGCCCAGCAGAAAGAGCGGACCGCCGCTGTGCGTGACCGCGATCAGCCGGGCCACGTCCTCCCGGAAGTCGGTCCAGGCATCCACGTGGCCGCGCTTGCCCGGCGAGCGTCCGTTGCCGCGGAGATCGGGCGCCACCACCCCGAAGCCGAGCGGCACGAGCGTGTCGAACACGACCTGGTGCAGCCCGGAGTGATCGCCGATGCCGTGCAGGCAGACGACGAGCGCGCGCTCCTCGGCCGGACGCGCGCTCCGAACGAAGAGTCGCGTGCCGTGGGCGCCCTCGAACCAGCCTTCGGTGTCCGGCACTCGCGCGCTGATGGTCATGCGTGGAAGCTAGCGCGCTCTTGACAGCGTCTCGTGCGGGGCGCATCTATGAGGAGGAACCGAACAGATACCGAAACCCGAGAGTCCGTCATGTCTCCCCTTCATTCCCGCCCGCCGTGTTCCTCGCCTTCACCGCCGGACCAGCTCCCGCCGCCGCCGGTTCGCGTGTGCCCCGAGTGCGCCGGCCCGCTGGTCCGGGCCTCGGGATGCGTCAGCTGCCGGCACTGCGGCTGGGGACGATGCGGGTAGCGCAGGGGCAGCTCAGCCTGCTGGAGTCGTCCGGCCAGGATGAGCGGAAGCGGCTGCCCGTGCTCGACGAGCGCGAACGAGGCACCCGGTTCCTCGAGCTGCCGGTGCGCTCGGTCCTCAACACCCCAGCCACCACCCGCATGGGCTTCTGGTCGGTGAACCCGTACGTCGGGTGCGAGTTCGGCTGCACCTACTGCTACGCGCGCGACACCCACCGCTACGCCGCGGAGCGGAACGATCTCCCCGCCGAGTCGCTGCCGGCCTGGGAGGCCTTCGAGCGACGGATCCTGGTGAAGACCGGCGTTGCCGAGGTCCTGGCGCGCACGCTCGAGCCGGCGCGGCTCGGCAACACGCCGCTCGTGATCGGGACCGCGACTGACCCCTACCAGCCCGCCGAGCGGCGGTTCGGGCTCACCCGCCGGATCCTCGAGGTGCTGCTCGGGCATCGGGGGCTCGCCATCGAGATCATCACCAAATCGCCGCTGGTGGTGCGCGATGCGGACCTGCTGCGGCGGCTGGCCGAGCGGAACGAGGTGACGGTCAACGTCTCGCTGGCCACGCTCGACCGTCGGCTGGCGCGACGGCTCGAGCTCAAGTCGCCGGTGCCCGAGGCGCGCATCCGCGGGCTCGCCCGGCTCAGCGCCGCCGGCGTCTACGCGGGGCTCCTGGTGGCGCCCATCCTGCCCGGCATCACCGACGATCGCGCCGGGCTCGGCCGGCTCATCGAAGCAGCGAAGGGGGCGGGCGCCCGCTACGTGGTCGGGTCGGCGCTCCGGCTCGGTCCCGCGGCGCGGCGCCGCTTCCTTCCCGTGCTGGCGCGCGAGTTCCCGGCACTGGCGCAGCGCTATGCGCGCCACTATGCGCGTCGCGAGGGCGTGAGTCCCGCCTACCACCAGGCGCTCTCGGCTCGGCTTCAGGAGCTGCAGCGGGAGCATGGGTTCGACGTGGAGGAAGGACGGAGGCGGCGCCGGCGGCTGGAGGCCGGGGAGCCAGGGGGCAGCCCATCGAGCGACGTACAGGCGATGTTGCTGTAGGCGGGCGGGCTGGCGAGCACGGGCGAGCAGGGACGACGGGCTTTCCCTGGACGGGCGGCGTGAGGGTGCAGGAATACGGGCCCCGGGTGCATTAACGGCACTGATTTGATGCCTAATCTGCACAATTATTCGACCAGTAACGCAATTTCGTAGCGCTTGGAGGAAGAGGTGACGCACTATTTCTGCACAATCTGCCAATAACTGTTGACATCTCACCAATAAATCCCTATTGTCTTCGGGTCGGCGTCACTCGCGGCCTCGGAGGCCCCAATGAAGTCCGCCCAGCAATCACGAAACTCGAGCCGCCACCGGGGCCCTCCGTGCCGAGCACGCGCTCTGTCCGGCTTCGTTCGCCGGCCAACCAGGCACCAGGGCCCGCCCTTCCCGGCGGGCCCTGTCGTTTCCAGACCCTTCTCGCCCCGAGGAGCACCATGAGCCCGATCGGACCCAGTCGCGTCACCGCCTTTGCCACGGCCCTTCTCCTCGCGGCCGGTCCGGCGGCGGCGCAGATGAGCGTCACCGCCGACGCAGGGTTCGCCAGCGCCTACGTGTGGCGCGGCGTGAGCCTTACCAACCGCTTCGTGGCGCAGCCGGACCTGTACCTCACGCTCCCCACCTCGGGTGGAAATGTCGTGCTCGGCGGGTGGTCCAACGTGGACCTCGGCCGCTACGACGGCGCCGAGGAGCTGAGCGAGGGCGGCGGCATCTCGTCGCCGGACGTGACCGAGATCGATCTCTGGGCGGAGTACGGGCACGCGCTCCGGCCGGGGCTCACCGGCACCGCGGGCGTGCTGACGTACCTGTTCCCCAACACGGCGGGGCTCACCAACGCAGTCAACCGGACGGTCGAGGTGTACGGCAAGCTGCAGGCGACGGCGCTGCCGCTCGCGCCGAAGCTCGCGGCCTGGTACGACGTGGACAAGGTGAAGGGCGCGTATCTCGAGGCGAGCATCACCCAGCCGGTACGGGCGGTGCGGGGCTTCCCCATCACGTTCGGGGCGCTCGCCGCCTTCTGTGCCGGCCAGGACGTGAACCGCTCGGATCCGACACAGGTGGCGAACTTCGCCCAGAACGGCCTGACCCACGTGGACCTCTCGGCGACGGGCGCGCTGACCGCGGGGCCGGTGACGATCGCGCCCACCGTGCACCTCTACCTCCTGAACGACGACTTCACCCGGGTCACCGAGCCGGGCACCACGCGCGACCTCAAGGCCTGGGCCGGGCTCGCCTTCACCTGGACCCGGCCGCTCACGCCGGTGCCGACGGTCTCGGAGTGAGGCCGCGGTTTCCTTGACCGCCGAGGAAGCCGCTCTCATATTCCCGAAGGAGTACCGAACAGAACCCGAAACCGGCAGGTCCATGCGCTCCGTGCTCTTCGTCGATCCGCCAGCCTTCTGCACCGCCGTCGAGGGGCTGGTGGCGCCGGGACTTCGGAGCCGGCCGGTGGCGGTGGCGCCCCCGGGCGCCGACCGGGCCCTGGTGCTGGCGCGCTCGGTGGAGGCGCAGCTCGCGGGGATCGAGCGGGGCATGCCGGTGCACCAGGCGCTCAAGCGCTGCCCCGACCTCGTCGTGGTGCCGCCCAACCCGCGGCTCTACGCGCGCGCCTCGCGGGCGCTGCACGAGGTGCTTCGGACCTATGCGCCGGTCATCGAGCCCCGGGGGTACGGCCACGCCTTTCTCGACCTCACCGGCACCCGGCGGCTGTTCGGGCCGCCGGTGGACGTCGCCGCGCGGGTGCAGCGCGAGGTGCTGGAGCGGCTCCGGCTGGCGGTCTCGGTCGGCGTCGCGGCCAACAAGCTGGTGAGCCAGGCGGCCACCACCGTCATCAAGCCCGAGCCGCTGCTCGAGGTCCCCGGGGGCGCGGAGGCGGGGTTTCTGGCGCCGCATCCGCTCGACGTGCTGCCCGACCTGCATCCCCGCATGCGCCGGCGGCTCGACGACTACCGGCTCGAGCTCATCGGCGAGGTGGCGGCCATCGCCGAGAGCGCGCTGTGCGCCGTGTTCGGCGGCGCGGGCCGCACGCTGCGCGCGCGGGCGCACGGCATCGACCCGCGGCCGGTGCTGCCGCCCGAGCGCCGGGCCGAATTCACCGTGGCGCACGCGCTCGCCACCGACACCAACGACCTCGGCGTGCTCCACCCGCTGCTCCGCGTGATGGCCGAGCGGCTGGGCGCCCGGCTCCGCCGGCGCGGGCTGGTGTCGGGACGGCTCCGCGTCGCGCTCACCTACGCCGACCACACCATCGCCGCGCGGGCGGTGCCGCTCCACGACGCGGCGCTCGACACCGAGCTGTGGGACGCCGCGCGCCGCGCCTTCACGCAAGCCAACGCGCGGCGGCTCGCCGTGCGGACGGTCGAGCTCACGGTGGACCGGCTGGAAGCGGCGGAGGCGCAGCTCGAGCTCTGGGGGGAACCGACGGAACGGGCGGAGAGGGCCGTCCTGCCGCCCGCTCCGCCCGCGTCATCCTTTCCGTCGTCACTTCAGCCGGCCATCGACCGCATCCGGAGCCGCTGGGGTATGCGCGGCGTCGTGCGGGCGAGCGGGCTCGCGCTCAGCGGTGGTGGTTGCTGTCGGCCCGCGTCTTGAGCGACGAGCGCTCCTGCTTGATGTTCTTGGTCGCCGCGGCGCGCGAATCCACCACCTTGTCGATCCGCTGCTCGATCGCGGCCAGATGCTCCTCCTCGCGGCGGTCGCGTTTGAGGTCGTTGTCGCGGGCCTTGCGCGCGGCCGCGAGCGCCTTCTCGTCGCGCTCGATGGCGGCCTTGTCCACCGGCTTGGCCTTGCGCTCACGGTCGAGCTGCGCCACGAGCGAATCGACGCGGGCGCCGAGCGCCCGGGTCTGGGCGCGGTCCTGCGCGAGCGTCGCCTTCGCCGAATCGCGCGCCACGGTATCGGCCTTGAGCTTGGTGGAATCCATGGCGAAGACCCGCTTGTCGTGCCGGATGTCCTGCCGGGCGTCGCGGGTGGAATCGGCGTTGCTCTGCGCGGCAGCCAGCGAGGTGACGGCCAGCGCCAGCGCGGCCGTCAGCGCCGCGGTGTGAAATCGGAACATGGAACTGCCTCCTGGGGAATGTGACGCCGGCCGTCCATTCGAACCGGCGTCGAGGCAGTCATGCAGGTCTCGGACCACGCGCACCCGGCGCGCCGCGGAGGGGTTGTGCGCGCATATCGCGGGTCGAGCGCTGCCGGCGGGTCAAACTGTCCGGGTGATCGGTCCCATCAGGGCAGAAGGACCCGGAGCGCGGCGCGGGCGACGGCTCACCCCGCCCTGGCTCACCAGGTGAGCACCACTTTTCCGAAGGTCTCGTTGCTCTCCATCAGCCGGTGCGCGTCGGCCAGCTCGGCCATGGGGAAGGTGCGCTCGAGCACCGGCCGGAGCGGTGCCGAGTGCTCGATGCGCTGGTCGAACAGCGGCAGCATGCGCTCGGCGAACTCGCGCACGAGCGGCACGCGCTCCTCGAGCCCGCGCGCGCGCATGACCGTGCCGATCACCTCGAGCCGGTGGCGGAGGATGGGGCCGAGGTCGCCGGTGAAGCGGCCGCCGGCGAGGAACCCGAGGAGCACGAGCCGGCCGCGCGGCGCGAGCACCGCGAGGTTGTCGGCGAACGCGGGGCCGCCGAGCACGTCGCGCACCACGTTCACCGGCTCGCCCACCGCGTCGCGGAACCCGTCGCGCGACGTGTCGATGCCGTGGTCGAGCCCGTACACCAGCGCGCGCGCCAGCTTCGCCGCGCTGCGCGAGGTGCCGAGCACGGTGGCGCCGAGGTGCTTGGCGATCTGCGCCGCGGCGGTGCCGACGCCGCTTCCGACGGCGTGGATCAGCACGCGATCGCCGGCGGCGAGGCGGCCGCGGGTCACCAGCGCGTCGTAGGCGGTGAGGAATGCCTCGGGGATGGCGGCGGCCTCGGCGTAGCAAAGGCCCTCGGGCATGGCGAGAGCCTCGTCCTGGTGCACGGTCACCAGCTCCGCCTGCGCACCTCCGCCGACCAGGCCCATGACCCGGTCGCCGGGCTTCCAGCGGGTGGCGTTCCGGACGGCCTCGACCTCGCCGGCGTACTCGAGGCCGGGGATGTCGGCCGGCCAGCCGGACGGCGCCGCGTAGTGGCCGCGGCGCTGAATGAGATCGGCGCGGTTGAGGCCGGCGGCGTGCACCCGCACGCGGATGTAGCCGGGGCGCACCTCGGGCTTCGGCACCTCGCCGATGCTAATGACCTCGGGGCCGCCGGCTCCAGTGTAGATCGCTGCGCGCATCACTCGCTCCGCTAGTCGCTCATGCCACTCGGTCAGCAATGACTATTCGTTCTTCCGACTTTGGAGTTTCGACCTCGCGACAGCAAGCTCCGGCTGAACAATAACGCCGGTGCGCTCACCCGCAGTTGATGATCAGATGCCGGTACCCAGTTCCAGGGGGCTTGCTTAGCAGGTTCTCGGTGACCTCCAGCTTGAAAACGAAGCATCCAGCGTGTTCAGGGCGGCGGAATCGTGGGCGCATTTGAAACCTACTCCCGGCTCAAGCGCATGGAGCGGCTGCTCCGGCACGATGTGAAGGTCGCAACGCGCGATGCGCGTGTGACGCAAGTCGGTCGCGAATGTCGTGCGCTCAGCCGCTTGGCTGACAACGAAGATCTGACGACGTATCTCAACCAGCGTCGTGGCAAGCCAAATGGGCCGAGCGTCCGGTGCTCTCGACGACGGTTCGGCCGTGCGTCCTGCACCTGCATCGTCTCCCGGCCTGTTCGCGACCGGTTCACCCCCTCGTCATGAACGGCCGGCTACCGCGTTCCATGTTCATGTGCGGGATCGTCGGGGTGATCTCCTCCGGCCAGGTCGACTCCCAGGTGCTCGATCGCCTGCGGGACGATCTTGCCCACCGGGGGCCCGACCACGCCGCGTCCTGGCTCTCGGCCGAGCGGCTGGTGGGGTTGGGGCATCGCCGGCTCGCGGTCATAGACCCGCTCCCGGAGGCCAACCAGCCGTTCGTGTCTCACGACGGCCGATTTGTCCTCGTCTTCAACGGCGAGCTGTACAACTACCGCGAACTGCGGCGAGCGCTCGAGCGGGACGGCGTCCGCTTCCGGACGCGGAGTGACACCGAGGTGCTGCTCGAGGCCTTTCGGCGCTTCGGCGAGGCCGCGCTCCCGCGGTTCTCCGGGATGTTCGCCTTCGCGATCTGGGACGTGGTGCAACGGACCCTGTTCTGCGCTCGAGATCGCGCCGGTGAGAAGCCGTTCTACTACGCGACGCTCCCGGGCACCTTCCTGTTCGCATCCGAGCCCAAGGCCTTTCTCTCGTGGCCCGGGTTCACCCGCCGGATTCACTACCCAGCGTTGCTGGACTTTCTCTCCTACGGCTTCGTTCCCGACCCCAAGTGCATCTGGGAGAGCTGTGCCAAGCTCGCGCCCGGCCACTGTCTGGTGGTTCGCACCAGCGCCGATGGCACACCCGCGGTGGCACCGCCACGGTCGTGGTGGGATTGGGCGTTCCACCCGGAGCCAGGCGAGCGAGACTGGACGGGGCGCATACTCGGTACGCTCACCGACGCCGCTCGGGAGATGGCGATCGCCGACGTTCCCCTCGGCGTGTTCCTGAGCGGCGGCGTCGATTCCTCCTCGGTCGTCGCGGCGCTCGCCCGGCGCGGCGGCCGGGTGAGGACCTACACCATCGGCTTCAACGAAGTCGAGTTCGACGAGCGAAGATGGGCGCGGGAGGTGGCGGAGCTGTACGGCACCGAGCACCATGAGCGGGTGCTCGAGCCGCAGGACGTCGAGACCGCGCTCCGCCGCCTGATGTGGCACTTCGACGAGCCTTTCGGCGACCACTCCTTTCTGCCGACCTACTATCTGGCGCTCGAGACCCGCCGCGAGGTGACCGTGGCGCTCTCGGGCGACGGCGCGGACGAGACATTCGCCGGCTATGTGCGGTACAGCCGGATGATGCGTCGACTGCGGGTGCGCCGATTCCTTCCGAACCGGTTGCTGGCGCGCGCCGCGCGCGCGGCCGACCATCATCTCCGACCGGCCGGTCGCATCAGGCGAGCCTCGGCGAAGTACGGGTACGATCCCATCGCCATGCTGGCCGGGATCGTTACGCCGGGTCTCACGAGCTCGATGCTGGCAGGCTATGCGCGGGGCCCGCTCGCGGCCGCCCTCCCGCACTACGATCCTCGCGACGTCCTTGTACGGCTCGCGCAGCAGGCGCCGCCTGAACACGTCGGACTGCTCAATACGCTTCGGTACATCGATTTCAAGCACACGCTCCCGGGCGACGTGCTGGTCAAGGTCGACCGGGCCTGTATGGCGGTCGCGCTCGAGGTCCGGCCGGTCTATCTGCACCGGGACATGCTGGAGCTCACCGGGGCGATTCCCGGCGAGGAGCTCGCGAGCCCGAAACAGACCAAGGAGACACTCAAGGCCGCACTGGCCGGCTGGCTCCCGGCTGGCAACATCCGCCGTGGCAAGCAGGGGTTCCTGGCTCCGCTCGACCGTTGGCTCCGACAGTCCGGCGGGAGCGGGTGGACCCGGCCCGCGAGCCGTCTGCTGCCCGAGCTGCTCGACTCGTCGCTGCTGGCGGGTGAAGCCACAGGCCCGAGCGCGGAGGCTCGACCCCGGCGTCGTGCCGTGCACCAGCTTCTGCTGCTGGACCACTGGCTGTCACGATGGGCGCCCGCCGAATGACAGCACCGCCGGGGCGGTGACCGGGGGGTTGACCTCCTTCCCGAAACCCCGTATTTCCGCTCAGTGTTCGACACCTTCTCACACCCGCGCGCTCGATGAGCGCCTGGCTCCACGCGCTGCCGCTGGGCGGAATGGCCGCGGTGGTGTTCGGTCTGACCTACCTCACCACCGCCGTGCTGTACGGCATCGTCCGAGCCCTCGAGCGCACGGAATGGGGGCGGGCGGCCTGCGGCGTCACGCCCGCGCTTTTATCTCCGCTCGGCGTAACCTTCGGATTGCTCGTCGTGTTCACCGCGTCGCAGGTGTGGGGCGACGTGGATCATGCCAGGGTCGCCACCAACGAGGAGGCCAACGCCCTCCGGACGGCCGTGCTGCTCACGGCCGGCTTTCCGGACAGCTCGGCCACACGCATCCGAGCGCTGATCGCGTATCACATCGATCAGGCCCAACAGGTGGAGTGGCCGGCGATGGCCGCCGGTCAGGCGACGCTCACGGCCATTCCTCCCGCCATGGCCCAGGCGCTCGAGACCGCCGTCAATCTTCAGCCGTCGAAGCCGGGGCAGGTCGTGGCCCAGCGCGAGCTCGTGAACGCACTGATCCGATCGCTCGACGCGCGGCGTCAGCGGATCCTGGTGAGCCACTCCGAGATCAATGGCGTCAAGTGGTTCGGCATCATCCTGCAGGCAGTCGTGACGCTCGCGGCGGTCGCGCTGGTGCACGCCGACAATCGGCCGGCGGCGACTGTGGGGTTGTGGCTGTTGGCGACCGGCACGGCGGTGTGCCTCCTGCTCATCCTTTCGCACGACGAGCCGTTCGTCGGACACGTCACCGTGAAGCCCACGCCGCTGCTCGAGGTTCGGCCGAGCCAGGTGACGGTGAACCGGTAGTCCGCCACCGGATTCACTCGGATCGTTAGGCAGTCGTCTCGACCATCCCCCGGATCGCCCTACCCGAAGCGAAGGGGGCATGATTGCGGTCATGCCCCCTTCGCTCGTTCGAGGTGCCCAGCCCCGACTGCAATCCCGGCGCTCAGCCCGCCTTGCTCTCCGCCCTTGCCGTGGGCCTCGCGCTGCCCACCAGCTCCCGTACCTGCGGTATCACCTCCCGCCCGTACAACTCGATGCTCCGCATCATCGCCTCGTGCGGCAGCGTGCCCGCACTGTATTTGAGATCGAACCGAGACGCGCCCAACGCCGTTACCGTGGCGGCGATCTTCCGGGCGACCGTGTCCGGCGCGCCGACGTAGAGCGACCCTGCCTCGATCTCGTGCTCGAACTCCGCCCGGCTGGTCGGAAGCCATCCGCGTTCCGCTCCGATCCGGTTCCGCATACCCTGATAGTGCGGCCACAACTCGTCGCGTGCCTTCGCGTCGGACTCCGCGACGTGCCCGGGCGAGTGCACACCGAGTGGCAGCGTCGGCTGGCCGAGCTGGGCCCGGGCCCGGTGGTACAGCTCGGCATAAGGGAGGAACCGCCGGGGGTCGCCACCGATGATGGCGAGCGTCAGCGGGAAGCCGTAGCGCGCCGCGCGCACAACGGACTCGGGACTTCCCCCCACCCCGACCCAGGTGCTGAGCGGGGGACGCTCGAGCCGCGGAGTGACCGTGGCGACCTCCACCGGCGGGCGCACCCTGCCCTGCCAGCGGATCGGGCGGCCAGCGCGGTCCGCGTCGCGGATGGCCGCGAACAACGCGACCTTCTCCTCGAACAGATCGTCGTAGTCCTCGAGCGAATACCCGAACAGCGGAAAGGACTCGGTGAACGATCCGCGCCCCAGGATGATCTCGGCCCGTCCGTTGGAGACCGCATCGAGGGTGGCGAAGCGCTCGTAGACGCGAACCGGATCGTCGGTGCTGAGGACGGTGACCGCGGTGCCCAGCTTGATCCGGCTCGTCCGCGCTGCGATCGCGGCGAGCACGACCTCGGGGGCGCTGATAGCGAAATCGGGACGGTGGTGCTCGCCCAGCCCGATGAAGTCGACCTGCAGGCGGTCGGCCAGCTCGGCCTCGGCGAGAACCTGGCGAAGGACCGCCGCGTGGGGCAGGTGGCGGCCGTCAGGGCCGAGGGTGACGTCGCCGAAGGTGTCGAGGCCCAGCTCGATCGTGGACATGGCTCCGTAACCGACGGGCGAGACGGAAGGTTCCTCCCTGGCGACCAGGGAAGGATCGTCAGGGAGAGGCGATCACCGCGCCATTTAGCGCAATCTCATGCCGGCGGGGAATCGGCCCATGCCGGTCCCGGCTTTCCAGAGGTACCAGCCAGGCGATGTCGGCGATGTCGAGGAAAGGCGAGGGTGCCTGCGCGGCGGCGGGTGGCGGCAGCAACGCTCCGAGCAGTGCCGCGGCGAACAGGCGCGCCGCGGCACGAAGGGCTACCGAGCACGCCCCGCTCCGCTCAGTGTCAGAATAAGGGAGGCCTACGGCCGATACAGCTGGCTCGGCGACGCTCCCGCACCGATCACGAACAGGTAGGCCTGCGCGCCGATGGCCACCCGCACCATGTCCTGCGGCACGGTGGCGGCCGGGAGCTTGGCCTTCGTCGTCCACTTGTTGGTCGCGGTGTCGTACATCAGCAGACGGTGGTCGCGCGTCAACACCCAGAGCTGCTGGCCGAGCACCTGCGCGAACAGGCAGGGAGTCCCGGAGATGCACTCATTGATGG
Source organism: Gemmatimonadales bacterium (assembly GCA_051955835.1). Classification (GTDB taxonomy): domain Bacteria; phylum Gemmatimonadota; class Gemmatimonadetes; order Gemmatimonadales; family GWC2-71-9; genus CAVVWJ01. The sequence goes on from JBQCGH010000004.1 coordinate 45,052, forward strand.
TCGTCCCGCCGGACGGCATGGACGCGTGGGCGGTCCAGTGGTCGGTCGTGGGGTCGTAGGACTCGAGTCGCCAGGTGTTCGTGGTGGAGATCGAGTCCCCGCCGCCCACCACGTAGAACTTGCTGTCCACGAACGCGCCGGCTCCGCCGCGGTGGAAGTACAGCGACTGGCGCCGCGTGCCCCACTTGTTGGTCGCCGGGTCGTAGCGGTAGAGGCGATGGAACGGCTCGTTGGCGCAGTAGCCCGCAAACGGCCATCCCTCGCCCGAGCAGGTGCCCGGCAACACGTAGAGGATCTTGCCTTGGTACACGCCGGTGACGCCGTCCGCCGTGTACCTCGGCAGGTTGGCGAGGGTGACCTGCTTGTCCGTGGTGAAGTCGTAGGCCCAGAGCTTGTTGCCGAACTGCGCGCCCGGTTCGTCCCAGGTCCAGCCACCGGTGTAGTACATCGTGTTGCCGATCACCCCGACGCCGTTCCATCGGATGCTCAGCGCTACCCGGGTTTGCTTTTGCGTCCAGGTGTTCGTCGCCACGTTGTAGGCGCGGACGGGCCAGTTCGCCCCACCCTCATCGGTGCCGCCCCCGAACGCGTACACGAGCCATTGGCCGGCGGCATTCTTCGCCGCACCGGCGGTGAACCCGTAGAAATTGCCGTTCGGCTCGATGGCGGCCCGCGCGCCCCATGTGTTCGGCGTCGTCGGCACGGCGGCCGCGGTCACGGCCGCGGCGGTCGTCGCGGAGCCAGCCTCCCCCACCGGGCCGGTTGGCTCAGAGGTGCCGTCACAGGCAGCCAGGAGGAGGCTGGCCGCGGCAACCGGGAACAGCAGGTGCTCGCATGGGGAACGCATGACTGGGCTCCAGCGATGGTCGGCGGGATCACCGACGCAGGGACTATGGTGCAGCGCCGTCAAGCGGCTTTCAAGGGGCTGGCATGACAGAGTTTGCACCCGGCCCCCCGGTCCTACGTTTCCTCCCCTGCCGAACCCTCCAGCGCGCAGCAGAGGACGATCCGCGCGTCACCTTCATCGGCCGCCCCAGTTGCCGCCCCCAACGCCACGCCAATGAGCCGCAGGGCGACACCCAGCGGGTGGGACGCCGATGGGGGGCGGCGAAGCAAGACCCGGCGCATGATCCGGGGCTTGGCCAACCCCGGAGCCGGAGGTGGACCGCCGCTGGGAGTTCGCGACTGCTCGGCGAGGGTTCGCTTTGCGGGAGCGTCGATGATCCACTCCCTCCTCACAACGATCGCGTTTCCCCGACCGCCGCGATCCAGAGCCGGTCCTCCGGGAGCATGGCTTCCCGCCACCGGGCGGCCGTGCGCCGCGGCGGCTCGTCCATGGGCTCGTCAGTGAGCCGGAAAGTTCCCCAGTGGAGACCGAGCATGAGCGCAAGCGGCGCCGCGGGATGTGCGGCGACCAGGTCCTGGTACACCCGCACGGCCTCTTCCGGATCCACGTGCACCACGTGCATGAACCAGCGGGGATCGTACGCCCCGATCGGCAGCATCACCAGATCGAAGGGGCCGGCTCGCTCCGCGACCTTCCCGAACTCGGGGTGATACGCCGTGTCGCCCGCGAAGAACACGCGGCGCCCCGCCGACTCCACGGCGAAGCCACACCACAGCGTCCGGTTCCGGTCGCCCGGACGGCGGGCACTGAAGTGGCGCCCCGGGGTCGCGGTGATGCGGACGCCCGCCGCAACGGTTTCCTGCCACCAATCCAGCTCGATGACGCGCCGCACGCCCCAGGGCCGGATGTAAGCGCCGAGGCCAAGTGGGACCACCCAGGTCGCGTCCGGCTGGCTGCGCGCGAGGCGGATGACGGCGGGTCGGTCGAGGTGGTCGTAGTGGCTGTGGGAGAGGAGGACGAGATCCAGCGGCGGCAGCGCCTCGATCGTGAGTCCGGGATCCATCACCCGTCTCGGCCCCATCCACTGGACGGGAAAGGCGCGTTCGCTGAACACCGGATCGGTGAGCGCGTTCACGCCGCCGAGTTGGAGCAGGACGGTGCTATGGCCGATCCAGGTGGCGGTGAAGTCGCCGGCGGCCGCGCGCGGCCGGATGATCGCCGGCTGCGCGGAGGGGAACGTGCCACGCGGGGGTGTCGGCACGCGTGGGTGGGTGCGGCGCTCGAGCGCCCAGCGGATCAGGTCGCGGAAACCGCGCGGTTCGCTGTCGGGCCAGGGATTCCGGAAGAGGGTGGCCATGGTCCGGGCAAAAGTAGCAGGGCGAGGCCGGAGGACATCGCGTGCGCGCGTACCGACAACCCCGAGATGCCTTGGCTAGTCCTGCCGCTCTTCCAGGGCGGCCCGCACGGCCGCGACCAGCGCCTCGCCCTGAAATGGCTTGGTGACCAGCTTGCCGTGAGTCGCCTGCAGGCCGCGGGCGAGCAGGTCGGACTGGGTGTAGCCAGTCATCAGCAACACCGGCAGCTCGGGCCGCAGCTCGTGCACGCGAGCGGCGAGGTCGGTGCCCGGCATCTTGGGCATGACGACGTCGGTCAGGAGCAGGTCGAAGCGGTCGGGGCGCCGGTGGAAGCGCGTCCAGGCCTGGAGACCGTCGCCTGCCTCGACGACGGCGTAGCCCGCTTGGCGCAGGTAACGCCGGGCCAACGACCGCACCGCGGGGTTGTCCTCGACCAGGAGCACCACGCGCTCGCGGAGTTCCGGGTCCATGCCGCCTTTCGCTTCTGGCGTGGGGCTCGGTTAATGGGAGGGTACGGGGAGACTCTACCGCAGCCCGGGGAAGGCCGCTAGAGGTGCGCCCCTGCCGAGCCGACCGCGGTACGGCGCTGTTAGGGAACAGTAGTGAGGCGAGGGGGCGCCCTGTGCGAGGTCTGGTGGATATAGAAACCTTCAGGACCCGGCCCAGGTAGTGAACAGAGCGCCCGCTTCCATATATAGGAGAAGCTCGATGCATCCACCCCCAGCCGAGTTGGGCCTGGCCAGGACCCGGGCGATGGGCGGCTTCCGGCTCACCGAGTTCGCCCAGCCGCCGCACCGGCGGCTCCCGTGGCACGAGCATCACGCGACCAGTATCTGCTTCGTGGTGTCAGGCTCGTACGCCGAGCGGCTCCGAGACGGGGAGCGGGAATGTCCGCCGCAGTCGGTCATGTTCAAGCCGGCCGCCGAGCGGCACGCCGATCAGTTCGGGCGCGACGGCGGCACGTGCCTGCTGATCGAGATCACTCCCGATCGGCTCGGCACCATCGCGCCCTACTCCGATGTCACGTCCCGCCCGGGGCTGTTCCGGACGGCCGGTCTCGCGTGGCTGGGGCAGCGGCTCTACCGCGAATTCAGCGGTGGTGACGAACTCGCGCCGCTCGCGGTGGAAGGCCTCGTCCTCGAGCTGCTGGTCGAGGCGTCGCGGGGTGCGTCTTCGGACGGCGCTGGTGCCCGGCCCGCGTGGTTGGCGCAAGTGCGCGACCTGATCCACGAGAACCTCGACGAGCCGCTCACGCTCTCCTCCATCGCGCGGCAGGTCGGAGTCCACCCGGCCCACCTCGCCCGAACATTTCGCGCGCGTTACCACCGGCCGATCGGCGACTACGTCCGCCGGCTGCGGATCGAGCGCGCGGCGCGAGAACTGGCCGATGAGAGCGCGACGATCGCCGAGATCGGCGCTCGGTCGGGCTTCTGCGATCAGAGTCATTTCTCGCGAGTGTTCCGGAAGCACACGGGCATGACGCCTTCGGCGTTCCGGGCGACCACCCGACATCACTCCCGTACCGGGGTGCAGCTTGCGTTCTAGCACCCAGGCGCCGGGGGCCGTAGACTCGTCTGGCGATGACCCTGCGCACTTGCCTGGCGACCATGCTCCTGGCCGTGAGCCCGCTCCCGCTCTACGGCCAAGCCCCGCGGAACGGCGAGCACGATTTCGATTTCGAGATCGGGAACTGGAAGACGCACATCACCCGGCTCGAACATCCGCTGTCGGGCAGCACCAAGTGGATCGAGTACAACGGAACCTCCGTGGTCCGGACCCTGTGGAACGGCCGGGCCAACACGGTCGAGCTCGAGGTAGACGGGCCGGACGGGCGGCACATCCAGGGGCTCTCGCTCCGGCTGTACAATCCCCACTCGGGACAGTGGAGCCTCAACTACGTCAGCTCGGCGAACGGCACCTTTGGTGTGCCCACGGTGGGCAGGTTCGAGCACGGGCGTGGGGAGTTCTACGATCAGGAAGTGTTCGATGGCCGGACGATCCTGGTGCGCAACATCTGGAAGAACATCACGCCCGACTCGTGCCGGTTCGAACAATCGTTCTCGGACGATGGGGGCAGGACCTGGGAGCTCAACTGGGTGGCGACCGACACGAGAACAGCGACTCAGCCGCCTCCACCAACCAACGACGCCCCGCACATTTTCGACTTCGAGATCGGATCGTGGACGGTGCGGAACTCCGAGCTCCTCAATCCGCTGACCGACTCCGCGCGGTGGATTCACTTCGACGGCACGTCGGTCGCCCGGAAGCTGTGGAACGGACGCGGCGTTCTGCTGGAGCTCGGCTCGAACCCGCCTTCGGGGCACACCGACGGGCTGATCGTAAGGACCTGGAATCCTCAGGCACGGCAATGGAACCTGTCCTTCGCCGGCGGCCGGGGCGGAAGGCTGAGTCCGCCGGCGATCGGCGGGTTCCGAGGAGGACGCGGCGAGTTCTACGATCTGGAACAGCTCGATGACGGCCGCACCGTGCTCGCGCGGAGTGTCCTCTCGAACATCACGCCAAAGTCGTACCGGCTGGAGCAGGCGTATTCCGCTGATGGGGGCAAGACCTGGCAGGTGATCTGGATCTCTGAGCACGCGAGGGTGGGAGAGTGAAGCAGGCGAGCAGGCGAGCAGGCGAGCAGGCGAGCAGGCGAGCAGGCGAGCAGGCGAGCAGGCGAGACCAACGATAACGACCTACATACGGGAGCTCCGGAATCTCATGCGTCGCATTCTCTCTCTTATCACGGTAGCCCTGCTGGCTGGCCCGGCCGGGCTCGCGGCCCAGAGCAATCCGGTCACGACCGTGGCTCGGGCAGCGGTCGCCGACTTGGGCAAGAACCTGTTGGCGGCGGCCCGCGCCATGCCGGCCGACAAGTTCGGCTACAAGCCCACACCGGCGCAGATGACCTACGGCGAGCTGATCGCCCACATCCAGGGCGACAACCGCATCACCTGCGGGGCGATCGGCAGTGGGGCGCCTCCCGCCGAGCCGAAGCTCAAGCCGACCGCGGGCAAGGACTCGCTGGTGGCGGCGCTCGACCGATCGATCTCGTTCTGCACCACCGCGCTGGCGCACGCGTCGGACGCCGCACTGGGCGACAAGGTCACGTACTATGGGCAGCAGGCCCCCCGCGCTGCCGCAGTCATCGGTCTGATCGCCGACTGGTCCGATCACTACGGCATGCAGGCGATGTACCTCCGCCTCAACGGGGTGCTGCCGCCGACAGCGAGGAAATCGTGACGCCATAGATTACGGCGTGGGGTTGCCACTGAGGAGGCGAACATGCGCCTGGTCGATCCCCTGATCCCGGAGCTGGACCAGGAGGCCCAAACCACGCGGCGAGTGCTGGAACGCATTCCGGAGGACAAGCTGGGTTGGCGGCCGCATCCCAAGTCCATGACGTTGGGGCAGCTCGCGCTTCACATCGCAACGACACCCGGCGGCGTGGCACGAATTGCGGCGCTGGACTCGGTCGAGCGGCCGCAGTTCGAGCGCCCGCAGCCCTCGACCAAGCGTGAGGTACTCGAGGCCCTGGAGGAATCGATCGCCACGGCGCGGGAGTTCCTGCTCGGCCTGGACGACGCAAGCGCAAGCCAGTCCTGGACCATCACGCGGGACGGCAAGCCCCTGGTCTCCATGCCGCGCATCGGCCTGGTCCGAACCATCATGCTGAACCACTGGTATCATCACCGGGGCGAGCTGCAGGTGTATTTCAGGCTGCTGGATGTGGCGGTGCCGTCCGTGTACGGACCGACCGCGGATGAGGACCTGCAGCCAGTGAGCGGTAAGAGGTAAGCGGTAAGCGGTGAGCGGGACCAGCGCACCGGTGCAGACTGCTGTGCCCTTCCCGCTTACCGCTCACCGTTTACCTCGTCAGCAACCCCGCATCAAGCACCAACCCCGCTCCCGTCACGAACCTCGCCTTGTCCGACGCCAAATAGAGTACCGCCTGCGCGACGTCCTCGGGCTCGATCCACGGCACCGGGAGCAGGTTGCCCGCGGACCGCTCGGCGATCTGCTGCGGCGTGAGCCCTTCGAGCTCCGCGAGGCCGTCGTTCATCGGCGTGTTGACACCGGTCGGGTGGAGGGAGACGACCCGGATGCCGTGCGGCGCGAGCTCGAGCGCCCACGACTTGGTGAGGCCGGTGAGGCCCCACTTGGACGCGGCGTAGTGGCTCAGCCGTCCCATGCCGCGGAGGCCCGCCACCGAGCTGTTGTTGATGATGACGCCGCTCTTCTGCCGGATCATGACCGGGATCACCCGGCGAGCCACCAGCCAGGCGCCCTTGAGGTTGATGTCGAGCATTGCGTCCCAGGCGTCTTCGGTGAGCTCGTGCGCCAGCCCGTAGGCGCAAATGCCGGCATTGTTGAACAGGATGTCGATCCGGCCGAAGCGGGCCACGGCCCCATCGACCGCCGTGGTGATCGCCGTGTCGTCGCGTACGTCGCCCGTGGCGGTTTCGCATGCCGCGCCGGTCGACGCGCACTCCTTCGCGAGGCTCTCGAGATCGCTCGACGAGCCCATGGCGTAGCCCGGGTAGGCCAGCGGCTTCGCGACGTCGAAGGCCAGGATCGACGCGCCCTCGCGCGCGAGCGCCAGCGCAGCCGCCCTGCCCTGCCCATGCGCGGCGCCGGTGATGAACGCCACCTTTCCGGCGAACTCACCCATGCTGCACCTCGCCCTTCCGGAACGGTTCCAGGTAGTCGTCGAGCGGCACATCGAGCGCGTTGTTGAACACGTTGGTGGCGACCATGAGCGCTCCGAACGCGGTGAGCGCTACGATCTGCTCGCGGGTGAGCCGCGCGGCAATCGGCGCGTACACCTCGTCCGGCACGGTGTAGGGCGTCACTGCGAGCCGGCGCCCGAAGGCGATGATCGCGGCCTCCCACTCGTCGAGGACGAGCCGGTCGGGATTCTCGCCCGACTGGATGAGCAGCCGCCGGAAGAAGGTCGAGCAGATGAGGCAGTCCGTCTCGGCCGAGACCGCATGCGCGAAGAGCGTGGTGAGCCGCTCGCCCAGGAACTCCCGCACCGTGTCGCGGAGCGGGTACCAGGTCATGAGCGCCTCGAATGCGGTGACCGAGTGCAGGAGCGTCCGCTTCATGTTGGTGATACGGGCGACCTGAGTGTGCGCGTCATGGGCGGCGCGGGCAGCGGGCGGCAAATCATCGTACGTGGTGGGCGGGACGCGGGCGCCCTGAAGGCCTGTCATGGTGGCTCCCTGGCTGGAACCCTAACCGTGAGCGGGACGTGAGGCGGCGTCAAGGCGCGTACGGCGCCGCCTTGGCCTAGTGCGGCTGGGGCGTGCTCCGATCCGGCTTTTCGCAGTCGAGCCGCATCCAGCGCTGCGGCGTGCCGTCCGGCTTCGTCTGACGCGCTCTCCTGAACGCTCCGCCTACGCCGCCTTCCGCTCCTCGAGGGTCGCGCGCAGGCCCTCGCGAATGCTCGGATACCGCGGGCGCCAGTTGCCGGCCTCGCGCAGCTTGCGATTGGAGATCCGCTGCGATCGGGACATGAGCTCGCCGATCGATCCGAGCACCTTGACGAACAGCCTGGGGATCGGCCGGCGGGGCGGCTTCACGCCGAGCAGCGCGGCGACGGTCTCCCCCAGCGCCCGGCGGGTGACCGGCTCGTTGTCGACCACGTTGTACGGCCCCGCATCGAGCGAGAGCGCCGCGACCACCGCGGCGGCCGCGTCGTCGTGCGACACGAACGAGAAGTAGGCCGCGGGGTCTCCCGGCAACGGCAACAAACCGCGGCGGACGCTCTGGAGCAGGTCCCCGAGCTGGGTGGAGTCTGGCCCGTAGAACCCCGCGAAACGGAGCACGATGCCCCGCCGCCCGCTCCGCGTGAACCGCTCGGCTGACTGCTCCGCGTCGAGAACCGTGCGGTTGTATCGGACCGGCGCGAGCGGGGTGGCCTCCGTGATCCAGTCCTCCCCTCGATCGGGATACACCGGGGCGAACGATTCCTGAATGAGCCGCGTCGCACCGTTGGCGATCGCCGCGTCCACCAGGAGACGGGACGCGAGCCGCCGGAGCCTGTCGTTCTCCCGCCAGGCACCCGGCAGCAGCAGCTTGGCGGTGGAATGGGGAATGTGGGTGGCGAGATTGATGATGGTCTCGTGGCCTGCGACCGATCGGTCGACGGATGCCCTGTCGAACAGGTCCACGGTAACCGGACGGGCGCCGAACGCCTCGAGCCTGGCACCGCTGGTCGGGCTATGGACCGCGGCGGAGACCTGGTGGCCGGCGGCGACCAGCTGCGGGACGACACGCCGGCCGATAACCCCGCTCGCGCCGGTGACGAAAATTCTCATATCGGACCTCCAGGCAATCAGCGGCTCTCCCTGCCTCCCAAGCCGGCTGCCCCCGGCCTGCGCGGCGGCAGGCTCGGACGATGCGCACTGGCGGGATATAGTAGATATAGAAGGGAAGCCCGGCATTCGCCGGGCAGCACCGAGGGCGAGGAACCCGTGAGCTGGCTCTTTCCTGACGAGCGGAGATTCTTCGAGGGCTTCAGCGCCATCGCCGCCCACCTCACCAAGGTGGCAGTGCTCCTCGAGCAGGCGCTGGACGACCCGTCACGTCTGGCCGAGACCGTGGGCACCATCGCGCGCCTGCAAGCGGAGGCGGACGGCGCCGCCCGCGAGCTCGACCTTCACATCGACAACCTCTTCATTCCGCCGATGGATCGAGAGGACATCCACCTCCTGTCCATCCGGCTCGCGCTGGTGGCGGACTACATCGGCGGCACCGCCCGACGGGCGGTGAGTCTCAAGGCCACGGCGCGTCGCGAGCCGGCGGTCGGGCTGGCCCGCATCCTGGTCCGCGCCACCGGCGAGATCGAGGCGGCGGTCCGCCACATCCGCGACAGCAACGAGGTCCTCGCGCGATGCCAGGCGATCAAGCGCGCCGAGGAGGAGGGCGATGCCGCATGGGAGTCGGCGGTGGCGGGGCTGTTCGCCGGCACGCCCGATCCGGTGGATGTGATCCGGTGGAAGGCGCTGTACGACCAGCTCGAGGACACGCTCGACGCATGCGACGATGTCGCCAACGAGCTCGAGACCGTCACGGTCAAGCACGCGTGAAGCGCCGGTGCGCTGGAGCACCGGCGCCTCCAGCCGTTGAGGCGGCCGCCGCCGGTGCGAGAGCGCTCGAGCGCCTTGGGATCGGCCGCATAGGTGGTGCCGACGGCCGCCGCATATTGACTGATCTGTCAAGTATTGCCGTTCGCCGCCCGCGCCTGCCGTTATCATGGTCTACATGACAACTCTTGGTGGCGTTCTCAACGCAGGGCACTTCGCGGCCCTCGGCCTGGCGGCACTCGCCCTGGCCGCATGCGGCAATCGTGACACGGGCAGCGACTGGACGATGCGCGTGGACACGGTGCGGACCGGCCTGCCGCGGGGAGCCCGGACGACGGCCTCGCTTCGGAGCAGCGGCAAAGAGGGGCCAGAAGGAGAAGCGCCGAGCCATCCCGTCGTGCTCAGCCTGGACTGCTTCGGCGACAACGCGACCGTCGCCATCATGACCGACCAGGCTCTGCGCCAGGGCAGCACCGACGTGAGAATGAGCGTCGATAGCGCCCCCGTCCGCACCATCGAGGGATTCGCAGGTACGACCAGCACCGGCGGGAAGGTGCTGCTCAAGATCTCGCAGGAGAGCCTGCTTGCGCGACTCAGCGGACATCGCCGAGTGGCCGTGCACTACGCCGACGGGGCCGGCTCGTACAAGACGGCCGCGGTGTTCCCCATCGGCGGGTTGGAGCGGCAGCGGGCGGCGTTTCTGAGCGCGTGCGGGAAGCGAGCCGGGAAGAGCTAGGGCGAGCCGCTGCGCCCCGAGCTCGCGGCCCGGTGGGACTGTCGCACGACAAGCTGGGCGGCTGAATCGACCGCTCCCCCCCCGCTTCGAACCGCGCTGGCCCGGCGGTGTCTGAGAGGCCAGATTGATTGCGTCTCTTCGACTGAGCCAGTGACCGCTCTCCCTGAATTCCTGTCCGACTTCCTGCGTGACCGCTACGCCCTCGAGCGCGAGCTCGGCCGCGGGGGCATGGCTACCGTCTACCTGGCTCACGACCGGCGGCACGGGCGGCCCGTCGCGCTCAAGGTGCTGCGACCCGATCTCGCGGCCGTCCTCGGTGCCGAGCGGTTCCTGCGCGAGATCCACATCGCCGCCCGGCTGCAGCACCCCAACATCCTGACCTTGATCGATTCCGGCGAGGCACCCGAGCCGGAGGGGCGCGGGCGCGGCACGCTGTTTTATGTGATGCCGTACGTGGACGGCGAGACCTTGCGCGAGCGACTGCGGCGCGAAGGAAGGTTCCCGGCGGGCGATACGGTACGGGTGCTGCAGGACGTGCTCGATGCGCTGTCCTACGCGCATCAGCACGGCATCGTGCATCGCGACATCAAGCCCGAGAACATCATGCTGACGGGCAACCCGTCGCGGGAGCGAGGGCCATCTCGCCGCAGCCACGCCCTGGTGATGGACTTCGGCGTGGCCAAGGCGGCGACGGCTGCGGCCGACACGGCCGCCGTGGCGGGCGGCACCCTCACGACACTGGGCCTCGCCATCGGCACGCCCACGTACATGCCCCCGGAGCAAGCCGCGGGACAGCGCGATGTGGACGGGCGGAGCGATCTCTACGCGGTGGGCGTCATGGCGTACGAGATGCTCACTGGCGCGCCGCCGTTCACGGGCCCGACGCCACAAGCCGTGCTCGCCGCGCAGGTCACGCAGACGCCGGTCGAGCTTCGCTCGATCCAGCCCGACGTCCCCGCACCGCTGGCCGACGTCATCATGCAATGCCTGGCAAAGGAGCCCGAGCAACGCCCGCCGTCCGCGGAGGCATTGCTGGCCGCGATCGAACCGTTCGCGACACCGGCCGTCGGGACGACCGCGGTCCGCGACGCAGCCTCGCCTCGGCGGTCGCCGAGTCGGGCTTGGCTCGTGGCGCTCGGCGGGCTGCTCCTCGCGCTGGGCGCCGCCCTCTGGTGGGGGCCTGGGCAACGGGCGCGCGAGCGCCGCTGGGCGCGCGAGCAGGCGATGCCCGAGATCCTCGCGCTCGCGGAAGCGGGAAGCTGGGAGCCGGCCTATCAGCTTGCCCGGCGGGTCGAGCCGATTCTCTCGGGCGACTCGCTGTTCAACGCGCTCCGCCCCCGCTTCGCGCGACGCATCCGCATCCACACCAGACCGGCCGGCGCGGCGGTCTGGCGCAAGGACTACGGAGCGCCGGATTCGACCTGGGTGCTGCTCGGCCGCACCCCGCTCGACAGCGCGCTCATCTCGATCAACGGCGGTGGTGGTGGACTGCTCAACGCCAACCGCCTTCGGATCGAGGCGCCAGGCTATCGGACCCTCGAGCTGGTGGGCCTCCCGTTCAACGACTCGGTGATTCCGCTCGACCGGGACGGCGCGATCCCTCGCGAGATGGTCCGGATCGAAGGCGGCGCGCTGGGCGTCCAATACCCAGGCTTCGAGCAGATCCCGCCGGTTCGATTAGGCGACTACCTCATGGATCGTTTCGAGGTGACCAACCGGGACTACAAGCGCTTCGTGGACAGCGGCGGCTATCGCCGGCGCGAATTCTGGCAGGGGCCGTTCGTCAAGGACGGGCGCGAGCTGTCCTGGGAGCAGGCGATGGTGCTCATGACGGACCGCACCGGACGTCCCGGGCCGTCGACCTGGGAGGCAGGCGACTATCCGCGGGACCAGGCGGAGTTCCCCGTGGGCGGGGTGAGCTGGTACGAGGCGGCGGCCTACGCGCGGTTCGCGGGGAAAGCGCTGCCATCAGTGGTCCACTGGAACCACGCCGCCGGCGTGTACCACAGCGCCTCGATCGTCCCGCGCAGCAACTTCTCGGGCCGGGGACCCGTCGCGGTCGGGAGCAGCGGAGCCATCAGCCAGTTCGGCACGCTCGACATGGGTGGCAACGTCCGCGAGTGGTGCCTCAACCCCATCGGCAGCGAGCGCTTCATTCTGGGTGGCGGCTGGAACGACGCCCCCTACCAGTTCAACGATGCCTACAGCCAGCCACCCTTCGACCGGTCGCCGACGAACGGAATCCGGCTGGTGCGGTATCTCAGCGACACCAATCTCGCACTGGCCGCCGGCCCGCTCCGGCGCTCGTTCCGTGACTTTCAGAAGGAGCACCCGGTCTCGGACGCCGAATTCGCCGTCTATCGCCGGATGTACGATTACGATCGCACACCGCTCGGCGCGAAGGTGGTGGAACGCGTGGACGACGGCGACTGGACCCGAGAGCTCGTGCGGATGCGAGCCGCGTATGGAAACGACAGCCTGCTGGTCTATCTCTACCTGCCGAAGCGCGGCGCGCGCCCCTTCCCCACCGTCGTCTACTTCCCGGGCTCGAACGTGATCCGGGACCGCCCGCCCGACATCTTGGCGTCACGGATGTTCGACTTCCTCATCACGAGCGGTCGCGCTGTGCTGTATCCCGTCTACAAGGGGACGCACCAGCGCAGCGACTCGCTGGCGACGGATGTATCCGACACCACGATCTTCTACCGGGACCACGTGATCATGTGGGCCAAGGACCTCCGACGGGCCGTGGATTACGCGGAGACCCGGCCCGAGCTCTCGACCGAGCGCCTGGCATACTATGGCCTGAGCTGGGGCGGCGCCATGGGCGGGATCATGGCCGCCGTCGAGCCCAGGATCAAGGCGAACGTGCTGGTGGTGGCTGGACTGAGCTTCGAGCGGGTGCGGCCGGAGGTGGACGCCATCAACTTCCTGCCCAGAATCACGGTGCCGACGCTGATGCTGAACGGCCGCTACGACTTCTTCTTTCCCATGGAGACGGCGCAGAAGCCGATGCTGCGCCTGCTCGGCACCCCGGAAAACGAGAAGCGGTACGTGGTGGAGGATGGCAGCCACTACCTGCCACGCACACGCCTGATCAAGGAGACGCTGGCCTGGCTGGATCGCTATCAGCCGCTGCCGGCGGAGCGGTGAGGCATCCTGCTGGCGGCGCTACCGCAGGAAATCCAGGTGCAGGGAGATTACGGTGCGCCCGATAGAGGACAAGACTTCTTCAGAACCTCTCGACCGCCCATGGAAGATTCATGGTCCTTGATGATCTTCCCACGCCCTCCCTGATCCTCGACCTCGACCGGCTCGAGCGGAACTGCAGCCGCATGATCCGGCGGGCCGCCGAGCTCGGCGTCCGTCTCCGGCCCCACATGAAGACGGCCAAGTCGGCGGACGTGGGTCGGCTCGCGACCCGGGAGCGCGCCGTCGGTGTGACC
>JBQCGH010000005.1:0-2540 GCA_051955835.1 Gemmatimonadales bacterium
TGTCTAATAACAGAAAACACAACCACCGGCCCCCTTCTTTTCCCCCCCCGGTGGTTTTTTCGGCCCCCCGTGGGGGCGGCCCCGCGAGTCACGGAGGAGCGCGCACCGGCGCCGCTATGGTGACGGCGGGGCGGTAGCTCAGCCGGTCAGAGCAGTGGACTCATAATCCATCGGTCGCGGGTTCAAGTCCCGTCCGCCCCACGAGACGCCCCGACACGCCGCGATCCACACCCAGGATTCAGGTTCGGGGCGCAGCGTTCTGGTCATGCACGATGGACCGCGGATCCGGAGCCCGGACGAGTAGAGCGGACTCCCACGAAGAGCGCCCCGTCCTCCTGTCGGAGGGCGGGGCGTCGTCGTGTCAGCGGCGGTCCGGGACCTCGATGGTGACCCCGGTCAGACGCTCCGCCTCGCGGGTCAGGAGGCGCTGCAGCTCCCGGTTCCGCGCGGTGCGGCTCGCGCCCACCACGATCGGGGAGCCCTGCACCTCCGCGAGGCCGCCGGGGCCGATGAACGAGCCGCCGGGCAGGTCGGGCGCCGTCGCCGCCAGCAGGACGGGGAGGGCGCCGCCCGCGGCGCTCTGCCCGAAGCCGTGCAGGATCGCCTCCGAGATCGCGGAGACGGCCGCCGGTGCCGGTACGTGGCGGGTCAGGTCCGTGCCCGCCATCCCGGGGTGCGCGGCCACGGCCCTGAGGGGCGAGCCCGCCGCCGCGAAGCGGGCCTGCAGGTCGAACGCGAACATGAGGTCGGCCAGCTTCGAGTCCGCGTACGCGCCCCACCGCGAGTACCGCCTGCGGGTGCGGTTGAGGTCGTCGAGCACGATGCGGCCGCCGTAGTGGGCGAGGCTCGAGAGCATCACGACGCGGTCGGTCAGCCGGGGGAGCAGCAGACCGGTGAGCGCGAACGCACCGAGGTAGTTCGTGGCCAGCTGGAGCTCGAAGCCGTCCGGGGTGCGCACCTCGTCCGTCGCCATCACGCCCGCGTTGTTGATCAGGACGTCCACGCGCTCCGGGGCGTCCGCCGCGAACGCGCGCACCGAATCGAGCGAGCTCGTGTCGAGCAGCCGCACCTCGGTGCTGCCGTCGATGCGGGCCGCTGCGGCGTCGGCCCGCTCGCGGTCCCTGCACGCGAGCACGACGTGCGCGCCTGCGGCGGCGAGGCGTGCGGCCGCCTGGAAGCCGATGCCGCTGTTGGCGCCGGTGACGACCACCGTTCGGCCGGTCTGGTCGGGCAGGGGGAACGCGTCGGGTGAGGCCACGCGGCCATGGTCGTCGACGGACCTGACCCGGGACCGAGGGCCGTGCGGGCCGCTTCTCAGTGGAGTCCGAACGGCGACGCGGGGTGTGCGCATCCGCCGCCCGGCGCGCGTTCAGATGCCCTTCGGGTAGCGTTCGGGCCGAACAACGTACGCGCCCCGTGCCCAGGAAACCCAGGGCGAGCTAGCACCTCTCGGCGCCTCCGCTGCGCCCGGAGGCGGACCTGCTCAGGAAGCGTTGAGGCGGATTTCCGGCCGTCGGAACACCCCCGGGCGTGGCTTCCGTCGCTCGGAAGCGCGTGTGCGCCGGATTTGACTCCGCCCAGGATCGTGACAACCTCATGGCGCCTGCGGAGGAACCGGCGAACAGGAACCGCCGTGAACAGAAGCCTCCTGGGTTACTGCCCGATACGGCCACGCCTTGCGCTGCCCCCAGACCGTATCGCTCGAATCAACGCAACATCAGGGTGGGCAGCGGCGCGTCGATCCCCAGGGATGGGGTGAGCGGAGGCGGACCCGCGGGAGCACGTAGTCATGAAGATCCTGACCAACACCCGTGCCGTCCTGTCCGGACTCGCCGTGGCGGGACTCGCCACCGCGGGTCTCGCGCTCGGCGCGGCACCCGCCAACGCCGCCCCAGTGAGCGTCTGGGACCGCGTCGCCCAGTGCGAGTCGAGCGGCAACTGGCACATCAACACCGGCAACGGCTACTACGGCGGCCTGCAGTTCACGCTGTCGACGTGGCACGCGTACGGCGGCTCCGGCAACCCGGCGGACGCCAGCAAGTCCACCCAGATCGCGGTCGCCGAGCGCGTGCTCGCCGGCCAGGGCTGGGGCGCATGGCCGGTCTGCTCGGTGAAGGCCGGCGCGACCGGTTCGTCCAGCTCGGCGACGCCGTACCACGCCACGAGCTCGAGCTCGTCGAGCTCCTCGAGCTCGACGTCGCACTCGACGTCGGCCCCGTCGCACACGGTGCGGCACTCGGCGGCGCGCACCTCCGAGGAGACCACCGAGCACGTGGCCGCGCGTCCGAGCGCGGTGCGCACCTCCGGCAAGACCTACACGGTCAAGTCCGGCGACTCGCTGTCGAAGATCGCGCAGCAGCTCGGTGTCGCGGGCGGTTGGCACAAGCTGTGGGCCGCCAACCCGAAGATCGGCGACGCGAACCTGATCTACGTGGGCCAGACCCTGCAGCTGCCTGCCTGAGATCCGATGCGTGCGGCACCGGGAGGGTCATAGACCCCCCCCGGTCCGCACCCCGCTTCCCCCCCCGTGCCCGTGACCC
>JBQCGH010000006.1:0-24165 GCA_051955835.1 Gemmatimonadales bacterium
TGATGTCGCGCAGGACCAGCTGCACCGCGGGCTCGCCGCGCCACGTGAGCGGGCCCGCCGCCAACTCGACCTCCACGGCGGAGCCATCGAGTCGCCGCCAGCGGCACTGGAGGGCCGAGGCCGCGACGTGGTCTTCGAGCACCCGTTGCACGCGCTGGCGGACGACGTCCTGGACCTCGGCATCGAGAAATTCATAGGGAGTGCGACCGATGAGCTCGTGCTCGTTCGCCGCGCCACAGAGCCGCGCCGCCGCCGGGTTCGCGAACACGTACGCCCGGTTCTGCTTCACCAGGATGGCATCCGGCGACAGCTCGGCCAGCGCCCGATAGGTCGCCTCGGCTTCCCCCGCAAGCTGCTCCTGCCGTTGGGCCTCCTGGGCCGCCTGACGTGCGCGCGCGAGCCCCCGCAGACGGGCCTGCCCGAGCCAACCGATGCCGACGCTCGTTACCCCGAAGAGGAGCAACCCCGTCAGGGCACTCGTATCGTGGAAATTGAATCCTTCAGCCGGCAGGAAGAACAGGTACTCTGCGAGGAAGAGGCTCAGCGCGGTCGCGATCAGCGCCGGCTGGAGACCGCCCAGCACCGCGGTAACGAACACGGCGGGGAAGTAGGTGATGAACTGCAGATTGGGACCGAGCGCAGGCTGAAGGAGCCAGCGCAGCACAGTGGCCACGAATACGCTGGCGAGCGCGACGCCGTAGGTGCGGGCCGGGCTCGCCGCCGGAAGCGGGCTGGTCTTCGCCTTCACGCGCCTCACGCGATGCACGTTGCGGTGGGAGGGTGGGGACCGTCAGCAGCAATGTAGCCCCTGGGGCGCAAAGAGGTAGATCGGATCCAGCACCCTCGGCGAGGTGAAATGGCAGACGCGCCGCGACTCGACGCTCATGATCGACGACGAAGCATCTGCTCGCTCAAGGCCTCGGACCGGGTGCTTGCTATCGGCCGACAAACCTCATAGCCGACAAACCTCATATCTGTACGGAACGGCCTACTCGTCCTGAGCGGCCAAATTGACCGTGAACAGTTTGATTAGGACATGAGCAACCTCCAGTTGCCCGACGGCTCCATGGTGCTCGTCGCGGACGACGATCCCGTCCTGCGCCGCATGGTTCGCCGCATGCTCGAGGACAATCAGGTCGCCGTGGTCGAGGCCCAGGACGGCGAGCACGCCATTCGGATCGTCGATCACGACGAGGCCCACCTGCTGGACACGGTCGTGACGGATCTGGACATGCCGATCGTGTCGGGCGCGGAGCTGATCGCGGTGCTGCAGGAATGCCGACCCGATCTACCCATCATCGCCATGTCGGGCTCGTCCGAACTGCCTCCTGCGTTGGCCATGGTGCCGCTGCTGCACAAGCCGTTCGGCGCCGACGACCTGCTCAGCGCCGTTACGCCGCTGATTCTGAGGTCGCGCGAGACGCGGGCACGGGCGCGGCAGACCCGCGCCAACGCCGCCGAGTCGCGCGCCCTGGCCGAGCGGCAGACGCGGATCGCCAAGCAGCAGTACGCCGCGAGCAGCGAGCTGATGGCGGCGCTGTTCCGGCTTCGTCAGCGAATGATGTAGGCTGACGATGGGCGCGGCGGTCAGGTCGGACGCCGCCCTCACTTCGCCGAGTCGGCCCGGCTGGCGATCCATCTCTCCACGTGGGCCCTGAGCTCCGCCAGCGGGACGGCGCCCTCCTCCAGTACCCGGTCGTGAAATTCCCGGATGTCAAATCGCCGGCCCAGGCGGGTCTCCGCCTCGTGGCGGAGCTGCTCGATCTCGAGCCGGCCGACCATGTACGACGTGGCCTGGCCCGGACCGGAGATGTAGCGGTCCACCTCCGACTCGATCGCCTGGCGTGACTCACCCGTGTGAGCCACCATGTAGTCGATCGCCTGCTGGCGCGACCACCCGAACACCGCGAGCCCGGGGTCCACCACGAGGCGGGCCGCGCGAAGCGCCTGCTCGCCGAGCTCGCCGAAGCTCGCGAGATCCGACGAGTACAGCCCCATCTGCATTGCCAGCCGCTCGGCGTAGAGCGCCCAGCCTTCCCAATAACCGCTGAATCCCAGATACCGTGTGATCGGGTGCGCGTCGGGCCGCTCCTCGGCCAGCGCGATCTGCAGATGGTGCCCCGGAATGGTCTCGTGAAACGCCGTGCCCTCGAGCGGGGCGATGGGCTGCGGCGGATCGTTGCCCGCGTTGATCCGCCAGCGGCCGGGCCGGGAGCCGTCCGGCGTTCCGGGGACGTAGGAATTGGGGCAGCCCGACTTTTCCTCGAACGGCGCACAGGGGTCGACGACGACCCGCCCGCGCGGGAGCCGCCCGAACCACTGCGGGATGGCCGCCCGGGCCCGCGCGACCGCCTGGTCGGCCGTCTGGATGATCTCGGCGCGGCTGTGGAAGACGTACGCGCTGTCGGTGCGGAGCCGTTCGTGCACGGCGGCGAGATCCGTGCTGCCGAACATCCGCTGCGCGATCGGCCGCATCTCCGACTCGAGCGAGGCCATCTGCTGCCGGCCCAGGTCGAACACGGTGCGCGGTCGAGCTCCCGCGTGGTGAATGCTCGGACCCGGGCCTTGTAGCAGTCCACGCCACGCGGCAACGCCGAGAGCGCCGTCGAGCTCCGCGCGTGCGGGACGTACTCGTTGGCAACGAAGTCCCGATAGCGGTGCGTGGCGGGAAGGATGCCGTCACGCACGATGGCGACGACCGAGTCGCGGAAGCCAGGGGTCGAGTCGCGCTCGGCCAGGGCGGCGAACGGCGACGACTGCGGCGACAGGCGCAGCAGGCCGTCGAGCTCCTGCAGCACGGCCTGGGCGTTGCCGCGCGGCTGGGTGTAGCCCGCCTTGATCCCCTCGCGGAGCACGCCGATCTCCGTGTCGATGTAGCGCGGGATCTGCCGCCAGCGCGCCAGCGCCGCCGCACGCAGCCTGGGCGTGCCGAGGGGCTGAAGATGAGCGACGACCGGGAGGCTGATCTGCCAACCCCCCAGTTGATCGAGCGGCATGAGCTCGGCGTGACACACGCGCATCTCGCGAGCGGCGTCGATGAGCTCGCGGAGGACGGCGAACGTGGCTTCCTCGGGCCGTCCGATCAAGGAGGCGGGGGTGATCGTCGAAAGCGCCTTCGACCAGGCGTCCTCCCGACGGCGCCAGGCTGCGGTGGCCGCGAGCGAGTTGTCGTCGAGCTTGTCGTTGGGGGCGTTGGGCACGCCGTCGCCAAGGGCAACGAGCGGATAGGTCTCGATGAGAGCCGTGAAGTAGTCGGTGGCCAGCGAGTCCGCCCGCGCGGCGTCCATGGACGCCACGGCTGCCGCCGGGGCACGGCTGGGTGCGGACCCCGTGGACTCGGACCCGCGACGGCCGGCGCAGGCCACGATGCCAAAGACGATGGAGCACAGTCGAGCGCAACGGCGTACAGGAGGGAGACCGACGTGCATGCAGCAACTCCGGCGACGGTGGATCATGAGGGGAAGCTAGCCCGGCTCCCGGGCCGCCACGCCACCTCGCTCGCAGCGGCGCGGGCTCGGGCGAGGCGCGGTCCCATGGGCTCCGTACGTCCCATGTGGCCCTCCGGGATTCGGCCGCGAGCAGGGCCCCGCGTGAGTTGCATGACCAGACCCCGACCACTACCTTCCCGCCCCGATGCCCTCCCGCTCCCCTCTTCTCGACGACCGCGCGCTGGGACGGACGCTCGCCCGGATGGCCACCGAAATCGTCGAACGGGGACGCGGCACGGAGGACCTCGTGCTGGTCGGCATTCAGCGCCGCGGGGTCGAGCTGGCCGACCGCCTCAAGCGCCTCATCGACCAGGCCGAGGGCTCGAACGTCGCCACCGGCAAGCTGGACATCACCCTCTATCGCGACGACCTCCAGACCGTCGGCCCGCGCCCCGTCGTCGGGGAGACGCGGCTGCCCAACCTCGACGCGCGGACGGTCGTCATCGTGGACGACGTGCTCTACACCGGCCGCACGATCCGCGCGGCGCTCGACGAGTGCGCCGACTTCGGACGGCCGCGCCGCATCCTGCTCTGCGTGCTCATCGACCGCGGCGGCCGCGAGCTGCCGATCCAGGCCGACATCAGCGGCATGACCGTCGGCACCCGCCCGGGCGACCGAGTGGACGTCTTCGTCACCGAGCTCGACGGCCGGGACGCGGTCGAGCTGGTGCGAGGCTGAGATGAGCGCGCTCGCGCTGGGGAAGGACCTGGTCGGACTCGAGCCGCTGAGCGCGGAGCAAATCCGACTCATCCTCGACACCGCGGAGCCGTTCAAGGAAGTGAGCGAGCGGCCGATCAAGAAAGTGCCGGCGCTCCGCGGCAAGACGATCGTCAACCTCTTCTTCGAGGCCTCGACCCGCACCCGGATCTCCTTCGAGTTCGCCGAGAAGCGGCTGAGCGCAGACACGGTGAACGTGGCGTCGGCGGGTTCGTCGGTGTCGAAGGGCGAGACCCTGGTGGACACGGCGCGCAACCTCGAGGCGATGCGGATCGACATGGTCGTCATCCGCCACGGCGCCTCGGGCGCCGCGCAGTTCCTCGGCCAACGCATCCGCAGCAACGTCATCAACGCGGGCGACGGCAAGCACGAGCACCCGACGCAGGGCCTGCTGGACATCCTCACGCTGCGCGACCGGTTCGGCACGATCGAAGGGCTCAAGGTCGCGATCTGCGGCGACATCCTGCACAGCCGGGTGGCGCGGAGCAACATCTGGGGCCTCACCAAGCTGGGCGCGCAGGTGGGCGTGTGCGGCCCGGCGTCGCTGCTCCCGCGCAACGTGCACGAGCTGGGCGTCACCATCCTGCCGCGCATCGAAGACGCCATCCAGTGGGCCGACGCGCTCAATGTGCTCCGGCTTCAGCTCGAGCGGATGCAGGCCGGGTTCCTCCCGTCACTCCGCGAGTACAACCGGGTGTTCGGCGTGACCAGCGAGCGGCTGTGCCGCGCGCCCAAGGATCTCCTCATCCTGCACCCGGGGCCGATGAACCGCGGGGTCGAGATCGACAGCGACGTGGCCGACGGGCCCCACAGCGTGATCCTGCCGCAGGTGACCAACGGCGTGGCGGTGCGCATGGCGGTGCTCTACCTGCTGGCGGGCGGCTCGCCCGACTGGGCGCACCCCTCGAGCGGGAGCGCCGAGTGAGCGCGCGGCCCATTCTGCTCCGCGGCGGCCGGGTGATCGATCCCTCGCGCGGCGTGGACGAGACGGCGGACCTGCTGCTGCAGGACGGCAAGGTCGCGGCGGCGGGACGCGGCCTGGGCACGCCGGACGGCGCCGAGGTGCTCGACGCGTCGGGCATGGTTGTGGCGCCCGGCCTCATCGACGTGCACGTCCACCTGCGCGAGCCGGGGCAGGAGGATCTCGAGACGGTGGCGACGGGCGCGATGGCCGCGGCCGCGGGCGGCTTCAGTGCCATATGCGCGATGCCCAACACCGATCCCGTGACCGACAACCAGGCGGCGGTCGGTTTCATCGTGAGCCAGGCGCAGCGGGCGGGGAAGGCGCGCGTCTATCCGATCGGGGCCATCTCGCTCGGGCAGAAGGGGCAGCAGCTCGCCGAGTTCGGCGAGCTGGTCGGGGCCGGCGCCGTGGCCGTGAGCGACGACGGCAAGCCGGTGGTGTCGAGTCACCTCATGCGCACCGCGCTCGAGTACGCTCGCACGTTCGGCATTCCGGTGGCCGATCATTGTGAGGACCCGACGTTGGCGGCCGGCGGTGCCATGCACGAGGGGATCGTGTCGACCCGACTCGGTCTCAAGGGCGTGCCCGCGGCCGCCGAGGAGATCATGGTGGCGCGCGACATCCTGCTCGCGGAGCTCACGGGCGGACATGTGCATCTGTGCCACATGTCCACGCGGGGCTCGGTCGAGCTGATCCGGCGCGCCAAGGACAAGGGGCTTCGGGTGACGGCGGAAGCGTGTCCGCACCACTTCACGCTGACCCACGAGGCGTGCGAGGGCTACGACACGAACGCCAAAATGAATCCGCCGCTCCGCGAGCCGGAGGACCGGGAGGCGGTGCGGCAGGCGCTCAAGGACGGGACGATCGACGTGATCTGCACGGACCACGCGCCGCACCACTACGACGCGAAGGAACGCGAGTTCGACGACGCGCCGAACGGGATCATCGGGCTGGAAACCTCGCTCGGTCTCGCGCTCACCGAACTGGTCGGCGGTGGGCTGCTCGACCTCCGGACGCTGGTGTTGCGGATGAGCACGCAACCCGCGCGGATCTTCAACCTGCCCGGCGGCACACTGGCCGACGGCGCCGCGGCGGACGTAGTGGTCTTCGATCCGGCCGTTGAGTGGACCGTGGACCCGAACGCCTTCTACTCGAAGAGTCGCAATACGCCGTTCGGGGGGCGCCGGCTCAGGGGGAGGGCGGAGGCGACGATCGTACGGGGACAGGTGGTGTACCGGAGGGGCGATCGGGGTGAGAGGTGAGAGGGGCCGGCACACGGGGACAGGCTGGTGTGCCGGTCCCAGTCACCTCTGACCTCTCCCCTTGGCCTGGCCTCTCCCGCTGACCGCTCACCCCAAATTACATTTCCGGCTCCGGACTCATCGGCGCCGCGGGGTCGCGGCGCGATCTTACGCTCCCCACCTGCCCATGGACGACCTCGCGCGGCTGAGAGGAACGTTGCGTCATGGCCAAAATGCCCTCGGATACTGATCCGACCATCGAGAACTTGCTGCAGCAGCGGGCCCAGTTCGAGCAATGGATCACCAAGCTCGACGGCTCGGGCGACAAGGCGCCGCCCGCGGTTCGCCAGCGCGTGCGGGCGGATTACGAGGCGCGGCTCAAAGGCGTGATCGACCAGCTGCGCGGCCACTCGACCACGATCAGCGAGGAGCTGGAGCGGCACCGGGCCACGCAGTCCGGTCTCGACCACGAGCGCCATCAGGTCGAGGACGACCTGGCGGAAGCCGAGGTGCGGCACGCGGTGGGCGAGTACTCCGACGAGGAGTGGCATCGCCTGCGCGACCAGAGCAACGATCGACTGGGGCGGCTGCGGGGGGAGCTGAGCGGTGTGGGGACCGAGATCGCGCGCCTGGCGGAGGTGCAGGGACTGATCAGCGGAACGGCGAAGCGTCCAGAGCCCCCAGCGCCGGCACCGCCACCGGTGGCCGCCGCGCCGGAGCCCGCACCTGCGCCACCGCCAGAGCCACCCCCGGCGCAGCGTCCCGCCGCGCAGGCGCCGGTGCGCGAGCCCGAGATCACGCACGGGCCGCCGTCGGACGACGAAATGGCGTTCCTCAAGTCGGTCGCCGCGGAGGACCAGCACCAGGCGGCGCCTGCGCCGCCACCAGCCGCATCGGCACCTGCTCCTGCTGCCGCGGCGCCCTCGCGGCGGCCGAGCAACCCGGGTGCGTCACGGCAGCCGGAGTCTCCGTCCGCCGGGGCGGCCGCCGCGACGGCTCCCGGGAAACCGGGGGCGGCCGGGGTAGCCAAGACGCTCAAGTGCGGCGAGTGCGGGACCCTCAATCGGCCCACGGAATGGTATTGCGAGCGCTGCGGGGCCGAGCTCGCCGGTATCTGAGGCCTACACGGGAACTCACGAAAGACAGAAGGGTTACAGCGCTGACCTCAAGGGTTGTGGAAATGCCGGCTCGCTGAACTTGCACACAAAAAGGCCCCGCCAGTCGAGCGGGGCCTCAACGCATCAGCGCGGCGCGTCTACTTCTTAGCCGCGCCCTTGGCGAGCTTGGCCAGGCGGCTCTTGTTGCGCGCGGCGGCATTGGGGTGAATGAGCCGCTTTCGTCCGGCGCGGTCGATGAGCCGCACCGCTTCATCGTAGGCCGTCTGGGCCGCGGCGCCCGTGGCACTCCGCACCTTCTTGATGGCGGTGCGCAGCTGGCTTCGCTGCGTGCGGTTGAGCGCGGCATGGGTCTTGGCCTGGCGCATACGCTTCTTGGCGGACTTGATTCGCGGCACGGCAACCTCACTTGGGGTCGGACTGGGCGAACGAGGGCGGAAACATAGAGAGGGACCCATGCAAGGTCAAGCGGCGACGCGCTTTGACTTGACTCGGGCGACTGTGTAACCTTGGGCGTCCCCACCGACAGGATCCGGCACTGGAATCTCAGCTCAGCGATTTCATCCTGGCGCTCCCGATGCTCGTCTTCGCCATGGTGGCGCACGAGTACGCGCACGCCGCAGTCGCCCTGCAGCAGGGTGACGACACGGCCTACTCCCTCGGCCGGGTTACGCTGAATCCGATCCCGCACATCGATCCGTGGATGAGCCTGCTGCTCCCCACGCTGCTGTATTTCCTGAGCCACGGTGCGTTCACGTTCGGCGGCGCCAAGCCCGTTCCGGTCAACTCGCGGAAATTCCGCAACTATCGTCGAGGCGACATTCTCGTGTCGTCGGCGGGCGTGATCACCAACTTCTTTCTGGCGCTCCTGTGGTCGGGCGTGTTCGTGCTGCTCGGCCTGGCGGCGAGCGCCCTGCCCTCGGCCGTGAGCGTGCTGGAGACCGCGCAGCGGATGATGGTGCAGGGCATCTGGCTCAACCTACTCCTGTGCTTCTTCAACCTGATCCCGATTCCGCCGCTCGACGGAAGTCATCTCCTCTATCACGCGCTGCCGGCGCGGCTGGGCAGCCAGTACCGCGGGCTCCAGCGCTTCGGCTACCTGCCGCTGTTCGCGCTGATGTTCCTGTTCCGGCCGGCGATGCAGATCCTGCTCGCGCCGGCGATCGGCATGATGAACTTCCTCGGCCGGTTGATCGCGCCCTACGGCGTCGGTCCGCTGGCGGGAGCGTAGCCCGTGGCCGCACCCGAAGCCCCGACGACCGCGCTCGGCGCCACGCCGGGCTTCGTCGTCCAGCTCGACGCGTTCAACGGCCCGCTCGACCTGCTGCTCCATCTCCTGCGGGAGGAGCAGCTCGAGATCGCCGACATCCCGATCGCCCGTATCGCCGACCAGTTCCTGCAGGCGATCCACGAGCTCGGACTCAACCAGGCCGCTGACTATCTCGACATGGCCAGCCGGCTGGTGCGGCTCAAGGCGCAGATGCTGCTGCCGCGGAACGTGGACGACGAAGGCTGGGAGGACCCCCGCGCCGAGCTGGTGCGCCGCCTGCTCGAGTACCAGCAGATCCGCGAGATCGCGGTGTGGATGGGCCGCGCCGCGGAGCGGCGAGCCGAGCGGTTCGCGCGTGGCTATCTGCCGCCGCCGCCCGCGCTGCCGCCACCGCCCCTCGCGCTCGACCTGCTCGAGCTGCTCCAGGCGGTCGAGCGGGTCATCGCGGCGATCCCCTCGCCGGTACTGCATCGCGTGGTCGCGCGTCCGCTCGACGTGGAGACCGCCACGCGGCGCATCGAGGCGCTGCTGGATGAGCGCGAGGAGTTCGGCTGGCTCGAGGCGCTCGGCCCGCGGCCCACAATCGTCGACGTGCTCTCGACCCTGCTCGCGCTGCTGGAGCTAGCCAAACGCGGCGCGCTCCGGCTCGCTCAGCCCACCGCCTTCGCGCCAATGGTGATCGCCCGTGACTCCGCTCGCGCAATTGCTTGAGGCGGCGCTGTTCAGCGCCGCCCGCCCGCTGACCGTCGAAGAGCTCTCGACGCTCGACCAGGACGCGACCCTGGCCGACGTGCGCGTTGCCCTGGAGCAGATCCGGGAGCACTACGACTTCGAGCAGCACGGCGTGGAGCTGCAGGAGCTCGCCGGCGGCTATCAGATCCTCACGCGGCCCGGGCACGCCGCCGCGATCGAGCGGGCCCAGTTCTCGGTGCGGACGCCCAAGCTCACGGCCGCCGCCCTCGAGACGCTCGCGGTGATCGCCTACCGGCAGCCGGTGGGCCGCGCCGAGATCGAGGAGATCCGCGGCGTCTCGGCCGGAGGCGTGCTCCGCACGCTGCAGGAGCGCGGGCTCATCGAGGTCGTCGGCCGGAGCGAGGCGCTCGGCCGGCCGATGCTCTACGGCACGGCGCCGATGTTCCTCGAGCTGCTGGGCCTTCGCGACCTCGCCGACCTCCCGCGGGCGGAGGAATTGACGATCGCGCTCCAGCCGCATCGGCCCGAGCCCGAAGACGGTGACGATGCGGCCGCCTACGTCGAGGCCGAATCGTGACCGAAATGCGGCTCCAGCGGGCGCTCGCCCGCGCCGGAGTCGCGTCGCGCCGGGCCGCCGAGGCGCTGATTCGCGAGGGGAAGGTGCGGGTGGACGGGCAGGTCGCGACGATCGGCGCGAAGGTGAACCCCGACCGGCAGAAAATCACCGTGCGCGGGCGGCCGATCGCTCTGCAGGCCCGGCGCTGGCTGGCGTTCCACAAGCCGCTCGGCGTCGTGACGACGGCGAGCGATGAAGCAGGCCGCCGTACGGTGCTCGACTTCATCCCCGAGCCGGCCGGCCTCACCTACGTCGGCCGGCTCGACGTGATGACCACCGGCCTGCTGCTGCTTACGACCGACGGCGACGCCGTGCACCGTCTGACCCATCCGCGCTACCACATTCCCCGACACTACACGGCGCTGGTGCATGGGCGCCCGACGGCGGAGGCCGCCGAGGCCGTGCGGCGTCCGATCGTGATCGATGGGCGGCCGGTGCGACCCACGGAGGTGCGGGTGCGCCCCGGGACCGAGGGCCGGAGCATCATCGACGTCACGCTGACCGAGGGCCGGAACCGGATCGTCCGCCGCTGGTGCGAGGCCATGGGGCTCAAGGTGGACCGCCTGGCGCGGCTGTCGTACGGGCCGGTCCGGCTGGGCGACCTGGCGCCGGGCCGGTACCGGCCGCTCACGCCCCGCGAGGAGGCCGCGTTGTACAAGGCCGTGCGGCTGGACGCCGGGGACTGAAACCGGCTCGCGGGGCCGGCCGTCGAGAGGGCAGGGCGCGCCGGGACGGTTGCGACGAAGACAGGCGCAATGCGGGCGCGGCCGGGGCGCGCGGGCCACTCTGTCTTCGTCCCCTTCCGGCCCGTGCGACGCACGAGGGACCTTGTCTGGAATGGCTCGGAGCTTGCCAGCAAGGTCCCTCGCTGCGCTCGGAATGAAGCTCGTGGCGAGTCACTCCACTCCCGGGTCCGGCCGTTCGAGCCTCGTCCGACCGCGACTATGTTTCGTCATTCCACCGCCGAGGAGCCCGCGAGCGTGAGCGCGCCGAAGCTGACCACCAAGCCGGCCGAGACGCTGCCCGTGCAGCCGATTCTCAAGGAAGTGTCCCGCCGGATTGTTGGGCAGGACGCGATGGTCGAGCGCCTGCTCGTCGGCATGCTCACCGGCGGGCACATCCTGCTCGAGGGCGTGCCCGGGCTCGCCAAGACCCTCGCGGTGCGGACACTCGCCGAGATCATCAACGCGTCGTTCTCCCGCATCCAGTTCACGCCCGACCTGCTGCCCGCCGACGTGATCGGGACGATGGTCTTCGATCAGAAGTCGCAGGAGTTCTACGTGAAGAAGGGGCCGCTCTTCGCGCAGATCATCCTGGCGGACGAGATCAACCGCGCCCCCGCGAAGGTGCAGGCGGCGCTGCTCGAGGCGATGCAGGAGCACCAGGTCACGATCGGCGGCAACACCTACCGGCTGGACGAGCCGTTCCTGGTGTTGGCCACGCAGAACCCCATCGAGAACGAAGGCACCTATCCGTTGCCCGAGGCCCAGCTCGACCGCTTCATGCTCAAGGTGCGGGTGGGATATCCGTCGCGTGACGAGGAGAAGGAAGTGCTCCTGCGGATGAGCAGCGGCCAGGAGATTCCGGTGCAGCGGATCCTCGAGCCCGGCGCGATCCTGGCCGCACGGGCCGCGATCGCGCAGCTCTACATGGACCAGAAGGTGGTCGACTACATCGTCGACCTGGTGCGGGCCACGCGCGAACCGGCCAGCGTGGGGTTGACCGAGCTGACGCCGCTCATCGCGTTCGGCGGGTCGCCGCGCGCGTCGATCGCCCTGGCGCAGGCCGCCCGGGCCCACGCCTACCTGCGTGGCCGAACCTACGTCGTGCCGGAGGACGTGCGCGCGCTCGCGCCCGACGTGCTGCGCCACCGCATCGTGCTCACCTTCGAAGCCGAGGCCGAGGACGTCGACAGCGACACCGTCGTCAGCAAGGTGCTGGCGGCGCTCAAGGTGCCGTGACTGCGGTGAGCGGTAGGCGGTGAGCGGGACGAGCACGCTGGATCAGACCCGTGTGCTCGTCCCGCTCACCGCTCACCGTTCATCCACCATCCCGCCCCTGTCACCATGCCCGTATCTCCCGAAATCCTGAAACAGGTCAAGGGCATCGAGCTCCGTACCCGCGGGCTCGTGGGGTCGCTGTTCGCGGGCGAGTACCGGTCGGTGTTCCGGGGGCAGGGCATGGAGTTCGCCGAGGCGCGGGCCTACGAACCGGGCGACGACTTCCGCTCGATCGACTGGAACGTGTCGGCGCGCCTGGCGAGCCCATACGTGAAGACCTTCACCGAGGAGCGCGAGCTCACGCTCATGCTGCTGGTGGACCAATCGGGCTCGACCCGGTTCGGCGAGCCGCAGACCAAGGCCGCCCTCGCGGTCGAAGTGGCCGCCGTGCTCGGGCTCGCGGCCGCCCGGCAGAACGACCGGGTCGGCGCGCTCCTGTTCGCCGACGAGGTCGAGCTGGTGATCCCGCCCCGCAAGGGCCGTCGGCACGCGCTCCGGGTCATTCGGGACCTCGTCGCCTTCGAGCCCGCCGGCCGACGCACCAATCTCGCCGCCAGCCTGTCCTACGCGAGCCGACTGCTGCGTCATCGAAGCATCGTGGTGGTGCTGTCGGATTTCATCGCGGAGGGCTGGGAGCGCCCGCTCCGCCGCCTCGCGGCGCGGCACGACCTGGTGGCGATCACCGTGGACGACCCGCGCGAGCACGTGCTGCCCGAATCGGGCTGGATCGAAATGCAGGATGCCGAGTCCGGCCGGCGCGTGCTGGTCGATACCGGCAGCCGCGACGTGCGGCTCCGGATCGGCGCGCTCACGCGCGAGCGGCGGGAAGAGCGGAGCCGCACGCTCTCGGCCGCGGGCGCCGACCAGGTGCACCTCGCGACCGGCGTTCCCTACGCGCTGCCCCTTCGCCGGGCGTTCGCCCAGCGTGCGCGGCGCATCCGCCGGGCATGACGCTGTCGCCGCAGGGCCCGGGCCCCGTCCCCACCGTGGGCGACACGATCTGGGTGACGCAGACGGTGAGCGTGCCCAGCGGCGTCACCCTGCGGCCCGCCGACTGGAATCCGCCCGATCCGATCGAGCGCCTCGGCGCGCCCCGGGTCACGCTGCGGGGCGACTCGGCGGAGGTGGCGTATCCGATCGTCATCTGGCGAGCGGGACCGATCACGCTCTCGGTGCCGGGGCCACTGCTGCTGGGGGAGGGCGGCCGGATGGACTCGGCGCCGCCGCGGCCCGTCGCGCTCCGGATCGCGAGCGTGCTGCCGGCGCAGCCGGTCGAGTCGATCGCGCCGCAGCCTCGCGCCGATTTCGTTCCCCGGACGACCCTCAGTCTCGCACCACTCCTCATCCTGCTGGCCGTCGCGGTGCTCCTGCTGACGCCGCTGCACTGGTGGTGGCGCCGACGGGGCTTGCCCCGGCCCCGGCCATCCCTGGCCCTGCTCGGCGCGGCCGCGCCGCCGCTGGACCGGTGGGCCGACGCCGGCGAGACCCGAGCGGTCGCGTCGGTGGCGGCCCAGCGGCTGCGGTCGGTCATCGCCGCACGGATGCCCGAGGCCCACCAGGGGCTCGACACCGAGGACCTGCTGCGTGTCGTGCGCCGACGAGACGACTGGCCGCTCGGCGAGCTGCGTGACCTGCTGCATTCGCTGGACGAGGCCCGCTTCGGATCCGCCGGGTTTCCCGACGCGGTCGGCCTCGCGCGCTGGGCCGACGAGCTCACCCCGCGCCTCGCGCCGGAGGCCGCGTGACCTTCAGCCGCCCATGGCTGCTGCTCCGGCTGCTCGGCCTGGCCGTCTGGTGGTGGGAGCGCCGGCGCCGCACCACGCCGGCGGCCGCGTACAGCGACGTCTCGATCCCCGCGGCGGTGAGCGCGCGCCGCTGGTGGGTCGCCGTGCCACCGGCGCTCCGGGCACTCAGCGTGGCGATGCTGGTGCTCGCCGCGGCCGGGCCGCGCGTCGGCGGCGACACGGTCGAGCTCAAGCAGGAGGGGATCGCGATCGTGATCGCGATCGACATCTCGAGCAGCATGCTCGCGGAGGACTTCGCGCCGTCCAACCGCCTCGCGGTGGCCCAGCAGCAGGCCGTCGCCTTCATCCGCGGCCGGACCGCCGACCGGATCGGGCTCGTCGCCTTCGCCGGCGAGGCGCTGACCCAGGTGCCGGTGACGCTCGACTACCCGGTGGTGGAGCAGGCGGTGATGGACCTCAAGATCGGGAGCCTCGAGGATGGCACGGCGATCGGGAGCGGACTCGCGACCGCCGTGAACCGGCTCCGCCGCGCGCCCGACAAGTCGAAGGTGGTGCTGCTGCTCACCGACGGCGAGAACAACAAGGGACTCATCGACCCGCGGACCGCGGCCGCCACCGCCGCGGCCTTCGGGATTCGCGTCTACACCATCGGCGTGGGCACCATCGGCGAGGCGCCCATTCCCACCGGCCGCGGGCTGGGTGGGTTCCGCTACGAGCTGCTGCCGGTGCGGATCGACGAGCCGCTCCTCCGCGAAATCGCCGACAAGACCGGCGGTCGCTACTTCCGGGCGCGGGACAGCGAGGCGCTCTCCCGCATCTTCCGCCAGATCGATGCGCTGGAGAAGACGCCAGTGCAGGTGACCCGCTACACCAAGTACGACGAGGCGACGCGGCCGCTGCTTCTCACGGGACTCTTCGCGCTCGCGCTCGAGCTGCTGATGAGCGGCACACTGGTGGTGCGGGTGCCATGATCTTCGACGCCCCGCTGCTCCTCTTTCTCGCGCCCGTCGTCGGGCTGGCCCTCGGCCTCGCGGCGTGGCTCGGGCGGCGGCGCCGCATCCGGCTCGCGCGACGGTGGTCACCCGCACTCGGTCGGCTGGCCCGGAGTCGAGGCGCCTGGGCGCCGGCCATGATCGGCCTCGTGGGCGCCTGCGCGGTGGTCGGGCTCGCGGGGCCGCGCTGGGGCCGCACCCAGATCCACACGGAATCCCGCGCGCTCAGCCTGGTGTTCGCGGTCGATATCAGCCGGTCGATGCTGGCCGAGGACGTGCCGCCGAGTCGGCTGCAGCGGGCGGTCCGCGAGTCACGGCGGCTGATCCAGGACCTGGACGGCGACCGACTCGGCCTGATCGCCTTCGCGGGGCGCAGCTACATCCTTTCGCCCCTGACGGTGGACGGCGGAGCCATCCGGATGTACCTCGACGCCCTCGACCCCGACCTCGCCAGCGAAGGCGGCACGGCGCTCTCGAGCGTGCTCGCGCAAGGCACCCAGCTCCTGAGCGCCACGTCCGATGCCGCCGACCGCGTGCTTGTGCTCTTCACCGACGGGGAGGCGCACGACACGCTGCCCGGCATCGTGCATCAGGCGACGGTGCTCAAGGAGGCGGGGGTGCACCTGATCGTGGTGGCGGAAGGCGGCGCGGGCCCCACCCGGATTCCCATTCGCGACTCGACCGGCGCGCTCATCGAGTACAAGCGGGACGAGGACGGCACCGTGATCCAGACGCAGCGGCGCGACGACATTCTGCGCGCCGTCGCGGATGCCTCCGACGGAACGCTCATCCCGAGCGAAGCGCACGATCAGGCTGGTGCGGTGCGTAACCTGGTGGCGTCGCTCAAGCGGAGCCCGATGTCGGCCACGCGGACGGCGGACCTGGTGCCCCGCGCATGGATCCCATGCCTGGTGGCCGCGCTGCTCCTCCTCGGCTACACGCTGGCCCGGCCCGGTCCGGCGCTGGTGGGCCTCGCCGGGCTGCTGCTCCTCGCGCGTCCGGCCGACGCCCAACGGCCGACGGCGGGCGCCCGCGCGCTCGCGGCGGGCGACCCGACCCGGGCCGCGTCGGAGTTTCTGAAGGAGGCCGGGCGCGGGCACGGCAAGGATACGGCGTTCTACAACGCCGGCACGGCCGCGCTCGAGGCGGGCCGGCTCGACGTGGCGCGCGGCGCGCTCGCCGAGGCGACCAAGTCGCTCGATCCGGGCCTCCGGTACCGGGCGCTGTACAACCTGGGGCTGGCCTCGTTGCTCGCGTCCGCCGCCGATACGTCGCATCGCGATGACATGCTCGACGACGCCACCGAGCGGTTGCGCCAGGCGCTTCTGCTGCAGCCCTCCTCCGCGCGAGCGAAGTGGAATCTGGAGCTCGCGGAGCGGCGTCGGCCTCCGCCACCGCCCCAGGGCGGCGGTGGGGGCGGTGGTGGTGGTGCATCGCCGCCGCCGCCCGGCGCGCCACCGCCCCAGCAGCCGAAGCCGGCGCCACCCGAGACCAAGGAGCTGACCCAGAGCCAGGCCGAGCAGATCCTCAACTCGATGGAGCGGCGCGAGCGGGAGACCCGCGAAGATCAGCAGCGTCGCATGCAGAGCGGCGAGGGCGGGGTGAAGGACTGGTGACCCGCGCCGCGCTGCTCCTGGCCTGTGCATTCCTCGGCCGGCAGGGCGACCGGCCCCAGCTCGAAGCGTGGGTGGATCAGGACCGCCTCTCGGTCGGCGAAGACCTGACGTACACGCTGCGTGCGGTGAGCCATTCCCCGGTGCCGCTTCAGGTGACCCTCGCGCCCTTCGTCGGACTCGAGGTCATCGCGCGGACGGAGCGGACCGAGGTGGGGTTCGCGGCCGCGCCGACCCGAACGACGGTGCTCGAGATGCGTCTCCGGGCTGTCCGGCCGGGCCACTGGCAGATCGGCCCCGCCCGGGCGGTGCAGGGCGCAGACACGGTGGAGGCCGATGCGGTGGTCGTGGACGTCGCGCCGAATCGCGCGGCGATGACCACGGCACTGAATCCGCGCCTGCTCCGGCTGCTCGAGCGCGCGCCGCCGCCGCCGAGCGGCCAGCCGGCGGTGGACCTCCTCGTGTCGACCGACAGCGTGCGCGTAGGCGAGCAGGTCGACGTGGTCACGGCGGCCTGGTTCCCGCGCGACCTGCGGCTCCAGCTCCGCCGCCCGCCAACGCTCCAGCCGCCGGTGATCGACGGCGTCTGGAGCTTTCCCCAGAGCACGCCGAACGGCATCGCTGCCACGCGGAACGTGCGCGGGCGCTGGTACGATCTCTTCGTCTCGCACCAGGTGGTCTTCCCGCTGGTGGCGGGCACGGTCGGCATCCCGCGCGCTACCCTCAAGTACAGCACGCCGGTTGCGCTCCAGTTCTTCAGCCAGGAAGAACGCTTCGCGCTCTCGAGCCGGACCGACACCCTCGTCGTGCGTCCGTTGCCGCCGGAGGGGCGGCCTTACGGATTCAGCGGCGCGATCGGCGCCGGGCTCATGCTCGAGCGCCACGTGAGCCCGACGAGTGCCCGTGTCGGCGAAGGCGTCGCGATCGAGCTCCGGCTCTCCGGCCGGGGAAACACCGCGCTCTGGCCGAACCCGGAGATCGCGTGGCCGGCAGGGGTGCGGGCCTATCTCGAGCGAGTGGATGAGCAGGTGAACACCACCGACGGCTGGGTGGGTGGAACGAAAATCTTCCGCTATCTCCTCGTTCCCGACTCGGTCGGCGCGCTGCCGCTGCCCGGCGTGCACTATGCCTATTTCGATCTCCCCACGGATCGCTATCGCGCGCTCGATCTCTCCGCAGCGTCGCTGCCGGTGGCTCCGCGTGGTGAGGCGGCGGGCACTGCCTTACCTCCCGATCTCGTCGCGGCGTCGGGCCCCACCCTCAGCTGGCGGCTGGCCCACGGCGTGCCCGACTGGGCGTGGCTTGCGATCCTGGCGCTCCCACCGCTCCTGCTCGCATTGCGTAGGCACGCACCGCCGCGTCGCCGCCACCCCAGGGCACCACTTGCGCAGACCAGCGATCTCCGCACGGCGGAGCAGGCCTTGGACGAGCTCGTGCGCACGCTCGCGCCCGATCCCGACCGCCGCTTCGGATCGGCGCTCGCGGCTGCCGTTCGAGCGGCCGGGGCGGACGCCGAGCTCGCCGCGCGCGTGACCGCCGTGCGCGAGCGACTGCTGGCTCGGCGTTACGGCGCCGAGGCGCCGCATCCCGACGATCCAGCGCTCGTCGCGGAGGCGCAGGAGGTGGTGCGACGGCTCGGGGGCTCGCGGCGAGGCTGGCCGCGCACGGGCGCGGCGCTTGGCCTGATGGTATGCCTCGCCGCGGCGCCGATCGCCCGGGGCTCGACGCAGAGTCCACCGCCCGAACAGCTCTACCGGAGCGGCGCGCTGCAGGCGGCGGCCGACGGCTTCGCGCTCCGGGCTGCGACCGAACCCGCCGACGCCGCGCACTGGTACGATCTCGGTGCGGCATACTACCGGCTGGGCGAGCCGGCGCGGGCGGAAGCCGCCTGGCTCCGCGCGCGGCGATTGTCCCCTCGTATGCCGGCGCTGCGACGGGCCCTCGAGCTCACCCCACCGCAGGACGTTGCGACCGCGCGCTGGACCTGGTCCCCGCCGGTCACGCCGGAGGAGCTCCTGCTCCTCGGCGCGCTCGGGTGGATCGTCGGCTGGATCGGCTGGGTGGCGCGGCCGCGCGTCCGCGAGCGTTGGCTGGTCCTTCTGGTATTCGCCGCAACCGCCACGGCGGGCGGCCTGGCCCTCCGCGCGTGGTATCGCCGGCCGCTCGGCATCGTGCTGGAAGACGCGACCCTGCGCTTGTCGCCCCACGGACAGGCGCCGGGACTGGGGCCGGTCCAGGGGGGAACCGCGGTCCGGGTGGCGGGACACGTGGGTGGCTGGGTGCTGGTGCGAGCGGCCGGCCAGCGCGAGGGCTGGGTGCCGGACGCGGCGGTGGCCCTGGTCGGCGGCTAGATTTTCGGCATGCGGCACATCGCCATCCTGCCCGACGCCGTGGCCGATCAGATCGCCGCGGGCGAGGTCGTCGAGCGTCCGGCATCGGTCGTGAAGGAGCTGGTCGAGAACGCGCTGGACGCCGGCGCGCGGCACGTGCGCGTCGTGCTCGAGAACGGCGGCAAGACGCGAATTGACGTCAGCGACGACGGCAGCGGTATGGGCCGGGACGATGCGGTGTTGGCGCTCGACCGGCACGCAACGAGCAAGGTCCGGAGCGCGGCCGATCTGGTGGGGGTACGGACGTTCGGTTTCCGCGGCGAAGCGCTCCCGGCCATCGCGTCGGTGTCGCGTTTCGGTCTCGCCACCAGCGATGGCGTGACCGGGACCGAACTCACCGTCACCGGGGGCCGGCTCGATCGAGTCGCCGATGCCGTGCGGCAGCGGGGCACCACAGTGTCGGTTCGCGGTCTCTTCTTCAACACGCCGGCGCGCCGCAAATTTCTTCGCTCCGCCGCGAGCGAGACGAGGGCCGCGCACGAGACGGTGGCCACGCTGGCACTCGCCCATCCCGAGACCGGGTTCGAGCTCGAGGTGGACGGCGTGGTCCGCGTGGCCGTGCCCCCCGGCGAATCCGCCGACGAGCGGCTCGCCGGCGTCTGGGGACGCCAACTCGCCGGCACACTCGTGCCCGTGGCCTATGCGGCGGGCGCGTTCCGGGTTGCCGGCTTCGTGCAGCGGCCGGGCGACGCGCAGCCCACAGGCCGTCGCACCCAGCTCTTCGTGAACGGCCGCCCCTTCAAGGATCCCTTCCTGATTCGCGCCGCCGAGGCGGGCTACCGCTCGGCCATCCATCCGGGCGACCGGCCGTCGGTGTATCTCCGGATCGAGGCCGCCCCGGAGGACGTCGACGTCAACGTGCACCCGGCCAAGCTCGAGGTGCGCTTCCGCGACCGCATCGGCGTCGAGCGCGTGGTGGAGGAGGCGGTGCGACATGCCCTCGGGGTGCTGCTCGCCGCCGCGCCCGTGGGCGACTGGCGTCCGCTCCCCCTGACCGCGTCAGCCGGCGACCTCCCCGCGGGTCTGGTCCACGACTTGTTCGCCGACGAGGGGCCCGCGACGACGGAGCCTGCGCCCGAGGCCACGAACACGTTCGATGCCCCGCTGGTGCAGATGTTCGGTACGTACATCGTCTACGAGGCTCCCGAAGGGATCGTCATCGTGGACCAGCACTCCGCCCACGAGCGCGTGCTCTACGAGCGGGTCCTGGCACAACTCACCGGCGCCGACGCGCCAGCGCAACGCCTGCTGCTCCCGCTCACCCTCGAGCTCACCGACGAGGAGCTGGATGCCCTCGAGCGCCACGCGGAGCCGATTCGACGGGTCGGCTTCGAAGTGGAAGCCTTCGGCGGGCGCACCGTGGTGGTACACGCCGTGCCCGCGCCGCATCCGCGGTTCGACGCCGGACAGTGCTTCCGCGAGCTGGTGGCGGATCTGGCGCGCGGCCGGTTCGGCGGCTGGGCCAACCGGCTCGAGCGATTCGCCGCGACCTACGCGTGCCGCGCCGCCGTCAAGGCGGGACAGCGGCTCGAGTCGACCGAGATGCGCGAGCTGCTGCTGCGGCTGTTCGCGACGGACCTGCCACCGCACGATGTGCACGGCCGGTCGACGATCGTACAGCTACCGCGCGAGGAGCTGGAGCGACGGTTTGGGCGCAGGTAGGGTCCCGGTGCTCGTCGGTCCGACGGCGGTCGGCAAGACGGCCGTGGCCCTGGCCCTCGCGGGGCGCTGGCCGCTGGAGATCGTCTCGGCGGACTCGCGCCAGGTGTACCGGCGGCTCGACATCGGCACCGCAAAGCCGACGCGGAAAGAGCGCGCGAAGGTCGCGCACCACGGGCTCGACCTGGTCGATCCGGGCGAGCGTTACAGCGCCGGCCACTTCGCCCGGGACGCCGAGGGGTGGCTGGCCGACATCCGGTGCCGCGGCAAGCTCCCCGTGGTGGTCGGTGGGACCGGCCTCTACGTGCGCGCCCTTGCCGAGGGGCTCTTCCACGAGCCGCCGCTGGAGGGGGCGCGACGCCGCTCGCTCGACGCGTTCACCGCCCGGCTCGAGCCGCTCGAGCTGCTGCGGTGGGCCAGCCGGTTGGACCCGGGCTTCCGCGGCGGCGGGCGCCAGCGGGCCGCGCGGGCGATCGAGGTGGCGTTGCTCAGCGGCCGGCCGCTCTCGCACTGGCAGGAGGCGGCGCGTGCCAAGGCCGCGCTCGACCCGTGGTACATTGTCTTGACCGTGCCACGGCCCGTGCTGCACCAGCGGATCGCGCGGCGCGCGGTCGACATGGTCCAGCGAGGACTGATCGAGGAGGTGGCCGCAGTGCTGGCCGACGGCCACGCGGCCGGCACGCCGGGGCTCGACGGGATCGGCCTGCGTGAAGCGGTCGAGTACCTGCATGGCCAGCGGACACGCGACTCGGTGGCTGACGCCATCACCGTCAGCACGCGGCAATACGCCAAGCGGCAGCAGACGTGGTTCCGGCACCAGCTCGCCGGCGAGGTTGTCACGCTGGACGCGACCCGGCCGCCCGAGCGCCTGGCGGCCGAGATCGCGCAGGCCTGGGAGAGGGTGGACACATGAAGATCGGGATAACCTGCTATCCGACCTACGGCGGCTCGGGCGCCGTCGCCACGGAGCTGGGGATCGACCTCGCGCGACGTGGGCACGAGGTTCACTTCATCACGTACGACGCCCCGTTCCGACTGCGCGGCTATACCGAGCGGATCTACTTCCATCAGGTCGAGACCCGGATGGGGCGGTACCCGCTGTTCGACCACTATCCCTACACGCTGGCGCTCGCGTCCAAGCAGCACGAGGTCGTGCTGCGCGAAGGGATCGAAGTGCTCCACGTCCACTACGCGATCCCGCACGCCACCACGGCTTATCTCGCCCGTCAGATGCTCAAGGGCGAACGATCGCTGCGGGTCATCACGACGCTGCACGGCACCGACATCACGCTGGTGGGCCAAGAGTCGAGCTTCTACGCGATCACCAAGTTCTCGATCGAGGAGAGCGACGAGGTCACCGCGGTGTCCGCCTACCTGCGGGACGAGACCTACCGCGCGTTCGGCTGCGTGAGCTGCGATCTGCGCGTGATCCCGAACTTCGTGAACCTGGACGAATACCGGCCCGCGGGGAACGGGGAAGCCGCGCCGCTGGCGCCGCCGGGCACCAGGGTGATCATCCACGTG
This sequence comes from Gemmatimonadales bacterium, assembly GCA_051955835.1. Classification (GTDB taxonomy): domain Bacteria; phylum Gemmatimonadota; class Gemmatimonadetes; order Gemmatimonadales; family GWC2-71-9; genus CAVVWJ01. The sequence goes on from JBQCGH010000006.1 coordinate 22,029, forward strand.
TCGAATTTCCGGGAGGTGAAGCGGGTGAAGGACGTCGTCCGCGTCTTCGCCCGGATCCGACGGGCGATGCCGGCGGTGCTCGTCATGGTGGGCGATGGGCCAGACCGGGTCGATGCCGAGGCCGAAGCGCGCGAGCTGGGCGTCGGCCAGGATGTGCGCTTCCTGGGCCGACTCGACTCGGTGGCATCGATCCTCCAAGCGAGCGACCTGTTCCTGTTGCCCTCGCAGACGGAGTCCTTCGGGCTGGCGGCGCTCGAGGCGATGGCGTGCGGGTCACCGGTCGTGGCCACGCGCGCAGGGGGCCTGCCGGAGGTGGTGGAGGACGGAGTGAGCGGCATCCTGGAGCCGGTCGGCTCGGTCGAGGCCATGGGGCGCCGCGCGGTCGAGCTGCTCCGCGACAACGCGCGTTACACCGTCATGCGCGAGGCCGCCATCGCCAAGGCACGGGAGTTCTCGGCCGACCGCGTCGTCCCGATGTACGAAGCGCTCTACGAGGAGACCGTCCGCGGCGTGGCCGCATCGAGCCGCGCCGATGGCCGCTGAGCCGCTGGTCGCGGCGGCGCTGCTCGGCCTCCTCGAAGGCGTCACGGAATTCATCCCGGTCAGCTCGACCGGGCACCTGATCCTCGCGAGCCAGTGGCTCGGAGAGACCGGCGAGACCGCGAAGACGTTCGACATCTTCATCCAGCTCGGCGCCATCCTCGCCATTGTCTGGCTCTATCGCGCCCGGCTGATCCGCGCGCTCGCCGATGCCCGGACCGATCCCGTGAGCCGGCGCTTCCTCCTGAACCTGCTGATCGCATTCCTGCCCGCGGCCATCGTCGGATTTCTGGCCCACGACGCGATCAAGGCCCGGCTGTTCACGCCCATGGTGGTGGCGATCGCCCTGGTCGTCGGTGGCATCCTGATCCTGGTGATCGAGCGGCTCCGCCCGGACGTGCGGGTGACGGACGTGAACGACATCCGGCCGCGCACGGCGCTCGGCATCGGACTGGCGCAGGTGCTCTCGCTCATCCCTGGCACGTCGCGATCGGGCGCCACGATCATGGGCGGCTATGCCCTGGGCCTGTCCCGGCGGGCCGCGACCGAGTTCTCATTCTTCCTGTCGATCCCCGTGATGTTCGCGGCCACGCTGTACGACCTGCTCAAGAGCCGCGCCGCGCTGAGCGCGGCCGATGTCCCCGGCTTCGCCGTGGGATTCGTCGTGGCATTCATTGCCGCGGTGATTGTCGTGCGAGCGTTTCTCAGCTACGTCTCGCGTCACAGCTTTGCGGTGTTCGCCTGGTATCGGATCGTCTTCGGCATCCTGCTGCTCTTCCTGCTCCGGTGAGCACGTCCGGCCCGTCCCTGATCCGACTCACGACGGTGCCGTCCACGATGGATGCGCTCCACGCGCTCGCGGAGAAGGGGGCGCCGGCCGGCACGGCAGTCGTGGCGGATGTTCAGACGGCGGGGCGGGGCTCGCGCGGCCGGTCGTGGGTCTCACCGCCCGGCGGCCTCTGGCTCAGCGTGCTGGCCAGGCCGGCGATCGCGGGTTTGGAGCTGGTCAGCCTGCGGGCCGGCCTGGCGCTGGACGAGACCCTCGATCAATTCCTCACGGGCGAGCGGATCGGACTCAAGTGGCCCAACGATCTGATGCTGGGTGAGCGGAAGGCCGGCGGTCTCTTGTGCGAGGCGCGGTGGCAGGGAGCTGCGCCGGCCTGGCTGGTGATCGGCCTCGGGCTCAACGTCACGAACCCGCCGGACGCGTCGCTGGCATCGAGCGCCACCTTCCTGGGCGCCAGCAGACCAGACATCAGTCCGGCCGACCTGGTCGGGCCGCTGGTGTGCGCGCTGCGCGAGGTCGACGCGGGGCCGGGCCCACTCAGCTCGGCGGAGCAGGCACGGTTCGCCCGGCGCGACTGGCTGCGTGGGCGGGTCATCGAGCGTCCGGTGGCCGGCATCGCCGACGGCATCACTCCGGATGGCGCGCTTCGCGTCCGCGCGGGGGGCCAGACGGTCGAGGCGCGCGCGGGCACGGTAGTGCTGGCCGGGCGCGCGACGGCACCGCTCCCAGACTGAGCCGCCGGCGGCGGGCCTCGCTGGGTCGCATCCTGTTCTCCACCTTCGCGGAGTCGCCATGCTGCTGGCGTTGGAC
>JBQCGH010000007.1:0-14708 GCA_051955835.1 Gemmatimonadales bacterium
GAGCATCACGGCGAGCGCGAGGTACGGGTTCGCCGCCGGATCGGGCATCCGTAGCTCGATGCGCGTGCCGAGCCCGCGCCGCTCGGGCACGCGGATGAGCGGCGAGCGATTGCGCATCGACCACGCGACGTTGACCGGCGCTTCGTAGCCCGGCACGAGTCGCTTGTACGAGTTCACCAGCGGGTTGGTGATCGCGCACGAGCCGCGCGCGTGACGCAGCAACCCGCCGATGTAGTGCAGCGCCGTCGTCGACAGCTGCCATTCACCTTTCGCGTCGAAGAAGGCGTTGTCCTTGCCGCGGAACAGCGACTGGTGCGTGTGCATCCCGCTTCCGTTCTGGCCGAAGATCGGCTTCGGCATGAACGACGCGACCAGCCCGAACTGCCGCGCGACCTGCTTCACCACGAAGCGGAACGTCGCGATGTTGTCGGCCGTGACCAGCGCGTCGGCGTACCGGAAATCGATCTCGTGCTGGCCCGCCGCCACCTCGTGATGCGCGGCCTCGACCTCGAAGCCCATCTCGACCAGTTGCTCCACGATGACGCGCCGGATCTCTTCGCCCTTGTCCAGCGGCCCGAGATCGAAGTACGAAGCGTCGTCGTGCGTCGTGGTCATCGGCGCGCCGTCCGGCGCCCGCTCGAACAGGAAGAACTCGGCCTCGCAGCCCGCCATCATCGTGAAGCCCAGCTTCTTCGCCCGCTCGAGCTGGCGCTTGAGCGTGAGTCGGGGGCAGCCGGCGAAAGGCGCCTCGTCCGGCGTGTAGATGTCGCACAGGAGCCGCGCCACCCGGCCGCCCTCGTCCTCATAGGGCAGGACCCGGAACGTCGCCAGGTCCGGCTTGAGCAGCATGTCCGACTCCTCGATCCGCACGAAGCCCTCGATCGAGCTGCCGTCGAACATGATCTCGCCGTCGAGCGCCTTGGCGAACTGGCTGCGGGGCACCTCGACGTTCTTGTTGATGCCCATGATGTCGGTGAACTGCAGCCGGATGAAATCGACCCCGAACCGATGGGCGAGCTTGAGCAGGTCGTCCTTGCTCGCGCCGGTCAGATCGGTCGGGAAGTCGTCGAGGCTGGGCCGCTCGCCCGAGGCGGGGCTGCGCTGCCGGACGTTCGCCATGAACGGTGTCTCCGGGGTGGGTGAACGGCTGAAAGAAATCCCGGATCGCGGCTCAGGGTAAGGTCCGAGACCAATGCCGGCCGCATCCACCCGGCTCGCCTTTCCCCCGCTCCGGCACCTCGTTACGCTTCTGCCCCGATGACCGCCGCCACCACCGTCTGCCCCGGCTGCGGGAGGCCCGCCAGCGGCAACTACTGTGGCGCGTGCGGTGCCAGCCTCGTGGCCCGGACCTGTGCCGCCTGCGGCGCGACGTTGTCCGCCCGTGCACGCTTCTGCCATCGCTGCGGTCGGCCGGTGACGCCGGCCGGGTCGCTCGGCCGCGCGACCCTTCCCGCGCGCGAGCGGCGGGCCTGGGTCGTGGCTGGCGTGCTCTGTGTCGGGCTGCTCGCGCTGATCGTGCTCAAGGTCATCCGCGATGCTCGGCCCGCGGCCGCCCCCGACATGGCCAATCCGGGCGCGGTGAGCGCTCGCGAGGCACCAGGCGGCACAGAGGCGCCGTTCGCCGGCGGCAATCTCACCGGCAATCCCGCCGGCGGCGCGCCGCCCGACATCAGCCGAATGACGCCGCGCGAGCGGTTCGATCGCCTGTTCAACCGGATCATGCAGGCCGCCGACCAGGGCGACAGCACTACCGTGCTCCGCTTCACGCCTATGGCCCTTGGCGCGTACGCCCAGCTCGACTCAACCGACGCCGACGCGCGCTACCATGCGGCGGTGCTCCGGATGCAGGTGGGCGACATGGCCGGCGCGCTCGCCCTGGCCGACACCATCCTGGCGCGCAACCCGGGCCACCTGTTCGGCTACGTGATCCGCGGGGCGGTGGGGAGCATTCAGCACGATACCGCCCGGCGGCGCCAGGCCGCGCGCGACTTCCTCGCCCATTTCCCCGCCGAAAGCGCCGCGGGCCGGGTGGAGTACCAGGAGCACCAGCCGACGATCGCAGAATTTCGCCGCGCCGCCGACTCGGCCGCCGCTGGCCGCTGATCTCCGCCGGCTGGTCCAACCTCGAGGCCCCATGTCCCGTATCATCCGCGTCGCCCACAGCCCCGACTCCGACGATGCGTTCATGTTCTACGCACTCGCGGAGGGCAAGCTCGACACCGGCGACCTGCGCTACGTGCACGAGCTGTCCGACATCGAAACCCTGAATCAGCGGGCGCGCCGGGCCGAGCTCGAGGTGACGGCCGTGTCCATCCACGCCTACGCATATCTCTGGCGGCAGTACGCCCTCCTGAGCTCGGGCTCGTCGATGGGCGATGGTTACGGCCCTCGCCTGGTGGCCACGCGCCCCCGACCGGCCGAGCCCCGCGCGGCCATCCGCGGGCTCCGCGTCGGGGTGCCGGGCAAGCTCACGACGGCGTATCTCGCCCTGATGCTGTATCAGCCCGAGGTGTCGGCGGTGGTTTTGCCATTCGACCGCATCGAGGACGCAGTGCATGCCGGCGAGGTCGACGTGGGCCTCCTCATTCACGAGGGGCAGCTCACCTATGCCGACAGCGGGCTCCATCTCTGGGCCGACCTGGGCTCTTGGTGGATGGAGGACACCGGCCTGCCGCTCCCGCTCGGCGGGAACGCGGTTCGCCGAGACCTGGGCCGCACGGTGATCGACCAGATCGCCCGCGACCTCCGGGCGAGCATCGTCTATGGGCTCGAGCACCGCTCCCCGGCCTTGGCGCACGCCAAGCAGTTCAATCGCGGCATCGGCGACGAGCGGACCGACAGGTTCGTGGGCATGTACGTGAACCAGTGGACGGTCGACTACGGCCCGCGAGGACGTCAGGCGGTGCAAACACTGCTCGACCGCGGCCACGCGGCGGGCGTGATTCCGGAGCGGGTCGCGGTCGAATTCGTAGGGTGAGAGCAGCGCCCTCGCGCCGCGTCACTTGCCTCGACTCTCCGCGGTCCGTACCTTCCGTCACCCCCCGCCTGACAACCGGCGCCTCCCGGCGACCGGACCGAGTGAAGGAGTCCGCGTGCCGCTGAGCGGTGGACCCGTCACCCTCCTCGTCGTCGATGACGAGGAGGCGATTCGGAGCGCCCTCCGGCGCTACCTGGTTCAGCAGGGTTACGATGTCGCGCTGGCCGCCTCCGGCGAAGCGGCACTGGACCTGGTCCGGCGCCAGAAGGTCACGGGCATCCTGCTGGACGTGAATCTGCCGGGCACGAACGGCATCGAGCTGGTACCTCGGCTGCTGGAGCTGGAGCCCACCGCCGCCATCCTCATGCTCACTGCGGTCAACGACGCGACGTCCGCCGCGCTCTGCATGCAGCGCGGCGCGTTCGACTATCTGCTCAAGCCGATCGACCTGACCCACCTCGGGCGCGCCATCGGGCGGGCATTGGAGCGGCGCCACACGTTGCTTGAGGGCCAGCAGGTCAACCAGTGGCTGAAGGAGGAGGTCGCGCTTCGCGCGGCGGAGCGGCGGGTGGCCCAGGCCACTCAGGAGCGCATCTCCGTGGCCACACTCGAAGCGCTGGTCAACGCGCTCGAGGCCAAGGACCCGTATCTGCGTGGACACTCCGCACGCGTCGCCGACCTCTCGGCCGGCATCGCCGCCTACCTCGAGCGGCCGGATGGGGAGATCGAGGCCATCCGCACCGCCGGCCGGCTGCACGATATCGGGAAGATCGGCATCCGGGAGGAGATCCTGCACAAGCAGGGTCCGCTCAGCGACGAGGAATACGAGCACGTGAAGCAGCACGTGCTGGTCGGCTGCCAGATCCTGGCTCCGCTGGTGCACCTGCAGGACGTGATCGCGCTGGTCCGCAGCCACCACGAGCGCTGGGACGGCTCGGGCTACCCCGACCGTCTGGCGGGCGGGGCCATTCCGCTCGGCGCCCGCATCATCGGGGCAGTGGAGATCTACGACGCCCTGACGACCGCACGCCCGTATCAGGAGAAGATGCCGCCCGAGGACGCGATCGACCGGATGCGCGAGCTGGTCGGGTCCGCGATCGATCCAACGATCCACGATGCGCTGGAAGCGGTCGTGGCTCGCCGGCAGGCGCTCGTGTTCCTGGACGACGCGCAGCGCTGATGGCCGCAGGCGGTGCGCGGCTCGGCGTCAGACCGGAGATGGCGGGCTTGGTGGGCTGAGCTCGGCGGCGTCGGCCGGCGGAGTCGAGGACGACGGTACCGGCGCGGGCCCGACAGCGGACGCATGCTGCGGCGTGGTCTCCGCCGGTTGCTTCGCCTGCTGATAGCCCATGCCGCGAAGCCGGATGATCCGCTGCCGGATCGGTGGATGCGACGCGAGCAGGTCGGCTACGCGCCCATCGTGCGCCGACAACGCACTCGGTGCCGGGTCCACGATACATAGGTGGGCGGCCCCGCGGGTGATCGCCCGGGTGGGCGCCGACGCCGCGTCCAGCTTCTCCAGAGCCGAGGCGAGGGCGAGCGGGTTCCGGGTGAACTGCGCGCCGGTCGCGTCGGCCAGGTACTCGCGCTTCCGGCTCACGGCCATCGCCAGGATCCGTGAGACGATCGGGGCGACGATCAAGGTGACGAGCCAGAGCACCAGGATCACGATCGCGAACGGATTGCCCCCCTTGTCCCGTCCGCCACCGCCACCGCCGCCGCTCAGGCGGACGCCCCGCGAGCCGCGCAGCATCCGGCCCATCCCGTCCGACATGAGCGCGATGGCGCCCACGATACCCGCGAGCAGGGTCATGAGCCGCACGTCCAGATTCTGCACGTGGGCCATCTCATGGGCCACGACACCCTGCAGCTCGTCCCGGTTGAGCGTCTGAAGCAGGCCTCGCGTCACCGCGATGCTCGCCGTCGCCGCGTCGCGGCCGGTGGCGAAGGCGTTGGGATCGTCGTCCGGGACAATCCAAACCTTTGGCATCGGCAGTCCCGCCGCGATCGACATCTCCTCGACCACGTTGAGCAGCTGCCGCTCTTCAGCGGACTCGGGCGTGGTCAGCTCGCGCGCGCCGGTCGCCCACAGGACCTGTCGAGGTCCGAAACGCCAGGAGTACCAGCAGATCCCGGAAGCGATGAGCGAGGTGACGATGCCGATCACCGGCACGACGTGGTGATACGAGCCGGCCGGCGCGTTGGCGGTGAGCATGGCGAACGCCACGTCGCCGCCGAAGCCGACCCAGGCGAAGAAGAGGATGAATCCGATGACGAGCCAGGTGGAGCGGCGGCGATTGGACTCCTGCTGGGCGAAGAGGTTCGCCGCCTCGGTCACGGCGTGGGTTTGGTGCTCGAGAGATCCACCGTCGGCACCGCGCGCTCGGTGTCATCGGTGATCTGCCACAGTTCCACCGGCGACGCCTTGGCGAGTCCGGCGACGAGCATCGTGGGGAAGATGGCTTGCCGGGTGTTGTACTCGGTCGCGACGTCGTTGTAGAGCTGGCGCGCGAACCCGATCTTGTTCTCCGTGCTGGTCAACTCCTCCTGGAGCTGCGCCACGTTCCCGGTGGCCTTGAGGTCCGGGTAGGCCTCGGTCAGTGCAAACAGTCGTCCGAGCGCCTGGGTCAGCTCACCCTCCGCCTTGGCCGTCTGCGCCACGCCCGTGGCGTTCACCGCCTTGTTCCGGGCCGCGATCACCGCCTCGAGGGTGCCGCGCTCGAAATCCATGGCCCCCCGCACCGTGTTGACCAGGTTCGGAATGAGGTCGTGCCGCCGCTTGAGCTGCACGTCGATCTGCTTCCAGGCGTTCGCCACCCGGTTCTTCAGCCCGATCAGACCGTTGTACGCGCCGATGAGCCAGAACACGAGCAACACGACGACCGCGATGACGATGAGCGTGGCGATCATGGCGGATCCTTACGGAAGGAGGACTCGGTCTCCACCAGCCCGGCGAGCGCCTGGCGGAAGGCGTCGGCAATGGCGGCGACATCGCCGTTGAGCCGGATGATCGGGTGCTGCTCGTCGACCAGCACCTCGACCCCGGGGGTGACCGCAATCCGGCGGCAGGTGGCGCCCGCCGCCGGCGCACCCTCGACCGGCGCCAGCCAGCCGAGCACTGCGCGCCCGACCCGGCCACGGCCGGTGCCCGGCGTCTGCAGTAGTGCCAGGCGGTCGGGACGCGGCAGCGCCGGGCCCAGCACGCCGGCCACTCGCCGCTCGATGAGATCTCCCGTGAGGCCGGCGAACTCCCGACTCATGGCCTCGAGCGTGGCGCCTTCCATCTGCCGGAGCTTGATGGCGAGCACCTGCAGCAGGTGTCGATAGGAGTACACCGCCGCGGTCCCCCGGCCTTCCGGCGGACTCACCAAACCGCGTGCCACATAAAAGCGGATGGTGCGCTCGCTGGGGCGGGCGCGGGCGGCGGCATTCACCGGCACGACCCCCGACGCATCGAGGATCCCGCCCGCCAGCGCGGTCAGGTCGCGGAGACCCCAGGGCGCCAGCGTGCGGTATTCCCGCAGCGTCGCGAGCGGATCGGCTGGCGCGGAGATCAGCCCGGCAGTCATGCCTGGCCGTTGCTCGCGCGGTCTTCGGGGGCGGGCCCCTCGAGCACGGCCATGACGGTGAGCCGCAGCAGCTCCAGGGTGAACGGCTTGAGCAGCATCGGGCAGCGCTTGAGCGTGGCGGGCCAGTGGCCCTGGTCGGTGTAGGGGTCGCCGGTCATCAGCACCACGCGGTTGGCCAGTGAAGGCCAGCGGCGGGTGAGGGCCAGGAAGAAGGTGTCACCGGGCATCTGCGGCAGGTGAAGGTCGAGCAGCACCAGGTCGATGTCGGTCTCGTCGAGCATGTGGTAGGCCAGGTGTGCGTCGCCGGCGGATACCACGTCGCATCCCATGCCTCGGAGCGCGCGCTCCAGCGTTCGCCGCAGGGCAGCTTCGTCGTCGACGATGAGAACGCGGGGGCTCACGACGCCACGGCGGCCCGCCGGGCGGGCGTGAAGTACCGGTGGGTCACGGTGGCGAGCGCGTCGTCAATCGACATCGACACCCGGAGCTCCCCCGCCGTGAGACCGAAGACTGCGCGGAGATGCATCTGGAGCGTCTTGGTCTTGCTGTACCCGAGTTTCAGCGCCACGTCTTCCACGGTGTACCCCGGATCGAGCAGCAGCCGATGGGCGTACAGGAGCCGCGTGAGCACCATGACCACGCGGGGGGACGGCAGGCCGACCTTGGGGAACCAGCGCTCGCACGTGCGCCGGGTCAGTCGAGCGCGGTCGGCCAGCGCGGTGACGGTGATCCCATCGCCGGGAGCGTGCAACATCGCCTCGAGCGCCGACCGGATCTCGGGGGGCAGGTCTCGGAGAATGTGTCCCAGGCCTTGGATGACCTGCTGTGACGCGCTCTGCTCCAGCTCCGCGAGCAACGCGCTGCGCAGCGCACTCGGGGCGTCCTCAAACCGGTGGACCACGACCCGCCGAATGCCCGCCCGGCCAAGATCCAGCAGCACGCCCGCCGTCGCCGGCGCCAGATCTGTGTAGACGAGGAGCGGAAGGGAGGGAAAGAACTGCCGGAGCCGGCCTATGCCATGGGTTTTTGGGGCTGCCCCACCCAGCAACGGATCGACCACTGCCATCTCGACCGGGAGACCACGGATGGCCTCGACAGCCTCGGGCCAGGTGGCAACGACCTCCCAGGCGAACCGGTCCGGATCGACGGATCGCAGGCGGAAGAGACGCTCGGGAGGCACCGCGGCAACGAGGAGATGTCGCAAAACGGCCCCTATTTGTCGCAAAAAGGCCTAAAACGACCCGGCGGCCCTTGGCAGATTGGCTTTACCCCCGCCCCGCACCATCAGATGCACCATCAGATGAAAGGGTGCCCCATGTCGCCCATTCCGACCAAGTGGCTCGTCCTTGCGTCTCTCAGCCTAGCCGGCCTGACCTCTGCCGCCTGCACCCGCAGCGACGCCACGGGGCCGTCGGACCAGCCGCAAACGTCGTTCGAAATCCAGGGAGCCAACAACTAGGCCGTCTGCAGGAACTCTCGAAGCCCAATTGCTACTTCCTGGATTGCCGGCGGCTGTTCCAGGTCTGCTTTGGCCGTGGCCTCGGGCTCGCCCTGTCCGCAGGCGGACAAGTTCGACAGCACCCTCTCGAACCGGAAGTACCACGCGTTGAGTCGATGTTCCTCCGCGTGCCGTTGGCCGGCTTCGAGCAACTCCCGACCCCGGGCAACGCGCCCGAACCGCGCCAGGCCGATTCCCGCCTTGTAGAGGAAGTCGGCCACCATGCTCGGCGGCATCCTCGGACGACCCTCGTCCGCCTCCGCCCGCCGCCGCTGGAACGCCATGCGGTCTCCCCTGGCGGACTCGAGGTCCATGAGCTCCAGGATCGCGTTCATCCGCACGATAAAACTCGTCTTCGAACGCAGGACGATCTCGAAGGCCGTGCGGGCCGCGTCGTAGGCGCCGACATCCGCCAAAGCGATGCCCAGATCGCCGAGCATGCGGGTCCGTTGCAGCAGGTCGTCGCTCAGGAGAGACGATCGATAGATGGCCTGGATGGCCTCGACCTTCCGGCCCTCGGCCGCGAGCGCGGCGCCCAGGTCGGCATAGGCCATCGCCTCGACCTCGCGATGCCCGGCCTGGTGGGAGCTGCTCGCGACGTCCTCGGCAACCCGGCGAGCCAGTGGCAGGTTACCCTGCCCACGATGCACCGCTCCAGCGCCAAGACGGGCCCGGAGCACGAGCACGGTGTCGTTGGCGGCGCCAGCCGCTGTCTCAGCCGCCGCATAGCACGTGGTGGCCGTGTCCCAGCGGGCTAGCAGCCGGTTGAGCCGTCCGGCGAAGAGGGCCGAGGCAGCGAAATCGGCGGCCGGAACATCCGGCCCGTGGGTGCGAACCGCGAGTGCGAGGATTTCGAGCCCTTCCTCGAGGCGGCCCTCGTGCTCCAGGAAATAGGCATACGCCATGAGGCTCAACCGCAGGCTGGCGAGCGGCTGGCCGTCGAGCGGCATGGCGTCGGTGACCCCGTGCAGATGCGCGGCTTCGGGAGAATCGGCGGGCAGCTCGCGGAGATGGCGCCGCACGGCGTCGAGCTGCCAGAGCAGTCCTTCACACGTCGTCACCCGGTCGGTGCTCAGCACGCGGTCCGCGAGCCGGGACACGAGGTAGGCGCCAAGGGCGAGACGAGCGGACAAATCCCGATCACGCTCATGCTCATCCCGCGCGCGCTCCAGAAAGGGAGTGTGCGTCAGCACGTCGGCGGACGCCTCGACCTCACCGAACAGCTGCTGCGGTGTGAACAGATCGCGTCCTTCCATGAAGGTGATCCGGGGTTAGCTAGTATCGCCCCCGAATCGCCACCAGGCAAGGGCACGCAATTTCCCGCAGCGTGCGGCGAAAATCGGGTCGCGAATCTCGGGCTCACGACGCTAACATCGCGCCATGCGACGCGGCGTCACCCTGCTCGAGCTTGCCCTGGTCCTGGCCGTCACCGGCATCCTTTTCTGCATCGCGTTACCGAGCCTGCAACGCGTGGTCGATGAGCTCGCCGTTCACAATGCAAGCCTCGGAATAGTATCGGCTCACCGGCGCGCCCGGATGAGTGCCATCTTACAGAGTCGGTCGCTCGAGCTCACCGTGAGCGCGGACAGCCTGGTAATACGCGTGCCAGGCGCCCCGAGCAATCTTTGGCACGCGCCGGGGCCTTCCGCGGAAGGAGTCATTCTGCAGGGACCACCCCACACAATGACCTTTTCCCCTGTCGGACTCACCATGGGTGTCTCGAACGTCACGTTTCGCCTGACCCGTGCCTCGGCCACGCAAGCCGTCGTGGTTTCCCGACTCGGCCGAACTCGTCTCACGCCATGAGCGCGCGGCTCCTCGGCTTGCTCGAAGGATGACGGCACCTTCGATGAGGGGTCGCGCGCTCCACGGGCGGTCGAGACCAGCTGCGCCGACGCATTGCCGAGCGCCGGGGCCTGGCTTGTTAGAAGCCAGCCTACGAAAGCCTCGGCAATAGCGCGCCGGCGGCTATAAGGAGCGCAGGGGTGGTGCCCAGGCCGTACTTCCGCACCTTGTGCAGCAGCGTCGAGCGCGAGATGCCCAGTAGATGCGCTGCCTGACGCTTGTTTCCGGCCGTATGCCGCAACATCAGCGCAATGTGCCGACGCTCGGCGGCATCAAGCCGCTCGGGCGCCACGGGCTCGGTCGGCGCCAGCGCTTCGCGTAACCGGGTCATGTCCATATCCGGAAGGCCGAGGTCGAGCAGAACGACATCGAATCCCGGCGAACCGATCGCGGCGGCGGCCGCCGCGGCATCAGGCGCCGCCACCGCGTGATGACCGGCGCCGCGCAAGAGTCGGAGCAGTGCCTCGCGGCGCTCAGGGTCACCGTCGAGGACGAGCACGTGGATGGGAGGCATGGGGGAACCTACTGTAAAATTCCGAGGGGAGACAGCACGCGATATGCTCCCTCCATTTCATTTCAACAATCGAGCCTCCAGTGGAACCTGTCCGTCTCGATCGTCTGGAAGTCGGCCAACGCATCGACGAGCCGCTCCTCGTTCTCGAGATCGAGCAGCGGGACGCGAGCCGAGGTGCGTTCACCATCCTGATTCTCGGGAACCGGCACGGCCGGCTTCCGACGGCGCCCTTTTGGGCCGAGGATTTGCCTCGCCTCGCGGGCGTCGAGCGTGGCGCGGTCATCCAGGTGAGCGGAGAGGGCGGCAGCTTCAACGGGAAGCGGCAGCTCAAGGTTGCAACGCTCCGGCTCCTCCCGCCCGAACGCGTCGACCGGAAGCGCCTGCTCCCGTCGGTGGCCGACGTTCGCCCCTATTGGGAGACGTTGGATCGCTGGCGAGGAGAGATTCGCGGGCCGCGCCTTAGACGCACCGTCGACCTGTTCTACGCCGATGCTTCCTTCCGTGGCCGCTACGAGGAGTGCCCCGCCAGCACCTCCGGGCACCACGCCGAGCTGGGTGGCCTGCTTCGGCACACGTGCGAGGTCGCCGCCATCGGGCGGGCGATCGCCCGAACGTGCAGCGCCGATGCCGATCTCGTCTTCGCCGGGGCGCTCCTGCACGACCTGGGCAAGCTCGAGGCATATCGCTGGGACAGGTTTTTCGAGATGGCCGAGGCCGGCGCACTCCTCGGCCACGTGGCGTTAGGTCTGCTCATGCTGGATCAGCGCATCCGCAACGCAGCGCCTGCCCCCTGCACCCCGCAGGAGCGGTTGATTCTCCTCCATCTCGTCGGGTCCCACCATGGCCGCCAGGAATACGGCGCCGCGACGCCCCCCATGACGCTCGAGGCCGAGGTGCTCCACTTCGCGGACAACGCGAGCGCCAAGACTACCAGCATGGCCGAGGCGCTGGCCGATCAGGAGCATTTCGCCGGCGAGGCGCTCATCTCCGCGCGCTCGCTGTGGCAGCTCGATCGACGTCGGGTATATCGCGGCCGGAGTGACTGGGGCGAGGGCGAGTCCACAGACCATCCGACCTCGCCAACGGAGATGGGGTAAAACGGAACGGCCGCCTAGTCGTGGCTAGACGGCCGTCCCACGTATGGACTATCCGAGGTCGGGGCATTGCTGCCGCCGTTCTTCTCTCACCTGCCACCGGTTGGCTGATACGCCGCTCGGGAGGGCGCGGTGTGGCCTCGTCTTCGATCCCCAGGCCGGATGGCCATCCCACCTGGTTCGTCCATTCGAGCGCTGCGAGTCGGATCGGGTCGCGGACCGACCGTTCGCACTGCACTCCGAGGCGCAAGATCGGAGTGGATGAAGCACGCGACTGGCTTCACCTGCCCGAGCCGGGGTGATCACCAGGATCAACGAGTGCCTGAGCCCTTGGTTGCGTCGGCGCTCTCCCCTGATATCCCGCTCGAACCCGCTCGGCCGGCCGCCACTGTGACTCGGGGTCTCAGCACGTGTCCTTCCAAGCGCGTGGACACAAAATAGGCACCCGCGATTATCTCGCAAGTGCCTGATTTTATTCGGGTTACGCCGCTATTGACGGGATCAGATGTGGATTCGTAAGCCACGCCCGACGCAGGGACTAGCTACTCCGTCCACACAATGTGGGAATGTGAATCCACACATCTCTCCCGAAGGGCATGTCAGGGCTCGAGCCCGACCTCGACGTACCGATAAGTCGGCTCAGGATCGGGCGAACCGAAGAGACAGCCGGCATTGCTGGCAGCAAACCAGCCGGCCACGAGAGGCCGCGGGACGTCCAGCTGGTTGATGATGGGGCTCAGCCAGCGACGCAGGTGGCGAAGCTCGGGAGCCCGCCGACCAAGCAGCGCGAGGAGGGCACCCGCGCCGGCGGTCGCCCGGAGAAAATGGGCGAGGGCGTGAGCGCGCTGAGTGAACTCCACCGCTTTGACGCCGGGTTCGTCGAACAGCACCGCGCCCTCGAACACGTCCATGGGTGGCGCATCCAGCCGAGGGCCCAGGTACACGTACCGGCGCCCTTCCGCGCTCTTCCGCTCAATTACGGCGGCGGCCGTCTCGCTCGTGAGCCTGGCCGCGTGGAGCAGGTCGTCATCGAGGAGAATGCCCACCGCCCCGGTCCATTCGAGCGCGGCCAGCGCGGTCTCGACCGGGCAGCCCAGGGCGTCGTCAAATGCGAGCAGACGGGGGGCCTCGCCAGCCCGAAGCACGAAGTGGGACAGGCCTTCAGCCCGATCGGTGAAGGTGCGAACGACCAGTGCCTGTGGGGATGTCATGTGATCAATCTAAGGGTTCCCCCTCGGTGACGCAGGCGGAATGGCCCCCGCCCGTTGCGCGGGCTACCTTTGGGGAGGGACCCCCTCGGAGACCGCATGCACGTGGAGTGGACGACGTACGCCTCGCCGGTCGGCGCGCTGACGGTCGTCGAGTGCGAGGCCGGTCCGCTCGTCGTTGAGTTTCCCCACCGCGCCGCCACCGTGAAATGGGCGGTCCGCCTTCGCTCCGCTATCCCCGAGCTGCACATCGCCCAGGGTCCATGTCGGTCTACCACGCTCTGGCTGGACGAGTATTTCGCCGGGTCGCCCCGTCCCTTTCCCTTTCCCGAGCATCTCAAGCGCTGGTTCGAGCTGTCGCCCGCACAGGTCGCCGTGTTCAAGACCCTTCGCAAGATTCCGCTCGGCGAGACCCGGTCCTACGAAGACGTGGCCCGGGCCACCCGCCTCCATCCGCGGCAGATCGGCTGGCTCGTGGCTGCCAACCATCTCGCGATTCTCATTCCGTGTCACCGGGTGGTGGGCAAGGATGGGGCACTGGTAGGGTACGGGGGCGGGCTGGCCCGGAAGCGCTGGCTGCTCGACCACGAGTTGCGGACGGCGGGCGTGGTGCTGCGGTAGACTGGCCCAGCCCCCCGGGCCGTCCCCCCTTGCTCTGCCCGGAGCCTGGTCGAGCCACTTCCGGACACCCGCCCCTTATTGACAAATCCAAAAACGCACATGAGCTTAGGCTATGCTCCGCGAAGTCCATCCCTTGCATTCTTGAGCGATCGCCCGCCGGCCGGACCTTGAGTCCGGGCGGCTTTTTGTTCGATGGGGCGTTGTCACCCGGCCATCGTGGCCGGGGGGTTCCCCGGAGCCCTTGGGCTCCCTTTTCAAGAGGTTGCAACAATGGCGAAGGGCCCGGTCAAGTGGTTTAATGATGCAAAGGGATTTGGTTTCATCGCGCAGGACGGTGGCAAAGACGTGTTCGTGCACCACACCGCCATCATTGCCGAGGGGTTCCGCTCACTGTCCGAGGGCGACAACGTGGAGTTCGAGGTGGTGGAGGGCCCGAAGGGGCTCCAGGCCTCCAACGTCCGCAAGATCTAAGGACAACCCCAGGGCCGGGCCCCTCATCGGGGCCCGGCCCGCCGCATTCCCTCCGGCGCCCGGCCCCCGGTCGGCGCTGAAATCGATGTTGACAGGTGTGGGCCCCTCTGCTAGTTTTCGCCCGTCTGGTACTGGGTACGACGTGCCTGATCCGTACGTGAGCGAACAGGTCGACATCTAGGAGCATGGGACGCCGCGAGGACTCGAGTCCTCGACGGCGTTTTTTTGTTCCCCCCGATTCCGGGGGATCCCCCGGCCATGGTGGTGCGGGGATCACAGGGGCGGCTTCGTGGTCGTCCCAAGGAGAGAGGAACCAGACGTATGGCACAAGGCACGGTCAAGTGGTTCAACGATGCGAAGGGCTACGGCTTCATCCAGGTGGAGGGTGGTGAGGATGTCTTCGTCCACTACAGCGCCATCCAAGCGCAGGGCTTTAAGAGCTTGGCCGAAGGCGACAAAGTGGAGTTCGAAGTCACGAAGGGCCCGAAGGGTCTGCAGGCCTCCAACGTCCGCAAGGCGTAAATCCCCGCGCTGAACACTCACGGCCCGCCGGATCCTCCGGCGGGCCGTTTTATATCTGCCGATCGACCGCAGATCTGACGAAAACGAAAAGCCCCGACGGATGCTGTGGCGTCTCTGGCTGCTCGCCACCCCGCTGGTGAATAGCGGGACCGTCGGGGCCGGTGGTTCCTGGGTCCTCCATGCCCACCTGCAACTGCGTGCGTCCGGGCTCTAGGAGGTGACCACCTCACAGATCACCGTAGGGGTACACATCGGCTGGATCACCTCCCTTTCTCGGCGAAGCCCAACGCGGGGCCCAGGGCCACTACCTCGCACCGGACGCCGACTCCCGGTCCGAGGCTCGGTCACGTCGCCCACGGCAGAATTGCCGCGGGGGACGATCTGAGGAA
>JBQCGH010000008.1:0-22445 GCA_051955835.1 Gemmatimonadales bacterium
CGCGGCGATGACCGCGGCCGAGTACCACAGGGGGCGGAGGCGCGAGGAATAGTTTACCTCGGCCGGCATGGCGCGCTCAGCGAAGCCTAAACGAGCCGACAAAGCCTTGACTCCTCTTTCAACGTTCGAGCGCCAGAGACCGCATGGGTCCGAGTCATCAATATGGCCCGGCGTAGGTTGCCCCAACAGGTCAGGCGAAAAATTGGCCGAGTCATGCTGGCGGCGCGCTCCTTGCTTTGCCCAACCGCCGTTGTGTCAGGGCCTGAGTCGAAAGGGACAACGAGGGGATCGCTTGGATCGGTAGCCACCGCTCTGGCGGCTCGTACCGTCGCACAATAGGTTGGCCGAACTACGGGTGATGAGCGCCGTACGCTGTCGTACCAACGACTTACACAGATTGGCGAGCCCAACGGGCCACAGTAACGGAAAGCGCTCCGAGTGGGCAGAAACCCTGGCCCAGCTTGGGTCGCGCGTCGAGCCGCTCATCTATCGCGGGGGCTGGCCGGCCAGACTCGGCCGCCTGCTCGGCCGGCGGGCGACCGTCGGGCTGACTCGCCACGCGATTCCGGTCGCCGGCCTCGGCCCACGGCCGCTTCGAGTCGGTTACGCGTCGGACTTTCATGTCGGCCCGACGACCAATCCTGCCGTGGTTGAGGCGGCGTGCTCAACACTGGCCAGCGCGGCCCCCGATGTTCTGCTTCTGGGCGGCGACTACGTCACGCACGATCTGAGCGGACTCCGCGGGCTGGCCGTGGCGTTGAGTGCGGTCCCCGCTCCGCTCGGGCGCTTCGCCGTCCTGGGCAATCACGACTGGTGGGCGGGACACACGCAGGTCCGGCGCGGGTTGGAGGACGTCGGCGTCCGGGTTTTGGTGAACGAGAGCGCATCACTTGCCGCCCCGTTCGAGCATGTGGCCATCTGCGGCGTGGATGACCACGGGCACGGCCGACCGGATGCCGCGGCCGCACTAGGTCCCGCGAGCGGCATCCGCCTGGTGCTCATGCACGCGCCGTCCGGGCTGTTGGACATCGGAGCCGAGCGATTTGAGGTCGCTTTCTGCGGCCACACGCACGGGGGGCAAATCGCGCTTCCCAACGGGCGACCACTGCTTGTTCCGCAGGGAGCGCTCTCTCGACGTTATGCCCGGGGCCGCTTTGACCTCAGCCCTGGCAGGACGCTCGTGGTGAGCGTGGGCATCGGCTGTGTCGTCGTGCCATGGCGGCTGTTCGCACCGCCCGAGGTCCTGCTGTGCACGCTTACCGAGGCGACGCCATGACGCTTCCCCAGAGCCGACCAGCTATGAGGACCGCTGCCGATGACGGAGCCGACGTGCGCGAGATGGTCGGCGTTCCTCCCCTCCGCGTCGTCGGCATTGCGGGCAGCCTTCGCCGTGCCTCGCTCAATCGCGCCCTGCTGGACGCGGCCCAACACCTCGCCCCGGCGGGCATGACGATCATCACCGAGGAGCTGCACGATATTCCGCCCTTCAACGCCGACGTGGACGGACCTACTCCGCCGGCGCCCGTGGCGCGGCTCCGCACGGCGGTCGGGAGTGCCGACGGGCTGCTGCTGGTGAGCCCCGAGTACAACCACGGGGTTCCCGGTATCCTGAAGAATGCGATCGACTGGTTGTCCCAGCCGCGGCACGGCAACGTGCTGGACCGACGACCGACGGCCATTATGGGTGCCTCGACCGGTGCCGGCGGAACGGCCCGCGGTCAGAGCCAGCTCCGCGAGTCATTCGTGCTCACGAACACCCCTGTCATGCTGCAGCCGGAGATCCTCGTAGGGCGGGCGCACGAAAAGTTCGATGCGGAGGGCACACTCATCGACGAGGCGACCCGGAACTGGGTGAGAGCGTTCCTGGTACGCTTCGAGGAGCATATCCGGGAGCAGCAGTACGTGCAGTCCGTGGCCCGGCCGACGATGATCTCGGGCCGGTGATCGTCAGCAGCGAGATCGTCGGCGGGACACCGAGCCGCACGGGAAGATCGCTGGTGGCCAGACCCGTGGAGACAAACAGGTGCCGCCCACCTTCGATGACGTGACCTGCGGCGTACCGCTGACCATACGCCGATGGGACGATCGGCGGACCCAGGAACGGCAGACGCACTTGGCCGCCATGCGTGTGGCCGGCCAGCGTGAGCGCGACGCGGGCCGGAATGTGCGGGAAGACATCCGGATTGTGGGTGATGGCGATCGCGGGGCTGCTGTCGGTCACGGCGGCCAGGGCGCGGCCGATGTCGTGCGGCCCGGTCCAGAGATCGCTGATCCCGATGATCCACAGGCGTCCGGTGGTCGTCGGAATCTCCACGGCCGTGTCCTCGAGATCACGAATGCCCACCCGGGTCAACGCCTCTGAGAGCCGAGTCGGGGCCACCGTGCGGTCGTGATTTCCGAGCACGGCAAAGACGCCATATCGCGCACGCAGCCCCGCCAGACCATGCGCGACGGCCTCAGGCGGGACGAAATGGCCACCGATCACGCCCAGGGTGATGAAGTCGCCCAGCAGCAGGATGATGTCGGGGCGGGTCGCGTTGGTCCGCGCGACGATTTCGGGGAGGCGATCCTCGCCATAGTACGGCGCGCCGACATGCAGGTCGCTGATTACGGCGGCCCGGAGCGTCATCGAGGCGGGCCACGGGACTTCGATGGCTTCGGCGCGTACCCGCAGGCTGGACGGCTCCAGCCAGAAGCCCCAGATGATGAGAACCAGCAGCACGCCGAGGATGGTCCGCGCGACCGCCCGACTAGCGCGCACTGGCCGACACGTGATGGGACGCCACCGTCAGTCGTATCCGACCCATGGGGTGCTCGTGGGAAATACGGTCCAGACCATCGCACTCTGTTACGGCACACGGCCGCAGGTGGTGAAGGCGTCGGTGCTTTCGCACGCCCTGCGTCGCCGCTGGCGGGTCCTGGCGGTGGACACTGGCCAGCACTATGACTACGAACTCAACCGGCTGTTGTACGAGCAGCTCGAGATTCCGCCGCCGGATCACTTCCTCGAAGTCGGCTCCGACACTCCGGCGAGACAGACCGCCAAGGTGCTGGACCGCGCCGGCGATTTGCTCGCCCGCATGCGACCGGACACCGTGGTCGTCATCGGCGATACGAACAGTACCCTGGGGTGTGCCGTGGCCGCGAGCAAGCTGGGCCTGCCGCTGGTGCACGTCGAGGCTGGCTTGCGCGCGCCGGAGCCGGGACTGCCCGAGGAACACAATCGGCGCGTGGTCGATGTGCTGGCTGATCTGCTCTGTGCTCCCTCGAAGGCCGCGCGCGACACCCTGCTGAACGAACGAGTGCCGGGCGTAACGGTCATGACCGGAGACGTGGCCCGCGATGCACTCACCGAGCATCTGCGGCGCATCCCGCCGGCGACCGACCGCCAGCCGTTCGTGCTCGCGACCGCGCATCGCGCGGCGCTGACGTCCGACCGTGCGGCGCTTGCGGCGGTGCTCGCCGCGCTGGGCACACTCGAGCTGCCGGTCGTCTTCCCCATGCACCCGCGGACGCGAGCGGCCATCGACGGGTTCGGCTTGTGCGACCGAGTGCCGTCGAACGTGCGTCTTGGCCCTCCATTGGGGTATACGGAGACCATCGCGGCTGTGCGCGACGCCAGCGCGGTCGTCACCGACTCGGGCGGGGTCCAGCGGGAGGCCTACTGGCTTGGCACAGCCTGCGTCACGCTTCGGGGGCACACCGAATGGACGGAGACGGTAGAGGCCGGAGCGAACGCGCTAGTGCGGCCCCTGGAGGCGCCCGAGGGTCTTCGGGCCGCCGTCTTCGCCCAGATGCAGCGGCGCGCCGCCGCAGCCTGGGTGCCGGATGCATACGGCGACGGCCGCGCGTCCATTCACATCGCGGACGCGGTCGGACACCTGCTTGAGGGGCATGCGGCCGCTGCTGTGACGTAGGCGCGGACGCGGTGCCCAAGCGCGCCGGGTAGACCCATCGGTAAATTCCCACCCCATGGAAGTCCAAGTCTTCGGCATCCGGAAAAACCCCGATACGCGGAAGGCGCTGCGCTTTTTCGCCGAGCGCCGGATCAAGGTCCACTTCGTCGACTTGCAGGAGCGCCCGGCGTCGCCCGGCGAGCTTCGACGATTCGCCGAGAAATTCGGGGTCACCGCCCTGGTCGACCGCGAATCCCGACGATTCGCGGAGCTGGGCCTTGGTGCGGCCCGGCTCAGCGACGCTGCGTGGCTCGCCCGGCTCGCCGACGACCCCTTGCTGCTGAGCCAGCCCCTGGTCCGCTACCAGCAGCGGCTCACCGTGGGGAACGCGGAGCCAGTCTGGCGGGAGTGGACTGGGCGATGACCCAGCTCGCCATCGCCGGGGCCGCCGTCGAATTCGGTGCCACACGGGTCTTCGACGACGTGACGTTGACGGTCGCGCGCGGGGACAGGTGGGGGATCATCGGGCGTAACGGCTCGGGAAAAACCACGCTGTTCCGACTCATCACCGGCGAGGCGGCTCCCGTGGCGGGAACGGTGTCGCGGGCGACGGGGCTCAGGATGTCCGTCGTGGAGCAGCACCGGGAGTTCCCCGGCGCGACGACCGTCTGGGAGGCGGCGGCGGGCGCCTTCGGGGAGCTCCTCGCGCTGGAGCGGTCGCTGGCGGAACAGGCGGCGGCGCTATCGGAGGCTGGCGACCACTGCACGCCACAGATGCTCGCCCGCTATGACCGCGACCTCGAGCGGTTCGATCGCGAGGGAGGCTATACGCTGGCCGCGCGGATCGACGCCGTCCTGCAAGGCCTCGGCTTTCCGCCGGATGGGGCGCGCTCGCGCCCGCTCGCGAGCCTCAGTGGCGGCGAGCGTGGCCGGCTCGGCCTGGTCCAGCAGCTGGTGTCGCCCGCCGACGTGCTGCTGCTGGACGAGCCGACCAACCATCTGGATCTCGAGACGACGCGGTGGCTGGAGGGCTATCTCCGGGACCTCGATGCCACGGTCCTCCTCGTGAGCCATGACCGCGCCTTTCTGCAGGCCGTTGTGGACCACGTGCTCCATCTCGAAGGCGGCACGGCCGCGACGTACGAGGGGGACTACGCCGCCTTCCTCCGTCAACGCACCGAACGCCGCCTGACCCGGCAGCGTGCGTTCGCCAAGCAGTCCCGCGTGATCGCCGCGGAGGCGGACTTCATCCGCCGCAACATTGCTGGCAACAACAGCGCACAGGCCAAGGGCCGCCGCCGGCGTCTCGACCGCGTCGAGCGCCTGAGTCCGCCGCCCGGCGATGACGACGCGATGGCGCTGCGGCTCACGGCCAACGAGCGCGGCGGGGACCAAGTGCTGCTGGCGGAGGGCGTCGGCCTGGCCGTCGCGGGCCGACGGCTGCTGACGAGGTTCGACGCGCGGGTGAGGCGGGGCGAGGTGATCGGCCTGGTCGGGCCGAACGGGGCGGGCAAGTCGACCCTTCTCCGCGCCATCTTGGGCGAGACGCCACCCCACGAGGGCACCGTCCGAATGCCGGACTCGGTCCGCGCCGCCTACTACCGTCAAGATCTGGCGCAGGTCCCACCCGACCAGACCCTGTATGACATCATCGCGCACCTGCGGCCCCACTGGGGGCGAGGGCCGATTCAATCCCACCTCGGGCGCTTCGGCTTTTCGGGTGATTCGGTGCAGCGAACGGCCGGCACGCTGTCGGGCGGCGAGCGGGCCCGGGTGGCGCTCGCGATGATGATGCTGAGCGGTGCCAACCTGCTCGTGTTCGACGAACCGACCAACCATCTCGACGTCGAATCCATCGAGGCCCTGGAGGATGCCATTGAGGCGTTCGAGGGCACGGTCCTCATCGTGAGCCACGACCGGACGCTGCTCCGCTCGCTCACCACCCGGGTGTGGATTCTCCACGACGCCCGGATCACTGATTTCCCCGGCACGTTCGAGGAGTGGGAGGTCGCGAGCATCGAGCGGGAACACGCCGCCGCGGTCGCAGCGGCAGAGGCGGAATCGCTGCGCAAAGTGAAGGACCGGCAGCGGACCCGGGCCGCCCGGGAGGAGCCCCAGCAGCGCGACTCGGTGCGCCGCTCGGCGGAGCGAGCGGTGGCCGAGGCCGAGGCGCTCGTCACCAGTTGCGAAACGAGAGTCGAAGAGGCCCGCGCAGCGCTGGAGGATCCGGAGCTCTACCTCACCGCCGATGGCGCCCGCCGTGCCATCGCGCTGGGACGCGAGCTGGAGGCCGCGCGAGCGGCCCTGGACCAGGCGTTCGCGCGCTGGGAGAGGGCCACGCGGGAGGCGGAAGCCGTACCCGAGCGGTGAGACGAGGTGGCCGTCGCGAGGCGTTGCCGCCGGCGGGCCGCCCCGACTAGCTTCCCGTCCGCGCCCGGGCCGCGGCTCTTATCCCCATCACACTCGCGTTTCAGGGCTTATGCCGTTCGAAACCGCCGTTGTTCCCGCCGCACCGGCGGGATTCGAGACTCCGCTCCTGGCGGTCGCCGTCGCTCGCGGCGGGCTTCCGTCATCGCTGGCCGCGCTCGACAAGGGCACCGGCGGCGCGCTCGGGCGCCTCTTCGCCGCCGGCGACTTCACAGGGAAAAAGGACGAGACCGCGCTGGTCTACCCGCCGGGCCCGGCGGCGCGTGTGCTGCTGGTCGGCCTCGGCAAGGCCGAGGAGGTCTCGCGTTCGGTTCTGCGCCGGGCGGCCGCCACGGCCGCGAAGCGCGCCCGGACCCTGGGGGCGGCGCGTGCGGCATTCCACGTCGTTTCCGACGCGCTGAGCGCGGTCTCGCCACGCGAGGCGGGGCAGGCGATCGCGGAGGGCCTCGCTCAAGGCGCCTGGCACTACACCGAGATGAAACGGCCAGCGGAGGACCAGAAGCCTCCGCTGGCCCGGTTCGACGTGCTCGCGCCGAGCGAGACCGACGCGCTGGCCGCCGGCCACACGGTCGGTGCGGCGATCGGGGCAGGGCAGACGCTGGCGCGTGGCATTCAGGTCCTGCCGGGAAACGTGTGCACGCCCTCGTACGTCGCGCGTGCGGCCGAAGAAGTCGCCAAACGCCACGGACACCGGGTCACCGTGCTCGACAAGGCGGCGATCACGCGCGAAGGCATGGGCGCGCTGCTCGCGGTCGCCCAGGGGAGCGCGGAAGAGCCGAGGTTCATCGCCCTGGAGTACGCTGGCGCGGAGGGCGCCCCGGTGGTATTGGTCGGGAAGGGGGTGACGTTCGACACCGGCGGCATCTCGATCAAGCCCGCGCAGAACATGGAAGACATGAAGTACGACATGTCCGGCGCGGCCGCGGTGCTAGGCACGTTCGAGATGCTTGGCCTGCTCAAGCCGGCGGTGCACGTGGTCGGGCTGATTCCCACGACGGAGAACATGCCGTCCGGGACCGCGGTCAAGCCGGGCGACGTGGTCACGAGTCTCTCGGGCAAGACCATCGAGGTGATCAACACCGACGCCGAAGGTCGCCTCATCCTGTGCGACGCGCTGACCTATGCGCGGCGCTACACGCCGGCCTGCGTGGTGGACATCGCCACGCTCACCGGCGCCGTCGTCGTCGCCCTGGGCCACACGGCGGCCGGCCTGATGGGCACCGACGACCGACTCATCGAGGACGTGCGTCAGGCAGGGGAGCGGGCGGGGGAGCGCGTGTGGCCGCTGCCTCTATGGGACGAGTATCGCGACCTCATGAAGTCGGACATCGCCGACATCAAGAACTCGGGCGGCCGTCCCGCCGGGAGCATCTCCGCCGGCTGGTTCCTCCGCGAATTCGTGGACGGCTTCCCGTGGGCCCACCTCGACATTGCCGGCACCGCGTACACCGACCGTGAGGATGCCACCCGGGTAAAGGGCCCGACCGGCATGGGCGTGCGGCTGTTCAGCGAGTTCGTGCTGCATCGGCCGGGCACCGCGGCGGGGGCCCGCTGAACCGGGAGCCGGCCCGACGCGGCGCCCCGTGGGGCGCGCGCGCCGGCGCCGACGCTCTCTGATGAGGCTGCCGCGATCCGGCTGGATCGTCGGGCTGGCGCTCGCGCTCGGCCTACCGCGTTTCGCCCAGGCGCAAAACCTCCAGGATACGCTCGCTGCCGATTCGCTCCAACGCGACACGGTGGACTACACGGCGCGCTATCTGCGCGCGCTCGAGCAGGAGGAAGTGCGGGTGCCGGTCCTGCCGGCCCTCGCGCCGGCCGGCCCGCGTCCGCCGCTCACCCGCATCGTCTTCACCCGCGATTCCATCGAATGGATGAACGGCGCCACCGTCGGCGACCTGCTATCCCAGGTGCCGGGCGTCTATCTCTGGCGCGGCGGATTCACCGGCCGTCCCGAGCTGGTGGACTTCGAGGGGCGCGGCGCAACGTCGACCGAGTACTACCTCGACGGTGTGCCGTTCGTCGCTGCTGGCGTGGACAGCATCGCGGTGGACCCCTCGCTGTTCTCGATCGGCTTTCTCGATCGCGTCGAGGTGGATCGGTGGCCGGGGCAGCTCCGGGTGCAACTGTTCACCAGGCGCCACGACCGGCTGGCCCCCCGCTCGCGGGTGGCGGTTGCTCGCGGCGACCGGGACTTCGCCCGGTACGAAGCCGACCTGGAACGACGGTTTCCCTCCGGCGTGGGCTTCGCCGTAGCGGCGGACTACCTCAATTCGCCTACAGCGAGTGGTCTCAGCAGCGGCTACTCCAACACCCAGTTTTTCGCGCAGGGCGGGTACGTACCGTCCCGGAAGTTCGGCCTCCAGTACCAGATCCTCCACGCGCGGCCCAAGCGGAAGCCGTTCACGGTCGCCGGCGTGGCGGAGACCGACACGATCGGTCTGGGCTATACGGCAACGCGCACCGACGTGCAATTCCGGCTCGCGCTTCGCTCCCGCGAGGACGGCACCGGGAGCGGGCTCGACGTGATTTATGCGCGCTCGGCGTGGGACGGCGCTGGCGTGGACCAGCAGGACAACCAGCTCGGCGGACAAGTCGAGTACCGCACGCCGATCCTTTCCGTCGGAGCGTCGGGGTTCCATCGCACGCGATGGACGCCACTCGATCTACGTGCAACCTTCGGCTTCGCTCCGGTGGGCCCGCTGTCCGCGAGCGCCGAGGCCGTGCTGCAGCATCACTTCGGCGGTCGCACCAGCCGCTACGTGTCGCTCGCCGCCGGGCTCTCGCCGGCGCCCGGGGTCGCCCTGACGGGCACCGCGCGGGTGGGCGATCTGGTGGCCGCCCCCTCGATCCTCGCCGACACCGCGCAGCGACTGCGCGACTTCGAGGCACAGCTCGGATGGAACCGGTCGCGCCTGGGGCTCACGCTGGCGTATACCCGGACTTCTGCGTTCAGCCCGTTCGCCTTCGCCGATTTCGTCGCGATCCCCGCGCTCGCTCCCTCGCCCGACGTGAACTGGCTGACGGTCAGCGCCCGGGCGGCGCCGCTGCCGTGGCTTACACTGCAGAGCTGGTACAGCGACCCGACCGAGGGCGCCGTGGACGGCGTGCCGCCCACGCACTCGCTCACCACGGCCACCATCCGCTCCAAGTTCTGGCGCCAGTTCCCGAGCGGCATCTTCGACCTCAAGCTGCAGCTCGGCATGGAAGCGTGGGGCAGGGGCACCATCGGGCGCGATGCCACCGGCGCGCCGATCAACCTCCGGGGCGCGACCTTTTTCACTACCCAGGTGGCAGTCCAGCTTCAGAGCTTCACGCTCTATTGGAACCGAGACAACATTTCCGCGGCGAAGCTCACCTACGTCCCCGGGTTCAGGCTTCCGAACTACGGCAGCGATTTCGGGGTTCGGTGGGAGTTCTTGAACTAGAGGAGGCGTCTCGTCGCAACAAGCGAGAACACATAGAGTTGAGCAGTCGCATCTCAGGATGAACCTCGCACCGGCCGGCGAGCCCACGTGCCCGTGCGAATGGCTGCGACTTTTGCGATTCCCCCTGCGTCCCGTTCCACGTCGTCCCTACCAACCAGCCCCGATCACGAGTAAATTTCGCGGCTTTCCCGGTCGCACGGAGGCGCGGTGCCCAACAGCATGACGGGGTTCGGCGCGGCAGAGGGCCCCGTGGGCGGCGGGCGTCTCCGGGTGGAGATCCGGACCGTCAATCACCGCTATTTCAACCTGGCGCTGAAGCTGCCCGGCGATCTGTCCGCGCTCGAAGCCGAGCTGCGTGAGCGGCTTCGGCGTGAGTTCGACCGCGGGCACGTCTCGCTGCACGCGCGCTGGACCGAGCTCCCCGGCCGGGCGGCCGGGTTCACCGTGGACCTCGATCGCGCGCGACTCGTTGCGTCCCGCCTCAGGGACCTGCAGGCGGCGCTCGAGCTGCCGGGCGAAGTGACCGTGGAGCTCGTTGCCCGCCAGCCCGAGGTCGTCTCCATGGCGACCGATGGCGACGCACCTCCAGCCTGGCCGGAGGTGGAGACGGTGGTGGCCCAGGCGGCGGCGGACTGCGGTGCAATGCGGGCTCGCGAGGGGCAGGTGCTGGCCGCGGAGCTGAATCATCGAATCGACCTGCTCGAACGGGGCGCCGACGTGGTGGGGGAGCGGGCCCCCGGACGGCTGGTGCGTGAGCGGGACCGACTCCGTGCTTCGGTGGCCGAGCTGCTCGACGGACGCCCGGCGGACGAGGCGCGGCTGGCGCAGGAGATCGCCTTTCAGGCGGACCGGCTCGACATCACGGAGGAGCTGGTGCGCGTGCGGGCACACGCCGCCGCAGTTCGCGCGGCGCTCGCATCCGATCATCCGGTGGGCAAGCAGCTCGGGTTCCTGGCCCAGGAGCTGGGCCGGGAGGTGAACACCGTCGGGTCGAAGGCGAACGACGCGGACATCGCGCAGCAGGTGATTGCCATGAAGGGCGAACTGGAGAAGTTCCGGGAACAGCTCGAGAATCTCGAGTGAAGCCGTTCCTGCTGGTCCTGTCGTCGCCGTCGGGCGGCGGGAAGACCTCCATCGCCAAGAGTCTGCTGCGGGCCCGGGACGATCTCGCCTACTCGGTGTCGGCGACGACGCGCCCCCGGCGCGAGGGCGAGCGGGATGGGGTGGACTACCACTTTTTGGCGCGGGAGGAGTTCGAGCGGCGGGTGGCTGCCGGCGAGTTCCTCGAGTGGGCGACCTACGCGGGCAATTTGTACGGCACGCTGCGAGCCGAGATCGACCGGATCTTCGCCCGCGGGCGCACGGCGGTGCTCGACGTGGAAATCGAGGGCGCGCGCCAGATCCGCGCGAGCTTTCCGAATTCGCTGCACCTGTTCGTGCTGCCGCCGTCGGCGGACGTGCTCGTGGGGCGGCTGGCGGGACGCAACACGGAGCCCGCCGCGGTGATCCGCGAGCGCATTGCCCGCGCGGCCGACGAGCTGGGCGCCGTCGCCGAGTACGACTATGCCCTCGTGAACGAGGACCTGGTGGTGGCGGTGGCGCAGGTCGCCGCGATCCTCGACGCGGAGGCGCGCCGGGTCACCCGCCAGGACGGCCTCATCCCGTTCATCGAGCGGCTCCGGCGCGATGTCAGTGCCGCGGCCTCGCGTATTGGAGCCGACTGACCGAACCCCGAAGGAGAGCGCATGCGCATCACCACGCCGTCCGAAGTGGCCCACCAGGCGGGCAACAAGTATCTGGGCGTCCTGGTCGCGGCCAAGTTCGCGCGTTACCTCAATGAGTTTCCCAAGGATCAGCTCGCGGCGAGCGGCGAGAAGCTCACGACCCAGGCGCTGCAGTCGCTGGTCGAGGGCGAGCTCAACTACAAGCTCGTCCGCCGTCGCCGCTCCGAGGCGTGAGCGCGTGGTCCGGCCGCCGAGTCGTCCTCGGCGTGTCGGGTGGCATCGCCTGCTATAAGAGCTGCACGCTCGCGCGACGCCTCACCGAGGCCGGCGCCCAGGTCGACGTCGTTCTGACGCAGGGCGCGAGCGAGTTCGTGCGCCCGCTCACCTTCGAAGCGCTGACCGGACGCCCCGTCCTGGGCTCGTTGTGGGAGCCGGGCGGGACGTTGTCGCACGTGCGGCTCGGCCAGGCGGCGGACCTGGTGATCGTCGCGCCGGCCACGGCGCATCTGGTCGCGCGGCTGGCGCAGGGCCTGGCGGACGACCTGCTCACCACGCTGCTGCTCGCCACGGCGGCCCCTGTGCTGCTCGCGCCGGCGATGAACGACGAGATGTACGCTCATCCCCAGACGCGAGCGAACCTCGAGCGGATTCAGTCGCGCAACGTCATGCTCGTGGGCCCCGAGGTCGGCGCATTGGCCGAAGGACCGTCCGAGCGGCCGGGGCGAATGAGCGAGCCCGAGACCATCATGGCGCACGCCGCCCGGTGTCTGCGCGGCGCGGCCGGGCTTCTGCGCGGTCGCCGGGTCGTCGTCACCGCCGGCCCGACCCGCGAGAGCATCGATCCCGTCCGGGTCGTGACCAACCGATCGAGCGGCAAGATGGGGTACCGTGTGGCAGAGGCGGCGTGGGAGCGCGGCGCCGACGTCATGCTCATCACGGGTCCGGTCGCGCTGCCGCCGCCGGTCGGGGTGCGTGTGCTGCGGGTCGAGTCGACCGCCGAGCTCGAGGCGGCGGTGCGCGAGGCGCTTCCTGCCGCCGACGTGCTGGTGATGGCCGCGGCGCCTGCCGACTTCCGCCCGAGCGACCCCAGCGACAGCAAGCGCGCGCGCCACGATGGCGCCCTCGCCGTCCCGATGGAACCCACCGTGGACATCCTGAGCGCCACGCGGGGCGAGCGTCGTTCCGGCAGCGTGATCGTGGGGTTCGCGCTCGAGACCGGCGACGCGCTGGCCAAAGGCCGCGCCAAGCTCGAGCGCAAGGACCTGGATCTGATCGTGGTGAACGACGCGCTCGAGCCGGGCGCCGGCTTCGAGGTCGAGACCAATCGCGTGGCGCTGCTCGACCGGGAGGGCACGGCGCGCATCCTGCCGCTGCAATCCAAGCGCGACGTGGCCGAGGGCATCCTCGACGCGGTGGAGCGTATCCTTGGCCGATGAGTGGCGGCGTTATCTTGCGCAGCAGGCTGAGCTCGGCGGCAACGAGGTCATCGTCCGCCGGCCAAATGAATCCGCGACGCATTCCACGGAACGCGCCGACCCGGCGGACGCCGCTGCCGATCTGAACACCGACACTCCGACCCGCGCGACTCCGATGTCCGATGATCGGTCCGAGCCCACCGTCTCGCGTAGCCCCGCCGTGACTGCCGCCCACGTCGAGCCGCGCTGGAAGCGAGGAGCTCCGCCTGTTCCGGGGCCGGGCCTCGCGGTGCTCTCGCCCGCGCCGGTGCTCCTGGGCAACGATCTCGGCGCGCTGCCGACACTCGAGTCCGTGGCCGAGCGCATCCGCACGACGTATTGCTGCGATCTCTGTCCCAGCCGCACCAACGCGGTGCCGGGCGAAGGGAATCCGCGCGCCCAACTGTTCCTCGTCGGCGAAGGTCCGGGCGCGACCGAAGACGCCACCGGGCGGCCGTTCGTGGGGCAGGCCGGTCAGCTGCTCGACACGATCCTCGAGGCTATTGATGTCCCGCGATCTTCGGTGTACATCACCAACATCGTGAAGTGCCGTCCGCCCCAGAATCGAAAGCCCTTGCCGGATGAGATCGCTGCCTGTATCCCCTATCTCCACCGCCAGCTCGAGCTCGTCGCGCCGAAGGTGATACTCGCGATGGGCGGGACCGCCGGCGAAGCCATGCTCGGCGTGAGAAAAAGCTTGGGGGATCTCCGCGGCAAGGTGCACACGTTCAACGGCATTCCACTGGTCGTGACGTACCATCCCGCGGCGCTGTTACGCAACCCGAACTGGAAGAAGCCGACTTGGGATGACGTCCGTATCGCCCGACAACTACTCGACCGTTGACACCTACGTCGGCCGCGCGGCGCCCTGGAGCCCCGAGGCCGAACAGGCGGTGCTGGCCGCGATGCTGCTCGACCAGGACGCGGCGCTCCGGGCCGCCGAGCTGGTCGACGACAGCATGTTCTACCGCGAGGGCCACCGGCGCCTCTTCCGGGCGATGCTGGCGCTCACCGAGCGGCGCGTGGTCATTGACCACATCACGCTCCGCGACGAGCTGCTCCGCCGGGGCGACCTCGAGGCGGCCGGCGGGCTCGAATATCTGGCCGAGCTGGTGGACGCGGTGCCCACCGCGGCCAACCTCGAGTTCCACGCCAAGATCGTCCGCGACAAGGCCATCCTCCGCCGGCTGATCGAAGCCAGCACGTCCATCATCACCGAAGCCTACGACGGCCGCTCGACGGCGGTGGACCTGCTCGACGTCGCCGAGTCCCGCATTTTCCAGATCTCCCAGCAGCGCGGCAACGACGGGTTCACCCGGATCAAGGAAATGCTGTGGCCCACGATGGAGCGCATCGAAACGCTCCAGCGCAGCGGCAAGGCGATTACCGGGGTGCCGAGCGGGTTCGTAGACTTGGACTCGCTGACGTCGGGTTTCCAGGCGTCGGAGCTGGTGGTGGTGGCCGCGCGGCCCTCGATGGGCAAGACGGCGTTCTGCCTCAACATTGCGGCGCATGCCGCGAGCGAAGGGCAGGGCGTTGCCATCTTCTCGCTGGAAATGTCCAAGGAGTCGCTGGTCCAGCGCATGCTCACGGCCACCGCTCGGGTCGACAGCCACCGCGTCCGGCAAGGCACGCTGCGCGACTCGGACTTCACGCAGCTGGCGCGGGCGGCGGGCATCCTGCAGACGTATCAGCTCTGGATCGACGATACCCCGTCGCTCACGCTGCTCGAGATGCGCTCGAAGGCGCGGCGGCTCAAGATCGACAACGATCTCCGGCTCGTCATCGTGGACTATTTGCAGCTCATGCGGAGCCCGGAGTACGCGGAGAACCGCGTGCAGGAGATCTCCGACATCTCGCGCTCGCTCAAGGCGCTGGCCCGGGAGCTGGAAATTCCAGTCATCGCGCTGTCGCAGCTCTCACGCGCTTCGGAGCAGCGCGGTGGCGAGCGAAAGCCCATCCTGTCCGACCTGCGCGACTCGGGCGCCATCGAGCAGGACGCCGACCTCGTCATCTTCATCCATCGACCGGAGTACTACGACCGCGAGGACGAGTCCAAGCGCGGTTTGGCGGAGGTCATGCTGGCGAAGAACCGGAACGGCCCCACCGGCGACGTGCAGCTGCGGTTCGTGCGCGAGTACACGCGGTTCGACAACCTTTCGAACCGGGAGGATCCGGAGTGAGGGCGGCGTGTCGGGCGGTGAAGCGCTCGGGCGGTCAGGCGGTCAAGACCGACCGCCGTGCGGGCGGCATTGGCCTGCCGCGTCGCGCACTGGCCGCACGTTCGGCAATCGTCTCGGCCGACCCCCTGACCGCCCCTCCGCCCGACCGCCTGACCGCCGGTCCACATGGCTAAGCCCAAATCCGTCTATCGCTGCACCGAATGCGGTCACGAGCACCCCAAATGGGCGGGGCGCTGTGAGGCGTGCGGCGCGTGGAACGCGGTGGCGGAGGAGCCGGTCATCATCCGCACACCCGTCCGCGGTGCCAGCAAGCGGGTGACGGGCGCGCGCGCAGCCGGCCCGGTCCCGGCGCGGTTGCGCGAGGTGGCCACCCAGCCACTCGAGCGCTGGCGCACCGGCCTGCCCGAGTTCGACTTCGTGCTTGGTGGCGGGCTGGTGCCCGGCTCGATGAGCCTGATCGGTGGCGAGCCCGGTATCGGGAAGTCGACGCTGCTGCTGCAGGCCGCCGCCCGCCTCGAGGCAGCCGGCCGCACGGTGCTCTACGCCAGCGGCGAGGAGTCACCGGACCAGATCCGCCTCCGGGCCGATCGTCTGCTGGACGAGGATGCCGGCGCCGTGCACGTGCTCGGCGAGACCCGACTCGAGGCCATTCTCGGCGCGGCTGCGGCGGTTCGGGCAGATATCGTCGTCATCGATTCGATCCAGACCGTGTACACCGAGGCGCTGGAGAGCGCGCCGGGCAATGTGGGCCAGGTGCGGGAGTGCTCCGGCCAGCTCATGCGGTTTGCCAAGGAAAGTGGCACTGCGGTGGTGGTGGTCGGCCACGTCACGAAAGGTGGCGGGATTGCCGGCCCCAAGACGCTCGAGCACATCGTGGACACCGTGCTCTACTTCGAGGGCGAGGCCACCCTCGACTACCGACTCCTCCGCACCACCAAGAATCGTTTCGGCTCGGTCGACGAACTAGGCGTGTTCTCGATGACCGAACACGGCCTGGTGGCGGTGCCCAACCCGTCCGCCGTCTTCCTGGCCGCGCGCGCCGAGGGTATCAGCGGCAGCGCGGTCACGGCGCTGATGGAGGGCACCCGGCCGGTGCTGGTCGAGGTGCAAGCGCTCGCGTCCCGCTCGGGCTATGGCACGCCGCAGCGGGTGGCCACGGGACTCGATCCAAAGCGGCTCGCGGTGCTCCTCGCGGTGCTCGAGCGCCGGGCCCAAACGTCGTTCGCCGATCTCGACGTGTTCGTGCAGGTCACCGCGGGTGTGCGGCTGAGCGAGCCCGGTGCCGACCTGGCCGTGGCCGCGGCGCTCGTCTCCAGCCTGTACAACCGCCCCGCGCCACGCGATGTCCTCTTCCTGGGGGAGATCGGGTTGGGTGGCGAGATCCGGCCGAGCGGCGGCATCGAGCGCCGGATCGCCGAAGCGGTGCGGCTCGGCTTCCGGCGGGTGTACGGATCGGCTCGCAGTGCCGCGCAGGTTCCAGGCATCTCGATCGTGGGGCTGGACCACATCGAACAACTGGTGCGCGCGCTTGCCGCGTGATGTAGGTGTCGTCGTGGTCGCGGCTGGGCGAGGCACACGGCTCGGCGGCGCCGGGCCAAAGCAGTATCACCCGATCGGCGGCGTCCCCATGGTCCTCCGGGCTCTCCGGCCGTTCGTCTCGCACCCGGACGTCGCGCACGTGGTACTGGTCCTCCCCCCGAACGACGCGCTCGCACCGCCTGCTTTTCTGCGGGACCTCGGCAGCGGTCTCACCTTCGTGGCTGGAGGGGCCGAGCGGGCCGACTCGGTGGCCGCGGGGCTCGCGGCGCTCGCCCCCGAATGCACGACGGTGCTGGTCCATGATGCGGCGCGCCCGTTCGTCGAGCGGGGGGTGATCGACGGGGTCATCGCCCATGCGCGCGCGGGCGAAGGGGCCGTGGCGGCCGTGCGGCTGAGCGACACGCTCAAGCAGACCGTGCCCGGCGACGACACCCGCGTGGCGCGCACCCTGCCGCGCGACGGGCTCTGGCGAGCGCACACGCCGCAGGGATTTCCGCGGGCCGTGCTGGAGCGCGCCCACGCGCCCGACGCCGGGCGCCGCGAGGCGCGTCCCACCGACGACGCGGCCCTGGTCGAGCCCACTGGCGTGCCGGTGCGTCTCGTGCCCGACTCGCCGCGTAATCTGAAGGTGACGACGGCGGCGGATCTCGCGCTGGCCGAGCTGATCGCGGGGCGGGGCGAATGATGCTGCCGTTCCAGACGCCGGCCGAGATCGACGCCGCCATCCCCACCGTGGCAGCCCACCTGGCGGCCGAGCGATTGCTTGGCTACCCCACGGAAACCGTCTACGGCCTCGGCTCGTCCGCCAGCATCCCCGCGCTCGCCGCCCTCGCCAGGCTCAAGGGGCGCGAGCTCGGCAAGCCATTCCTGCTGCTCGTGAGCGGGCGCGCGATGGCCGAGTCATGGGGGCTCGTCTTCTCGGCTTCGGCCCGCGCGCTTTCCGACGCGTTCTGGCCAGGACCGCTCACGCTCGTGCTGCGTGGCGGAGAAGGGCGGCTGCCCGACGCGCTACGCGGCCGGGAGGGCGGCATCGCGGTGCGTCACACGTCTCACCGCGGTATCGAACGGCTGGTGAAGGTCACGGAGCAGCCGCTGACCTCGACCTCTGCGAACCGCCCTGGCGGGCCACCGGCGCCCGGGCCGGACAAGCTGGTGGAGTATTTCCAGGAGGAAATCGACGCCGGCCTGCTGCTCGTGCTCGACGGCGGTGTGCTGGGCAATGTGCCGCCGTCCACCCTGGTGGATTGCACCGAGTCGGTGCCGCGCATGGTGCGTGAAGGCGCCATCCCGCGGGCGGAACTCCGACGGGCCGCCGGCCGCCTCGCCCCGTGACTATGTTTCCGCCATGAGCACACATGTTCTGTTCGTCTGCACCGGTAACACCTGCCGCAGTCCTATGGCCGAGGGGCTGCTGCGTGAAGCGGTCGCGGCGCGATCGCTGGACCAGGTGACGGTCGCCTCCGCCGGCACGGGCGCATGGGATGGTGCTCCGATCTCCGAGGGCGCCTACCTGGTGGGTCTCGAGAACGGCCTCGATCTGAGCAATCATCGCGCGCGGCTTCTGACCCGCGAGATGGTGCGAGGCGCCGACCTCATTCTGGTGATGTCGGGGCACCACCTGGCGCGCGTGGCGGAGCTCGGCGGGGAGGACAAGGTGCACCTCCTGGGATCGTACGCGGGCCGCGACGAGGCGCGGGGCGAAGTCACCGATCCGTACGGCTCCGACCTCGCCAGCTATCGCGCGACCTTCGCCGAGCTGCAGGAGCTCATCTCCACCGTCGTCAGCAGGGTCGCCGGCACGGTGCGGTGATCGACGGCTCCACGCGCGTCTTCGCCATTCTCGGCGATCCCGTCGCCCATTCGCTTTCCCCGACCATGCAGAACGCCGCGTTCCGGGTGCTCGGGCTGCCGGCGGTCTATGTCGCGCTGCGCTGCTCCCCGGGGGATGTCCCGGGCCTGATGCACTCGCTCGCGCGCGCGGGCGGCGGTGGCAACGTCACCGTGCCGCACAAGGAAACCGCGGCGCGCGCGCTCGCCCGGGGCGATGTGTTGGTCGACCGTCTCGGGGCCTGCAACACCTTTTGGGGCGAAGACCACGCCTGCGTCGGCGCGAACACCGACGTGCCTGGTCTGCTCACCGCGCTGGACGAACTGGAGTCTCCGCCGGGCGGGTGGCTCGTGCTCGGCACCGGCGGCGGTGCGAGGGCTGCGGTCGGCGCGGCGGCCCAGCGCGGCGTCGCCGTGGCCGTCGCTTCGCGCTCGACCGATCGCCGCCGGCGTTTCGAGGCATGGCTGGCGGAGCAGGGCGTACGCGCGGCGCCCCCGGACGAGTGCACCGTGGTGATCAATACCACACCGCTCGGGCTCGAGCCCGCCGACCCGCTGCCGCTGCAAACGCCGCCACGCTGCGCCTCCGTGGCGCTCGACCTGGTCTATGCCGCGGGTGAGACGCCGTGGGTACGGGCGATGCGCTCGGGCGGACTTCGCGCCGCCGATGGCCGCGGGATGCTCGTGGCCCAGGGAGCGGCGGCGCTGGAGCGATGGTTCCCGAGCGTTCGGGCGCCGGTCGAGGTCATGCACGCCGCCGTGAATGCCCAGCTTCGCTGAGGCCCTCGCGGGGGTTGAGCGATGGCTCCTGCCACCCGCGTGCCTGCTGTGCGACGCGCCCGTGCCGCCGCGGCAGGGCGACGCCCTCGTGTGCGACTTGTGCCGCGCGCGCTGGCAACCCGTGGTGCCACCGTTCTGCGGCCGTTGCGGGCAGCCCGCCTTCGGCGACCTCGAGTGTCGGTTGTGCTCGAGCTGGCCCGCGGGCCTCGGCCGCGTTCGCAGCGCGGTGTGGCTGCGGGGCACGGCGCGCGAGGCGGTGCACCGGCTCAAGTACGAAGGTTGGTGGCGGCTCGCAGAGGCCCTGGCGGACGCGATGCGTGGTCTCGAGCCATTGACCGGGCAGGTATCCTTGATACCGGTCCCGCTCGGGGCGCGTCGCCTCCGGACGCGGGGCTACAACCAGAGCGAGCGCATCGCTGCGGCACTCGGCGCCGTCACGGGTTTGCCGGTGCGAACCGATCTGCTTCGGCGCCGGCGGGAGACGCGCACGCAGACGGCCCTCACACCCGAGGGGCGGCAGGCCAACGTGGCAGGCGCGTTCGAAGCGGGCGTCGTGAACGGCCTCGACTGCGTACTCGTGGACGATGTCTTCACCACCGGGGCTACACTCGCCGAGGCGGGTGCGGCGCTGCACCAGGCCGATGCGGGCTCGGTTGAAGGGGTGACGTTCGCGCGGGCGGAGCCGCCGGTCTCGCTGGCGTAGGGCACATCAACGAGGGAGTGACGATGGCGATTCGTGTGGGCATCAACGGGTTCGGCCGGATCGGGCGCAATGTGGTGCGGGCCGCGCACGCGATGGGGGCCAAGGAGCTGGACTTCGTCGCGGTCAACGACATCACCGACACCGGGACACTCGCCCACCTGCTCAAATACGACTCGGTGCACGGGCGCTTTCCGGCGGACGTGAGCGCGGAAAAGGACGGGTTGGTCGTCGGTGGCGACGCGATGCGGGTCCTGGCGGAGAAGGACCCGGCGAAGCTGCCCTGGAAGGAACTGGG
This sequence comes from Gemmatimonadales bacterium, assembly GCA_051955835.1. Taxonomy (GTDB): domain Bacteria; phylum Gemmatimonadota; class Gemmatimonadetes; order Gemmatimonadales; family GWC2-71-9; genus CAVVWJ01. The sequence goes on from JBQCGH010000008.1 coordinate 20,254, forward strand.
CGTCGACGTGGTGCTCGAGTCCACCGGCCGCTTCACCGACCGCGATGCCGCCGCGCTTCACCTCCAGGGCGGCGCCAGGAAGGTCATCATTTCGGCGCCTGCCAAGAAGGAGGACATCACCATCGTCTTCGGCGTGAACCACGACGCCTACGATGCCGCAAAGCACAATATCATCTCGAACGCGAGCTGCACGACGAACTGCCTCGTCCCCGTGGTCAAGGTCATTCTCGACCGGTTCGGCTTCGTCAACGGGTTCATGACGACCATTCACTCCTACACCAACGACCAGCAGATCCTGGACCTGCCGCACAAGGACCTGCGGCGCGCGCGGGCCGCCGCGCTCTCGATCATCCCGACGACAACCGGCGCCGCCAAGGCCACCTCGCTCGTGCTGCCCCAGCTCAAGGGCAAGATCGACGGCGTATCGCTCCGCGTGCCCACCCCGGACGTGTCCGTCGTGGCGCTCACCTGCACCGTGGAAAAGGCCACCTCGGCCGACGAGGTGAACACCGCCTTCCGCGAGGCGGCCAAGACGGGTCCGCTCAAGGGGCTGCTCGCCGTGAGCGAGGAGCCCCTGGTGTCGGTGGATTACATCGGTTCGCTCCAGTCGAGCACGGTGGACGCGCTCTCGACGAACGTCGTGGCCGGCACCCTGGTCAACGTGACGAGCTGGTACGACAACGAGATGGGCTATTCGGCCCGCTGCGTGGACCTGTTGCGGTACGTGGGCCAGCGGCTGTGAAGCGGACGCTCGAGTCGCTCGAGCCGAGCGCGCTCGACGGGAGGCGCGCGCTGGTCCGGGTGGACTTCAACAGCCCGATCAAGGACGGCGCGGTTACCGACACTACCCGGCTCCGCGCCGCGCTGCCCACGATCAAGTACCTGCGCGACCGGGGTGCGCGCGTGGTGCTGCTCTCGCACCTGGGGCGGCCGAAGGGCGGCCCCGACGCGAAGTACTCCATGCAGCCCGTGGTGCGCGAGCTCGAGCGCCTTCTGGGCGCGCCGGTCGCCTTCCTGGCCGATCCCACTTCCGAGGAAGCGGTCACGGCGACGCGCCGCCTGCCGCGCGGCGGGGTGGCGCTGGGCGAGAACACACGCTTCTACGCTGGCGAGGAGAAAAACGACCGCGCCCTGGCCGAACGCTTCGCCGCGCTCGGCGACTTCTACGTGAATGACGCATTCGGCTCCGCCCACCGCGCGCACGCCAGCACCGAAGCAGTGGCTCGGCTGCTCAAACCGGCCGTCTCGGGCTTCCTCATGCAGCAGGAGCTTCGCTACCTGGGCGAGGCGCTGCACGATCCGAAGCGGCCCTTCGTCGCGGTGCTGGGCGGCGCCAAGATCAGCGGCAAGATCGACCTGATCGAAGCCCTGCTGCCGAAGACCGACGCGATTCTGCTGGGCGGCGCGATGGCCTGCACGTTCTTCCGTGCCAAGGGTCTCGAGACCGGGACCTCGCTCGTCGAGACGGATCGCGTGGACATGGCGCGCGATCTCATGGCCCAAGCAGGTTCGAAAGTGGTGCTGCCCTCGGGCGGCGTCATCGCGCAGCGGCTCGAGACTGGCGCCGAGAGCCGCGCGGTGTCGCGCGACGCCATCCCGCCGGGCTGGGCCGTCTACGACATCGATCCAGCCACCGAGCGGGATTTTGCTGGGCGGATCGGCGCCGCCGGCACCGTGGTGTGGAACGGACCGATGGGCGTGTTCGAGACGCCGCCCTTCGATCACGGCACCCTCGCCATCGCCCAGGCCATGGCCGGCGCCACCGCCAAAGGCGCGGTGACGGTCATCGGCGGCGGCGACTCGGCGGCCGCAGTCGCCGAGGCAGGACTGGCCGACAAGATGACGCACGTCTCCACCGGCGGCGGTGCGTCGCTCGAGTTCCTCGAGGGCAAGGAGCTGCCTGGCGTCGCGGCCCTCGACGACGCCTGAACCCTGCATGATTCGCCCATGAGCCCCCGCCCGCTGATCTACGCCGCCAACTGGAAAATGAACCAGGGACCTCGGGAGGCCGAAGCGTTCCTGGAGCGCTTTCTCGAGCTCACGTCGCCGCAGCCGGACCGAAGTCTCTGGTTCTTTCCGCCTGCCGTCTCGCTCGCCGTGGTCGCCCAGGCCGTGCGCGGCCGTCCGGACATTCTGGTCGGGGCGCAGAACGTCCATTGGGAGCCCAAGGGCGCCTTTACGGGCGAGATCTC
>JBQCGH010000009.1:0-2683 GCA_051955835.1 Gemmatimonadales bacterium
GGGCGCTGACGCGCCGACGGCAGTGGCGAGAGGGATTGAGGATGGGTTGAGGGTCTCAGCCATCCTCGGTGGGTCAATCACCTGTCACGAGGACGCGCTTGGCGCGGATAACCCCACGCTTGCTCTGCCTGCCTTCCACGACCATCTCGCTGCCCTCCGGTAACCTCGCAATGACACCGACGGGCATCGGCTCTCCCGCTCCGTTGACGACGGTCGTCCCTTCCTCGATCCGCACCGCCACCGGCTTGGATTCGCCGCTGCTCTTCTTCGGGGTGGTACCGGCGACGATGCTGGCTGTCTTCCTGTGCGGGTTTCGGGCAGCGCCAACCACAGTGACTCGGCGACCCTGTGGTGGAGTGGTGGGTTGGGGTCGTGTCCCTGAGCCTGTCTCGGGTCGAGGGGCGTCAGCGTCGGCCGACGCTCCCTCATGATGGGCGCCCACAAACAGCGAGTCGTCGTAGGCATTCGGAATGGCCAGGGATAGCGCGCCGGGTCGGGCGTCGAACCGATAGGTCACCATGCCAGCCTCCCGGTCCGATCGGCTCAGAAGGTCACGGCGCGCGATGGAGCTGCCATCGAGCTGCAGGGCGACGTGGGCGGGCACGCTGATCCGGAACTGCGCGCCTTGAAAGGACTGGAAATCCTCGTTGCGGGGCTTACGGTGGAGCAGCAGTGACGTGACCTCCTGCAGCGTGGTGAGTGGCCCTCCGGCGGTGATCACGCACAGCTCCAGCAGGCCGTCATCAATGAAGGCGTTCGGGGTCAGCTCGACGATGTTCCCGTAGCTGCGGGTGTTGCCGATCACCACCTGGAGCGCGTCGCCTTTCCAGACCGGCGATTCCCTGCTCCCCGTCGACGAGCGTACCTCGATCGGGAAGCTCTGCCCCGCGGTCAGCTCCCTGACTGCCGAGACCGCGACCGCTGCCGCGCCGATCTTCTCCTTGAGCGGTGTCGACACGCGGCGAAGGGCGGCGGCATCGACCCCCAGTCCCGCCATCAGCAGGAAGTGGGTCCTGCGTCCCGACCCCCGGCGTGACGGCCTGCGGGACTTGCCGGGGTCGGCGCCCTTCGCGGAGGCCGCCAACTCGACTCGGCCGAGATCGACCTTGCGCGCCTCGCTGTCGACCAGACCGAGAGCGGCCTTGACGGGGTGATCCGGCAGCCCGATCTGATGAGCCCAGACGTTCGCGGTTCCACCGGGGATTAGCCCCACCGTCGGCCGATTGCCTTTCGCGGCCATGACACCGTTGATGACCTGATTGAGCGTGCCGTCACCGCCATAGGCGATCACGAGATCATATCCGGCCTCGGCGGCGTCGGACGCGAGCTCGATCGTGTGTCCGCCGAATTGCTTGAGCGCCAGGTCGGTCTTCCAGCCCGCGGCGGAGAACACGGCGAGCAGATCGGGCAGCTTCGCGACGTTCTTTCCACCGCGGGGATTGATGATCAGGCAGGCGCGTTTCCGCTTCATCGATGTGAAAGTCCTCGCTGCACGTTCGTCTCGCGCGGCACCCGGGCTCACCTCCTCCTCGCGCTACGCACGACATTCTCCAGCAGGACGCCGCCGAGTCCCACAAAGAGCGCCGGCCCCCGCCAGACCGGGCGGAGGCCGGCGTGAGGGAGGATGAATATCGCGAACGCGACGCACGCGAGAATCCCCGCCGTGAAGCTCGCATCCTCGACGAACAGCCCCCAGACCTGCTGTAGCGCGGCGACGACCGCTCTCATGGCGCTGCCCTTCCCACGCGAGGTGCGGTGGAAACGGCCCGTCCCCTGGCCACCACCACAGCCAGCACCGACACGGCCAGAAACCCGGCCAGCAGCCCGAACAGCGCGAGATCCTCGCCCGGCCACGGGAACCCCAGCCCCTCGCCGATCCAGAACACCCCGAAGGCGGAGAGCAGCAGGCCGACGCCGAACTTGAGCGTGTTCTCCGGCACCCTGGCGAGCGGGCGGTGCAGGACGAGGCCGGCCAGGATGACCAGGGCCCCAGCGACCGCTGCCCCCACCGTCGCGGGCAGCAGCATGCCGCCGGCACCCGCCGCGATGACGATGAAGATGACCTCGAGCCCCTCGAGCGTAACCGCCTTGAACGCGGTGGCGACGGCCACGCCGTCCAGGCCCGACCGCCCGCCGGACGTGCCGGCGCTCGCCCGGAGCGCCGCACGCTCCTCCTCGAAGATCGCAGCCTCGTCATGCAGCCCGATCACGCCGGCCGAGCGGAGGATCGCCTTTCTGAGCCAGCGCATGCCGAAGAGCAGCAGCAGGATGCCGACCATGAGCTGAAGAGTGGTAATCGGCACCCGGTCGAGAGCCGGGCCGAACGCGAGGACCAGGAGTGCCAGGAACGCCGTGCCCGCGGCGGCGCCGATGAGCGCGGGGCGCCAGCCGCGGACCGTGCCGACGGCGAGTACGATCGTGAGTGCCTCGACGAACTGGACGAGCGAGGCGAGGAAGGCGGCGAGGACGACGGTTCCGGCGTGTGCGAGGTGCATGCTGTCCGGCTCGAGCGTTCTTGGGTGATGGGCGGGGGGCTGCGCCCGGCGGGGGCGATAACGCGCCGGCGGGGACGGCGGGGTACTGGAGCCTAGATATCTCCCGACCCATCCGTGTTCCGCCCATCCCGCCCGCCGGCGCATCAGCGCCCCCGCCGGCGCGTCAGCGCCCCCGCCGTTGCGCCCCT
>JBQCGH010000010.1:0-4492 GCA_051955835.1 Gemmatimonadales bacterium
CGTCGGGGCCGCCCTTGGGGCGGTACTTGAACCGTGCGAACGAGCTGGCGCCCGACCCGCCCGTCCCGGCGACCACCTGGACCACCGCACGATCGATGAACATCAGTTCCCCGGGGACCAGCCCTCGCGCACCGTGCGCCACAGCTCCTTGATCTTCTTCCACTGGTCGAACGACAACAGCGGGTTCACGATGGAGAGGACGCCCTCGATCTGGCCGAACGACGCGCCGGCGTTGAGCGCGCCCCGCAAGTGCGAGTGGAGCTGCTTGGGCGTCTCGAGGACGGCCGTCTGGGCGACGGTGCAGAGCTCCCGCCGCATGAGGTCGAGGCCGGGGCGGCCCAAAGTGCGCCCATAACCTTCGCTCACCATCCAGGCGTCGACGGCCGGGTGCAGGGCGCGTACGCTCTCGCGCAATTTCCCGTAGTTCTCGCCGTAGACCGTGGCGCATACTTCCTCGCCCCGCCGGATCCACTCGCCGACCCGGCCGTAGTCCTGACCCTCGTCCGTCGCCGGGGCCGGCACGCCGCTGAACCGCCGCCACACGGCGAACGCGACCAGCGCGCGCGGATAGCCGACCATGAGCACCGACTGCAGCAGCAGCTCCTCGACCCACTGGGCGGGCACCTGCGACGAGCGTAGCGGACCGACCCGCTCGCGCAGCTCCGGCTCGTACCCTTGGGCGATGGCCGCGGCGAAGCGCACCAGATCGCGGGTTTGCGGGTCGAGATTGTCTTGTTTCGCCATCCAACCTACCTCGGTTGAGGAAAGCCACCGCACCGATTCCGCGCCGATCTCAATCATGAAAGCGCAGCGCACCCGTCGCGCGCAGCGTGCCGACCCCGACGCCGCGCGTATTGGGCACCGGATGGGCCCCGTAGACGGCGACCGGACCGAAATCGTAGGCGCCCGAGGCGCCCACGTGCTCGACGAGAGCGGCCAACGTTGCGAGGAGGGCGATTCCGGAGACGTCGCTGTCACCGTCGGCCACCTTGAGAGCCAGGCCGAGGCGGAGCTCGGGAAGTGTGGCGCAGTAGACGCCGGCCGCACCAATCTTGGCAAGGATTCGCCCGGGGAGTGCGCCCATCAAATCGGTGCACAGCCGACCGGTGCCCGCGACGAGATCGGGATGCGCGGTCATGGCCTCGCGAATGCGCCGCGGCCCCTCCCCCGGCTCCACGCCGAGCCGGGCCCAGGCGGCTGCCATGGCACTGAGTGGCAAGCCGAACGTCACGACTGCGCAGCCATCGGTGGCGGTGGGGATGGCCTCCGCGCGGATACCCGTCCAGCGCGCGACCTCGCGCAGCACCCGGTCCTGGACCGGATGCCCGGGCCGCTCATACCCCGCCCAGGGCCACCGGTGGTGACGCGCGAGCGCCAGCATGCCGGCGTGCTTGCCCGAGCAGTTGCTCCAGATTGGTGTGAGTGAAATGCCCTCTCGCATCACCCGCGCCGCAACGGCCGGTGAGATCGGCGGGTGGGGTCCGCAGGCGAGCTGCTCCTCGCCGGCGCCGATTCGGCGCAGCAGTCCTGCCGCCACCTCCAGGTGTCGCGGCTCGCTCGAGTGCGACGCGCAGGCCAGCGCGAGCTCGGCCGGTGTGATGCCGAGCGCGTCGGCGGCACCATCGTCGACCAGAGGCATGGCCTGGAACGGCTTGGCCGAGGAACGCCAGAAGGCGACGCGTGAGGGATCCCCGGCCGAGGCGACGAGCCGGCCATCCGAGCCCACCACCGCGAGCGACACCCGGTGCACCGATTCGACGAGGTCGCCCCGCGTCGCTTCGATTCGCAGCTCGGTCATGCGATGCGGCCCGGCATGCGCCCCAAGATAGCGAAGGCAAGAGCCTGAGCGAAGCGAATCCTTTTCGGATACCTTACGGCCGATGCCGCCATCGCTTCGCCTCCTGAGCGCCGCCCTCGTGCTCGCCGGCGCGCTCCTGCCGACGTGCGCCGCGGCGCAGGCGTCGCCCTATCTCGCCCTCGACGATCCGCGCGAACCGCTGGTGGAGTATCTCATCCAGCGCGGCGACATCGACGACCCATCCCCCATGGTGCGCCCCATGCGTCGGGCCGACGCCCTGCGTGTCCTGCGCCAGGCCGACACCGCGGGGACCCCGGCGCTGGTCGCGTCGCTGCGGGCCCGCTTCGAGGAGGTTCCCGGCGGCCAGACGTGGCGCGTCGCCGCGCGCGCGGGCGCCCAGGCCTTCAGTCACATCCGGCGCGATGTGCTGCATCCGCTCGGCCCGGACGGCGCGCGGCCGTACGCGGATTTTACGGGCGAGGCGGTGTTCGGCCCTTTCGCGCTGGTCAGCAGGCCGGCCGCGGAGCCGCGCATCGTGGACGATCCCGAGTGGCCCGGACGCCGAGATCTCACGCTCGCGTGGCGGTTCCCCGAAGCATATTTGAGCGCGCAGTTCAGGTACGGCAGCATCTTCTACGGGCAAATGGATCGGAACTGGGGGCCGGTGGGGCTTCCCGGCATCGGCGTCAGCAACTACGCCTACCCACAGGTTGAGACCGGCTTTCTCGTGGGAACGCACACCCTCCAGCTGGAGGCGCTGGCCCGACCGCTCTACGACGCCAAGGATTCGCTGGGCAACGTGGTCCACCGGTACTTCTTCGCCCACCGAGCGAGCGCGCGGCTGAGCGACCGCGTTCGGGTCGACCTGTGGGAGACCACCGTCCTCTCGGGCGTGGACCGCGAGTTCGACGGCCGCTACCGCAACCCACTCACGCTCCTGCTGCTGGCCAACCAATACGGGCTCGGGGCCGATGGCAACGTCCTCATCGGCGCCGGCACGAGCTGGCGGGTGCGTGGCCGGACCACGCTGCAGGTTCAGCTCGGCATCGACGACCTCCAGTACGAGCACACGGCCGGGCCCGGCCGCTATCCCAACCGCTGGGCCCTCACGGTCATGGGCTTCGGTCCGCTGGGGCGAAGGCTCGGCTGGCGCGCCTTCTACACGCAGGCATCGAGCCTCGCCTTCCGGACGCTGGACCCCTTCGAGAACTTCACCGATGCGGGGGTCGGGATCGGACGGAACTTCGACGATATGGATCAGCTCACGCTGACGGCGAGCGTGCCCTACCGGAGCCGCTGGATCCTGACACCGGAGCTGACCCTGCTCCGGCAGGGCGAGGGCAGCATCGACGCGCCCTTCCCGGCGACGCCTGCCGAAGCGGGGGCGACACCGCAGATCTTCATCGGGGTGGTGGAGCGGACCTGGCGCGCGGCGCTCGACCTCCGCGGCAGCGAGGGCCCGCTGGACCTGAGTCTCAACGCCGGGTTGCACCACGTCGTCAACGCGGACCACGAGGAGGGCCGCACCGTGAACCGTTTCGAGGGACGCCTGCAGGTGACGCTCGGCCTGAGCCGGCAGGGCGTGCTGCGATGAGGCCGCCGCCGGCGCCCCTCACGCGCGACCGCCTGCTTCATCTGATCGGCCGGATGAAGGAGAGCCGGGTCGTCGTCGTCGGCGATATCATGCTCGACCGGTATCTCGTGGGCGAGACCGAGCGGTTGAGCCCCGAAGCCCCGGTTCCCGTGGTGACGGTTCGCGAGCGGCATGCGCGCCTCGGCGGGGCGGCCAACGTCGCGATGAACGTGGCGGCGATGGGGAGTGCGGTGTTCCTGGTCGGCATTGTGGGCGACGACATGGACGGCGGGGCCATCCGTCAGGAGCTCGCGGTCGCGCGCCTGGACGACCGCTTCGTGGTGACCGTGGCGGGGCGGCCCACCACCTCCAAGACCCGGATCATCGCCCGCTCTCAGCAGATCGTACGCATCGACGATGAGGTCGAGAGTCTGCTCGAGGGCAACGACCTTGAGCGCCTCATCCGCGTCGCCCGCGATGCGCTGGCCGACGCCGACGCCCTGCTGCTCGAGGATTACAACAAGGGAGCGCTCCCGCCGGGTCTCATCGCGGCGGTGATGGAGGTGGCGAAGCGGCGCGGGATTCCCGTCGTGGTGGATCCCAAGTTCCGGCAGTTCTTCGAATACGCCGGCGCGACGGTGTTCAAGCCCAACCGACGGGAGCTCGAGTCCGCGCTCGGCGCCGCGGTCGATCTTCAGAACGGCAACGCGCTGCCGCAGGTGCTCGCGCGTCTCAAGGTCGACAACCTGCTGGTCACGCTGGGCGCGGAAGGGATGCTGCTGGTGATGAAGGACGGGAGCACGACGCACATTCCCAGCATGGCGCGCGACATCTACGACGTGTCGGGCGCGGGCGACACGGTCACCGCGTGGATGGGCACCGCCTTGGCGGCCGGCGCGTCGATCCGCGAGGCGGCGCAGCTCGCGAACTACGCGGCGGGGGTCGAGGTCGGCAAGGCCGGGGTCGCGACGGTGTCGCCGGACGAGGTGCTCGCGGTGCACGAGGAGCGCTTCGACCAGATCGGGCGCCTGCGCCGCGGAGGATTGATCTGAACCAACGGTGAGCGGAGAGTGGGAAACGGGGAGGGCACACCCGAGCGGTCCGGTGTACCCTCCCCGTTT
>JBQCGH010000011.1:0-27937 GCA_051955835.1 Gemmatimonadales bacterium
GTCTCTGTTGTGTTTGTACGGGGGGGCCCGCCTGCCGGGGCGGGGGGGTTCAGAAAAACGCAACACGTTATTTTTGGGGTGTGCTTTCGCCCCCCCCGGCCCGCCTGCTCGCCCGCCCTAGGCACCGCCCTCCACCGGCACATCCCCCTCGAGATACGTGTAGCCCTCGAGCCCGGCCACGAAGTCCGCGATGAAGCTGTTGGCCTCCTGGCGGGTCAGCCCTTTCGCAGCGCTCACCTTGCGCCGCCACGTCGCCAGCAGGTCAGAGGCATGGAACTGCACATAGTTGAGCACCTCGGTGACGGTGTCGCCGTGCACGAGGTCGGTGATCTCGTATCCCTGATCCGTGAGTCGGACGTGCACCGCGTTCGTGTCGCCGAACAGGTTGTGCAGGTCGCCCAGGATCTCCTGGTACGCACCCGTGAGAAAGATGCCCAGAATGTACGGGTCGCCGTCGTGCACGGGATGCAGCTCGAGCGACGGCTTTCCCTTGCGGCCGCCGGCGAAGCGGTCGATCACTCCGTCGGAGTCGCAGGTGACGTCCTGCAGCGTTCCCCGGCGGCTGGGCGGCTCGAGCAGCCGGTGGATGGGCATGATCGGAAACAACTGATCGATGGCCCAGTTGTCGGGCAGCGACTGAAAGACCGAGAAATTGCAGAAGTACCGGTCCACCAGCTCGCTCTCGATGTGCGACGCGATCTCGGGAAACGCCGCGCGGTCGTCGCCCATGGCGTGCTGAATCGCGTTGAGCGTCACCAGGTAGAGCTGGTCCGCCGCGGCCTTCTCCCGGAGCGAGAACACATCGCTCGCGAAGAACTCCTGCGCCCGCTCCTTCGCGAAGACCGCGTCGTGGAACGCCTCCTCCACCCGATCGGCGTTGAGTCCGTCGAGGTTTTCCGCCATCTCCCGGAGCAGCGGGTGAGCGTCCTGGTCGAGCTCGGGCGGAACCGGCTCAATCTGCGACTCGACGTCGATCACATTGATGAGGAGCAGGGCATGGTGCGCGGTGAGCGCGCGGCCCGACTCGGAGATGAGATGCGGCATCGGCAGGCCCTCGGTGCGGCAGACCGTCCCGATGGTGTACACCACGTCGTTGGCGTACTCCCGCATCGAGTAGTTCATGCTCGCCGGTCGGGTCGAGCGGGAGCCGTCGTAGTCGACGCCCAGCCCCCCGCCCACGTCTACGTGGGTCAGGTCGAAGCCCATCCCGCGGAGCTCGGCGTAGTAGCGGCCGATCTCCTCCAGGCCCGCCTTCACGTACCGGATATCGGTGATCTGACTGCCGAGGTGGAAGTGCACCAGCTTGAGGATGTCCTTCCGGCCCAGCCGGTCGAGCTGGTCGAGCAGGCGCATGAGCTCGACCGCGCCGAGGCCGAACTTGGAGCGCTCGCCGCCGCTCTTGGCCCAGCGGCCGGACCCCTCGGTCGCGAGCTTGACCCGGACGCCCGCCGTCGGCTCCACGCCCATGTCGTCGGCCACCTTGAGCAGGACGTCGAGCTCGTTGAGCTGCTCCAGCACGATCATCACGCTGTGGCCGAGCCGCTGCCCCATGAGGGCCAGCCGCATGAACTCCTCGTCTTTGTAGCCGTTGCAGACGATGAGGTGGCTGCTGCTCTCGTTGAGACCAAGGATGGCCTGCAGCTCCGGCTTGCTGCCGCACTCGAGTCCCACCCCGTGCGGCGCCCCGAATTCGACGATCTCCTGCACCACATGGCGCTGCTGGTTCACCTTGACCGGGTAAACGGTCGTGTAGGCGCCTCCGTAGCCGAATTCCTTGATCGCGTTGGCGAACTCGGCGGCGAGCGACTGGATGCGAGACCGCAGGATGTCGCTGAAGCGGAGCAGCAGCGGAAGCCCGACCCCCTGCGCGTTCAGGTCCATCGCGAGCTGATAGAGATCGAGCCCGCGCTTCCGGTTGGCATCGGGGTGCACGGTGACGTGGCCTTCCGGATTCACCCGGAAGTACCCCAGCCCCCAGCCGCTCATGTTGTAGAGCTTCTCGGCGTCCTTGATGGTCCAGCCTGGCGGGGCGACGACGGTGGTGGCGATGGCGCGGCTCCGGCGAAATGGGCGAGGGGAGAATTTAACGACGTCCGGGGTGAATGATACGGGAGAGCAGGATGCGGTGAGCCGCCACGGGCGCAGCACACCGGAGTAGGCTGATGTGCCCATTCTACCGACCGCTCAGCGCGTACCCTCACCGCAGTACCAGTCGCACGCCCGCCACACCGGTCGATCCGTCCCCGCTCTGCAGTCTCTCGCACGCCTCGCAAGCCGGCCGTCTGACGCCAGATCCGCGTGCGAGCGCCGGCTCACCGTCAACGGGCCCCGGGCACGATCCTCGCATTTTTGGCCGTCGCGTCCCGCGACACCCGTCGGTTCAAGCTTTTGCACCTGATCTCGAAAAGAGGGGCACCATGGCCGCGTCCAGTCTGATCGCCGCCCGCCGGTTTACGCCGTCGCTGCGCCTTCGGCTACAGGTCCTGTTTGCCAAGGCCTTCGAGTCGCTCGCCGACACCAACCGCACGCAGGCCGTGGATTTAGTCCCCCGCCAGCGCGGCCGCATGAGTACCGAGGAAGCGCTCGATCGTTACTTCCGCGAGGTTGGCGTGCCGCACTCCATGGAGCAGACGGTCCGGGCCCGCGCCCTGATCGCGCTCGCGCCGACCCACGAGAACCTCCCCGAGCCCGAGACCCGGGCGACCGGCGGCTGGGCCCAGCTCCGCCCCGAGCAGCTGATCGATGCATTGCGCCGCCGGGCCCATAGCCAGGAGGAGACCAGCCTCGACTGCCGGATGGCGGCCTCGCTCTCGGACGAGGCGGTGGCCGCCACCCACGTGGCGATGGCCCTCGAGACAGTGGCCCTGCTCGACCACGAGATCGGCGCGGACGACGCAATCATGTACTACGTCCGTTACTTCAACCTGCCATCGGTCGAAGCACAGATCATCTTTCGACGCACCCTGGCAGCATGGGCCGAGCGGCATCCAATCCGTGAGCCCACGATGGCGGTCTGCGCCACCGCCGCGCGCCCCCTGCCCGCGCGTGTCCCACTCAGCCTTCGCGTGGTCGGCTGATCGTGCCGGGCTGAAGGGCCGTAGGGTCTTCCCGAGCAAGACGAAGGGGGCAGGAGCCTGACTCATGCCCCCTTCGTCTTGGTGGGGAGGACCTGCCGCCAGAACGCGCTCGGACCACCTCACGCGGGGGCCCGCCGTCCGGGATATATCTTTGGACAGGCGCCGCATGGGCGCCGCGGAGAGGGGCCCCGGCATGCGGTGGTCGTTCACGATCGCGAGAATCGCGGGCACGGAGGTGAAGGTGCATGTGACCTTCCTCCTCCTGGTCGGCTACATCGCCTACGAGGGTTGGGCCACGGCGGGGAGCGCGGCCGCGGTCTCGTATACGCTGTTTTTCCTCGCCTTCTTCCTTTGCATCGTCCTTCATGAGTTCGGGCACATCGCCATGGCCCGCCGCTTCGGCGTGCGCACGCCCGATGTCATCCTGCTCCCGATCGGCGGCGTTGCCAGGCTCGAGCGGATTCCCGAGGTCCCGCGCCAGGAGCTGCTGATCGCGCTGGCCGGGCCTGCGGTCACGGTCGCGATCATCCTGGTCCTCACGCTGTTCGCGATCGCCTCCGGCCAGCGGCTCGACTACGCATCCAACCTGGTCGCGGGGGAGGTGCCCTTCACGGTGCGCCTGCTCTCCGCCAACGCCGTCGTGCTCCTGTTCAACCTGATCCCGGCCTTCCCGCTCGATGGCGGTCGGGTGCTCCGCGCCTTGCTCTCGCGGAAGATGGGCCTCGCGCGTGGCACGCGGATCGCCGGCGGCGTCGGCCAGCTCTTCGCCGTCGCGCTTGGCATCGTCGGGTTCCTGCTGCCCGAGCCGCTGATCCTGCTAGTCGCGTTTTTCATCTTTCTGGGGGCCGGCAGCGAGGCCAGCGCGGTGGCCACCCGCCTCGCGGGTCAGGGTCTCCAGGTATCGCACATGATGGTAAAGGAGTTCCACACCATCCCGATCCACGCCTCGCTGCAGCAGGCCGTGGACCTGCTGCTGGCGGGCGAGCAGCGGGAGTTTCCCGTGGTGGACAACCTCGGCCGCGCGGAAGGCATGCTCACCCGCGACAACCTGATTCGCGGGCTGAGCCGGCTCGGCCCGGAAGGGACCGTGGCCGAGGCGATGACCGCCGCCGCGCCGACCGTGCCGCCCACGCTCGGCTTTCAGGACGCGCTCGAGCGGCTCCGCGCCAGCGGCCTGCCCGCCCTCGCGGTGGTGGACGGCGGCGGCGCGCTGGTCGGGTTGCTGACCCGCGACAACATCACCGACCTGCTGCTGGTGCGGAGCGCGCGGCGGACGGCCTGACGCAAGGCACGATCAGCGCGGGACGCTGTTGTTCCCGCGGTCCACGTCCGGCAGCACCCGCCGTGGGTCGATCACGATCCGCGTCACCCGCCGGTGGCTGCGAAGCCGGTACTTGAAGCTCCGGCCCAGGTTCCACATCTCGACCGGCAACCGTACGCGGGCGGTCTGCCCACCCTCGTAGCTCACCGCCAGCTCGACCGGCAGCGTCATGGTGCCACGGTTCGACAGGTAGACGGTCTGGGCGGAGTCCGACGCGACCACCGAATCGACCGCCTGGTCGAGGCGGGCCGTCGTATACACCCAATCGCGCCAGAAGAAGTCCAGGTCCATGCCGGACTCGTCCCGCATCACGCGGAAGAAGTCGGCCGGGGTCGGATGCTTGAACGCCCAGGTGCGCAGATACTCTCGGAAGGCCGCGTCGAACCGCGCCTTCCCGAGCACCTCGTAACGCAGCGTCTGCATCATCAGCGCCGGCTTCTGGTAGGCGGTCCAGAACAGGTCGTGCGATTCGACAGGCCGGCTGATGAGGGGCTGTTCCTGCCCCGGGGTTGCGTGATCGGCGTAGAGATGCAGCGGGTGCACCTCGATGGAGTCGCCGTAGGCCGTGCCCTTGAAGTAGCGCGCGGCGTTGGCCAGGTCGATGAAGGTGTTGAAGCCCTCGTCCATCCAGGGATACAGCCGCTCGTTGGATCCGACGATCATCGGGACCCACTGGTGCCCCAGTTCGTGGGCCAGGACCCACTGGCGCTCCTCCCGGCTCGGCGCGCGCGGACAGAAGGTGATCATCGGGTATTCCATGCCTTCGATCGGCCCCTCGATGCTGGTGATGTGCGGGTAGGGGTAGGGATACCACTGCTCGCTGTAGTACTGGACCGCGTCGCGCACGATGCGGTTCGCCTCCTCCCACTCCGGCGCCGACACGCGGTAGAGCGTGTTGACCAGCGTGCGGCGGTAGGCGCTCGCGTCCCAGCGGAAGTCGGGCGCCGCGCCGAAGGCGAAGTCGCGCACGCTGTCCGCAGTGAAGTGCCAGGTGAGCGTGCCGTGTGCGGTGGGCCGCGTCCGGCTCGGGTCCCCGGCCTCGTCGTCGGTGATGACGGCGACCGCCGAGTCCGAGGTCCGCGCCCGGGCAAGCCTCGCGCGCTGTCTGGCGGTCAGCACGGCCGCCGGGTTGAGCAGCACCCCGGTCGCTCCCACCACGTAGGTGGCCGGCACCGTCAACGCGACGTCGAACCGCCCGTACTCCAGGTAGAACTCTCCTCCTCCGATATAGGGCTCGTGGTTCCATCCGCGGACGTCGTCGTACACGGCGACGCGCGGGTACCATTGCCCCAGCTCATACAGCGTGCCGTCGTGGCCCATCCGCCCGGCCCCATAGGGCGGGACCGTGAACCGCCACGCCACGTCGAGGTCGAGCGCCGCGCCCGCGGCAAGCGGCTGCGGCAGATCCACCCGCATGGTGGTGCCGTACACGGCCGTGCGAAGGTCGCGGCCCGCGAGCCGGACGTGCTCCAGGGTGAGCCCGCCCGAGAACCCCTTGCACGAGAAGTCGAAGGTCGAGCCGAGGAAGACCAGAGGCGGCTGGTCGAGCTGAGTGGTGACGCTGCCGGGCGCACAGATGTTCTGCTCGACGAACAGCCAGAGATACGGCAGCACCTCGGGGCTTCGGTTCTCGTAGTGGATGACTTCCCGACCGCGAAGCTGCTGCTGCGCGGGATCGAGGGTCGCCACGATGCGGTAGCTCACCCGCTGCTGCCAGTAGCGCGGGCCCGGCCGTCCCGAGCCGGTACGCACGAGATTGGGCGCCGGGAGTGCCAGCGGGCGAAAGGGTGACGCGGTGGAGTCTGGAGACTGGGCGCGGAGCGGGCCGGCCAGGGTGAGCGCGAGCAGGGCGGCGATGCGGGCGCGCGGCGACATGCGAGCTCCAGGGAGGCGGTTGCGGAAGTTACGCCGGGCGGCCACCCGTGCAAGCGATTTTGCGCGACCCGACCGTGCCGGGCATACTTCCTCGACGATGCCTGCCAGCCCCGCAGTGTTCGAGCGATCGGTCCGCCTGCCGTTCTCCGCCGAAACGGTCTTCGCCTGGCACGAGCGCCCCGGCGCCCTCGAGCGGCTGACGCCGCCCTGGGAGCGCGTCGAGGTCGTGGAACGGTCCGGCGGTCTCGAAGACGGCGGACGCGTGGTGCTGCGGATCGGTGCGCCTCTTGCCATGCGGTGGGAAGCGCGCCATCTGGCGTACGAGCCGGGCCGGCAGTTCGCCGACGAACAGGTCCGAGGGCCGTTCGCCCGCTGGATCCACTGGCACCGGTTCGAGCCCGACGGCCCGGATGCCTCCGTGCTGACCGATCGCATCGAGTACACCGCACCGTTCGGCCCGCTGGGCGCGGCGGCCGCCCCCCACCTGCTGCAGCGGCGGCTCGAGCGTTTCGTGGCCTACCGGCATGAGACCCTGCGCCGGGATCTCGACGCGCAGGCCCGCTTCGCGGATCGTCCCCGGCTGCGAATCGCCGTGAGCGGGGCCAGCGGGCTCATCGGGCGGGCGCTGGTGCCCTTTCTCACGACCGGCGGCCACACCGTCCTTCCGATGGTGCGGAAGCGCCGGGCGCGCGCGAACGAGGTCGGCTGGGATTGGCACCTCGGCCGCATCGATGCCGCCCGGCTCGACGACGTGGATGCCGTGATCCATCTGGCCGGCGAGAACGTCGGCCATCGCTGGACCGCCGAGCGGAAGCGTCTGATCCGCAGCAGTCGCGCGATCGGCACGAGGTTCCTGAGCGAGACGCTCGCGCGGTTGCCACATCGCCCGCGCATGCTGATCTCGGCCTCAGCGGTCGGCATCTACGGCAACCGGGGCGACGAGCCGGTCACCGAGTCGAGCTCGATCCTCGACCCGCCCCCCGACTTCCTCACCGAGGTCGGCCGCGAGTGGGAAGCGGCAACCGAGCCCGCGCGTGCCGCCGGGATCCGGGTGGTACTGCCCCGGTTCGGCATCGTGCTCACCCCGGCCGGAGGCGCCCTTGGCCGCATGCTGCCGGCGTTCGGTCTGGGGCTCGGAGGTCCGTTCGGGAACGGCCGCCAAGTCATGAGCTGGATCGCCATGGACGATCTCGTGGCCGCCCTGCACCATGCCCTCATGACCGAGAGCCTGGTCGGGCCGGTGAATGTGACCGCGCCCGAGCCGGTCACCAACGCACGGTTCGCCGGGACCCTGGGGCGCGTGCTGGGCCGGCCCACCCTCGTGCCGGTACCCGCGGCCGCACTGCGCCTCACGCTCGGCGAGATGGCGCAGACCACGCTGCTCTCCGGGGCGCAAGTGCTCCCCGAGTGCCTCCTGGCCTCGGGCTTCGCCTTCCGCTATCCCGAGCTGGAGCATGCGCTGCGGCACCTGCTGGGCCGCCCCGCCGCCGACATGACAGCCCTCTCCCCCGCCCCTACTTTACCCGCATGACGACGCCTCCCAGGGCCGTCGTGCTGCTGAGCGGCGGCGTGGACTCGACCACCACGGCCGCGCTCGCCCAGCGCGACGGCTTCGACGTGCACGCGCTGAGCGTGCGCTATGGCCAGCGCCACGCCGTGGAGCTCGACGCCGCGCGTCGGGTGGCGCACCGCCTGGGCATCCGGCGCCACGTCGTCATCGAGCTGGACCTCCGTGCCTTCGGGGGCTCCGCGCTGACCTCCGACGTGCCGGTGCCGAAGGACACCCCGCTCGCCCAGATCGGCACGGGCATCCCGTCGACCTACGTGCCTGCCAGGAACACCATCTTCCTCTCGCTCGCGCTCGCGTGGGCCGAGACGCTCGGTGCCCGCGACATCTTCCTCGGCGCGAACGCGCTCGACTACAGCGGCTATCCCGACTGCCGTCCGGAGTACCTTGAGGCGTTCGCCCGCATGTCGAATCTCGCCACCCGTGCCGGGGTGGAGGGCGCGCACCTCACGATCCACGCGCCGCTGCTCCGGCTCACCAAGCGCGAGATCGTGGCGCTGGGTCTCTCGCTCGGCCTCGACTACGGTCTCACCAGCACCTGCTACGATCCCGCGCCCGACGGCGCGGCCTGCGGACGCTGCGAGGCCTGCCTGCTTCGGCTCAAGGGCTTCGAGGAAGCCGGCGTGCCCGATCCGGCGAGGTACCAGGCCGCCCACGCATGACCTACGCGGTGAAGGAGATCTTCTACACGCTGCAGGGCGAGGGCGCGAACGCGGGCCGTCCCGCCGTGTTCTGCCGGTTCGCGGGGTGCAACCTGTGGACCGGCCGCGAGGTCGACCGCGCCAACGCGGTGTGCCGGTTCTGCGACACGGAGTTCGTGGGCACCGACGGGCCGGGCGGGGGGAAGTTCGAGTCGCCCGCGAGCCTTGCGGCAGCGGTTGTGGCCGTGTGGCCACCGGGTGAGCCGTCGGCTCGGCCGCTCGTGGTCTGCACCGGTGGCGAGCCGCTGCTGCAGCTCGATCCGCCGCTGATCGACGCGCTCCACGCCGAGGGTTTCGAGGTGGCGGTGGAGACGAACGGCACGGTGCCGCTGCCGGCCGGGCTCGACTGGGTGTGCGTGAGCCCGAAGGCCGAGGCGGACCTGGTCGTGACCGCGGGCGACGAGCTCAAGCTGGTCTATCCGCAGGAGGGCGCGCCGCCCGAACGGTACGTTTCCCTCCGGTTCCGGGAATTCTTTCTGCAGCCCATGGACGGTCCCGCGCGCGAGGCCAACACCCGCGCGGCGCTCGAATACTGTCTGGCGCATCCGCGCTGGCGGCTCAGCCTGCAGACGCATAAGCTTCTCGGCATTCCCTGAACCGGCCTGCCATGCACGGATATTCCGACCGCATCAACCACGCGTTCGCGTTCGCCGCCAAGTACTACAACGTCCTCGCCCCCGCCGGTGCCGGCGTGGATTATCTGGCGCATCCCGCCAACGTCGCGATCATCCTCGCGCGCTACGGCTGCGAGCAGGTGACCATCGTCGCCGGCATCCTCCACCACGTGCTGGAGGAAAGCCCGCCCGACCGCTGGCCCCTGCTGGAACAGAAGATCAGCGAGAAGTTCGGGTCGGTCACCCTCGCGGTGGCCAAGGACGCGATCGAGCCCAAGTTCGACCGTCGCGGCACGGAGCGGCAGTGGCAGCCCTGCAAGCAGGAGTATCTCACGCAGCTCGCCATCGCGGAGCCGCGGGCGCTGGACATCATCGTGGCCGACGAGCTCCACGCGTGCGGCTCGATCATGACGGCGCTTCGGCGGCTCGGCGTCGAATACCTGCGCACCGTCTCGCGCGCGGGCTCCGAGCAGACCATCTGGTGGTACCGTTCGCTGCTCGAGATTCTCTCCGCCCGGCCCGACTGGCCCCGGCGCGAGATGCTGTCGGAGCTCCGGTCCATGAGCGCCGACATGGTGCGAAGTCTGCGACAGAACGAGGAGGGATTGTGAGCGGTGCACGCCTGCGTACCGCGATCCTGGGCGCCGCGCTCGGGGCGCTCGTGGCCTGCGCCGCCGGGCCCGGCAAGCCGCCGCCGCTCAACCCGGTGCGGTTCCTTCTGGTCAACGACGTCTACGTCGCCGACACGCTGGCAGACGGGAGCGGCGGCCTCGCCCGCGCGGCCACCGTGCGCCGCCGGCTGGCCGACCAGGGCCCGGTCCTCTTCGTGCTCGCGGGTGACGTGCTGAGCCCCAGTCTTCTGAGCAAGTGGTACTACGGCCGCCAGATGGTCGAGGCGTTCAACGCGGCCAAGCTGGATTACGCCACCTTCGGCAACCACGAGTTCGAGCTGCCGCTCGACACGCTGCAGGCGCGGATCGCCGAGTCGAAGTTCACATGGATCTCGACCAACTGCACCCGCGCCGACGGCACGCCGCTCCACAAGGTCATTCCGTGGGACACGGTGCGCGTGTCGGGTCAGAAGGTGGGAATGTTCGGGCTCACCCTCGTCGGAGCGTACCGGAAGGAGTACCGCTGCGCCGATCCGGACAGCGCGGCGCACCGGGCAATCGACACGCTGGTATCCCAGGGCGCCGACCTGGTCGTGGGGATCACCCACCAGACCATCGAAGCCGACCGCGACCTGCTCGTCCGGGAGCCGAGGCTCGATCTCATCCTGGGCGGCCACGAGCACGAGGCGCACGACTCGGTGGTGTCCGGGCGGCATGTGGTCAAGGCGGACGCCAACACCCGGACCGCGCAGTTCGTCACGCTGTGGGGCGGCAAGGGACAGTGGCGGCAGGCGATCGGCACCGTCCACATGGACAACCGGCTGCCCGACGACACGGCGGTCGCGGCGGTGGTGGACCGGTGGGAGGACAGTCTTCAGGCCAGACTCGGCCCGGAGAAGTCGGTCGGCCGCACGGCGATCCCGATCGATGCCCGCGACGAGCTCGGTCGGCGCCAGGAGTCCGTCCTCGGCGATCTCGTCACCGACGCCATGCGGGCCGGTACCGGCGCCGACGTGGCCGTCCTGAACGCCGGAACACTCCGGCTCGACGATGTGATCCGGCCGGGCGCGCTCAGCAACTACCAGCTCGAATCGATCTTCCTGTTCGCGGACGAGACCCGGGTCCTGACCGTCCCGCTCACCGGGGCGCGGCTCCGGAATATTCTGGAGCACGGCGTGGCGGACGGCTCGCTCGGAAAGGGAGGATTTCTCCAGGTGTCCGGCGTGTCGTTCACCTACAACCCGGCGGGGTCGAGCGGCACGCGGCTGGTCGGAGAGTTCCAGCGCGAGGCAGGCGGCCCGATCCGCGCCACGGACACGGTCAAGGTTGCGATCCCCGTCTACCCCGCCTGCGAAGGCGGCGATGGCTACGAGGTCCCCGAAGCCGCTGGCGCCTGCGCCGACCGGGCGTCGGCCCCGCGGGCGGCGGACCTGCTCGTCAAGTACGTGTCGGATTCGCTGAAGGGTGTGGTCGTGGCCCCTTCGAGCGGGCGGATCACCCGGGCTGGAAACACAAATCCCGGCTGACGCCGGGACCGGTGGCTTTAGCGGGATTGATCACCCAGGCCGCAAAGCCGAACTCCCTGGGGCCCCGAAGGGCTATGCTTCAGTTGTCCTGAGCGAAGAGTACCCGGTTGCCCACCGGGATGCAAGTCGTTGTTACACAACGTTACAGGCCCTTCCTCGGGTTTGCCCTGCGATGTATTGGCGCCCGGTGCCTCCGCCGTGACGGTAGTGGCCCCGCGATTCGCGGCCGCTCCCTTCAACTCACGTCCGCGGCTATACTTGGGAATGGCCTCCACGCCACCAATCGCTCTTGCAACTCTACCCAGTGCTTTCGCCGCCGCTTGCCGCCTCTCGAGAACCGAGGGGGAGCTGTTCGAGCGTTGCCGGGTAGCCCTCGTTCGGCGCTTCCAGCACGATCAGATCTGGCTGTCGCTGGTCTCCCCCACCGAGAGCCTGTCGCGGGTCGGGCCGGTGAAAGGCTTCGAGGACGCGCAGGAGGTGGCCCGGCTCAGCAGCGGTGAAACCGAGGTCATCATCCACGCCGATCCGTCGGTGGCGGGCGAGATGCGCGCGGTCGCGATGCCGCTCGCCCTCGGCCTCAGCGTGGTGCTCGAGCTCCGGAGCATTCTGCTCGAGCGTCAGGCGGCGCTCGACGACGCCGTGTTCCAGCTGCGGGCCCTGCGGCAGGTGGCCCGGCTGTTGTCGTCGGTGCACTCGATCGAGGACACCGAGCAGCTCATCCTCGATTTCATGGCCGAGGTGTTCTTCGCCTGGTGGGCCTGTCTCTATCGGCCGGAGGGCGACGCCTACGCTCCGAAGGTGTTCCGCTCGCTCAACGATCGCCTGCGTCCGGCGCCGATCGACAAGGCGGCGCTCGACCGCGCCCTTCCGCCCGGCAGCGCGGCCACCGGCGCCGATGACGTGGCCCTCGGCTCGCTCCTGGGCCCTGGGGCGGAGCTCGTGGTGCCGCTCGACGCGGGCGCCGAGCGGATGGCGGTCCTGGTGCTCGGCTCCCGCATCAGCGACAAGCTGTACGGCCGGGCCGAGCTGGAGCTGGCGGGAACGCTCTCATTCGCGGCCGCCATTGCGCTCAAGAACTCCGAGCTCGTCGAGCAGCTGCACAGCGCGGCCACCACCGACGAGCTGACGGGCCTGTACAACCGGCGCGCGTTGGAAGAGCGGCTCGCCGCCGAAATCTCGCGCAGCCTCCGCCACCAGCTCCACACCAGCGTGCTGCTGCTCGACCTCGACCGCTTCAAGGTCATCAACGACACGATGGGTCACGCGGCCGGCGACCGTCTGCTCATCCAGGTGGCCAAGGTGCTCCGGCAGCAGTGCCGCGCGCTCGATGTGGTGGGGCGGCTCGGCGGCGACGAATTCCTGGTGATCCTCCCGATGACGAAGCCGTCGGAGGCGCAGGTATTCGTGGGCCGGGTCCAGGCGAGCCTCAAGGCGATGGAGGAAGCCAATCCCGAGTTCGGGGCGTGCACCCTGAGCATGGGCGTGGCGGAGTCACCGAGGCACGGCACCACGGTGAGCAGCCTGCTCGCCGCGGCCGACAGCGCGCTCTACAAGGCCAAACGCGCCGGCCGCAACACCGTCGAGGTCGCGGACAGCTAGCGTCCCATGCCCTCCGACGGCTTCATCCTCCTCGGCGACGCGCTCTGGCTGGACTTCGTCAACACCGCCCGCGGCCGCACGGCCCTCGCTCCCGACCTGCTGTCCGATCCCGACGCCTTCACCGGTTGGTGCGAGCTTCAGCATCTCGATGGCCCGAGTGACTCCACCCCGTTCGCCACCGTGCTCGCGCTCCGTGACCGGCTCAGCGAGCTGGCCCAGGCGCTTCACGATCTGCGCCAGCCCTCGGCCGGCGCCATCGCCGCGTTGAACGTGCAGCTCGGGAGAAGCGCCGGCTCGCACCAGCTCACCCGCATCGGCGGCGAGTGGCACCTTCGCTTTGCCCCGGCCCGGCCGCTGGGCCCGCTCGAAGCGGTCGCCCGTTCCGCAGCGTCCACGCTGTCCGACCCGGCGATTGTCGTGCGCCAGTGTGCGGGCGATGAGTGCACCCTCTACTTCACCGACAGCTCTCCCACCGGCAGTCGGCGCTGGTGCGACTCGGCGGTCTGCGGCGGCAACGTCTGGGTGGAACGGCGCCGGGGCATGCGGCGGTGACCGGCCCCAATCCGGTCGCCGCGTTCGAGCGCACCCGGGCCGCACTGGGCGAGCGCTACCGGCTGGAGCGGATCGCCGCGTCGAACGCCGACCGGGTGCTGTTCGAGGCGTACGACGACACGCTCAAGCGCAGGGTCAGCATCCGGATCAACTTCTTCCGCGACGCCGCCATCCGCGCCTGGTTCCTGCGGGAAGCCGAGGCGCTGGGCCAGCTCGATCACCCCGCCATCCGCCACGTGTACGACGCCGGCGTCATCGGCGACCTGGCCTACCGGATCGGCAACTGGATCGAGGGCGAAGGGTTGGCGGAGGCGGTCCAGCGCGGGCCGCGGATCATCCCGGCCGTCCTCTCGCTCGCCCGGGACATGCTCGGCGCCCTCGACCATGCGCATCTGCAGGGCATCGTCGTGCGCCGGATCGCGCCGGCCTCGGTGCTCGTGGGCACCAGCGGGCGCGGCACGATCACCGATCTCCGGTGGAGCAGCTTCACCCTGCCCGCGATCCCGCCGGGCGCCACGCCCACCATGCCGATGTTCATGGCACCCGAGGTGCGCGACGGCGCCGTGGGCGACCCCGCCTGCGACGTGTACACGGCGGGCGCCCTGCTCTACTTCGCGGTGACCGGCCAGCAGCCGCCCCTGGACCCGCGCGAGATCCGGCGGCCGAGCGAGCTCCGGCCGACCTGCCCGCGCGCGGTCGAGCGCATCGTGCTTCGCGCGCTCCGGCCGGCGCCCGAGGACCGCTATCTCACCGCGGCGGAGATGCTCGAGGATTTCGCCTCCGAGGCCGGCACCTTCGAGACCCGGGTGGCGGCCATGTCCTCCGGGCCGCTCGCCAGCGGGGAAGATCGCGGCCGCTGGGAGAAGTGGCTCCGCCGCGCCCTCGGCGACGACTACGAGCTGCTCGGGCTGCTGGGCTCGGGCGGGTTCGGCCGGGTATACCGGGTCCGGGACCTGCACCTCGAGCGCGAGGTCGCCCTCAAGGTGCTCCACCCGGCGCTGACGCAGGATCCCGAAGTGGTCGAGCGGTTCCGGCGCGAGGCGCAGCTCGCCGCGCGGCTCCGGCACCCCAACATCGTGGACATCTACGACATCGCGGGCCGATTCGGGCTCATCTGGTACACCATGGAGCTCATCGACGGCCCCAGCCTGGCGCAGCTGGTCGAGCGCGACGGCCCACTGCCGCTGGACCGAGTGCTGCGGCTGCTGCGCGAGGCGCTGTCGGCGCTGGCCCATGCGCACGGCTCCGGCCTCGTGCACCGCGACATCAAGCCCGAGAACATGCTGATCGACCCGAGCGGGAGCGTGCAGATCACCGACTTCGGCCTCGCGCTCGCGTTGCGCGGGAAGTATGGGGGCGCCACCAGCCAGAGCGGTACGCCGCAGTTCGCGAGTCCCGAACAGCTGCTGGGCGAACGCGTGGACCAGCGGTCGGACCTCTATAGCCTGGCCGCGGTGGCGTACTACGCGTTGCTCGGCGTGCCGCCGTTCCCCGGCGCCACCACCGAGCAGATCCTCGCGCGCCAGACGACCAACCAGTTCCCTGTGCCCAGCGAGCGGCGGGACGACGTGAGCGAGTCGCTCGAGCGGGTGCTGGACCGCGCCCTGAGCGCCGACGTGGAGAGCCGGTTTCCATCGGCGGCGGAGTTCCTGCAGGCGGTAAACCGCGCCTCGGAGCCTGGGCCGCGGGAGCCCGTGGCCGATTGGGCACGGGCGGCGGCGCGGTGGCTCCGCGGCTCGCCTCTTGACTAAACTGACCTCCGCGACAGATTTATGCCGCGCTCAGCCAGACCGAGTCGAACGGAACACCGCATGTACAACCGTCCCGGCGCTCGCAGCCGGGTCTTATCTCGTTCAGCGCCAAAGAATTAATGCCGGAAGTTTCGGCTATACGATTTGCATGACTCGGGATAGGCCCGCGCGCATGCAAACTCCGTGGACCGCTGCGCAGTGTGCATCGGTTCCCGGCGCAGTCAAATCAACATGGAGTAGGAGCAATGGCTCGCACCCTAGGCACGGTGAAGTGGTTCAACGACGCGAAGGGCTTTGGTTTCATCACGCCGGAGAATGGGGACAAGGATTGCTTTGTCCACCACACCGCCATCAAGGCGGAGGGCTTCCGCAGCCTCTCCGAGGGTGACCGGGTGGAGTTCGACATCGTGCAGGGTGCGAAGGGGCCTGCCGCGGAAAACGTCATCAAGGTCAAGTAAGCCCCACCAGCCGGAACACAACGACGGGCCGCTCTCGCGAGCGGCCCGTTTTGTTGGCCTGCGTGGAAGCCGCCGCGCCTACCCTCGCGCGCGACGCAGGTACGCGTCGACGTTGGTGGCGAGGACGCCGAGCGGCACGTTACCGCCGAGCACCACGGCGTCGTCGAACGCCTTGAGATCATACGCCTGGCCCAGGCTCGTCCTCGCCTTCTGGCGCTGCCGGTTGATCTCGGTATGCCCCACCTTGTAGCCGCACGCCTGCCCCGGCCACGAGCAGTAGCGATCCACCTCGCTTGCCACCTCGAGCGGGTTCGATCCGTTGACGTCCACGAAGAACTGCACGCCCTGATCGCGGGTCCAGCGCTTGGCGTGGATCCCCGTATCCACCACGAGACGACACGCCCGGAACGCGATGGACTGCAGGTAGCCCAGTCGGCCGACCGGATCCCCGTCGTATGCGCCCAGCTCGTCCGCGAGCTGCTCGGCGTACAGCGCCCACCCCTCCGAGTACGCGTTGAAGCCGAGGAGCTGGCGAATGAGGGGCATCCCGTGGGTATACTCGCCCTGCCAGATGTGCCCGGGAATCGCCTCATGGAAGGTAAGGTCGGGCAGGCTGTACCGGCTGTGGAGCTCGGTGGTTCTCAGATTGATCCAGAACCGGCCGGGGATCTTGCCGTCGATCGAGCCCGCGCCGCCGTACGCGCCAGGGGCGCCGGGCTCTTCCTCCGGCGGCAGCCGCCTCACCTCCATGTTCGGATGGACCAGGGTCGCGAACGCCCGCGGCATCTGCGCGCGAATCCAGCTCAGCCGGTCTTGGATGAACGCCATGATCTCGGCGCGGCCCGCATCGCCCGAGGGGAACTTATACTTGGGGTCCTTCGCCAACGCCCTCATCCGCTCGCCGACGCTTCCCTGGGCGTAGCCGACCTGTTTCAGGATCGCATCCATCTGCGTGTGCAGCCGCTCCAGCTCCCGGCGCCCGAGCTCGTGCACCTCGTCCGGCGACATCGTGGTCGTGGTGGAGGCCCGCAGCGCCCAGCGGTAGAACTCGTCGCCGTGGGGGCGGGCCCAGATGCCGGCGTCGTTCGTGGCGACCGCACGCTGTGCCCCGAGCTCCCGGATCTGTCGCTCGAGCGCCGGCGCCACCTCCTGAGCCGCGATGCGACGCGCACGTTCGGCCCACTGGCCGGGAATCGTCTTCGTTCGCCGTTCGAGCGAGCCCACGAGGGGACCGCCCTCGCGTGCATTCCTGGCCGACAGCGTCACCTGCGCGAGCGCCTTCTCGATCAGGAACGCTGGAGGCACGAGGCCGGCAGCACGGGCGGCCCGCATCCGGCCGAGCTCTCCGTCCAGCTGAGCGGCGTACGCGCGGAGCCGGGCCAGGTACGCCTCGGCATCGGCGGAGTTTTCAACGCGGTGGTCGCTGTCCAGGAAGCGCGGGACGTCGAGATAGGCGCCGACGTTCTGGATCACGACGTACGGCGTATTGCGCCAGCCCCCGACCGTGATGTCGCCGTATGGCAGCGCGAAGCCGTCCAGGGCTGTGCGGTAGGCGCTCCGCACGACGTCGATGCTGGTGCGTACAGGATGGGAGAGGTGGCCCGTGGACTGCGCCTCCACGCGGGCGAGGCCGGCGCGGACCTGCTCACGCACCCCTTGCTGGCCGGCGGCTGACCGGTCCGCAAGGCGCGATCGGAGGCCGGCTCGCGCGCCGGTATCCACGCCGAGCGAGGTGGCCGTTTCCGGGGAGAGTCGGAGATAGTCGTCGGCCAGCCGATCGAGCAGGGCGAGCGCGCCTTCGTCGCCCGACGCGGCGGGCGAGGGCACCGGCGCGCCGGGCGCGGCATGGTGACTGCAGGCACTCACGACGGGCAGCCCGGCGGCCGATGCGAGCACCGCGATCACTTCACGCCGACTCAGCGGGGGGTTGAACACGTTCTGGGCGCTCCTCAGCGTGTCGTACGCGTCAGCGCAGCGGCAGGACCGTCACGGTCCCGGCCATCCCTACGCCGCCGGACGCCCCGTGAACCGGACAATGATAGTGGTAGGTCCCCGGGGTGCCGAATCGGAAGCTGAGGAAGTGAGGATAGTCCGACGGGGGTCCGGATGACGGCGGCAGGTTGCCGTTATCGGGCGCGACGGCGTGGTCGGTGCTGCCCACATCCCAGAGCCAGTTGACGGTGTCGCCCACGAACACGGTCAGGTCCGCCGGCTCGAACCGGTTGCCCGCGCTGTCGGTCACCACGTGGACCGTGTTGGAGGCAGCCGGATCGGGATACGGTTTGGCCGTGTACTGGATCATGTCGGGGAGGATCGTGCCCGTCCCGCGCGGGCCGGTCACCGGATCCAGGCTGGCGTAGGCCTCCTGCTCTTCGTAGAGGTACTCCGTGGTCCAGCGGGAGGCGCTGATCCCCTGGGCATCCGTCGTATCGACCGGCGGGTTCATGGTGCCCTGGTAGGTGGTCCAGTAGACGGCCACGCCGGGCGCCGGCTTTCCGTTCCGGGTCACCAGCGCGTGAAAGTCCTGCGCCAGCGGCTGCCCCGCCACGCCCACCTGCCGGTCCCCGCTGCCGGAGTCGGGCTTCTGGATCACCAGATCGGTGCCGCGGCCCGGGGGTGCCTGGGCGCTGTCCGCACCACACCCGACGACCAGCCCGAGCGTGGCTGGGAGCATGAGCATGCGGCTGGCGAGGCGGGCGGCCACAGCGGGGACTCCCTTCGGGGCATGGCTCATAAGGTGTGTCGCTCCCTGGAAGGTTCGTCGGGATGCCTCGTTCGGAGACGTCCGACAAACCCCTGGCGTGACGCCTCCCGGGAAACCCGGGTGCCGGAACGCCAAAAGGGTCGCCGAAGCGACCCCTGCTGTCAGATTGCCACGTGCCGCCGACCGCCGACTTCACGAGGCCGTACCCGTACCGGCCCTCTGTCCCCGGCCGGGCGGAGACGATATCACTTGTGCCGGTAAATCACGCGCCCGCGGGTGAGATCGTAAGGAGAGAGCACCACGCTGACCCGGTCGCCCTCGAGCACCCGGATCTTGAACTTGCTCATCTTTCCGGCGGCATACGCCAGGATTTCGTGGCCGTTCTCGAGCATGACCCGATAGTTCCGGTCGGGCAACACCTCGGTCACCACGCCCTCCATCTCGATCCCTTCTTCCTTGGCCATTCAAATCTCCGCATGACGTGACGGGCAGACGGCGCCGCGGCGCCTGGGCATTCGGGCAGGGAATCTTGCCACCCGGAGGCCGGGAAGCAACTAAGAGCGTGGCCTGCGGCTGCCTCAGCATACCAACCGGTTACCTGACCAGCTGACCGCGTGGCTGTCCGCCCCTTCCTGAAAACGACCCAGGGGAGCCTTCTCGATGCCAAGGCTCCCCTCCAATAGCATCCCGACTGCCGAACAGTCTACGCGGCCGCGGCTGCCGGCAGCTCCGAGCGGATTTTCTCGATCTGGGCCTCGACCAGCTCGACCAGCTCGCCGATGAGGTCGGGATCGAAGGTGAGCTTGGCGCCCGCCGCGCGGTACATCTCGGGCAGGCTCCGCACAGCGCCGAGGGACAGGGCCTCGCGGTACCGTGCCACGGCGCCCGCGGGATCGGCCAGGCTGTTGCGCCAGATCTGAATGGCGCCGAGCTGAGCGATTCCGTATTCGATGTAGTAGAACGGATACATGAAGATGTGGAGCTGGCGATACCAGCGCGCGACCCGCTCGGTATCGAGGCCGCTCCAGTCCACCCCACGCTCAAACCGGCGACGGATGCGGAGCCAGGCCTCGTCTCGCGCCGCCGCGTCGCCACCCTTGGGGTCGGTGTAGATCCAGGTCTGGAAGGCATCGACCGAGGCGATGTGCACCAGGCTCAGAAGCACGTCCTCGAGGTGCTCGAGCGTCGCACCCCGCTGGTCCTCGGCCGAGAAGAACCCTGACGGCTGCGCCAGGTGCCGGGAGGCCAGCAGCTCCATGGACATCGACGCCAGCTCCGCCGATTCCGAGCCGGGATGCCGCTGCCAGATCAGCGGCTGCCGGTGGGAGGCGAACGCATGGAAGGCGTGCCCGGCCTCATGCAGCAGGGTCATCACGTCGTCCACCAGCCCGACCGCGTTCATGAAGATGAAGGGCCGCCCCCGGGAGTGGAGCGTCTCGCAGTACCCGCCCGGGGCCTTGCCCTTGCGGCTCTCGAGGTCGAGCAGCCCCTCGTCGATCATGGTCTGGAACTCGCCGCCGAGCACGGGATCCACCAGCCCGAAGACGCGCCCGGCGGTGCTCACGAACTGCTCGATAGTCTCGAACGGCCGGAGCGGCGCCGCACGATACGGATCCACTGCCAGGTCCCACGGGCGCAGCACGTCCACGTCGAGCCGGCGTCGCCGATGCTCCAGCACGCGCGCGACGGCGGGCGTGACCCGTTCCTCGACGGCCTGATGGAAGCGCTCGACGTCGGCCGGGGTGTAGTCGAAGCGGAACTTGGCCGGGAACACGTAGTCGCGGTAGTTGGCGAAGCCCGCATTGCGCGCGGCCTGCTGCCGGAGCCGGTACATGCGGTCGAACAGGTCGGCGAGCGCGTCGTGCTGGTCCATGTAGGGCTGGGTGGACGCGCGAAACGCCCGCTCGCGCACCGCCCGGTCGGGACTCTTGAGAAACGGCTGCAACTGCGGCAGGGGGCGCTCGACCCCCTCCCACTCGACCGTCATCGAGCCGGTGATGCGCTGGTACCGCGCGCTCAGCTCCTCCAGCTCGGAGAAGATCGGGACGTTGGCTTGGCGAAAGATGTCGATCGAGGTGCGGAACCGCGCCAGCGTGGTGGCCAGCGCGGGCGAGGTATAGCCCGTGGCGACGAAGCGCCGGGCCAGCTCGACGCTCCGCTCCTCCATCTTGGGCAGGATCTCGGTCGAGAACCGGAGGTGGTCCTTCTCCTTCTCCACGTCGGACGTGTCGCACGTGTAGGCGATCATCGCCAGCGCCGCCGCTTCGGTGACCAGCTCTTCCAACCGGGACCAGGCGAGGAGCCAGTGCTCGATGGCCCCCTGGTCGAGCGGACGCTGGACCAGATCGTCGAAGTACGGGGCCACGTCGTCCCAGGTGGCCTTGGCAAAGGCCGCGGGAGACGAAGGGAGAACCGACACGGTCACGAGCGCTCCTGCCGGAAAGGGCGGGTCACGGGGTGCCGAGATATAACTGCGGATGCGCGGGGGTCACAATCCCGGCGGGCGCTGCCGGTGAAAATCCGTGCGCGCCTGATAATGCATCCCCAGCTGCAGCAGGAGCGCCTCGCTCTGGGCCCGCCCGGTCAGTTGCACGCTCGTCGGCAGGCCGGCCTCCCCGAACCCGTTCGGCAGGAATAGGCCCGGTGCCCCACAAAGGTTGGCAGCGCCGGCGATGCTGGTGCCCCCCGAGAACTCCGGATAGGCCTGATCGGCCGAAACGTCTGCCGGCCACGCCACCGTGGGAAGCGTGGGAGCCACCAGCGCGTCCACCCGGGAGAGCAGACGGTCCAGCGCGGCCGCCGCCGGCCGCCGCATACGGATCGCGCGCAGGTACTCCCCGGTCGCGACGCCCCGCCCCGCCTTGCCGCCCGCACGGTCCTGTGGCGCCGCAAGTCCGGTCGACTGCCCGCGGGAGAACGCCGGCTCGAACGCGCTCGCCGTCTCGGCGTCGAGCACGATCCCGGCCATCGTGTCGTAGGGAAAGTCGGGCAGCTCCAAGTCGGGGACGATGTCCGCCACCTCCGCCAGGACCTCGATCGAGGCCTCGAAGTTCCGCCGGACCTCGGGCTGCGTCCGGTCGAGGGAGCCGCGCAGAAGTCCCAACCGATACCGGCCGGACGGGCGCCCCGACGGCGGCGTGAACCGCCGCGCGATCGCCGTCGGATCGTCGGGGTCCGATCCGGCCGTGGCCGCGAGCAGGAGCCCGCAGTCGTCCGCGGTCCGCGCCAGCGGACCCAGCTTGTCCATCGTCGAGCTCAGCGTCATCGCGCCGTGCCGGCTCACCCGGCCGAAGGTCGGACGAAGGCCCGTGACGCCGCAGAACGCCGCCGGATATTGGATCGAGCCCCAGGTCTCCGACCCGAGCGTGATGGGCAGCAGGCCGGCCGCTACGGCGACCGCCGAGCCGGACGATGACCCGCCCGACCAGCGTGACACGTCCCACGGCGAGCGGCCTGGGCCCCGTCCTCCCCGCGATGGTCGCACCGCGGACCCGCCCGCCAGCTCCGCCATCGCCAGCTTGGCGCAGAGCACGGCGCCGGCCCGACGCAGTCGGCGAACCACGGTGGCATCGCCCTGGTGGAGCTGGCGGCGGTAGCGCGCCGCGCCCCACGTGGTGGGCGCGCCCGCCACGGCCACGAGATCCTTCACGCCGTAGGGAATCCCATGGAGTGGCCCGCGGTCCTTGCCACGCGCCAGCTCCGCGTCCCGCTCGCGCGCCTCGGCCAGGGCCGGCTCGCGCAGGATCCCGACGACCGCGTTGTACGTCGGCCCGAGACGCTCGAGCCGGTCGAGGCTCTCGGTCGCGAGCTCGACGGCCGAAAGCCGGCGAAGCCGAAGCAACCGTCCCAGCTCGGGGACGGTGAGAAAAGCGGAGCTGGCCACGGTCAGGGTCGAAGGCGCTCGCGGCGGCGCGGCGGCGCGGCCCTCACGCGCGTTCGCTCCGATCGTCGCGGTAGTACAGATAGGCGAGGGAGAGCGCCACCAGGGCGAGTAGGAACACCGAGCCCACCCGATAGAGCGCATCGAGCGACGAGAGATCGAACAACACGACCTTGAGCACCGCAAGCCCTGCCACGGCGAGCCCGGCCACCCGCGCCGGCTGGAGGGAGAGGCGGAAGCCCATGGTCACCAGCGCGGCGGCGAACAGCAGCCACCACGCGCTCACCGCGAGGCCGGAGGCGAGGGTGGCCGTCGCCGGGTCGAGCGTGCGCAGCTCGAAGAAGCGCCGGAGCTCGCCGGTAACGCCGAACAGGGCGAGCGCACCGGCCCCGACCCACAACCCCGCCCCGATGAGACGAGTGTCCTCGCGGCCACCCTCGACTCGCCAGAGGCGGAGCGCGAACGCGAACGTGGCGCCGATGCAGCCCCAGAGCGCGAGGGCCCACGGGCCGACGAACGCCTCATCGCCCGCGCCGCGGACGCCCGCCGCGCCGTCGAGGAGCTGCTGGATCGCGGCCAGCAGCGTGAGGAGCCCGTACCAGCGTCCGTCGGTGCGGTCGAGCACGAGATCGAGCGAGGCCCACGTGACAGCAAGCGCCACCAGGGCCCAGACCTGGGAGACGCCCTCCCAGCGCTGCACCGCCGCGACGCCGAGCGCCGCTCCGCCGACAGCGGCGAACGCCGGCCGACGCCCGACATATCCCGCCAGCCCGTAAGGAACGCCCACCAGCAGCGGCGCGAGCCACGGGCGGGAGTTGAACGCGCCCGGATCGACAGTGCTGACGGCCCAGCCGAGCAGCGCGGGCGTCACGAAGAAGTAGAGCGCCTCTCCGACCGACCACCCGGCACCCGCGGTGCGCGGACCGAGGCGCAGGGGCACCACCTGCGGGCGCCGGATGCCGTGCCACCAGATCGGCGCCGAGAGCACGAGGCCGGCCACGAGCACCGCCCAATGCTGGTGGATGCGCCCGCTCGCGGCGGCGAGCAACGTCCAGCCGCCGGAGAACGTGAGGAGGCGGGTCTCCCACCAGCGCTCGCGCAGTCCGAGATAGAGTCCCGCCGTGCCGCCGATGACCCCGTAGAGGAGGAGCGCCCATGGATGCGCGTGATCGCCGGCCCCGACCGTACCCACACCGAAGTAGCTCGCCGCCACCACCAGCGTCGCCACCCGCCAGCGGCGTCGCGCGGCCACCAGCCCCAGCCCGGCCGCCATGAAGAACAGGTAGAGCAGCAGCATGTCGGCGTTGGCCTGATTGCGACCGAGCACCACCGGGGCGAAGAAGGCGCCGAGCGCCGCAGTGACGCCCAGGGCCTCGACCTCGATGGCGTACGCGATCATCGCGAGCGCAACCGAGACGAGCGCGAGTCCCACGATACCGGCGGCCGAGGGCAGCACGGCGTAGAGCCGGACGGCCGCCCAGATGGAGAGATAGAGGATGCCGGCGCCGGCGCCCGTCAGCGCCGCCCCGTAGGTCCGGTATCGCGGCTCGAGCCGCCAGCCGAGCGCGCCGACCCCGAGCCCCGCGGCGACGCCGCCGGCACAGCGCATGACCGGGGTGATCCAGTTGCGCTCGAAGCTGAGTTTGAGCAAGTAGCCGGCCGCGAGCAGCAGCGCGACCACGCCGATGCCCAGGAACACCCGCTGTCCGATCCACCGCTCGGAGTCGAGCGGCGTGCTTCGCGGGCCTGACGGACGCACCCCGCCCGGGCCTGAAGGCGGCCGGGGCGGCGGTGGTGGCGGACTCGCGGTGCGAACGGGGGGTGGCGACGACGACATCGACGGCGGCTCGCCTGACGTTGGCGGCGACGTCACGCCCGGGGAGAGGTTCGATGGCGCAGGAGGGGGGTTCGGGGGCACCGGCGACGGGGCGGCGACAGGGGACGTAGCCAGCGGAGGCGCCGCGTGCGCAGCGACTGGCGCTGCCGCGGCTGCGGCGCGTCCGCGACTGGCGTTCGTGGCGAGCTCTCGGATCAGGGTCTCGAGCACCGCGACCCGCTGCTCGAGACGATCGATCCGGTCGTCCCCGCTCACGCCCGGCCGCTCACGCCCGACGACCCGCGGCGGCTCCGCGCTCGCCGTGCGTCACTCACGCGCTGCTGGCTTCCTGCGCCGGATGCGCCGTCACGCGAGCCTCCCGGGGGATCTGCAGGGTCAAGGCGCCGGCGAGCATCACCACGCCGCCCGCGATGTAGAACGGCCACTCATGGCCCAGGCGCTGGAAGATGGTGGTCGCCGCGAGCGGCGCCACGACTCGCGCCAGCCCGGCGAACGTCTGTGCCACGCCCATCGTCGTGCCGAGCTCGCCGGGGTCGGAGTAGCGCGACATGAGCGACGTCGTGGACGGAAAAAGGAGCGCCGTGCCAATGGGCACGAGCGGGATGACCACCGCCAGGGACCAGAGATTCTCCGGAATAGGATACATCAGCAGCCCCACCGCGAGAAGCAGGGCGCCCACCCGCATCGTCCAGCTCTCGCCCAGTCGGTCGACGATCGGACCGAGCAGCACGCTCCGCATCACCAGCGAGAGCACGCCCACGTACGCAAAGATGGGGCCGATCGTCTTGTCGGTGAGTCCGAAGGCAGCCCCGAGGTAGAGCGCGAGCACCGACGTCATCGCCGAGAACGCCACCATCCCGATGCCGTAGATCCAGATGAGCCGCGACACCAGGTTGCCGGGGTGCCGCACGACGAGCCACGCCGGATGCCAGATGGGGCGCCGCGGGCGGGCCGACCCGTGGGTCGCGGCCGGCTTGGATTCGGTGAGCCAGCCCCAGGCGAACAGGACATTCACGAAACACAGCCCGGCCGCGACCAGGCCCGGCGCGGCCGGCCCCAGGTGGGCCGCGAACGAGCCGATCGCCGGCCCCAGAATGACCCCGGCCGAGGTGGCCGAGGAGAGCCACCCCAGCGCGCGGGCGCGATCCTTGGGCTCGACCGTGTCCGCCACATAGGCCTGGGCGACCCCGGTGGTCCCGCCCCCCGCGCCCTGCACGAGCCGGGAGACGAACAGCAGCCACACCGCGTCCGCCAGCCCGAACACCGCGTACGCGATCGTCGACGCCGTGAGTCCGATCAGAAGCGCCGGCCGGCGCCCGTAGCGGTCCGACACCCGCCCCCAGAGCGGCGCCGAGAGCAGCTGCGCGATGGAGAAGGATGCGATGAGCCGCCCGACCGTTTCCGGCGTCGCGTGCAGCCGGAGCGCGTAGAACGGGAGCAACGGGAGGATGATCATGAAGCCGATCGCGTCGACGAAGCAGACGAAGATCAGCACCGACAGCCGGCGCAGCTGCGCCGGCCCGTTCCCCTTCGCGGTCATCCGGAGCCTCCGCCGGCCCAGCCGGCGCCCACGGCGAACACCACCGCGCTCACCAGCATGAGCACGACGCCGTAGGCCGCGGCGACGCCGACGTCCGACTGGCGCAGGCTCGAGAGGATCTCCAGCGAGATCGGCCGCGTGTCGTAGGTGTAGAGCATGATCGAGGTGACGAAGTCTCCGAACGCCGTGACGAAGGCAAGGCTCGCCCCCGCGACCAGGGCCGGCCGGAGGAGGGGGAGCGTGATCCGTCGAAGGGTGCGACCCCGGCCGGCCCCCAGCGTGGCCGCCGCCTCGTCGAGCGAGGGGTCCAGGGACCGCACACCGGCGAGGATGGCCCGACTGGTGAGCGGCAGATTCCGTACGAGATACGCGAGCGGAAGGATCCAGACCGTGCCGACCAGGATCACCCGCCCCGCCCACGGCGCGTTCACGCTGAAGGCCGTGGCCAGCGCGATGGCGAACACGGTCCCCGGCACGGCCCAGGGAAGCGCGAGCAGCGAATCGATGAGCCGTGCCCCGGCCAGCCGCCGCCGCGCGGTGAGCAGGGCACCGGCCAGCGCGATCGCGACGGCGGCGGCGGTGGCCACCGTCGCAAGCCAGAGGCTGTTGACCAGCGGACGCGCCCGCACCGGGTCCTGCACTAGCGTCAGATAGTTCCGCGCGGTGTAGGCCGGCGGGAGCGGCTCCGTGGTCCACGTGCCGAGCGGGACGAACGACACCAGCAGCAGCGTCAGATGTGGCAGCAGCAGCACCACGCCGAAGGTCCAGCCCAGCACCGCGAGCGCGATGCGCGCGCCGCGGTGCCGCACCGGGATGCGCGCCGGGCCCGTGCCTTTGCGCCCGCCGGCCGCGGCGTCGACGTGGCGTGCGCCCCGGAAGAGCCACAGCGCGACCAGCGCGAGCAGGGTGAGCGCGATGGTCTCGACCATCGCCAGGCGGTCATCGCCATTGAGGCGCGTGGCGACGATCTGCGTGGGCATTACCCGGAAGCCGCCGCCGAAGATATACGGCGCGCTGAACGAGGCCAGCGAGGTCATGAAGGTGAGCAGCGCGGCGCCGCCGAGCGCGGGCCCAAGGTGCGGCAGCACCACGCGGACGAGCGTCCGGAGCCGGCCCGCGCCGAGACTCGCCGACGCCTCCAGCAGCGAGCCGTCCAGCGACTGCAGCGACGCCCGGACGAGTAGGTAGAAGTAGACGTACATCGAGTACGCGTGGACCAGCAGGATCGCGCCCGCCCCCTGCAGCCGCCACGGCGGATCGGTGAGCCCGAGCACGCGCTGCACCAGCAGCGACACGAAGCCGGACTCGCCGTAGAGGAAGAGAAACGCGAGCACGCCCACCAGCGGCGGCAGCACCGCCGGCAGCGCGACCAAGCCGCCGAGCAGCCGGCCGCCGGGCAGATCATAGCGGGCGAACAGGAAGGCGAGTGGCACGCCGATCAGCGCGGCGAGCCCCACGCTCGCGAGCGAGATCCACAGGCTGCCCCACAGTGCCTGCCACTCGGTCGGCCGCTCGAGAAAGAGCCGCACGTAGCGGAGCGTCCAGCCGGAATGGTCCCGCACGCCCTCGAGCAGAACCAGCACGATCGGGTAGGCCACGAGCCAGAGCAGGCCGATGAGCAGCAGCAGCGCCGGCGGGCGCAGCCGGACGCGTATCTTCATCGGCCGTTCGGTGGAAACAGATGGATGCCGCCACCCGCCCGGCGGCTCGGCATGAGTCCGACGCGCGCACCCGTGGGCACCGCCTGAGGCGGCGCGATCACCTCGAGCATCGCGCCCCCATCGGTGCGCGCGGCGTAGACGGCCGACGGACCGACGAAGCGGCGGGACACGATCGTGGCCGGCACGGCGGCGGGATCGGGCGGCGTGAGCCGGAGCGCCTCCGGACGCACCAGCAGCAGCGCGGGTCCCGCCGGCGGCCGCGCGGCGCCGGCGGCGACGTCGATGTCCCATTCGATGCCGTCGACGGCGACGCGAACGCCGCGCTCGGACGGGCCGAGGACCGTGACCTCGGCGGTGGTGGAGGCGCCCACGAACCCGCCCACGAAGACGTTGGCCGGCGCCCCGTACAGATCGTCGGGCGTGCCCACCTGCTCCAGCCGGCCCTCGCGCATCACGGCCACGCGGTCCCCCAGCTCGAAGGCCTCGTCCTGTTCGTGGGTCACCAGCACGGTGGTGATGCCGACCCGGTTAAACCGCTCGCGCATCGCCCGCGGGGGCCGCCCCCGCCGGCGGGGGTCGATTTTCGCGCGCGGCTCGACGACCACCAACACGGGGGGCGGGGGGGCGCGCGCGCGCGCGCGCGCGATCCGCTGCTGCTGCCCG
>JBQCGH010000012.1:0-46120 GCA_051955835.1 Gemmatimonadales bacterium
ACGGCACACCATACTTTGCGGGTGTCCTTTTTTCCGCACCGCCCGCTCGCCTGCTCGTGCGCCCGCCTGTCCTACGTCTCCTGCGACTCGTACATGTCCTTGAGCTTGTTTACGACCGCCGGATCGGCCAGCGTGGTCGTGTCGCCCAGGGCGCGGCCTTCGGCGATGTCCTTGAGCAGCCGGCGCATGATCTTGCCGCTCCGGGTCTTCGGCAGGTCGGCGGAAAAGAAGATATCGTCCGGCTTGGCGATCGACCCGATCTTGTCGGCAACGTGAGCCTTGAGGTCATCCTTGAGGCTGGGCGACGCGGCGTGGCTGTCCTTGAGCGTGACGAACGCCGCGAGCGCCTGGCCCTTGAGGTCATGGGTGCGCCCTACGACGGCGGCTTCGGCGACCGCGGGGTGCTCCACTAGCGCGCTCTCCACTTCCATCGTGCCGATCCGGTGGCCGGCCACGTTGAGCACGTCGTCGACGCGGCCCAGAATCCACCAGTATCCGTCGTCGTCGAGCTTGGCGCCGTCGCCGGCGAAGTAGCGCCCGGGAAAGCGCGACCAGTAGGTGTCGCGGTAGCGCTGGTCGTCGCCGTAGATAGTGCGCAGCATGCCGGGCCACGGCGCCGGCAGCGTGAGGAAGCCGCCGCCCTTGGGCAGCACCGTTCCGTCATTGTCCACCAGCTCGGCCTGCACGCCCGGAAACGGGATCGTGGCGGAGCCGGGCTTGGTGGTCGTCACCCCCGGGAGCGGGGTGATCATGATCCCGCCGGTTTCCGTTTGCCACCAGGTGTCCACGATCGGGCAACGGCCCCCGCCGATATGGGTGTGATACCAGATCCACGCCTCGGGGTTGATCGGCTCGCCCACGCTGCCCAGCAGACGCAGACTCGACAGGTCGTGACTTGAGGGATGCGTGGTGCCCCACTTCATGAACGCGCGAATCGCGGTCGGCGCGGTGTACAGGACGGTGACGCCGTAGCGCTCGATCAGCGCCCAGAATCGGTCACGCGCCGGCCAGTCGGGGGCACCCTCGTACATGAGTACCGTCGCGCCGTTGGCCAGGGGGCCGTACACGACATACGAGTGCCCGGTCACCCAGCCGACGTCCGCCGTGCACCAGAACACGTCGTCCGGCTTCAGATCGAACACGTACCGGGTGGTGGCGGTCACCTGCGTCAGGTAGCCGCCGGTCGTGTGGACGATGCCCTTCGGCTTCCCCGTCGTGCCCGACGTGTAAAGAATGAAGAGCAGGTCCTCCGCGTCCATCGGCTCCGGCGGGCAGTCGGCCGACTCCGCGTCGACGAGCCGGTGCCACCAGTGGTCCCGGCCGTCCGACATCTGGGCGAACGATTCGTCCCCGGCCGCGCCGGGCCGCCGCTGGACCACGACGCAGTGCTCGATGGAGGGCGTGTGGGCCATGGCCTGGTCGGCCATGCGCTTGAGGGGAACCGTCTGGCCGCGACGGTAGCCGCCGTCGGCGGTGATGAGGACCTTCGCCCTGGCGTCGTTCACCCGGTCGCGTACCGACTCAGCGGAAAATCCGCCGAAGATGACCGAGTGCACGGCGCCAATCCGCGCACAGGCCAGCATGGCGATGGCGGCCTCGGGAATCATGGGGAGGTAAATGGCCACCCGATCGCCCTTGTGAACGCCGAGCCGTTTGAGCGCATTCGCGGCCTTCCGAACCTCGCGCGCGAGGTCCCAATAGGTGAGCACCCGGCAGTCGCCGGGCTCTCCCTCCCAGATGATGGCCGCTGTGTTCCGCAAGGGCCCGTCGAGGTGGCGGTCGACACAGTTGGCCGACACGTTGAGCTGTCCGTCCACGAACCACTTGGCGTGCGGCGGCCTCCACTCGAGCACGCGGCTCCACGGCCGAAGCCAGTCGAGCGCCCGGGCCTGGTCCGCCCAGAAGGCCTCGGGATCCCGGCCGGCTTCGTACAGGTCGCGGGTGGCGTTGGCCCGCGCGGCAAGAGCGGGTGGCGGCGGAAAGCGCCGCTGCTCCGACAGCAGAGTGTCGAGCTGCGTGCTCATGAAAGCCTCACCGCTTGTCGATCGGCACGAACGGTCGCTCGCCCTTGCCGGTGAAGATCTGGCGCGGGCGCGCAATCTTCTGATCCTTGTCCAGCAGCATCTCTTCCCACTGTGCGAGCCAGCCGGGCATGCGCCCGAGCGCAAAGAGCACCGTGAAGTACTCGGTGGGATAGCCCATCGCCTGGTAGATGAGCCCCGAGTAGAAGTCCACGTTGGGGTAGAGCTTTCGTTTGATGAAGTATTCGTCTTCGAGGGCAATCCGCTCGAGCTCGAGGGCAATCTCCAGCTTGGGGTTGAGCCCGGTCTCCCGGAACACGTCGTCGGCCACCCGCTTGATCAGCTTGGCGCGGGGGTCGTACGACTTGTACACCCGGTGCCCGAAGCCCATGAGCCGGCCGCGGCCCGCCTTCACCTCTTCGATGAACTTCGGGATGTTCTTCTTCTCGCCGATCTCGTCGAGCATGAGCAGCACCGCCTCGTTGGCGCCGCCATGGAGCGGGCCGTAGAGCGCCGCGATGCCTGCGCTGATCGCCGAGAAGGGATCCACGTGCGAGGACCCGACCGCGCGCACCGCGCTGGCCGAGCAGTTCTGCTCGTGGTCGGCGTGGAGGATGAGCAGGATCTCGAGCGCGCGCTGCAGCACCTTGTTGGCCTTGTGCCGCCCGCCGATGCTGAACGTCATGTTCACGAAGTTGCCGATGTAGTCCAGGTCGTTGTCCGGGAAGACGAACGGCAGCCCGCGGGAGTGGCGGAACGCGAAGGCGGCGATGGTCGGCGCCTTGGCCAGGAGCCGCACCCGTTGGAGATACCGATTGGCCGGATCGTGGATGTTCTTGGCGTCGGGATAGAAGGTCGAGAGCGCGCCTACCGCGCCGAGCAGCATGCCCATGGGGTGGGCGTCGTAGCGGAAGCCCTCGAGGAATTTCGTGATGTTGGTGTGGACGTAGGTGTGGAACTTGATCGTCTCGGTCCACGTGTCGAGCTGCGTCCGGGTCGGCAGCTCGCCATCGCCGAGCAGGTAGGCCACCTCGAGGAAGCTCGCCTGCTCGGCGAGCTGCTCGATGGGATATCCGCGGTAGCGGAGGATGCCCCGGTCGCCGTCGATGTAGGTGATGGCGCTGCGGCACGCGGCGGTGTTCATGAACGCCGGGTCGTACGTCATCAGCCCGAAGTCGTCACTCGACACCTTGATCTGCCGGAGATCGATGGCCTTGATCGTTCCGTCCTCGATCGGAACCTCGTAGTTCTGGCCGGTGCGGTTATCCGTGATCGTGAGGGTCTCCTTCGCCACGAG
This sequence comes from Gemmatimonadales bacterium, assembly GCA_051955835.1. Lineage (GTDB taxonomy): Bacteria > Gemmatimonadota > Gemmatimonadetes > Gemmatimonadales > GWC2-71-9 > CAVVWJ01. Next base: position 3,319 of record JBQCGH010000012.1, read on the forward strand.
TTGCTCCTCCTCGGTCGAGCGCGACATGGGCGCGTTGGATCTGTCCGAGTATAACTTGAGCGCGGTCGGCTCCGCCACTCGATTTTGACGTCCGTCCGCCTGCAAGGAGACGCGTGCCCACGCCATCGCCCACGTTCGCTGCGCGCGCCGCCGGCCTGCTCGTGGGCCTCGCGGCGGGCCGCCGACTCGCCCTCGATGGAGAACCCGACGGCGGCCTGGCACTCGCCCGGATCCTGGCCGAGGAGCTCGCCGCTGGGCGGCGTGACCTGCGCGAGCTCGCTCATCGTTGGGTGGCCCACGGGCAGGCCGATTCGGCAGCGATCGACTCCGAGACCGGCGCCGCGCTCGCCCATCTGGCACGGCACGACGCGCCGCCGGCCCGCGCCGCAGGCATGGGAAGCGACGCGCTGGTCCGCAGCGTCCCCGTGGTGCTCGCGGCCTGGTCCGTGCCGGCCACGCTCGTGAGCGCGACCTACCACATCGTCGCGCTCACCCATCCCGAGCCGGCGGTGGCGTGGTCGGCGGTGGCGGTCAATGTGGCGCTCGCGCGATTTCTGGGCGGCCATCGCGACTTCGTGCCCGACGTGATCGAGGCGCTGAGGAACAACGCGGTTCCGGAGGCGCTGCTCGCGGCGGTGCGGCGGGTGCCCCTGCCGGCGTCCGCCGCGTGGCACGGTGCGGCTACCGCCGTCGGTTCGCCGCTGCCGGAGGCGATCGCCGACGTCGAGGTGGCGCTGCGGCTGGCGTATCACGAGCCCCGGTTCGAGCGGGCGCTCGAGGGAATCGCACTCGGTCGGGCGGCCGCTGCTCGGGCCGGGCTCGCCGGCGCGCTACTGGGCGCGCGTGACGGGGTCGGCGTGGTGCCCGCGGCCTGGATCGACTCGCGGGATCGCGTCACCTTCGAAGCGCTCGCCGCCCGGTTCGCTCCGGCCTCGGCGCCGCCATGATCCGCCCCGCGCATGTCTCACTCTTCTCCACGGCTCATCTATGACCCCGACGACACGATTCCTGCTCATTGGTACGTTGGTGCTCGCTGCGGTGCCGGGCGCGTCGGCTCAGACGAGCGTCGACACGGCGGGCGCCGGCGCGCTCATCGCCCAGGCCATGGATCACTCCGAGGTCATGGCCAACCTGCGGGTGCTGAGCGATCTGATCGGGCCGCGGCTGTCGGGCTCACCGGCCATGCGCCGCGCGAACGATTGGACCGCGGAGCGGTTCCGCGCCTATGGCCTCAAGGTCTCCCTCGAGCCGTACCGGTTCGGCGTGCCCTGGGACCGCGGCCCGGTCTCCGCCCGGCTGGTTGCGCCGTTCACCCGGGCGGTGACGGCGCACAGCTGGGCCTGGACGGCCGGGACCGGGGCGCGAACGCTCACGGGGCGAGTCGTGCTCGCGGACCTGTCCACGCCAGACAGCGTGGCCGCCAACAAGTCGAGAGTCCGCGGCGCCTGGGTCCTCCCGCGGACTTCGTTTCCGCTGTGGAACCCCGACGGGCCGGCGATGACCGCCACAGACTCCGCCGATCTCCAGGAAGCCCTTCGTATTCGCCGGCTGCCGACCGCCGACACCAGCGCGCCCGCGGTCCGCGCGCGCCGGCAGTTCGCCCTCGACCTCCCGTATGTGCTGCGGAACGCCGGAGCGCTCGGCACGCTGATCGACGGCTCGAAGGAACACGGGCTCATGACGATGAGCGGCTCGCCCAACCGGGTGTCGCCGCTCCCGAGCCTCGTGATCGCGCATGAGGACTACGCGATGCTCGAGCGACAGGTCATCGCCGGCGCGGGGCCGAAGCTCGAGGCGAGAATCGACAACAGGCTGGGCCGCATCCCGGTCCAGCAGTGGAACACGGTGGCCGAGCTGCCCGGCACCGCGCATCCGGGAGAGGTGGTGATTCTGGGAGCGCATCTCGACAGCTGGGATCTCGGGCAGGGCGTCACCGACAACGGCACCGGATCGATGGTTGTGCTCGAGGCCGCACGCGTGCTGTCCCAGTCGGGCCACAAGCCCAAGCGGACGGTTCGATTCGTCTTGTTCAGCGGGGAAGAGGAGGGACTGCTCGGCTCACGGGCCTACGCCGCGGCGCATGCGGCCGAGGCGGACAGCATTCAGGCGGTGCTGGTGCTCGACAATGGCACCGGCGCCATCACCGGCCAGGCTCTGCAGAACCGCCCCGAGCTCGCGGGTTTGTGGCAGGCGCTGCTCGCACCGGTGGCCTCGCTTGGCGCCGACAGCGTGCGCGACGCATCGAAGACCGGCACCGACCACCTGAGCTTTCTGCCCTATGGGGTTCCAGCCTTCAACTTCGATCAGCTGCCGCGAGGATACGCCCACACCCACCACTCGCAGACGGACACCTACGACAAGGCCGTTGCGGGCGACCTGAAGCAGGCGTCGGCGGTGATGGCGGTGACAGCCTACGAGCTGGCGAACCTGCCCGAGCTGCTGCCGCGCGGGCCAACGTCCGAGCCCGAGACGGTGCCGACACGGCCTTCCGCGGCGGTGACGACGCGGTAGCGGGAGGGCGGAGGATGACCAGAGGCAGCGAGGGTCCGGAAACAAAACGGTGAGCGGTAAGCGAGACCGGCACACCAGTTCGGTCGGGCGTGCCGGTCTCGCTTACCGCTCACCAGGAGAGTGCGGTTCTCGTCCGGCCTACCGCTGCCGTTCGGCGCTCAGCGCCACCGTACAGGTCGTGTCGAACCCGCCGCGCGTATTGTAGATCGTGGTGACCGTGAGCCGGCGCGGGCGCAGCACCGCGAAGAGATCCTCCGCGATCTTGGCGGTGGCGTGCTCCTGAAAGATCCCGACACTCCGGTAGCTCGTCACATAGTACTTGAGGCTCTTGAGCTCGATGCACCGGCCTGCGGGCACGTACACGATGCGGAGCGTCGCAAAATCGGGCAGCCCGCTGTACGGACAGACGGGACTCAACTCCCGGGTCTCGGTCACGATCTCCTGCTCGGGCCCCGCATACTCGAAGGTCTCGAGAACTGCCGTGTCCACGGCCTCCGGCCCCGTGAACGGAATCGTCCTGCCTTCAGCAATCGCCATTCGCCGCTCGGCTTGAGGTTTCCCGGAAGATAAGTCCGCCGGCGTCTACCGGCCGTCGGGCTGCCGCACCATGCCCTGCTCGAGCCAGGCGTGCTCCTGACGCAGGACCTGCTGCGCCACGTCGTAGGTCGCGACGTCGTCGTTGTCGAACACCGCGGCGAATCGGTCCTCGATGCGCCGGCGGGCCTGACGGCTGAACAGCTCGGCGAGCTCGACCGGGCCACGGTTGCTCGGCTCTTGGCGGACCATGGCCTGCGCGCGACTGCACGCGGCGGTAATGGCCAGCAGCTCGGCGCCGATCTCCACCAGGCGGCCAAGCACGGCCTGACGCTTCTCGAGCTTGGGCCCGAAGCGGACCATGCAATGGAACAGCGTGCGAGCGAGCTTGCGGCTGGCTCGATCGACGAAGCGCAGATGCGGAGCGAGCGGGCCGAACTCGCCGTAGCCCAGATGACCACGGACGCGGAGCCACAAGCGTGGGTACCAGGTGGCATAGAACCAGCCGGCGCGAGCCAGCGTCGACAGCTTTGTGCCGGTTGGGGTCTTCGGATCGATGAGCGCCCCGGCCACCTTGAGGTGGGTGTCCACCGCCTCGCGGGCGATGAACAGCCGCATGATCTCGCTCGAGCCCTCGAAGATGAGGTTGATGCGGTAGTCGCGCATCATGCGCTCGACGGGGTCGGGCCGCTCGCCACGGCTCCGGAGACTGTCCGCCGTTTCGTACCCGCGGCCGCCCTTGATCTGCAGCGCATCGTCGATGATCCGCCAGCCGACTTCGGTATTCCACATCTTCGCCATCGCGGCCTCGAGGCGGATGTCGGCGCCGCCTCGGTCAGCCAGCAGCGAGGCCAGGTCGGCCACGGCCTCCATGGCGAAGATCTCGGCGGCCATCCGGCCGAGCTTCTGGGCGATGGCGTCGTGCTTGCCGATCGGCTGGCCCCACTGCACCCGCTCGGCCGCCCACCGACGCGCCATTTCGAGGGCGCGCTTCGAGCCCGCGACGGCGGAGGCCGGTAGCGTAAGCCGTCCGGTATTGAGGGTGATCAGGGCCAGCTTGAGTCCCTTGCCCTCGCCCCAGAGCACGTTCTCCGCGGGGACCTTCACGTTGGTGAAGCGGATGATCCCGTTCTCCAGCCCCTTGAGCCCCATGAAATGCAGGCGGCGGACGACCTCGACCCCCGGCCAGTCAGTCTCCACGATGAAGGCCGTGATCTTCTTTGGACCGGTTCGCGCCATCACGACCATGAGCTCGGCGATGGTGCCGTTGGTGCACCAGAGCTTCTCCCCGTTGAGCACGTAGTGGGATCCATCCTCGGACCGTACCGCCGTCGTCTGCATGGCGGCCGGATCGCTGCCGACGTTGCTCTCCGTGAGCGCGAACGCGCTGACGGCGCCACCGGCCAGCCGAGGCAGGTAGCGGCGCTTCTGGTCTGGCGTCCCGAACAGCTTGAGCGGTTGGGGTACGCCGATGGACTGCGCCGCGGACAGCAGGGCGGTCAGGTTGCCGTCGACGCTCGTGACCAGTCCGATCGCGTGCGTGTAGGCCGTCTGGCTCAGGCCGAGGCCGCCGTATTCCTCCGGAATCTTGATCCCGAACGCGCCGATTTCCCGCAGTCCCTGGATTACCTCGGGGGGGATTTTGCCCTCGCGGTCGATTCGATCGCTGTCCACCTTCTCCGCGAGAAAGCGCTCTAATCGAGCCATGAACGGCTTGGCGCGCTCGACGTCAGCCGGGTCCATGACGGGAAAGGGATGAACCAGGTCCAGCCGGAACGAGCCCTCGAACAGCTCGCGCACGAAGCTCGGCGCCTGCCACTCCTGCTCTCGGGCCGCCTCGGCGACCTCGCGCGCTTCCTGCTCGGTGGCGAGCGGGGGGCGCGACGATGTGGAGGGGGGCGGAAGGACGTCGGTCATTGGGCGTCGGCCTCGGCGAGGGTGGAGGTGGTGGCGCGGCTCAGCCCGGGAAGGCCGTGGAGAACCAGATTCACGACGTGGCGCTTTCGGCGCTCGAAGTCGGGGGCGCCCCCGAACTCCACGCCCACCGCTGGTGCGACCGTGCGGGCGTGGATCAGGGGAAACCAGCAGAGCGCGATGATGCTGAGCAGAAGCTGGGCGGCGTCACCCGATTCGGAGTCGTCGAGGCCGAGTTCGGCACTGATGGCGGCCAAGGCCTCCTGGCCAGCCGAGAGGTGGCTCGCACCCTCGAGCTCCCCGTCGCCGCTCAAGGCTTCGCGCTCGATCAGGCGGACGAAGTTCGGCCGGGCCGCCAAGAAGTCGAAGTAGTCCGAAACGGCCCCGGCGAGGATGACCTCGGGCGTCTGGCTGCTCGCGAGGGCACGGGCTCGTCCGGCCCGGACCGCTTCCCGCACCTCACCGAACGCGCGCTCCAAGACCGCGCGGTACAGCTCGGCCTTGCTGCCGAAGAAGTAGCCCGGGGTACCACGGCTGACGCCAGCGGCGGCCCCCACCTCGGTCAAGCTGGTGGCGTCGTAGCCCCGTGCCGCGAACAGCGCCTCGGCGGCGTCGAGGATGGCGGTTCGGGACCGGGCGGCGTTCCGTTCCTTGTCCTGCCGAATGGGCATGGGGGTACCTGACGGTTGAAATTCTTGCTTGCTGTTCAGCAAGTTAGAAACTACGGATCGGCATCGTTCTCCGCAAGACCTCGCCCGCCATACTCCGTGTTCACCCCTAAAGAGCTGCCGTTCAGCCGGTTGCTCCGGGTTTCCCCGGGCGGCGCCGAGATTCTCCATCTCGAGGTCGGCCCGAGCTGAGCGTGTCATGAGCATGCGGTGTACGTGGTCTGTCGCGTTGGTGCTAGTTCTGGACAGCGGCGAGTCGCGCAGTGCTTCCTGCGGCCCGCGCCGGAACACCCTGACCTGGACCGATTCGCTTCCGAGCGCGGAACGGCCGGCACGATGGATCGCCCGCGCCGGCCAGCCTCACCTTCCGGTCCGCCAGCTACGCGCTCCGGCGCGCCGGCACCAGCTCGAGCTCGACCGGCACGGCCTGCAGGTACGCGTCCCGGGCGGCACTGACGAGCTGAGCCGCTCCCAGCGGAATGACCTTCCGGAACAGCGGAACGAACTGGTCCCATTGCACGAGCATCCGGCGCGCCCGTGGGCTCGCGGTCTTCTCCTCGTGCTCGCGCACAAGCTGCCGCACCAACGCCAAGTCCTGCTCGTCGAGCGCGCCCAGCTCGACCATGTCCCGGTTCACGCGGGTCTCGAACGTGCCGGCCTCGTCCACCACATACGCGACGCCGTTCGACATGCCCGCGCCGAAGTTCCGGCCGGCCCGGCCAAGCACGAGCACGATGCCGCCGGTCATGTACTCGCAGCAGTGGTTGCCGGCGCCTTCGATCACCGCGATCGCGCCCGAGTTCCGCACGGCAAACCGGTCGCCCGCCTGGCCGGCGGCGAACAGCTTGCCGGCAGTCGCGCCATAGAGAATCGTGTTGCCGATGATCAGGTGCTGATGCGACGCGTCAGCGTAGGCCGCGCGGCGGAACGGCCGAATGATCAGCTCGCCCCCGCTCAGTCCCTTGCCGACGTAGTCGTTGGCCTCACCTTCGAGCTCGAGGTGCATGCCCCGGCACGCGAAGGCGCCAAAGCTCTGCCCGGCGCTGCCGCTGAAGCGGAGCCGCACGGATCCGGCCGGCAGACCCGCGTCGCCGTGGCGCTCGGCGATGGCGCCGGCCACCCGCGCCCCGACCGTGAGGTGGTGGTTGTGGATCGGGTAGTTGCCCGAAAACGGAAGACCGCTCTCCAGGTACGGCGCCAGCTCTGCGAGGATCTCGGCGTCGAGGGAGACGAGGCCAGGCCGATCGTTCCGCGACTCGATCCGGCGGAGTGTGCGAGGCGCGTTCGCCACGGCCGAGTCCGGCGCCGGGGCGAGCAGCATCGAGAGATCGAGCATCTGCGCCCGCGGCACCTCCGGCCGCTCGACCCGCTGCAGCAGATCGTTGCGCCCGATGATGTCGTCCAGCCGGCGAAACCCCATCGCCGCGAGCACCTGTCTGACCTCCTCGGCGAGCAGTGTGAAGTACCGGATCACCTGCTCGGGCGTCCCCTTGAACTTGGCCCGCAGGTCCTCGCGCTGGGTGGCGATCCCGGTGGGGCAGGTGTTGATGTGGCACTGGCGCGCCATGGCGCAGCCCATCGCGACCAGCGGCGCGGTGCCGAAACCATACGTCTCGGCGCCGAGCAGGGCCGCGATGACCACGTCGCGCCCGGTCTTGAAGCCGCCGTCGGTGCGGACCTCGATCCGGTGTCGGAGTCCGTTCCGCACCAGCGTCGCCTGCGCCTCGGCGAGGCCGAGCTCCCAGGGCGATCCCGCGTGCTTGATGGACGAGAGCGGCGAGGCGCCGGTGCCGCCGTTGTGGCCCGCGATCAGCACGTAGTCGGCGTACGCCTTGGCGACGCCCGCCGCCACCGTGCCGACTCCACTTTCGGAGACCAGCTTGACGCCGACGCGCGCGCGCGGGTTCACGGTCTTGAGATCGTGGATGAGCTGCGCCAGGTCCTCGATCGAATAAATGTCGTGGTGCGGCGGCGGCGAAATGAGCGAAATCCCCGGGACGGCGTGTCGCAGCCGGGCGATCAGCTCGGTCACCTTGTGCGCGGGAAGTTGTCCGCCTTCGCCGGGCTTCGCACCCTGGACGATCTTGATCTCGAGCTCCTCGGCCCGGCTGAGATACTCGGTAGTGACGCCGAACCGGGCGCTCGCCACCTGCTTGATCCGGTTGTCGGCGCGGTCGCCATTCTCGAAGCCATGATAGCTGTGCGGGTCCTCGCCGCCCTCGCCGGAGTTCGAGCGGGCGCCCATCCGGTTCATCGCGATGGAGAGCGTCGCGTGGGCCTCGGGCGAGAGCGCGCCGAGGGACATCGCGCTCGAGATGAACCGGCTGCGGATCGCCTCCGCCGGCTCGACCTGTTCGAGCGGGATGGCGTCGCCCGGGCGGACGGCGAGCAGGTCCCGTGGTCCCGCCGGGCGCCGGCTGCCGTACTTCGCCAGAAACCCACCGTACGCCTCGCTCCCTTCCGCCTTCACCGCCTGCTGCAGCGCGACCACGACGGGCGGTGCCCAGCCGTGGTCCTCGCCCTCCTTTCGGAACCGCACCCGTCCGTGATCGGGCAGGGACACGGCTTCGGTGGCTCCCCCCGCGCCATAGGCCGCGCGGTATCGCAGGAGGACGTCCTCGGCGATCTCCTCGAACCCGATTCCGCCGAGCGGGGAGGCGGTGCCGGCGAAGCACGCGTCAATCACCTCGTGCCCAAGACCCAGCACCTCGAAAATCTGCGCGCCGCAGTACGAGCTGAGGGTCGAGATCCCCATTTTCGATAGGATCTTGAGCAGCCCCTTCTCGGCGGCCGCGCGGTAGTGGGCGCGGGCCTCGGCGGGCGCTGGACGGGGCGCCGGCTCGGCCTCGCGCTCGCGGCGGGATGACTCGCGTGCCTCGCCGAAGAGGCCGTCTATCGTGGCGAGCGCGAGCCAGGGGTGCACGGCCTCCGCCCCGTATCCGATGAGCGTCGCGAAGTGGTGAATATCGAAGGCGTCGCCCGCCTCGGCGACGAGCCCGACTCGGGCGCGCAACCCGGTGTGCACCAGGTGCTGGCGCACCGCGCCGATCGCGAGCAGCATCGGCATCGGCGCGTGCCGGCTGTCGGCCGCGCGATCGCTGATCACGAGAATGCGCGCGCCCCGCCGCGCGGCCCGCTCGGCCGCGCGACGCAGCGCGGTGAGCGCGGGGCGGAGCCCGTCGGTCCCCCGGCTCGCGTCCCAGACGGCGTCGAGCGTGACCGTCGAGAATCCCGGTACGTTGCGCAGGGCCGCCATCTCCTCGGCGAGCAGGACCGGGTGCTCGAGGCGGAGCATGCGGGCATACACCGGACGCTCCACCAGCGGGGAGCCGCGCCGGCCCAGGTGCATGCGGAGCGACATCACCATCGATTCCCGCAACGAGTCGATCGGCGGGTTGGTCACCTGCGCGAACCGCTGGCGGAAGTAGGCGTAGAGGCTCTGCGGTACCGCGGACAGCGGCGGGATCGGCGTGTCGTCGCCCATGCTCCAGACGGGGTCCGCCCCGCTGCCGCCCATCGGCTCGAGCACGAGGCGCAGGTCCTCGAAGCCATAGCCGAAGCTCCGCTGGGCGCGGGTGAGTGCCTCGCCGGTGTGAACCGGCGATACGCGAGCGAGGTCCGGCACCAGCGTCGCCATGTAGCGCGCCACCCACCGCGCGTAGGGCCGCCGTCCCGCCACCTCGCGCTTGGCGTCGGCGTTGCGGACCACCTCGCCGCGTCTGGTGTCCACTACCAGCACCTCGCCCGGCCCGACCTTGCCGCACTCGACCACCTCGCGCGGATCGAGGTCCACGAGGCCGACCTCGGAGCCCAGGACCACCAGGCCGTCCCGGCGCACCTTGTAGCGGGAGGGTCGGAGGCCGTTCCGGTCGACCGATGCGCCGCAGCTCTCGCCATCGGTGAACGCGATCGCCGCGGGCCCGTCCCATGGCTCGAGCACGCACTGGTGATACTCGTAGAAGGCCTTCACCGCGGGATCGAGGTCCGAGTACTTCTCCCAGGCCTGCGGCACCATCATCATCGCCGTGTGCACCACGTCCCGTCCCGAGCGCACCAGGAGCTCCATGGCGTTGTCCAGGCTCGCCGAGTCGCTCCCGTCGCGCCAGATCACCTCGCGCAGCCGCTCGATCCGCTTGCCCCAGACCGGCGACGCCAGGAGCGGCTCGCGCATGGCCATGGCGTTCCGGTTGCCCCACAGCGTGTTGATCTCGCCGTTGTGGGCCAGGAGCCGGAACGGCTGAGCCAGGGGCCAGCTCGGGAGCGTGTTGGTCGAGTAACGCTGGTGGAAGACGGCGATCGCGCTCTCGTACTCCGGGTAGCGGAAGTCGGTGAAGAAGGCGGGGAGCTGGGTCCCGGTGAGCAGTGCCTTGTAGACGATGGTTCGGCAGGAGAAGCTGCAGACATAGAAGCCCGGGAGCCCTCGCGCGTCCGCGCGACGCTCCATGTCACGTCGCGCGAGATACAGCGACTGCTCCCACTGGTCCTCGTCGGCGGCGAGGGCCGGCCGTCCCACCAGCACCTGACGAATCACGGGGCACGAGTCGCGCGCGGTCGGGCCAAGCGCCGCCGGGTTGGTGGGGACGTCGCGCCAGCCGAGGAACGGAATCCCGTCCTCCGCGAGGACCGCCTCGATCATCGCCACGGACTGCCCCAGCGCCTCGGGCTCACGCGGCAGGAAGAACGCGCCGACGCCGAAGGGCAGGCCGGGCTGAAGGTGAAGCCCGAGCCGGTACGCGTCCCGATAGAACAGTCGATGCGGAATCTGGGTCAGGAGGCCCGCGCCATCACCCGAGTTGTCGGTCGACGCGGCCCCGCGGTGGGCCACGCGCGCCACCGCGGTGAGCGCCATGTCGACCACCTCGTGGGTGCGCACCCCCGAGGCGTGCGCGACGAACCCCACCCCCCCGGCGTCGTGCTCGCGCGACGGATCGTGGGCCGCGCCGGCGGGTGAGGCGGCGTGTCGCGGGTCAGACGAACGGGAACCGGCCGGGTGGATCCGCTGCCCAGTGGCGGCCATGGTGCCTCCTGCAAGGGTGGGCCCGCTGCCGACCGGAGAGGCCGGGCCTGGGGCATGAAAAAGCCCGCTCCGTCAGGGAGCGGGCCGGGATCGTACGCGAGCATGCTCGCTATCCGGCCGCTCCCAGAGCGCTGGCGATCTTGGTAAGGACGGCGGCCGGAATGAGATGCGTGGCGTTCATGGAACGTATTATTATGCACCGGCGTGCATGTGTCAAGCGGGCCGCGCCCCTTGACACATATGGGCGCGGACGGTTAGGCTGTCGGGACCGCCGCGCCTGGTGCATCCGGCGGTCACCGAGTTTCCCAAGGGACTTCATGCTGCTCGGCCTCGCGCTCGTCGTCGTCCTCCTTAGCCTCCTGCTTCCCATCCTCATTGGTGAGCCAGGGGTTCGCGGCGTGCCGATCCGAACAGCATGAGAGCGTAAGTCTCCACTCGATGCACCGGCGCCGCGGACCCCGAAGGTCCGCGGCGCTTTTCGTTTTCACCTTCTGGCGACGAGAAGCGGCAGCGTATGGCGATCCACGACGTCCTGATCTTCGACACCACCCTGCGCGACGGCGAGCAGGCCCCCGGCAACAGTCTCTCTCCCGAGGAGAAGCTCCGACTCGCCCGGCAGCTCGACGCGCTCGGCGTGGACGTCATGGAGGCCGGCTTTCCGGCCGCCTCGGAGGGCGACTACCGCAGCGTGCAGCAGATCGCCGCGGAGGTGCGGCGGCCCGTCATCGCCGCCCTGGCCCGCTGCCACGAGCGCGACATCGAGCTCGCCGGCGAGGTGATCCGCTCCGCCGAACGGGGCCGGGTGCACGTGTTCATCTCGACCTCGGACCTTCACATCAAGGACAAGCTCAAGACCACCCGAGAGGAGGTGCTGGCGCGCGCCCGCGCGGCCATCCGGCAGGCCCGCCAATACACCGATGATGTGGAGTTCTCGGCCGAGGATGCGAGCCGCACCGATCCCGACTACCTGTGCCGGATCGTCGAGGCCGCGATCGCCGAAGGCGCCCGCACCGTGAACCTGCCGGATACCGTGGGCTACGCGATGCCGCACGAATACGGCGAGATGTTCCGCTCGGTGCGCGCGCGGGTGCCCGGGGCCGACCAGGTCGTGCTGAGTGCGCACTGCCACGACGACCTTGGGCTCGCGGTGGCCAACTCGCTGGCGGCCATCGCCGCCGGCGCGGGGCAGGTGGAGTGCACGGTGAACGGGATCGGCGAGCGGGCCGGCAACGCCGCCATGGAAGAGCTGGTGATGGCGAGCCACGTGCGCGGGCCCGCGCTCGGGTTCCGCTGCAATGTGGACACCCGCGAGATCTACCGCACCAGCCAGCTGCTCGGCTATCTCACCGGCAGCTTCCCGCCGCCCAACAAGGCGATCGTGGGCCGGAACGCGTTCGCCCACGAGTCCGGCATCCACCAGCACGGGATGCTGCAGAACGGCCTTACCTACGAGATCATCCGGCCCGAGATGGTGGGTATTCCCCGCTCGACCCTCGTGCTCGGTAAGCACTCGGGGCGGCATGCGCTCGAGCGGCGTTACCGCGAGCTGGGCTACGATCTGACCGACCTGCAGCTCGCCGAGGTCTACCGCCAGTTCTCCGCCCTGGCCGACCGGAAGCGCGAGATCCTCGACGAGGATCTGCTGGCCCTGGTGCACGAGAGCTTTCACGACGCGCCCGAGGAGTATCAACTGAGCCATCTCCGGGTGGTCTGCGGGAGCATCACCCCGACCGCCGAGGTGCGGATGACGGGCCCCTGGAGCGGCGAGCGCACGGCCCGCGGTACCGGCGACGGGCCGATCGCCGCGGCATTCACCGCCATCAGCGAGATCCTCGGGCGCCAGGTCGAAGTCTTGAGCCTGTCGCTGCGCTCGCTCACGCCCGGGCGGGACAGCGTCGGCCAGGTGTTCCTCCAGGCCAAGGTGGACGGAAAGTCGCTGTCGGGCACCGGGGCGTCGACGGACATCGTCGAAGCCAGCGCTCGGGCCCTGGTCCACGCGCTCAACAAGGCGCACCACGCGGATCGCCTCGAGGCGACCTCGCTCAACGCCATCTATCTCTGGGGCGTGTAATGCCTGAGCCGCTGACGGGTGCACAGATCCTCTGCCGGACGCTGCTCGAGGAAGGCGTGGACCTCCTCTTCGGGTATCCGGGCGGAGCGATCATGCCGTTCTACCACGCGCTGCCGGAGCATCCCGACCTCCGGCATGTGCTCGTGCGCCACGAGCAGGCTGCGGCGCACGCGGCGGACGGGTACGCACGCGCCAGCGGGCGGCCGGGCGTGTGTGTGGCGACGTCAGGGCCCGGTGCCACCAACCTGGTGACCGGCATCGCCACGGCCCACATGGACAACACCCCGCTGGTCGCGATCACGGGCCAGGTACCGCGCGCCATGATCGGGCGGGACGCGTTCCAGGAGACCGACATCATCGGCATCACCCAGCCGATCACGAAGCACAGCCGTCTGGTCGAGGACGTGGCCGAGCTGGCCGACGCGGTCCACGAGGTGTTCGACGTCGCGCGCGAAGGCCGCCCCGGGCCGGTGCTGCTCGACGTGCCGAAGGACGTACAGAATCAGAAGCACGAATACGTGGGCGGGGCGGGGAAGGCTCGGGCTCGGCGCGAGGGACTCGTCGGCGAGCCGACGCCGACGGCCGTGGTGGAGGCGGCCCGGCTCATCGCGCGCGCAGAGCGGCCGCTCATCATGGCCGGACATGGCATCATCCTGAGCGGCGCGTATGCCGAGCTTCGGGAGCTGGCCGAGCGCACCGGCATCCCGGTGATCACGACGCTGCTCGGCATCAGCGGGTTTCCCGAGTCGCACCCGCTTCACCTCGGCATGCCCGGGATGCACGGCGAGGTGCACGTCAACCGCGCCATTCAGCAGGCGGACCTCATCGTCGGCGTGGGGCTCCGCTTTGACGATCGGGTCACCGGCAACCTGGCGGCCTTCGCGCGCGGCGCGAAGGTCATCCACATCGACCTGGACGCGTCCGAGGTCGGAAAGAACGTGCCTGCCACGGTCGGCCTGGTGGGCGACGCGCGGGCCGTGCTGTGCCGGCTGCTCGATGCGGTGCCGCCACGCCACTGCGACGGCTGGCGGGCGGAGATCGAGAGCTTCGTGCGGCCCAGGGTGGAGTGCTTTCGCGGCGACCTCTCGCCGGAAGGCATCCTGGAAGAGCTGGAGCACGCGACGGCGGGCCGCTGCACCGTGGTATCGGACGTGGGGCAGCACCAGATGTGGGTGGCGAAGCTGTTCCGCTATCAGCGCCCCAACACGCACATCACGTCGGGCGGGCTCGGCACGATGGGGTTCGCGGTGCCCGCGGCCATGGGCGTGGCGCTGGCGCGGCCGGCCGAGCCGGTCTGGGCGATCTCGGGCGACGGCGGCTTCCAGATGAACATGCAGGAGATTGCCACCATGGTGCAGGAACGGATCCCGGTGAAGATGGCGATCTTCAACAACGGCTATCTGGGCATGGTGCGGCAGTGGCAGCAGTTCTTTCACGGTCGCCGCTACTCCGCGACGCCGATCTGGAGCCCGGACTACGTGCGCTTCGCGGAGGCGTACGGCATCCCCGGGTTCCGGGTGGAGCGGGCAGACCAGGTGGCCGGGGCGGTGCAGGCCGCGCTCGTCCACGACGGGCCGGCGCTGGTCGAGTTCCTGATCGAGCAGGAGGCCAACGTGTTCCCGATGATCCCGCCGGGCGCCTCGCTTAGCGAGCCGATCGAGTCGGAAGCAGTGTCGGTATGACGAGCCCTCGCGCCGTCACGGTGCTGCTCGAGGACCGGCTCATCACCTTCAACCGCGCCGTCGGACTCATCCGGCGGCGGAACCTGCCCGTGCGCAGCATCGCCGTGGGACCCACGGTCACGCCGGGCGTCTCGAGACTGACGATCATGATCCATTCCGACGAGGCGACGGCCGAGCGCGCCGTGCAACATCTGCAGAAGGTCGTGGGCGTGCGGGAGGCCGCGGCGTTTCCGGCCCGCGACGGGGTCACCCGGGAGCTGGCCCTGGTCAAGGTGCGCGCCCGGGGCGACCGCTATGGCGAGCTGCTCGACGTGGTGCAGCTCTACCATGCGTCGGTGGTGGACGACAACCCCGAAGCCGCGATCGTCGAGCTGACCGGCTCCGAGGCCTTTGTGCTATCCTGCATCCGCGCGCTGGAGCGGTTCGAGATCCTGGAGGTGGCGCGAAGCGGCGCGGTCGCGCTCGAGGCGGGATCCACGGAGGCTGGCGCGCGTGTGCCGGCCAACATCTAACCCATGACGGAGCGACCTGGCACCATGACGACAGATCCCCTGCGTATCTACTACGACGCCGACACCGACCGGCACCGCCTTAGCGGCCGCACCTTCGCCGTGATCGGCTACGGCAGCCAGGGGCACGCGCACGCCCTGAACCTGCGGGACAGCGGCGCCAAGGTGATCGTGGGTCTGCGGCGCGACGGCGGCTCCTGGGAACGAGCCTCGGCCGCCGGTCTCGACGTTCGCCCTGTGGCGGAGGCCGCGGCTGCCGCCGATGTGATCATGATGCTCACGCCGGATCAGGACGGCCGTGCGGTCTACGAAGCTGGCGTTCGCCAAGGCCTGCGGCCCGGCAAGACGCTGATGTTCGCCCACGGGTTCAACATCCACTATGGGGAGGTCGCGCCGCCGGCCGGGGTGGACGTGTCGATGGTCGCGCCCAAGTCGCCGGGGCACCTGGTCCGGAGCGAGTTCGAGGCGGGACGCGGCGTGCCCGCGCTGGTGGCGGTCCATCAGGACGCCAGCGGCGACGCGCTGGTCAACGCGCTGGCCTATGCCTCCGGGATCGGCTGCACCCGCGCGGGGGTCATCGAGACCACCTTCCGCGAGGAGACCGAGACCGATCTCTTCGGCGAGCAGGCCGTCTTGTGCGGCGGCGTCACCGCGCTGGTCAAGGCGGGTTTCGAGACGCTCACCGCGGCCGGCTACCGGCCCGAGATGGCCTACTTCGAGTGTCTGCACGAGCTCAAGCTGATCGTGGACCTGATGTACCGGGGCGGCATGCAGTTCATGCGCTACTCGATCAGCGACACGGCGGAATACGGCGACTACACGCGCGGGCCGCGGGTGGTCACCGACGAGACGCGCGCCGCCATGCAGAAGATTCTGGCGGCGGTCCAGGACGGATCGTTCGCGCGGGAGTGGCTCACGGAGAACCGGAATGGTCGTCCGAATTTCGAGCGGATGCGGCAAGCGGACCGCACCCACGAGATCGAGCGCGTCGGGGCGCAGCTCCGCGCGATGATGCCGTGGTCCGAAGAGGGGAAGAAGGCCGCGGCCGAGCGAGCGGCATCGGCCCCCAGGACGCCCCCGTCCAGGAAGGCGGCCACCGTCTTGTGATCGACCCGCGTACGCTGTTCGACAAGGTGTGGGACGCCCACGTGGTGCGGGCGGGCGACGACGGTCCCGCCCTCCTGTATGTCGACCTGCACCTGGTGCACGAGGTGACGTCGCCCCAGGCGTTCGAGGGCCTCCGGCTGGCCGGGCGGCGGGTGCGCCGGCCCGAGCTCACGATCGCCACTGTGGATCACAACGTCTCGACCGGCGACCGGCGCCTGCCCATCGCGGACGAGATCGCCGCCCGCCAGATGGCGGCACTGAGGCGGAATGCACGGGAGTTCGGCGTCGAGCTGTTCGACCTGGACAGCCCCGAGCAGGGGATCGTGCACGTGATCGGCCCTGAGCTCGGACTGACTCAGCCGGGGATGGTCATTGTCTGCGGCGACTCGCACACATCCACCCACGGTGCGTTCGGCGCGCTCGCGTTCGGCATCGGGACGAGCGAGGTGGAGCACGTGCTGGCTACCCAGTGCATCGTGCAGTCGCGTCCGCGGACGATGGAGGTACGCTACGACGGCACGCCGTCGCCGGGTGTGACGGCCAAGGACCTGATCCTGGCCCTCATCCGGCGGATCGGCACCGCCGGCGCCACCGGCTACGTCATCGAGTACACCGGCCCCGCCATCCGCGCGCTGCCCATGGCAGGGCGGATGACCGTCTGCAACATGTCCATCGAGGCCGGCGCGCGGGCAGGCATGGTGGCCGCTGACGAGGTCACGTTCGCCTTCCTCGAGGGACGCGCGCGTGCGCCCCACGCGGAAGCGTGGGACGGCGTCCGGCGCGCGTGGGCGCGGTGGATGACCGATTCTGGTGCGAGCTACGACGCGCTGGTGCGGATCGATGCGGGCGCACTCGGGCCACAGGTGACCTGGGGAACGAGTCCGGGCATGACTGCGGAGATCACCGATCGAGTGCCCGATCCGGCCGACGCGCCGTCCGAAGCGGAGCGCCAATCGTACCGGCGTGCGCTCGAGTACATGGATCTCCGGCCGGGCACGCCGCTCGAGGGGCTCAGGGTCGACCGGGTATTCCTGGGCTCGTGCACCAACGCGCGGATCGAAGACCTGCGCGAGGCGGCGACCGTGGCGCGTGGCCGCCGGGTGGCGAGCGGCGTACGCGCGATGGTCGTGCCCGGCTCGCAGCGCGTCAAGGCCCAGGCCGAGGCCGAAGGGTTGGATCGCATCTTCACCGAGGCCGGATTCGAATGGCGCAATCCCGGCTGCTCCATGTGTCTCGGCATGAACGACGATATCCTCGCGCCCGGTGAGCGCTGCGCATCGACTTCAAACCGCAACTTCGAGGGGCGGCAGGGCAGGGGCGGGCGCACGCATCTCGTGAGTCCGCTCATGGCGGCGGCTGCGGCGGTCGAAGGACGACTGGTGGACGTGCGAGCGCTCATGCAGCGCTGAAAGGCCGTCTATGCAGGGCTGCGCCACGGCTATGCGCCCTTAGAACATGAGTCACTAACTGCTGTGTATAATGTTTATTTACAATAGTTTACTGCAGTGACTTAAAGTCACTACTAAACGACGGCATTTCACTGACCTAATTTTTATCCGCGAGCGTATGCATCCGTTCACCAGTCACACCGGCCGCGCCGTCGGTCTCCTGCGAGCCAACGTCGACACCGACCAGATCATTCCGAAACAATTTCTGAAGCGTATCGAGCGCACCGGATTCGGCACCGCGCTCTTCTTCGACTGGCGTTATCGGACGGACGGGTCGCCCGAGCCGTCGTTCGAGCTCAACACCCCGGGCGCCCTGCACGCGACGATCCTGCTCGCCGGGCCGAACTTCGGCTGCGGCAGCTCGCGGGAGCATGCGCCATGGGCGCTCGCCGACTACGGCTTTCGCGCCATTATTGCGCCGTCCTTCGCCGACATCTTCTTCGGCAACTGCTGCCAGAACGGACTCCCGCCGGTTGTGCTGCCCGAGACGCAGGTGAGCCTGCTCGCCGGGCGCGCAACGGACGATCCCGAGCATCGTGTCACCGTGGATCTGGTCGGGCGGCGCGTGACCGACACGCAGGGGTTCGACGCGGCGTTCCCATTCGACGACTACCGGCGGGAGATGCTGCTCAAGGGGCTCGATGAGATCGGCAAGACGTTGCTCGAGGAGCCCCGCATCGCCGCGTTCGAACGGCGCCGGGCCGCGCTCTCGTTCAAGGGTTCGCCATGACGCGCTTTCAGATCGCGGTGCTTCCGGGCGACGGCATCGGTCCGGAGGTGACGGCAGAGGCCGTGCGGGTCCTCCAGGCCGCGGCCGACCTGCACGGCTTCTCGATCGAGCTCACGGAATACGCCGTGGGCGCCGCGGGCGTGGCCGAGGCCGGTGATTCACTGCCGGCCGCGACGGCGGCCGCAGTCACGCAGGTGGATGCCGTCCTGCTCGGCGCCGTGGGGCACCCGTCGCTCGCCACGGCCGAGGGGCGCCGCCGCCCCGAGGCGGGTCTGCTCGCGCTCCGAAAGCTGCTGGGCGCGTACGCCAACCTGCGGCCCGTCGCGGTGCACGCCGGCCTGCGCCACGCCTCGCCGCTCCGGCCCGACCGGCTCGAGGGGGTCGACTTGCTGATCGTGCGGGAGCTGCTCGGGGGACTGTACTACGGGCAGCCGCGCGGGCGAGAGGCCGACGCGGCCGTGAACACCATGCGCTATTCGGTGCCGGAGATCGAGCGCGTGGCGCGGGTCGCGTTCGAAACCGCACGGCGCCGCCGGCAGCTCGTGACCTCGGTGGACAAGGCGAACGTGCTCGAGGTCTCGGGCCTCTGGCGTGACACCGTGACCCGAGTGGCGGCGGAGTACCCGGACGTCCGGCTGGAGCATCTCTACGTCGACTACGCGGCGATGCGGCTGGTGGTTTGCCCGGCGGCGGTGGACGTGCTGCTTACCGAGAACCTGTTCGGCGACATCCTGAGCGACGAAGCCGCGGTGCTGAGCGGCTCGCTCGGGCTGCTGCCGTCCGCTTCGATCGGCGAGGGGCCCGGGCTGTTTGAGCCGGTGCACGGGTCCGCGCCGGACATTGCGGGGCAGGGCATTGCCAACCCGATCGGCGCGATCGCCTCGGCCGCCCTGCTGCTCCGGTACGGGCTCCGCCAGGCGGAGGCCGCCGAGGCCGTGGAGCGCGCAGTCGCGAGCGCGCTCGACGCCGGCCTCCGAACGCCGGACCTCGCCCGCCCCGGCGAGCGGACGGTGGGGACCCGCGAGGTCGGCGAGCGCGTGGCCGAGCTCGTCCTCCAGGGCGCAAGCGTGTAGCCCCTCGGGACGTTCGTCAGCCGGCGCGTGACTGCTGCAGCGCGCCGGCGCGCTCCCACCACCACACCCACAGTGCCGCCCACCCCGTTCCCAGCAGCAGGCCCCCGACCACATCGCTTGGCCAGTGCACACCGAGGTAGACCCGCGAGAACGCGATCAGCAACGCGGCGGCGCCCGCGAGGATCAGGAGTGCGACGCGGATCTTGCGCGGACGCGGCGATGACCAGATGAGCAGTCCGAGGCCGAAGACGAGGGGGGCCATCGTCGCGTGGCCCGATGGGAACGAGAACCAGCCGGCATCCGAGAGGCGCGGAATGACGCGGGGCCGGGCGCGGCGGAAGATCCATTTGGCCACGCCGTAAAGCGCCCACCCGCTGAGCGTCGCCGCCGCGTATCCTGCCGCCTCCGAGCGCCGCCGGATCATCGACAGGCGAAGGCTCAGGAGCAGCGCGATCGGCACCTCCACCTCGCCTTTGCCGAGCGTGCTGACGACCTGCAGGAGCGGCGTGGCCCAGTCCCGACGGGCCCGCCCCAGCGCGAGCATGACGCGCACGTCCAGCGCCTGCGTCCAGCCCACCTGAACCGCCAGCGCGAGAAGCGCGAACAGGACGAAGCAGACGAGCGCCAGCATGCCGCTCCGCGTGGCCCGGGTGGCCGACGCCGGGCGGTCGAGGGCCGGCCCGCTAGAGATCGGTCACCGCACCCAGGCTCGCGCTGGACACCTGGCGGGCGTACTTGTGCAGGACGCCCGCGGTGTATCGCGGTGCGGGCGCGGTCCAGGCGGCGCGCCGGCGGCCCAGCTCCTCATTGCAGACGTCCACCGAGAGCAGCCGCTGCTCCGCGTCGATCGTGATGAGATCACCCTCTTCGAGGAGGGCGATCGGCCCGCCGGCGGCCGCCTCGGGCGCGACGTGACCCACGACCAGCCCGTACGTACCACCGGAGAAGCGGCCATCGGTGACGAGTCCCACCGAATCACCCAGTCCCGCCCCGATGATGGCCGAGGTCGGCGCGAGCATCTCGCGCATGCCCGGGCCCCCGCGAGGTCCCTCGTAGCGAATGACGATCACATCGCCGGGCCGGATGCGACCCGCCAGGATGGCCGCGAGGCAGGCTTCCTCCGAATCGAAGATCCGCCCCGGCCCCGTGATGCGTGGCGACGCCACGCCGGTGATCTTCGCGACCGAGCCGTCGGGGGCGAGGTTGCCCCGCAGCACGGCGAGATGTCCCTGCGGATAGAGGGGCCGGTCCCACGGCCGGATGACGTCCTGGTCGGGCCGAGGCGTATCGGGGACATCGCGCAGGGTGTCGGCCAGCGTCTGGCCGGTGACGGTCAGCGCGTCCCCGTGCAGCCGCCCGTGGACGAGCAGCATCTTCATCACCTGGGGCACCCCGCCCGCCCGGTGCAGGTCGGTCGCGACGTAGCGGCCCGACGGCTTCAGGTCGCAGAGCACCGGGACGCGCGCGCGGATGGCCTCGAAGTCGTCCAGGGTGAGCGGTACCCCGGTGGAATGGGCGATGGCCAGCAGGTGCAGCACCGCATTGGTGCTGCCCCCGAGCGCCATGGTGAGCGCAATGCCGTTCTCGAACGCGGCACGCGTCATGATGTCGCGGGGCCGGATGCCTCGCCGAATCGCGTCCACCAGCACCTCCGCCGACCGTGCCGCGCTCTGCGCTTTCTCCTCGTCCTCCGCCGCCATGGTCGAGGAGCCCGGCAGGCTCAGGCCCATACCCTCGATGACCGAGGACATGGTGTTCGCGGTGTACATGCCACCGCAGGAGCCCTTCCCCGGACACGCGTGGCGCTCGACCGCGAGCAGCTCGCGCTCGTCGATCTTGCCGGCGCTGTACTGTCCCACGGCCTCGAACGCGCTCACCACGGTGAGGTCCCGGCCGTCGAGCCGGCCCGGCTTGATGGTGCCACCGTACACGAACACGGCCGGGATATTCATGCGCGCGATGGCGATCATCGCGCCGGGCATGTTCTTGTCGCACCCGCCCACGGCCACTACGCCGTCCATGCTCTCCGCGCCGCAGGCCGTCTCGATCGAGTCGGCGATCACCTCGCGCGAGACGAGCGAGTACTTCATCCCCTCCGTCCCCATCGAGATGCCGTCGCTCACCGTGATCGTGCCGAACACCTGGGGCATGGCCCCCGCGGCGCGAACCGCCGCTTCGGCCCGCCCGGCGAGGACGTCGAGGCCCGCGTTGCACGGCGTGATGGTGCTGTAGGCGTTGGCGATCCCGACGATGGGCTTCCCAAAGTCGCCGTCGCCGAAGCCCACGGCGCGGAGCATGGCGCGGTTGGGGGTCCGCTGGACCCCAGCGGTGATGGCGCTGCTTCGGAGGCTGGACATGGGAAGGAAGATAGACAGAGAAGACGGAGAGGACGGAGAGGACGGAGCCGTCGTCCTCTCCACCATGGCCGCCCGCTCCGTCCTGGTTACGCGTCGTAGTACAAGGCGAACTCGTACGGATGCGGCCGCAGGGCGACCGGCGCGATGTCCTTGGTCCGCTTCATCGTGACCCAGGTCTCGAGCACGTCAGGGGTGAAGACGTCCCCGGCGAGCAGAAACTCGTGGTCCGCCTCGAGCGCGGTGACGGCTTCCGCCAGCGAGCCCGGCACCGTCCGGATGGTCGCCTTGCGCTCGTCGTGCAGCTCATAGAGGTCCTCGTCGATGGGCGCGGGCGGCTCGAGCTCGCGCTGGATGCCGTCGAGCCCGGCCATGAGGAGCGCGGCGAAGGCGAGGTAGGGATTCGCCGTCGGGTCGGGGGCCCGGAACTCGACGCGGCGCGCCTTCGGACTGCTCGAGTAGGTCGGGATCCGGCAGATGGCCGATCGGTTCCGCGCGGAGTACATCAGGTTGACCGGTGCCTCGAACCCCGGGACCAGCCGCCGATAGCTGTTGGTGGTCGGCGCGCAGATCGCGAGCAGCGCCGGCGCGTGGGCGATGAGCCCCCCGATGTAGTGGCGTGCGGTCTCGGACAGGAGCGCGTAGCCCCCCTCGTCGTAAAACAACGGCGTGTCATTCTTCCAGAGTGACTGGTGCACGTGCATTCCGGAGCCGTTGTCGCCGAACAGCGGTTTGGGCATGAACGTGGCCGTGTAGCCCAGCGTATGGCAGACGTTCTTGACCACGTACTTGTACGCCATGAGTCGGTCGGCCGTCTGCACCAGCGTCCCGAACCTGAAGTCGATCTCCGCCTGGCCGGCGGTGGCCACCTCGTGGTGCTGGACCTCGACCGGCACACCCGCCTGGAGCAGGGCGAGCATGATCTTCGAGCGCACGTCCTGGAGCCGATCGACGGGCGGGACGGGGAAGTAACCCTCCTTGTGGCGCGGACGGTGCCCCAGGTTCGGGGTGCCACCGTTCCGACCCGAGTTCCACACGCCCTCTTCCGCATCAATGTGATAGTAGGCCTCGTGCGCGTTCTGATCGAACCGGACGCTGTTGAAGATGAAGAACTCGGCTTCGGGCCCCCAGTACGATGTCGTCGCGATGCCGCTGGTGCGCAGGTATTCCTCCGCCTTGAACGCGACGAACCGCGGGTCGCGCGAGTACGGCTCGAGCGTGAGTGGGTCGTAGATGTCGCAGGTGAGCGACAGCGTCGGCACCTCCAGCACCGGGTCCACGAAGGCGGTGGACACGTCGGGGAGCAGGAGCATGTCGCTCTCGTTGATCGCCTGGAAGCCACGGATCGAGGAGCCATCGAACCCCAGCCCCTCCCGGATCATCGCCTCGTCCAGGGTGCCGGCGGGGATCGAGAAATGCTGCCAGGTGCCCGGCAGGTCGCAGAACTTCACGTCGACGACCTGAATGTTCCGCTGCCGGATCAGGTCGAGCAGCTTGCCGACCTCGCCGGCCTGTGGGCTGCGCGTGGCGGCGCTGGTGCGTGCGGTGGTGGCCATGGCGGTTCTCGCGCTCGTCGTTGGAGAAAGGGTGCTCAGTGAGATGCCCCTGCGTCGCATCGCGAACACAGGGGCATCGGGAACGCTGTGTGGCAGCGGGACCATGTCCCCGGCGGATCGCGGCGGCGGCGCAGTGTGCGGTTTCGGGCGGGCTGTCGCATGGAGCGGCTCCGGTACCGGTGACGTGGTCGACAGCGTCAGTATAGGGGTCGCGCCCGGGCGTGTCAAGACAATCGTGCACGAAATGCTAAAATGTGCTTACAACTTCGCCAGAAATCGCCGATGAGGGAAACTGTGTCCCAAATATTGTGCAGATTTTGCATCAACGATGGCCCTTTGTCACGCTTTCATGGTCCCGGCGGTACCTCCCTGGTCCTTCAACGACGCGTTAAGCTTGGTGCTATCGACCGGTTCGTCCTCGGAGGCACGCTGCCGCTCCTCGTCTGCTCCTCGTGTCACGCGCCGCTCCCGGACGGCAGCAGCCATTGTCCCCGCTGCGGCCCCGGCAGCCTCGCCCTGCTCGGGACGGGGCACCTGGCTCACGCGGTCCCTCTGGCCGACACCGGGGACCGAAGCCATGCCCTCGGACGGGCCCTCGGGCGCCATTACCGGGTGGTGCGGCTGCTTGGCCGCGGCGGCTTCGCCGAGGTGTACGAAGTGAGGGACGAGGATTTGCAGCGTCGGCTGGCCGTGAAGGTGCTCCGCTCGGACCTGCCGTGGAGCGCGGCGACGCTCTCCCGGTTCAAGCAGGAAGCCCGGGCCATCGCGCGGCTCAGCCACCCGAACACGCTGCCCATCCATTTCGTGGGCGAGGCGGAAGGGCTGGTGTTCTACGTGATGCCCTTCTGTGAGGGCCGGACGCTCGCCGAGCTGCTGCGGGCGGACGGCGCACTCCCGGTGCATCGTGCGCTCGCCATCGCCGAACCGATCCTTGAAACGCTCCAGCACGCCCACGAGCACGGGCTCGTGCACCGAGACGTGAAGCCGGACAACATCCTGATCGAAGCGGGCACGGGACGTCCGCTGCTGGTCGACTTCGGGATCGTGAAGTACCTGGACGGAGCGCCGGGACACACGCAGACGGGCTTCATCGTGGGGACGCCACTCTACATGAGCCCCGAGCAGGCCCTCGGCCGGCAGGTCGATGCGCGGGCCGACATCTACGGCATCGGGGTGGTGCTGTTCCAGATGGTCACCGGGGCGCCGCCCTTCGAAGGCGACGATTCACAGGAGATCGTGACCCGCCACCTGCACCAACCCGTGCCGGTGGCGTCGCTGTCGCGCGACCGCGTCCCGCCCTGGCTCACGAGCATCGTCCTGCGCTGCCTCGCCAAACACCCTGACGACCGCTATCCCACCGCGCAGGCCGTGCTGGAGGACCTGCGAACGGGGCGGGCGTCGGCGCCACTCTCGTTGGGCGCGCCGTCATCCGCCCGTCGCGAAGCGACCGCGGGCGAACAGCGAGGCGCCGAGGACGCCACGCCCACTGCCGCGATGCCCCGGCGGCGATCGCGGGTCGGTCGGCGCCGCGTGCTGGTCGCCGCTGCGCTCGCCGGCCTGGCCGGGGTGCTGTGGGCCTCGGTGCGGCCGCATCGCTCGACCGAGCCCGTGCCCGCGCGCCGCCCTTCGGCGGCGGTGCGGCCCAGCTCGTCGCTGCTCGTGTACAATCGCCTCATTGAGCCAATCGCTCTCACGCTGGGCGACACGGGCTTCACGGTGCCGCCCGGGGACAGCCTGCGTCTTCCGGTCCGCACGCTCGAGGCCCTGGAGGCCCATTGGGCGATGGTGCGGCCGACCGCGGGCGACGGACATCCGCTCGGTGACGAGGTCGAGGGCAGCATCGTGGCCGACCAGGTCACGGGTGATCTCAGGGAAGTGGTGGGTGCGACGGCGGGCGGGCTCACCCGATTTTCGCCGACCGTGGTCAATCACAGTGGGCGGCGCGTGCGCGTAGCCATCGTGACGGGCCAGGATACCCTGGACTGCGGTTGCTCGGTCGCGCCCGGCGATTCCCTCCGGCTCGGCTACTATCCCGTCGATCCCGCGACCTGGGTACGAGTCCGCGATGCCGCGCACGCGACGGCGCGGTTCAGACCGCTCCTCGAGGGCGTCGACTCGCTCAGTGGCTCGGTGGTGCTTCGCGTATCCTCCGCCTCGCTGGTCCGGCCGATACCCGGGACGGCGCCCGCTCGCCGGCGCCAGCGGCCTTCGCCCGCGCGCGATCCGCTCGGTTCCTTCCTCCCCGTCCACTGATGACGGCCCCTGGTTCTCCGAACGCGCCGCCGCCTTCCGCGGCCGCGCCGCCCGTGGCACGCGGACGGCCGCACGGTCGGCGATTTCCGCTGGCCGCCGTGGTGTTTCTCGTGGTTGCGATCGGCGCCGCGGGCGGCCTCGTCCTCGTGCTGCTGCGGCCCCACGTCGACTTCACCAACAGTCTCGCAGCCCCCGTGCAAGTGGTGGTCGGGTCCGAACCCGCTCGCACGCTGACTCCAGGCGCGAGCGTACGCGTCCGGCTGCCACGCAGCTCGACGGCGGCGGTTGTTCAATGGTCGCTCATACGGCCGCTCTCGGCCGACCGGCAGCCGATGGGCGAGGAGATTCGCGGCTCCACGGTCCTGCCCAACCCCTCGGGCACGGTGCGCCTGCGCGCCGCCAGCCGAACCACGGACACGGCGTACTTCGCACCGCTCATCACCAACGCGTCCACCCGGCCGCTTCGGGTTCTGGTCAACGCGGGCCTCGCGGGCGCGGTCGATTGCGGCTGCATGGTGCGGCCGGGCACGCGCCGCGTGTTCATCGGCTATTACCGGCTCTATCGCAACAGCACCGTCCAGGTGCGGGCGCCGGCATCGGGGGCGGCGGCGGGACTGGCCGAGTTTCGCGACCTGGGGCTGCAGGTCGCGTCACCCGACGGGACCGTGGGGTTGAGGTTCGAGGACAAAGATTTGCGCTGAGAACGCTACTCGGGCCGGCGTCGCTTGGCGCGAAGCGCACTTCCGGACGTGACGGCCGCGAAGCCGAACTTCTCGCGGAGCCGGTCTACGGCGGCCGAGAGGTCCCGCAGGCGCTGACGCGCCGCGGGCTCGAACAGGTCCGCCTCGGCCGCCGAAGTGAGGTTGGTGGCCGCAATGCCGATGAGCCGTACGCCCCGATCGCGCCCGCGCACCTCGGTGAAGGCCTGACGAAAGAGATCGCGAGCGGCGGCGTAGAGCTCGGAATCGAGGTCGGTGGCGATCTCGAACGTGTGGCGCCGGGTCACGGTGCGGAAATCGTCGTGGCGCAGCTTGAGGGTCACGGTCCGGGCCACCAGGTGTTGGTCGCGAAGCTGCCCCGCGACTCGGGCCGTGAGCAGGGACAAGGTCGCCTCGAGGCGCGCCGGATCGCGCAGATCACGCGAGAGGGTCGTTTCCCGGCTCACCGATCGGGGCAGCCGGTCGGCCCGCAGCATGGTCCCGCCGTAGCCATGCGCGCGCCGCTTGAGCGCCCGAGCCTCGGGGCCGATCAGGCGCTCCAGGGCCGGCTCCGCCATCCGCTGGACCTGCCAGACATCCACCAGCCCGAGCTCGGCCCAGCGCTCCGCGGTCTTGGGGCCGACACCCGGCATGGCTTTGAGCGCGAGTCCGGCGAGAAATCCTTCCTCCCATCCGGCGCGGACCTCCATCAGCCCGCGGGGCTTCGCGGCGTCGGAGGCAAGCTTCGCGATCATGCGGTTGGGCCCGATGCCGATACTGCAATCGAGCCCCGTCTCGCGGCGCACTTCGTCCCGCAGTTCCTCCGCGACCGGTAGCAGCGAGACCGGAAACAGACGTTCGGTTCCCCCGAAGTCGAGGTAGGCCTCGTCGAGTGAGGCCGTGACCACCGTCGGGCTGAACCGCTCGAGCACGGCGCGCACGGCGTGGGACGCGTCCCGGTAGTCGGGAAAGGAGCCCTGAAAGAAGGTGGCTTGGGGACAGAGGCGGACGGCCTGGGGGATCGGCATGCCGGCGTGGATGCCGAAGCGCCGGGCGCCATAGGAGGCCGACTGGACGACGCCGCGCTGGTCGCGCCGGCCGCCGACCACGAGCAACTCGATGTCACGCAGCTCGGGATGCCGCTGGCGGCACACCTCGACGAAGAACGCGTCGAGATCGACGTGGAGAATGCGGGCGCCCATGGCTTCAAGTTACTCACGCGCAGACTAGCTTTCCGCACCCCATCGGTCCGTCACCTTCACACAGGACACGCTCGGCATGCACGTCGCATTTCTGGGCCTTGGCGCGATCGGCAGCCCGATGGCGGCGCGCCTGGCCGCTCAGGGGCCCCTCACCGTCTGGAATCGGACCGCGGCGCGCGCGACGGCGTTCGCCGCGCGGCACCGTGCCACCGTTGCGGCGACGCCGCGGGAAGCCGCCCGTGAGGCCGACACCGTCATCACCTGTCTCGGCACTTCGGCGGACGTCGAGAGTCTGCTCGACGGTCCCGAGGGACTGCTGGCGGGCTTCCACGCGGGGTCCCTCCTGCTCGACTGCACCTCGGGAGATCCCTCGACCTCGCGCCGCATCGCGGCGCGGCTCGGAGAGCGAGGCGTCGCGTTCGCCGACGCGCCGGTGAGCGGCGGCACGAACGGAGCGGAGTCGGGCACGCTGACCGTCATGGTGGGGGGCGACGCTGCGACGTTCGCCCGGGCCCGCCCCATTCTCGAGGCCTTCGGCCGGCGCATCGAGCACGTCGGACCGGTCGGGGCGGGCGACGCGCTCAAGGCCGTCAACAACGCGCTGCTCGCGGCGAACATCCTCGCGGTCGGCGAGGGACTGGCGGCCCTGGTCAAGGCCGGTGTCGCTCCGCGAACCGCGCTCGACGTGCTCAATGCCTCGAGCGGCCGCTCCTTCGTGAGTGAAGTGTTGGTGCCGGAGCGCGTCTTGACCGGCGCCTGGCCGCGCACCTTCCGTCTGGCCCTGCTGGCCAAGGACGCCGGCATTGCGACGGCGTTGCTGGCCGAGACGGGCGTCGCCGCCCCCGTGCTCGACCGGGTGGAGGCGGCGCTGCAGGAAGCGATGACGGAGCTCGACCCGTCGGCCGACTACCTGGACCCGATCCGCCGCACCGAACGTCAGGCGGGCGTGGAGATTCGCGGCTGATGACCACTTGCCGCCATGACCGCCTGTCCGCAGTTTCCGTCCACCCGCACGGACAGAGCGCATGAGCGACTGGGGAATCACGACCAAGGTGCCCGCGGAGGTCGTGCTCGCCGAGGGGGTCGGGCTGGCGGGCGATCTCCACCTCTATGCCCGCACGACCTATCCTCCGGGGCCTGAAACCCCGCTGGAGATGCTCAACCGAAGCGATGTGTTCTTCGCCCTCACGCTCGTGGAGGGTGGGGTGGTGTTCATTCCGAAGGCACAGGTCGTGGTGGTGTCGTGCCGGGATCAGGCGCGCCTGACCGATCCGGAGCGTGAGTCGGCGGCGCGGCAAGTCGAGCTCGACGTGACCGTGCAGGGTGGCGGCGCCTACCGCGGCCGCGCAACGCTCGAGCTCCATCCGTCACGCAGCCGCTCGCTCGATTTCCTGAACGGGAGCGGCGATTTCTTCGCGCTCGGCGGCGAGGACGTCACCTGGTACATCAACAAGGCGCGCGTGCGGTTCGCGCGTCCCCTCGACTGAGATTGCCCGTGGCCCGGCTCGATCGCCTGATTCAAGTCCTGTACGAGCAACGCGCGGACGCGCTTCGTCTGGCCGTGGGCAAGCCGGCCACGCTGGTCGCCAACGGCTCGGCGCGTCCGCTCACGCGCGACCCGCTCACCGACGCCCAGATTCTCGCGCTGGTGCGGGAGGTCGCCGATCCTGCGTCGGCGCCCCGGCTTGGCGGCAACGAGGTGGTGACCTTTCCATACCAGTCGCCGAACGGCCAGGTGAGCGTCGCCGTCACGCCCGGAAGCGGCGGTCCGGTCGTCGAGGTGCGCGCCGCCTCGCCGCCCGGTCCGGCCGCCACGGGCGGGCGGAGCGCGGCGGAGCTCTCCGAGGCACGCGAGGCGATGGAGGATCTGTTCCGGCTGCTGGTCGAGACCGGCGCGTCGGACCTCCACCTGCGCTCGGGGGAGCCGCCGCTGCTGCGGCACCATGGCGAGCTCAAGCGGCAGGATCGCCCCGCGCTCAGCGCCGAGCGGCTCGATCTGATGCTGGTGAGCATCATGACCCCGCGCGAGATCGCCGAGTTCCGGGAGATCGGCGACACCGACTGGGCGTACGAAATTGCCGGGCTCGCCCGGTTCCGCTGCAACGCCGGCCGGGACCGGCACGGCCCCATGGCCGTCTTCCGCGTCATCCCGACCACGGTCCGCACGGCGGACGAGATGGGCCTGAGCCGCGAGGTGCAGAACCTCTGCTATCTCACCAAGGGCCTGGTCGTGGTCACCGGGCCGACCGGCTCCGGGAAGAGCACCACGCTGGCCGCGCTGGTCGACCTGATGAACCGCACGCGGAACGACCACATCATCACGATTGAGGACCCGATCGAGTTCGTGCACCAGAGCAGGCAGTGCCTGGTGACCCAGCGGCAGGTCGGGGTTCACACCCGCTCGTTCAAGCAGGCGCTCCGCGCGGCGCTGCGCGAGGACCCCGACATCATTCTGGTCGGCGAGATGCGCGACCTGGAGACGGTCTCGATCGCCATCGAGACGGCGGAGACGGGGCACCTGGTGTTCGGCACGCTGCACACCTCGACGGCGGCCTCGACGATCGACCGTATCATCGATCAGTTTCCGCCCGACCGGCAGTCACAGGTGCGGGTCATGCTGTCGGAGTCGCTGCGGGGGGTGATCGCTCAGACGCTGTGCAAGAAGATCGGCGGCGGCCGGGTGGCGGCGCGGGAGATTCTGCTCACGATTCCGGCCGTGTCGAACCTCATCCGCGAGGACAAGACCTTCCAGATTCCCTCGGTCATGCAGACCAATCGGCGGGCGGGCATGGTGACGCTCAACGACGCGCTGCTCGAGCTGGTCGACGCGAGGCAGGTGGAGCCGAAGGAAGCGTACATGAAGGCCGTCGAGAAGGCCGGGTTCGCCGCGGCGCTCAAGGCGAAGCGGTATGACGTTTCCTTCCTCGGCGAGGGATGACGCCGCGGGGCCGCCGGCGGCCGCGGCGGCCCCCATCCTCGTGCTGGTCAACCCCCAGGACATCGTCAACATCGCGAGCGCGGTGCGCATCGCGCGGAACTTCGGGATCCCGCGCATGCGGCTGGTGGACCCTGAGGTGTTCGACCCCTGGCGCATCGAGGGCATCGCCCACAACACGGCCGACTTCGTCGCCCGGATCGAGATCCTGCCGTCGCTCGAGGCGGCGATCGCGGATTGCGTCGCCACCTTCGTGCTCACCGGCCGCGAGCGCGCTGCCAAGCGGACCACGCGCCGCCCCCGCGAGGCCGCGGCCGAGCTGGTGCGTCGGCTGACCCAGGGGCCGGTGGCGATCGTCGCGGGCCGCGAGGACAGCGGGCTGACCAACGCCGAGATCGATCTGTGCGGCACGCTCGTGACGATCGCCACGGATCCGTCGCATCCCTCGCTCAACCTGGCGCAGGCGGTGGCGATCATGGCGTACGAGGTGTGGCACGCGCGGGGTGGGGATCTCGCTCCGCTCAAGCCGCCGAGGCGCGAGGCGGCGCCCGCCACCGCGGGGCAGCTCGAGGAATTGTTCACCGACTGGCACCGGGCGTTGTGGGCCATCGACTTCTTCAAGACCCGGCGCTCCGACAGCGTGATGCGGTCGCTTCGGGAAATCGTGTTCCGCGCCGCGCTGGACGGGCGTGAGGCCTCGCTGTTCCGGGCGATGGGCATCGAGGTGAGCCGTTATCTCGAGCGTGTGGGCGCCCCGGTGGCGGGCGTGCCGCCGGCCACGGACGCGCCCGCTCGGGACCACCCGCTATCCCGACCTTCCGAGGACGACACCGCATGACGCAGGCACGGTCGAAGGCCTACTGGGCCGCCAATCGCTACGCCGACGAGGGCGAGGAGCCGCCGCCGCTCGCGCCTCTCAAGGACCTGCCGAGCGCGCCCGCCGCGCGGTTCAAGGCCCTGCGTGATGGTCTCCTCGCGATCGACGGCGTGGCCGAGACCGTGCGCTACATGGGGGCCACGTGGCGGTGGGCATGGGAATACGGCGTCGGCAACCGCAAGCTGTGCTGGATTCACGTGGTCGGTGACGCGCTGTCGGCCACGTTCACGATGAGCGACGCGGAGGAGGACCGCCTGGCGCGGGCGGGGCGGGTGCCTGCCGACGTCGCGCGGGCGATCGAGGCCGGCCAGCGCACCGGTCCGCTCAAGTGGTGCTGGGTGCCGCTCGACGATCGTCGGGCAATCGATACGTTCCTGCGCCTCGCGGCGCGCAAGGCGGGTTGGCTTGCCGAGCGGCCGCCGGTCCAGCGCGCCCCGCGGCTGCGGGGTCGCCGACAAGACAACAGCGCGCAGAACGAACCCGAATGATCCGGTCGGAGTTGCGCTGCGCTCGGGTTGTGTAGCGCGAAGCGGCGAATATACTTCGGCGCCCCCCGGGCCTGGGGGCGCATGATGGCTCGCGTCGGCAGCGGCGCCCCTCTCACCATGCGGAATCGATAATGCGCACGTTGGGTTTTCTGATCGGCGGCGTCTGTCTCTCGGGGCTCGCGGCACTGCTCGCCCTCGGCGGCAACCCCACCGAGGCCCAGCCGGTGCGCGCCGCCCCTGACTCGAGCACCGCGCCCGCCATCGTGGACACCGGCGCGCTCAAGGGTCCGCGTCAGCCGATCTTCTTCCGCCACGACATCCACGCCGGTCAGTTCAAGATCCAGTGCCAGTACTGCCACTACTCGGTGGCGGTTTCGACCGAGCCGGGCATCCCGTCGATGCAGACCTGCATGGGATGCCATCTCGTGGTGTCCGGGAGCGACAGCGGGGCCAAGACCGAAATCAAGAAACTGCGGCAGGCGTGGACTGAGAAGAAGCCGGTCGAGTGGATCCGCGTGCACACGCTGGCCCGCTTCGCCCACTTCCCGCACCAGCGTCACATCCAGGCGCTCGGGCCGAACGCGTGCACCACCTGCCACGGCGATGTGAGCCGCATGCCTCAGGTATTCAAGGTCAACAACATCAACAACATGGGCTTTTGCGTCACGTGCCACCTCGAGCGCAAGGTGACCCGCGACTGCTCGGTGTGTCACTACTGATGAGGACGGGGACCCGCGATGCCTGACGCCGATCGTCCGGCCGGGATGGATCGCCGCAAATTCCTGACGGTGCTCGGCGCCACCGGTGGCGGCGCGCTCGCGCTGTCCGGCTGCTCGACGAGCCGGGTCGAAAAGCTCGTGCCGTATCTGGTACAGTCGGAGGACCAGATCCCCGGCATCCCGACCTGGTACGCGAGCACCTGCACCGAGTGTGAGGCCGGGTGCGGCGTGCACGTGCGGACCCGCGAGGGCAGGGCGGTGAAGCTCGAGGGTAATCCGGAGCACCCGGTCAACCAGGGCAAGCTGTGCTCACGTGGCCAGGCGGCGCTCCAGGGTCTGTACAACCCGGGCCGCCTCAAGGCGCCCATGGCCCGGAAACCCGATGGCACCTTCGGACCGATCACGTGGGACGACGCGATCGCCCGACTGGCCGGCAAGCTGGGCTCGGCCGGCGGCAAGGTCGCGGTGCTGAGCGGCGCCGGCTCCGGGAGCTTCACCGATTTCGTGACGGAGTGGACGACCGCCCTCGGGGGAAAGGTCGTTCGCTGGACGCCGTTCGACCACGAGCCGCTGCGGGCGGCCAATCGCCGGGTGTTCGGGACGGACCAGCTTCCGGCGCACGACTTCAGCAGCGCGAAATACATCATCTCGTTCGGAGCCGACTTCCTGGAGAGCTGGCTCTCGCCCACCGAGAATCAGCGCGGCTTCGCCGATGCGCACGGCTTCAGCAATGGTGACGTCGCCCGGTTCGTGTACGTCGGCGCGCGTCGCGACCTCACGGGGCTGAACGCCGACGAATGGCTGTCGGTCAAACCCGGCACCGAGGCGGCGCTCGCGCTCGCCATGGCGAACGTGGTGGCGGCCGGGGTCAACGTCCCGGCGAACGTGACCGCGGCATTGGCCAAGTTCACTCCCGCGTTCGCCGCTCAGGAGACGGGCGTTCCGGCGCCGCTCATCGAGCGCGTAGCGCGGGAGTTCGCGGCGGCCACGCCGAGCCTGGCGGTGGCGGGCGGCATCGGCGCGCAGCACGCGGGGGCTGCTGACCTGTGTGCGGCGGTCAACCTGCTCAACTACGTCGCCGGCAACGTCGGGCAGACGGTGAAGTTCGGCGCCGGGCTCGCCGCGGGCGACGGATACGATGGCATGGCCCGACTGGGCGCCGCGATCGACGCGGGTCAGGTCAGCGTGCTGCTGGTGCACGAGGCGAACCCGCTCTACGCCCTCCCGCGCGCAACGGGCGTGGCCGCGCGGCTGCGGAAGGTGCCGTACAAGGTGGCGATCGGCCAGTTCCTGGACGAGACCGCCGCCACGTGCGATCTCCTGCTTCCGGCCCATCATGCCCTCGAGCGGTGGGACGACCTTGCGCCCCGCGCCGGCATGCGGAGCCTGATGCAGCCGGTGATGGAACCCGTGTTCGACAGCCGTGCCGCCGGGGACATTCTCCTGCTCGTCGCCAAGAAGGCCGGCGGCTCCCTGGCCAAGTTCACCGACGCGTCCTGGGAAGCACGGCTGCGGAGCCGCTGGCAGCAGCTCGCGGCCGACCACAAAGCCGCCAATGCCGACGAGTTCTGGCGCTCCGCGCTGCAGCGTGGCGGGCTTTTCGACGAGCCGCCCGAGCCGGCCCAAGTATCGCTGGCCGCCACCGCGGGCGAGGTCACGTATACCAGGCCCGCATTCGACGGCAACGGGGAGTTCATCTTCCTCGCTTATCCGCACCCGATGCTGCACGACGGCCGGGGAACCAACAAGCCCTGGCTGCTGGAGAACGCCGACCCGGTCACCAAGATCACCTGGCACTCCTGGGTCGAGCTCGCGCCCGAGACCGCCGAGCGGATGAACGTCCAGAACGGCGAGATCTTGCGCCTTACGTCGCCCCACGGCGCGATCGAGGCGCCGGCCTACTTGCACCCGGGGCTCCGGCCCGACGTCGTGGCCATGCCACTCGGTTTCGGCCATACGGAATACGGCGGATTCGCGACGGGCCGCGGCGTCAACGCGCTGGATCTGCTCGGCGCGCCAAAGGGCGACTTCGTCGCCTACGCGTCCACCCGGGTAGCGGCGGAGAAGACCGGGGCTTGGAAGAAGCTGGCGACGGTCGAGGGGGTGCCGCGTCAGCTGGGCCGGGGCATCGCCGAGGCCATGCCACTGGCCGCGGCGAAGCAGAAGCTGTCGCTCGAGGAGTATCATCTCGAGGCGCACGAGCCCGAGCACGAGGCCAACCCGCCGCTCGAGGTGCAGGCCCTCAAGGGCTGGAGCGAGTCGCAGCACCGCATGGCCACCAAGGGTGACTACACGCGCGACCTCCCGCAGTGGGGCATGGCCATCGATCTGGCACGCTGCACCGGGTGCCAGGCGTGCGTCACGGCGTGCTACGCGGAGAACAACATCCCCACCATCGGGGAGCAGGAGATCCTCAAGGGCCGCGAGATGACGTGGATGCGGATCGAGCGCTACTGGGAGGATGCGGCGACGGCCGACCAGCCCCCCTCCGCCCGGTTCGTGCCCATGCTGTGCCAGCACTGCGCGAACGCGCCCTGCGAACCGGTCTGTCCGGTCTACGCCGCCTATCACACCGCGGACGGACTCAACGGCCAGGTCTACAACCGGTGCGTCGGTACTCGGTATTGCGCGAACAACTGCCCGTACAAGGTGCGCTACTTTAACTGGTACAAGTACAACGACATGGCCTGGCCCGAGCCGCTCAATCTGCAGCTCAACCCGGACGTCACCGTCCGGGCACGCGGCGTCATGGAAAAGTGCACGTTCTGCATTCAGCGGATCCGGGCGACGCAGAACCAGGCGCGGATCGAGGATCGCGCGATTCGGGATGGCGAGTTCACCACGGCCTGCGCCCAGGCCTGTCCGTCCGATGCGATCGTCTTCGGCAACACGCGGGACGCCGACAGCCGGGTGGCGGCCATCAAGCAGGATCCGCGCGGCTACCACGTGCTGGAGGAGGTCAACACGCGTCCGGCGGTCACCTATCTGGCCAAAGTGCTGCATTCCGTGGAGGCCTGACCGATGGCCGTCGTCGCCCAGCCGAGACCCGCCGGCCGGAAGCCGGAGCTGGAGATCACTCAGTCGCACGCCGAGGTCACGCGCGACGTCGTCGCCACGCTGGGCCAGCCGAGCACGGGGTATCTGATGTTGCTGGCCTGCGCGGTAGCGATGTTCGTCGCGGGCTTGCTCACGTTCCTGATCCTGGTCAAGGATGGGCTGGGGCACGCCGGCTACACCCCGCCGGTCTTCTGGAGCGTCTACATCACGACGTTCGTGTTCTGGATCGGCATCGGCCACGCCGGCACGCTCATCTCGGCCATCCTGTTCCTCTTCCGGAGCCCCTGGCGCACGGCCGTCTACCGCTCGACCGAGGCGATGACGGTGTTCGCCGTCATGACGGCGGCGCTGTTCCCGATCATCCACATCGGGCGGCAGTGGATCTTCTACTGGCTGTTGCCGTACCCGAACCAGCGGTGGCTCTGGCCCAACTTCAAGTCGCCGCTGCTGTGGGACGTGTTCGCCATCTCGACCTACTTCACGGTGTCGGCCACCTTCCTGGTGGTCGGGCTGGTGCCCGACATCGCCGCCGTCCGTGACAAGGTCACCGGCTGGCGCCGCGCCGTGTACACCTTTACCGCGGTGGGCTGGCAGGGCACCGACAACCAGTGGCGGCACTACTCCCGCGCGTACCTGTATCTGGCGGCGCTGGCGACGCCGCTGGTGCTCTCGGTCCACTCCGTGGTGAGCTGGGACTTCGCCTCGTCCATCGTGCCGGCCTGGCACGGCACCATCTTCGCGCCGTACTTCGTGGCTGGGGCCATCTACTCGGGCCTCGGCATGGTGATCACGCTGCTCATTCCCCTGCGGCGGGCGCTCCGGATCGAGCACATGATCACCGACTATCACTTCGACAACCTGGCCAAGCTCACCCTGCTGACCGGCTCCATCCTGTTCTACTCGTACTCGATGGAATACTTCATTGCGTGGTACAGCGGGAGCCTGTTCGAGCAGACCACGTTCTGGCGGCGCCCGTTCGGGTCCATGTGGTGGGCCGGCTGGACGATGATCATCTGCAACGCGTTCGTGTCCCAGCTGCTCTGGTTCCGGAAGATCCGAGTCAATCTCACGTCGCTGTTCGTCATCTCGATTTTCATCAATCTCGGGATGTGGTTCGAGCGGTTCGTCATCATCGCGTCCTCGCTCAGCAACGACTACATCCCCTGGGCCTGGTCCAATCCGAACATCACCTGGGCCGACTGGGGAATCCTGCTGGGATCGTTCGGCTGGTTTTCCATGTGGTTCCTGCTGTTCGCCAGGAGCTTCCCCATCGTGGCGATCCAGGAAATCAAGGAGATGATCCCCATGCCGCGGCGGCGGGCCACCGGGCATTCCGGAGGGCATCACTGATGGCCACGCGCAAGCGGCGCGGGCCCGCGTCGGGTGTGCTCGCCTCGTTCGTTCACGTGGATGCCGCCGTGGACGCCATTCGCGCGCTTCGCGCGGGAGGCCACCGTAAGTTCGTGGTGTACTCGGCGGCGCCCAGTCACGAGATCGAGGAAGCGCTGGATCAATCGATCAGTCCGGTCCGGCTGTTCACGCTGATCGGCGGGCTCACGGGGTGCGCGGCGGGGTTCGGCATGACCATCTGGATGTCGCTCGACTGGCCGACGCTGGTGGGTGGCAAGACGATCGCCTCGATCCCCCCGTACGTCGTCATCGCGTTCGAGCTGACCATTCTGCTCGGTGCGCTCTCCACGGTGGCCGCGTTGGTGCTGTTCAGCGCGATTCAGGGCCGCCGTGGGATCGCCTACGACCCGCGCTACAGCGACGACCAGATCGGCATCTTCGTGCCGGGGGCTGCGGACCCGCAGGGGCCAGTGGAGCAGCTGCTCCGCTCGGCGGGCGCGGTGGAGGTGCGGCATGAGGCGGCCTGACCCCGGGCGCGGGTCCCGGCGCCCGCGCCGGGGCTGGCTCCCGGCGCTCGCGCTCCTCTGCGCCGGGTGCGATCTCTGGTACAACCGGATTCCCTCGCCCGACGACCTGTGGCACGTGATTCCGTGGTTCGACCACATGATCACGGCAAAGTACGTCCATCCCTATCAGACGGCGGCCGTGCCGCGGTACACCCCGCCGGGGACGGTGCCGGTCACGGGGAGCGAGCCGGACTGGTCGGCCGAGTGGACCACCGGCAAGACCACGACAGCCAACGCGCTGGTCAATCCGTACGCCCACGGCGCCAGCGGCGGCGCCAAAGGCATGAGCGATACCATCAAGGCCGCGAACGAGAACCTCGCGGCGGTGCGCGACAGCACCGCGGCACCCAGTGACAGCGCCAAGGGGTTCCGTGCCGGGCCCAATGTCCCGGTCGTTCCGCGGTCGGTGGACGCCGCCGGCGACACGCTCTTTCTCACATACTGCGCCCCGTGCCACGGCGCCGCCGGCGACGCCAAGGGTACCGTCTCCTCGCGCATCGGCGCGCCGTCGCTGCTCACCGGGCGGGCCCGGGGGTACTCCGACGGGTACATCTACAGCATCATCCGCTACGGCCGCGGGGTCATGCCCCGCTACGGCGACAAGGTGTACCTGCCGGCCGACCGCTGGGCGATCGTCAACCACGTGCGGAAGCTGCAAGGCGAGGCCCCGCTCGGGCCCGAGCCCGCCGGCGCCGCGACGGGCATCCCGCCGGCGCCGAGCGCGACCGGCTCGACCGGAGAGAGACCCCGATGAGTCCCGCCCTTCGCGAGCGGCTGGTGCAGCGTGCCGTGGCCGGCCGTTACGACCTCTTCCTGGGCCTCGGCGGCGGGCTCGCGGTACTCGGGCTCATCTTCATGCTGGTGTCGTTCGGGGCCGGGCAGGGCGTGCGCGTGTGGCACCTCTTCCACGTGAACTGGCTGTACTTCACCAGCCTCTCATTCGGCAGCGTGGCGTTCGTGGCGGTGCAGAAGATCTCCAACGCCAAGTGGTCGGGCATGATTCTTCGGTTCGCCTCGGCGTCGAGCGCGTTCATGCCGATCTCGCTACTCGGATTGCTCGTCATCTTCACCCTGGGCTACCCTGCGATCTACGGCCCGATGCAGGGCGCGACGACGGGCATGCAGCACGGCAAAATCGTTTGGCTGTCGCACCCGTTCATGTTCCTCCGGGATCTCGTCGCGCTGGGCTTTCTCGCCTGGCTCGGCTGGCGGCTCATCCGCGCCGACCTGGTGCCCGACCTGCTCGCGGTGCGCGCCGCGGTGCCCGCCGACCGGCGCGCACGCTACAATCGGTGGACCCGCGGGTTCGATGGGAGCCTCGAGGCTCGGCTCGCGCAGCAGGACCTGATCGATCGGCTGGCGCCCGGCTTCGTGGTCGCCTATGCCATCGTGCTCACCATCATCGCCTTCGACGGCGTGATGGCGCTCCAGCCTCACTGGTACTCGAACCTGTTCGGCGCGTTCTTCTTCATGGGCGCCTTCCTCGGCGCCCACATGCTCCTGGCCCCGATGGCGATCTACGGGGCGTCGCACCTGGGCGTGAATGATCTGGTCTCACCCAAGCAGCGGCACGACCTGGGCAAGCTCTGCTTCGGATTCACGGTGTTCTGGACCTATCTCATGTGGGCGCAGTTCCTCGTGATCTGGTACGGCAATTTGCCCGAGGAGACGGGCTTCGTCTTCGCGCGGCTGTGGGGTCGCTGGTTGCCGGTGGGCACCATTGTCCTCATCGGCATGTTCATCGTGCCGTTCTTCGGCCTGCTCGGGGTCGCTCCGAAGAAGGTGCGGGCGACCTTCATTTTCTTCGCCGCCATCAGCCTCGTGGCGCTCTGGCTCGAGCGCTACCTCCTGGTCATGCCCTCGGTCACGGCGTTTCCAGGGCCGGTCTTCGGAATTCCGGAGGCGGGTCCGACGCTGCTGTTCACGGGGCTGTTCCTGGTGAGCTACGCACTGTTCGCGCGGGCCTACCCGATGATCTCCCCCCGGCTGGCGGAGATCACGCTCGATCGGGAGCGGGGACACGCGAGCGCGCTGGTGTCGGCGGAGTTCGATCACGAAGAGGAGGCCAAGGACTACGTCTCGCCCGAGGCGATCGACCGGCGGGGGCACCCGCGGGGCTGACCCACCGCGGAGTCGGGCCGGTTGGACACACGAGGGGGCATGCATTCGTGCATGCCCCCTCTCGTCCTCCCCGTGCTTGGATGGCCCCGGCGGCCTTGGCGGGCCTTACTTGGTCCGGAGCTCCGCATTGAGTCGGCGGATCATGGCGCGGAGACTGTCCGACGGGAGGTCGCCGGTGATGGCCAGCATGCGGTCGCCCACCTGCATGGCCATCGCATGCCCGTCGTTGATGCGCGCCGAGTCGGCGGACAGCGCGAGGGCGCTCGAGTCCGTGCCCGAGCGACGGGACAGGAGCTGCGACACGTCGGTGGCCGGTCCCTCGATGGTGCGGATGACCTGGCCGGAGGCGAGCTGCTGAGCGACCACCGTGACCGGACGCGAGCTCTGCTCACCGCTCTGCACCTGGACCTGCACGACCGGAAGCCCGTCGATGTGCGGCAGCCGCTCACCCGCCTCCGCCTTGGCCCCATCCCAGGACATGGTGCGCCACATGCCGGCGAGGTCATCCTGGCGCGCCGCCGCGTCGAGGCCGGTGAGCTCGAGGGTGGGCGTGGGCGAGAGCACGCTCAGCGTCGCCTCGCGGGCCGCGCGGGCGGAGTCCTGCGACGACGGCACGACCACCTCACGCGAGCGCGCCGGGTGGTGGGAAGGCTGCGACATCGGTCGATCGGCCGCGTGGTGCGCGGCCGTCGATTGCCGCAGCGGTGCGGCTTCAGTTACGGGGACCGTGGGGGCAGCCGCCGTCGAACGCGCGGCGACGGGGAGGGAAGCGGCGACCGGCGGGGCCGTATCGAGCGCCCGGGCGAGCGCGGGTGTGCCGGCCCGTTCGTCATGCGATTGGAGCAGCGAGCTCGCACTCCAGCCCAGACCCAGAGCGAGGATCAGGCTCGCGGCCCATGCCGCGGCCTGCAACCGCCGGCGGCGCTGCGACTGCACCTCGGCAGCACGGCCGCGCAGGGTCTCGAATGGTGGCAGCGAAGTTGTGGGTGGGGCGAGGCGCGCGAGGAGGGCGGTAGTGCGGTCCCGAAGCGCGGCAATGCCGTCCCGGGTGGCGCGGCAGGATGGACAGTCGGCGAGATGGCTTTCGATCTCGACGCACTGCGTCCGGCTCAACGCCTGGTCCAGGTAGGCGTGCAGCTCGTCCTCAGGAATGTGCCGCATCGGACTCCATTCGCCGTTGCTGGCGGTCGTGCGCGTCTACCAGCCGACGGCGCGCCCGGGCCAGGGTAGTGCCGACGGCACCGACGGCCAATCCCGTTTGCGCCGCGATTTCCGGGTAGCTCAGACCCGCATCCCACAGCAGCAGGATTTCCCGATCCCGCGGGGTCAGCGTGCCGAGCGCGTCCTGCACCGATGCCATCTGCTCGTCGTGCTCGACGGTGTCGTCAGCCGCCGGCGTGATCCTCGGCTGGGCGATCGGATCGCCTTTGAGCAGCGTCAAGTGGCGTTTCCGGCGCATGGCTGCGCGCGCCTCGTCCCGCGCCAGGTTGGCTGCCACCGCGAAGACCCAGGCGCGGGGCTTCTCGGGGCGATGCGAGAGGGCGCGCACGAATACTTCCTGCGCCAGATCCTCCGCTCGCTCCGCGTCCCAGACCTTTCGGTACAGGAAGCGGACCACTGCAGTGTAGGTGCTCTGGTACAGCTGTTCGAGGTCGTCAGTCACCGACCCTCCAGAGACGTTTCACGGGGGAACCGGCGCCGCGCACTTCGGGGAGGCCGGACCGCACTGAAGGACGGCCAACCTCCCGCTCCTTGCACACTTGCGCGTCAGCCCCGCCGCGCACGCCGGCGCCTGGGCCCGAAGATGCACCCCGGATGCAGGCCCCGGTTCTTCGGCGGCCATTCGAAGCAAAGATCCGGCTTGGCGGTGCGGCCGTCGGCACGGTGACGGCCGTGCAGACTGCAAGCGACGCCGTCGGTTTCGAGATAGCCGCAGGCGGAGATCATCTCCACCTCCAGAGAGTAGTCGCCGCCCCGCTCGATCTTGCAGAGATACGGCGACCGGCGCGACCGCACCAGGGCTTCCAGTCGGTGCTGTGCCCGGGTGCACATGATCTCGACCTGGAGATCACGGCAGCAGGCCGCGCGGCGCGCATTGTCAGCCGTGCGGCACAAGGCCGTGGCACACGGGTTCGCCGCGGGCGCGCTGCTGGTCGCGAGCACCGGCAGCGCGCGCGGCGGCGGCAACAGCGTACGCACGGCGTTCTCGGCATCCTCGACCACAACGAAGCGGTCGTGCCCTAGCTGGAGGGGTTGCGGCTCCCGACGCGCGCCGCGGGGCGTCGGTCCGGAAAAGCCGTGCGCTCGGCATGCGGCCCGCGATCCATCCTGCTGCAGGTAGCGGCAGGGCACGTGCAGCACGGCCTCGACGTAGAGATCGCCCTCGCCCTCCCACAACTCGAGAAAATCGATGTGCTCGGTGTGCCCAAGGAGCCACGTGGCCTCGTGATCGAGGGAGCCGGGTCCGTCTTCCAACTCACCGACGCGCAGGGTGACCCGCAGACTCTTGCACTGCACACCGAGGCCGCGACACGGGGGAACCGACGGGCGATCGAGGCGTTGCGGCGCGCGCGCCTGGGCGGGAGAAGTCATCGTGCGTGTAAGCTAACGATCATCGCATGGCATGAACTGCCTCTTCCATTCATGCGCGACCAGCCCTATGTTTGGGGTCTTGTGAAAGGGTTCACAAGGTCGACAACACAACTCCAGCTTCCCGGAGGCGAGAGCGACGATGCGTGTGACTTCATTGGCGGCAGGCCTTGCGTTCGCGTTGGCAGCCTGTGGTGGTGGCGAGAAAAAGGCTGACAACCAGAGCACGGCCGCCCCGGAGCAGCAGCAGTCGGCGGCCCCCGCGCCGGCGGCCGAGCAATCTGCTGGTGGTGGCGCCAACCACGATGTGACGATGGAGCTCGTGGGCAGCACCTACAAGTTCGACCCCTCGAATGTCACCATCAAGGCCGGCGACGTCATCACCTTCCACAACAAGAGCGGTGGCCCGCACAACGTCTCGTTCTGGGCCGACAGCGTGCCGGCCGGTGCAGCGGACAAGCTTAAGGCGGCCATGCCCGACCAGATGGCTCCGCTCGAGGGACCGCTGCTGACCGAGCAGGACGGCACCTACAAGATCAGCTTCGCGGGCGCGCCAGCCGGCGAGTACAAGTTCTACTGCCTGCCGCACCTCGCGCTCGGCATGCACGGCAAGATCACCGTCCAGTAACCGTACGACGTTCGATCGTAGACGATGAGAGGGGCGGCCCCCCGGGGCGCCCCCCACCTAATTAACCCCCACCAAACGCCGGGAACCCATAAAGCGGGGGGGAGCCCCGAGACTAAAAAGGTGACTATGATGACGATCGCTAGTC
>JBQCGH010000013.1:0-4520 GCA_051955835.1 Gemmatimonadales bacterium
GAATCGCCGCCTCGTACGCGGCGCAGTCGGCTTCCACCTGGCCACGCGGGACGTCGCCGCGCGGGATGTGCACGTTCTCGCGCTTGATGTTGATGTGGGAGAAGAGATTCTCCCACATGTACCGGTGATAGCTGTGGATGCTGTCCGGCTGGAGCCCGTAGTACTCGTCCAGGTTGAACGTCACCACGTCCGAGAAGTCGAGCCCTTCCTCGCGGTGCAGGCGGATCAGCTCGCGGTAGGCGCCGATGGGCGTGGACCCCGTGGCCAGGCCGAGCACGGCGTGGCGCCCCTCGGCCGCGCGGGCGCGTACGACCTCGGCGAGCCGGTGCGCGATGACGCGGCCGAGCTCGTCGTGGTCGTCGACGATGAGAGTGCGGATGTGTTCGGAGGACATGCCGCACGGAAGATACTCGGCGCGGCCGGTGGTTGAAGAGGTGCTGCGTCGGTTCTGCGCGCTAGTCGGTCGGAAGAGCGATCCCGTAGTCGGGCACCTCACACCCGACCGCACAGAGCAGTGCGGGAACGCCGACGATCAGCAGCACCAGCCCCATGGTCTTGGCCGTGTCACCCTTCCGCAGCGCGGCGCTGTCCACCTCGGTGAGTGCCATCGCGACGGTGTCATTTGGAAGTTGACTCACCACGGTGTCGGCGCGGAGCGCCGGGCGCCGAACGACGACCCGGCGGCCGTCGTGGAGATGAAGCCGGACCTCCGAGGGCGACGTCGCGAGGACGTCGGCGGGACTCACGGGTTGCGTGCGCCAGGTGTGGCAGGCGGCGAGCAGGGCGACACCGACGGTGCGGGGCCAGGATGAACGGCGGCGTGAGACACGAGCCGACATACGCTGCTCCCGGAGGAGGTGCGTGCAACCGGCCATCGCGTTCGTCGAGCGTGTCCCAAGCTGCAGCGTGGTACAGCCGCGCGCCAGAGCGGCGGCGAAAGCGCTCCGCTTAGGGCGCCACGTAGATCTCCCCGCCCCGCGCGCGGAACTCCTGGGCCTTGGCCGCCATCTCCGCCGCGTAGTCCCGCACGTCCTGCGTGATCTTCATCGAGCAGAATTTCGGGCCGCACATCGAGCAGAAGTGGGCGACCTTCGCGCCTTCGGCCGGCAACGTCTCGTCATGGTAGGCCCGCGCCGTCACGGGGTCGAGCGCGAGGTTGAACTGGTCCTCCCAGCGGAACTCGAAGCGCGCCTTGCTCAGCGCGTCGTCCCACGCCCGCGCGCGGGGATGCCCCTTGGCCAGGTCCGCCGCATGCGCCGCGATCTTGTAGGCGATGACGCCGGCCTTCACGTCGTCGCGATCGGGCAGGCCCAGGTGCTCCTTGGGCGTCACGTAGCAGAGCATCGCCGTGCCGTACCAGCCGATCATCGCAGCGCCGATGGCGCTGGTGATGTGGTCGTACCCCGGCGCGATGTCCGTAGTGAGCGGCCCGAGCGTATAAAACGGCGCCTCTCCGCACCACTCGAGCTGCTTCTCCATGTTCTCCTTGATGAGATGCATCGGAATGTGCCCCGGACCCTCGTTCATCACCTGC
Source organism: Gemmatimonadales bacterium (assembly GCA_051955835.1). GTDB lineage: Bacteria > Gemmatimonadota > Gemmatimonadetes > Gemmatimonadales > GWC2-71-9 > CAVVWJ01. Next base: position 1,535 of record JBQCGH010000013.1, read on the forward strand.
ACGCCATGGTCCCAGGCGACCCGGTTGAGCTCGCCCTGGGTGCGGAGCTCAGCGAACTGCGCGTCGTCATTGGCATCGGCGATGCTGCCGGGGCGGAGACCATCCCCCAGCGAGAACGACACGTCGTAGGCCGCCATGATCTCGCAGATCTCGGGGAACCGGGTGTAGAGAAAACTCTCCTGGTGATGGGCCAGGCACCATTTCGCCATGATCGAGCCGCCGCGGCTCACGATGCCGGTCACGCGGTTGGCCGTGAGCGGCACGTAGCGGAGCAACACGCCGGCGTGCACGGTGAAGTAATCCACGCCCTGCTCGGCCTGCTCGATCAGCGTATCGCGATAGATCTCCCAGGTGAGGTCCTCGGCTACGCCCCCCGCCTTCTCGAGCGCCTGGTAGATCGGCACGGTGCCGATCGGGACCGGCGAGTTCCGCACGATCCACTCCCGGGTCTCGTGGATGTCGGCGCCGGTCGAGAGATCCATCACGGTGTCGGCGCCCCAGAGCGTCGCCCAGCGAAGCTTCTCCACCTCGTCGTCGATCGAGGAGCGCACTACCGAGTTGCCGATGTTGGCGTTGATCTTCACGTGGAACGCCCGGCCGATGGCCATCGGCTCGAGCTCGGGATGGTTGATGTTGGCCGGAATGATCGCGCGCCCGCGGGCCACTTCGCTGCGTACCAACTCGGCAGGCAGGCCTTCGCGCACCGCCACGAACTCCATCTCCTCGGTGACCTCGCCGCGCCGCGCGAACTGAAGCTGGGTGACCGGACCGGTGCCGCGGAGCACGGGTCGCCGAAGGCTCTCCGGCACCAACGCGGGATTGCTCGCGGTGCCGCGGCTGGTGTCTTCGATCGGACGGCCGCGAATCCATGCCCGCCGGAGCGGCGGCAGTCCCGCGCGGACATCGCTTCCCTGCGGGCCCGTGGCATCGTAGACCCGAAGCGGCGCTTCGCCGCCGGACAGTGCGATCTCCCGCATCGGAACCCTCACGCCGCGCGGACCATCCAGATACACCTTGGTGGATCGGGGAAAGGCTTCGGCGTAGGTCGTGGCCGGACGGCGGCTCGGCGGCTGGCTCGAAGGGGCTCGGGGGGACGTACGGGTGGCCATGCGGTCGCTCCATGGGTCTGGCGGAGCGGGGTGCAGCGCGGGCGCACGATAGCGCGGGCACCGCACTCCCTTCGCCGGTATCAGCCGGATCAGGTTCCAAGGGTGACGTCTCAATCCCTCGCGGTAGCTGGGATGCCCCTGGCGGCAGGTGAAGTGTAAGGGGGAATCAGTCGGGAGTCATGCGGCCGCGGGGCAGAACTCTGCGGGTCAACGATCCGCCGAGCCCGTGCATCAGCCTGCCACGCATGCCCCATCCCAGCTCGTGAAGCACGCCTGGCGGGCGCCGTCGCCTCCCGCTGTCCGATCGACTGAGTTGACAACCGTGCCGGTCTGCACTACCGTGAGCGTATGATTATGCGTCCAACCGCATGCACCGTCCGGTCCGCCGCCGCCCATCCATGGGCGATGGCCTGTTGTTGTATGTCGCTCCATCCACCCGACCGGACGGCCTGACGGCTCGACGTTCACGCGCATCTGTGTGAAGCCCGCAGGCATCGTCCTGCGGGCTTTTCGTTTTCAGGCCCTGGGAGAACACGGGATGCAGACGCTGGAACCGACGGTCGCGGCGCTGGCCGAGCCGTCCACACCGGAAGAGATCGTGGCCTGGTCGCTGCGGCGGTTCGCCGACCGTCGCCTCGTGGTGACGACGTCCTTCGGAATGGAGGGCTGCGCCCTCATCGACATGGTGGCGCGCCACGGGGTGCCCCTGTCGGTCATTTACCTGGACACGATGTTCCTCTTTCCCGAGACGTACGCGCTCCGCGACCGGATGGTCTCCCGCTACCCGCACCTTCGCTTCGAGAACCGCGGTACGACCCTCACGCCCGAGACCCAGGCCGAACGCTACGGACCCGAGCTCTGGCGCCACGACCCCGACCGGTGCTGCGCACTCCGCAAGGTCGTGCCGATGCGGCGTGCGCTCGCGGGAGTGGAGGTGTGGATGACGGGCCTCATGCGGAGCCAGGGCGCCGAGCGCGCCGGCCTCCGCGAGCTGCAGTGGAACGACGCGTACGGCCTGGTGCAGGTGAATCCGCTCGCCGGCTGGGACCGGCGCCGGGTGTGGGACTACGTCGTCGCCCACGACGTGCCGTACAACGAGCTGCACGAGCGCGGATACCCGACGCTCGGCTGCACCCACTGCACCGCGCCAGTGACCGGCGCCGGCCCCCGCGACTACACCCGAGCCGGCCGCTGGGCCGGCACCGACAAGACCGAGTGCGGCCTGCACTACGCCGCGCCCGAACCGATCGCACGAAAGGCGTGATCCCTCGATGAGCGGACAGCCGGAATCCAAGGTCGAAGTCGCCAAGCGGCAGGGACGCCACCTCCGCGGCACGATTGCCGACACGCTCGCCTCCGAGCGCACCCACTTCGGGGGCGACGACGCCTCGCTGCTCAAGTTCCACGGCAGCTACCAGCAGGACGACCGCGACGCGCGCCGGGTGCTCGAGGCCGCGGGGTTGGAGAAATCGTGGCAGTTCATGGTCCGCGTGGCCATCCCGTCGGGCGCGCTCACGGCCGACCAGTATCTCGCGCTCACGCGAATCGCCGACGAGCACGGGAACGGGACCCTGCGGGTGACCACACGCCAGGGCCTCCAGTTCCACGGCGTGCTCAAGGGCGACCTCAAGCCCACGATCGCCGGCATCAACCACGCATTGCTCACCACCATCGCCGCCTGTGGCGACGTGCAGCGCAACGTGATGGGCTGCTCGGCCCCGGTGGCCGACGCCGATCACGCGGCCGTGGGGGGCCGGGGCCCGGGGGGGGGGGGCGCGGGCCCCACAACCAGGCCCGGCGAAAACACGAAAAAAAAAGAAAAACAGAAAAAAAAATAAAAAAAAAAACACAAAACATAAAAAAAAACACCAACACAA
>JBQCGH010000014.1:0-3370 GCA_051955835.1 Gemmatimonadales bacterium
CTCTGGCGGCGGTTCGGTTTCCGAGGATGAGGTTACTCTACTCGCATCGCGAGGTCAGTCGTCGTCGTGGTCCCCGTGGTGGCCGTGACCGTGATGGCGCTCATGCCGGTCGCCGTCCTCGTCGCCGAGGTAGTACCTGTCGCCGCGCTGGTAGACGACCACTGTTCGGATGCCCTCCCGCTTTACCCGGTGGCTGTAGTAGTGGCTGCCGTCGTAGTAGACGGTGACCTCGCGGTAGCCGTGCTGCCTCCACCAGCCGTGCGCCTCGCCGTTGGGCACGTGGGTGCGCTCGACCACGATGACTTCGCGGGCCGGCTCGCGGACCACGACTACCGGAGGCGGCGGCGAGCCGACCTCCACGTGGCCGGCCACCGGACCACTCTGCACCACTACGCCGCCCGAGACCGCGGTCTGGGCCCGGGCCGGCGACGCGGCCAGTCCGAGCACGAGCGCCACCATCGAACCCGCCATGATCATGCGCTGCATATGGCCCTCAGATGTTGGAGATTCGAGGGCCGACGGCGCGAGGGGTGTGCCAGCGGCTAAGTCCTTGAGGGGGTGCGAGTCACAGGCGGGGGCCGAGGCAATCTTCGGGGACCGAGGTAAAATGCGGCTGAAGTTTCAGCCCTTCACCAGCTTCATGAACCGCGGGTTCTTCCGCAGCGGATCGAAGGTGGGATCGATCCGGAGCCAGCCGGGCGAGAGCATGTAGGGGATCTGGAGCAGCGGCTCGAGGTGATCGAGGGCGCGCTCGGGCTGGCCCGCCAGCAGGTAGATCCGCACGAGCTGGTGCTGGATGTACGTGCCGAGGTTGGCATCGCGGCTGATGGGCACGAGCGCCGCGCCACGCTCACCCTCCCGCACCGCATCGGCCGCGCGGCCCATGTAGGCGAGAGCAAGCCCGTACAAGGCATGCCGCTGGCCGTCATCGGGCGTCGCGCGTAGCTGCGCCTCGAACGCGAGGCGTGCCGAGTCGGCGTAGACCCGGGCCCTGGCATGATCCCCTCGCAGGTAGTAGGTCTCCGCTCGCTCCAATCCCCAGGTCCCGCGGTCCCCGTCGAACGCGCTGGGCGCGAGCGCCAGGAGCTGCCGCTGCTGGGCATCCTCGAGCACCCAGTAGAGGTCGTCGGCTTGGCCGAAGAACGCGACCACGGCGGAGGAATCCACGACCGCGAGTCCCGCCCGAATGACCGCCTGGGCGCCGGCGAGATCTCCGCGACCGAGCGCCACCTCCGCCTTCAACTCACGAATCGAAACACTGGTCGGGGCCAGCGCCAGCGCGCGATCTGCCGCCGAGTCGGCCGGGCCGTAGCGGCGGAGGTATTGGAGCGTACTTCCCAGCACGCGGGCGGTGCGCGCGGAACGCGGATCGAGCGTGGTCGCGCGCTGAAGCGGCGGCACGGCCGCCTCCCACCGGCCCAGATACTGCTCCGAGATGGCCAGCGAGGCGAGCAGGTCCACATTGTCGGGCGCCAACTTGAGGCCGGTCTCCACGGCCGACCGTGCCTGCCCGTGATCGAGCGTGACGTTGTCGAAATAGGCCCACAGGGCCAGGTACGTCTCGGGGCGGTTCGGGTCGAGGCGTTGCGCCCGCTCGGCGGCGGCCTTGGCGGCGTGCCCCAGTTGCGGCACAGGGGTGCCCTGGTAGTAGAGATACGCACGGCTCCGGGCGAGCTGAGCCCAGGCCAACCCGAAGCTCGAATCGAGCGCAACAGCCTGCTCGTAGAAGCCGGTGGCCCGGCGGATCGACGGCACGTCAATGGCCCATCCCTGCTGCCAGGCGGCCTCTCCTTTGAGGAACGCATCATATGCGGCAAGGTTCGCCGTCGGCTGCGCCGCCAGCTCGTGCCGCACGCTGTCGCCCAGCGCCACCTTCAACGCGTTCGCTACCTGGCTCGCGATGTCGGCCTGCACCTGGAACACGTCGGTGAGCGCCGCGTCGAATCCCTGCTGCCACTTGGTAGTGGGTGCCGCCCCGGGTTGCACCCGCACCAGCTCCGGGCTCACGCGCACCCGGCTCGGGGCCCCGGGCACCTTCTCCCACTGCACCGTGGCGGTGAGCAGGTAGTCTGCGCCCAGCTCGCGGGCGATCTGCTGGGGCGGCTTGGTGGTGTGGCGGTATTCGTTCGAGCTGGCGCGGGCGATGACGGCAAGGCCGGGGAGCTGCGAGAGCTTGCCGCGCAGCTCGTTGGTGATGCCGTCGGCAAAGTAGGCATCGGCCGAGTCGCCCAGATTCTCGAACGGGAGCACCGCGACCCGCTTCTGTCCGGACGTCTCGTCGGCACCCGCGTGCGCGTGTCGCCAGGCGAACAGCACGCCGAGACCGATCAGGAAACCGAGCGCCAGGGTGACCGCCGCGACCGGCACCCGGGGCCGCGTGACCAGCCTGGACGTGGTCGCCGAGGGCGCCGGGGAGGCGGGGGTCGCGACCGTGGTCGCGTACGCAGGCCCGCCGGGGGACGTGGCGGCCGCGGCCTGCAGCGCCTGCCCGAACTCCGCCGCCGTCGCGAAGCGGTCGGCCGCGATCGGCGCCAGCGCGCGATGGACCGCCTGATCGACGCCCACGGGCACGTTGGGCCGGGCGGCGCGCAGGCTCGGCACCGGCTGGGTCAGCCGCTTCACGATGATCGCCTGCGCCGTCGGCCCAGTGAAGGGCGGCTCGCCGGCCAGCATCTCGTAGAGCACCGCGCCGAGCGCGTAGACATCGGTCCGCGCATCCACCGACTCGCCGCTGGCCTGCTCCGGGCTCATGTAGGCGACGGTCCCGACCGCCATGCCGGTCTCGGTCAGCTTGTCGTCGCTCCCCGCCAGGGCTCGCGCGATGCCGAAGTCGGCCACGAGCGTGCTGCCGTCCTTGGTGAGCAGGATATTCTCGGGCTTGATGTCGCGGTGGACGACGCCGTGCGTGTGGGCGTAGTCTAGCGCGCGCGCGGCTTCGTCGGCGATGCGGAGCGCGTCGTGCACCGGGAGCTGGTGCTCGCGGCGGAGCCGGTCGCGGAGGGACTCGCCCTCGACGAACGGCATGGTGAACCAGAGCCAGGCGCGCTGTTCGGAGGCATGCGTCGCCTGGCCCGAATCGAGCACGGTGAGGATGTGCGGGTGCTGAAGCCGGGCGGCGAAGTGGATCTCGCGCTGGAAGCGGTCGGGGCCGAGGGTGGCGGCGAGCTCGGGGAGGAGGGTCTTGAGGGCAACGGGGCGGTCGTGGCGGAGGTCGTGCGCGAGGTAGACGACGGCCATGCCGCCGCGACCGAGCTCGCGCTCGAGCACGTAGCGTTCGGCGAGGGCGTCGCGCAGGCCGTCCGGCACGGCCATGGGGTCTCTCTCGTGGGTCGGCGAAGGAGCCGGTGGGTGGGTGCTGGGGACGGGGTGA
>JBQCGH010000015.1:0-5501 GCA_051955835.1 Gemmatimonadales bacterium
ACTGTGGGAGACGATGAGCTCCCACTGGCCGACCGCCGACCAGCAGCCTGGCGCCACACCGGCGGAGATCGAGTTCGCCCGCCGCTGGCGGGACATGCCGAAGGTGGTGTTCTCCTCGACGACCAGCACGGTCGACTGGAATACCCGCCTGGTCACCGGCGACGCGGTCACCGAGATCGCCCGGCTCAAGTCCGAGGATGACGGCCCCATGGACATCGCCGGCGCCACGCTCGCCGCGGCGGCCATGCGGGCCGGGCTGATCGACGAGTACGTGCTGGTCACCGCACCGGTCTTGGTGGGCGGCGGCACGCCGTTCTTTGCGACTCTGGACAACTGGGTGAACCTGACCCTGGTGGAGACCCGGACGTTTCCCGACGGCGTGCTCCTGACCAGGTACGAGACCAGACGCTGAGTGCCCGACCTCGGATCGGCGCGCAGAGGGCGCGACCTGCCCGCAGCGATCCCACGAGGTTCGCCATCCTTTGGCCCATGCGACGCGTGCTCCTATCCGCCGCCAGCGTGCTGCTCGCGAGCGCTGCACCTGCGGCCGCCCGGACGCCGCTCCTGACCAATCGCGAGGCCGTCCAGTTCGTGCGAACGTACTTCGTCCCGCGTGCGCCAGGCCTCCTGCGCGATCACCGCGCGACATTCTTCTCGGTCGGGTCGGCCAGGCTGCAAGCCACGCGACGAACCTCGCGCTCAACGGTGATCGTGGCGTTCCGGATCCGCCTGCGGCCAGACGCCGCGCATGCCGCGCGCAACTGGTCGCCGATCATCTGCCGCGGCCGGACACGCAATACCGAGCGCGCGAACGGCTCGAAGGTCGGGCGGATCGCGGGCTATCGCTGCGTGACGGTGCGCCGGTAACCAAACGGCGCCCGCGACGGCGAGCTACCCCCGCCTCACGCATCGTCGAAGCCTTCTCGGGTGAGATCGCTCTCCGAGAAGCCTGAGGCAGCCGACCCCATCGGCGACCTCCTAGTCGGATTTGGCAGTACAGCCGCCGCGACGCTTCTCCTCCGGGCGGTCAGCTGAAGCGGCGATCTCTGTCGCTCAGCACGCGCGCCGTCCCTCCCAGGAGGCGGTCTCGGTCCCGGCCGTGGGGTGGCATAGTGTGGCGAACGGTGGCGCACGGCACCACGCGACCTCGGCTGCATCACGCCAACGAGTGGATGCGCCGGCCGCACGGCGGATGAGCCTGCTCAGCCAGATTCTCGCCCGCCGGTGGCGCTTGCCTCGGGCCAAGACGCACGCGGTCGTCTGCGAGCGCGACCTGCGTGTTGAGATGGACGACGGAGCGGTGCTGCTGGCCGATCGATGGGTCGCCGAGGCGACTCGCGGAGAGCCGCAGCCAACCGTCCTGGTCCGTTCTTGCTACGGCCGGCGTCAGTTCTTCGGGCTGCTGCACGGACGGATGTTGGCCGAGCGCGGACTGCAGGTGGTGATGCAGAGCGTCCGAGGGACGTTCGGCTCGGAGGGGACGTTCAACCCTTTTGACGAGCGTGCCGACGGCCTCGCGACGCTGCGCTGGCTGCGCCGCCAGCCCTGGCACGCCGGACCGATCGGGATGGCCGGCGAGAGCTATCTCGGGCTGGTGCAGTGGGCGGTCGCCGCCGATGCCGGCGATGACCTCCGGGCGCTGTCGATCCAAGGGAGCGCCTCGCAGTTTCACGGCCAGAGCTACCCGGGCGGGAGCATCTCGCTTGAGACCTCGGCGCAGTGGCTCGTGATGATCGGCTTACAGGAGCGCCGTTTGGCGCCCTTGCCGATGTTCCTCGGACTCGGCCGCTTGCGCTCGCTGCTGTCCGGGGGTTCGCTGGAGGATCTCGACCGCCGCGTGACGGGCGGGGAGGTGCCGTGGTTTCGCCAATCGCTCGCGGGCCGGCAGCGCGATGACCCTTTCTGGGTGGCGGGCGACTTCTCGGCCGGGGTCGCCACGGTCGAGGCCCGGATCCAGATGGTCACCGGCTGGTACGACTCGTTTCTGCCCTGGCAGTTGGAGGACTTCGCCGCCCTTCAGGACGCCGGCCGCAAGCCGCAGCTGATCATCGGGCCGTGGTCGCACACGATGGAGGGCCTCACCGGCGCCGGCGTGCGCGAGGAGCTGGCCTGGCTGCGCGGCCACCTGCTTGGCGATCCGCGACTGATCGATCCCGCGGCCGTGCGCGTGTTCGTCACCGGTGAGCGGGTCGGCGATGGCTGGCGCGAATTTGACCGCTGGCCTGCTTCCGAGAGCGCCGCACGCCGGTTGTGGATCACGGGCGACGGCTGCCTGGGGTGGGAGCCACCGCCCGCCGGGACAGGCGGTGGGCGCCGCTACCGCTACGACCCGGCCGACCCGACGCCCTCGCTCGGCGGCCCGATCATGATCACGACCAAGCCCGTCCGCGACAATCGGCCGCTCGAGGCGCGCGCGGACGTGCTCACGTTCACGACCGTGCCGCTCGAAAGCACCCTCGAGGCGATCGGCCCGGTGTCCGTGGAGCTGTGGGCGCGTGCCAGCGAGCCGTACTTCGACCTGTTCGCCCGCGTGTGCGAGGTCGACCCAGAAGGCGCCTCCTGGAACGTCTGCGACGCGCTGGCGAGCGTCGCTCCCGGCCGCTTTGAGCAATCCGACCATGACGGTGCCTGGCGGGTGCAGTTCGACCTGTGGCCGATCGCGCACCGCTTCGCGGCCGGGAGTCGCATCCGCCTCCAGGTGTCCTCCGGCGCCCATCCACGCTATGTGCGAAACCCGGGAACCGGTGAGGACCCGATCGCCGCGCGGACGCAGCGGCCCGTTGATGTCGAGCTTCTCTACGGCCCCGAGCACCCCTCGTCACTGGTCCTTCCGGTCACCGCCCCAGCGTGACACGAGGCGAACGTTGGTCGCGGGCTCGTGCGCTTCGTTGCGGAAGACAGTGATCCGCCCACGGACAGCGGCCGCACTACATGGCGTCAACCCACCCAGGAGGGAACCATGAAGCGGCGATTCTTCGCACTGCTGGCCGTCCCTGCCCTTGCTCTGGGCTTCGCCCTCGCGTCACCGGCCACCGACCAAGCACACGCATATATTTCGCTGAGCCCTGACACCGTGTGCGCGATCGCGAGGTCGCAGATCCACATCGCCCACGATGGGGGAGACGACGGGGCCGCAGACGTGTTTTACGGCAACGCCGTGGCATACGGCTGCAACGAATGGGATCTGGTCTGACCGGCCGATGGTGCGTTATGCCGGCTTGCGGAAGTTGCCGCCGCAGAGTCCCCACACGACCCGACGCGCACGGCGCGCTCAACGAGCCTGAAACGCCTACCGGGCCTGGCGTTGCTGCGAGCGCATCAGCGTGACACGGTCACGCAGCGGTGGGGCTGGTGCTGTCCGGCGAGCCGGGCGCGGGTCCAGCGGAGCAGGTCCGGGACGAGTCGGGACCGTGGCGCGAGGAGCGAGAGGAGGTTGCGGTCCTCATAGGTGACGTAGCGAAGCGCCTGGTGAGCGGCGGCGCATCGTCGTCTGACGTATCGGGCCTGGACGCTGGGGAGCACGACGGGATCGGTGAGGCCCTGGGCGATGAAGACTGGCGCCTTGATCGGGCCGGTGGGGGTGTTCTGCGCCAGCCGCTTGCCGAGCGCGCCGCTGAGCGGGTCGACCCGGTAGATCGGCTGCCTGGGCAGTGCCGTCGCGACGGAGACCAGCGCCTCGGGGAGCTCGATGCAACGCCGCGCGGTAGCACGGACGATGACGCGAGCCCCGGGCCGTGTGTAGTGGTCGAAGGAGACGTCGGGATAGATCTGGCTGTAGGCGGTCAGGATGTAGGAGGCGATGACCCTGCCTTCGTGTGTGTTCCGCGCCGTCGCGACGAGCGCGGGGAGGTCGCTGGCGGGGGCCAGGGCGGCGATGCCGACGACGTTGAGGTCGGGCACATAGCGCGGGGCGAGCATTCCCGCCCATAACGCGGCGTGACCTCCCTGCGAGTGGCCCCACACGACGGTCATGTTGGCCAATCTCACCTGGCGCATATGCATGGCCGCTCGCACCGAGTCCAGCACCGAGCGCGCCGCGCCCTGGCCGATCAGATAGGGATGCGGTCCCGCGGTGCCCAGGCCGACGTAGTCGGTGGCCACAATGACCCAGCCCCGGACGATGACCTGGTCGAGCGCCGGGATGACCTCAGGGGTCCAGCGCGAGGGCAGCAGCGACGGCGCGCACCTGGACGCGACGCCGGTGGTCCCGTGCGCCCACGCGATCACGGGTCGCGGCCCGGCCGGAAGATGCCTTGACGCGATCACCACCGCGCTGGCGACAGCAGGCGTGTCGTCGTCGCGGGTGGTCGTGTAGAGGATCCGCCACGCGCGCGCGTCTGACGGGATCCCGCGCGCGAACGGCTCGCTGCGCAGCAGCACGCCAGGCCTGGCGGGAACCTCGCTTGGCGCGGTGTAGAAGGCGTCCGCCGGAGCCTTCGAGCGGTGAATCACCGCGTTGATCGCAACGAGGCCCAACGCGACCGCCAGCGACGCCGCCGCGCCGGCAAGCCGCAGCCATCTCGGTCGGCGCCGAGCCACCGGCCCTGCCCGACCTCGGAGCTCTCGCAACGCCGCGGCGATCTGGGCGAACCCAAACAGGACGGTGCGCGCCCCGACCAGCAGGGCGAGCACGAGCACCGTCACGTCGACCCAGGCCAGAGCCAGGGCTCCGAAGACCACGCTCGCAAGGCCCGACAGCGCGGCGATCAGACGGTCGTCTCCCCCGCCGCCACGCGCCGACGCCAGCCGGGTCAAGCCGCCCAGCAGCATGCTCACGCCGGCAACGATCGCGAGCGCGTGGATCGTGATCCCCGCCCACGCCATGACCAACGCCCCGGCGACGAACCAGCCGACCCCGACAGCGCGCGCGAACGTGGGCCTGGGGGCGCTCCTCGCGCCGGCCAGTTCGCTGATGCCGGCGACCAGGAAGCTCCCCCCGACGAACAACACCAGTACTTCCAGCGCGGTGAACGGCCGCAGCGTCAGCGCGGCCCCGACGGCCACGCAGGCCACACCGGCGATGAGTCTGAGCCACCTCAACCCCGTACCGGCGTGCCGGCCTCGCACCTATCGCATCGCCAGGGCGGCCGGGCTGGTCCACGCTCGACCGCCGGCGCGCCGAGTAGGACCAGGAGGCCTGTCCGAGAAAAGTGGAAACGGCGGGACTCTACCCCGCGCAAGGTTCCCTCCGAAGGCCCGCCCGGGCCTTAGGCTCGGGCGGCCCGCGGCGAGTGTAGCCGTCCGCGTCCGCACCAACCATCCACAGCGTGGTGGGCATCGGCCATCCGCGTCGCCGACCAGGGTCGCCGTCGCGCCCTCGCTTCCGGTCGGGTGCGAGCACAGGTGGAGAACCTGGGAGGACGCTGGCTGCGCGTCCACAGCGAGCGCGCCGGTCTGACGCGCAAGACAGCTCCGTTTCGCGCGTTCCGCAAGCCCGGGCGCCGTGTCTTTCGCACGGTGCGTGTACTAGGCGCTCGGGCCGAACCTGATGGCGTGGTTAG
>JBQCGH010000016.1:0-4341 GCA_051955835.1 Gemmatimonadales bacterium
GAGACAGGCTCCGGGGAAGGGAAAACGGTCCCGACATAGTTGGATGGCGAGCGCCGGAGCGCAAGGAGGAAAGAGGTGAGAGGTGAGAGGTGAGAGGTGAGAGGTGAGAGGTGAGAGGGACCGGCACAACGAGGCGGGCCGATGTGCTGGCCCCTCTCACCTCTCACCTCTCACCTCTTTCCTCCTTGCGCTCCGGCGCTCGCCATCCAACTATGTCGGGACCGTTTTCCCTTCCCCGGAGCCTGTCTCGATGCGTCGCGTTCTCACCGGTGCCGCCGCCTGTCTCGTGCTCGCCGCGTGCGCCGATACCAGTCCCGTCCCCACCGACCCCGTTGCGTCCGCCAAAATCCCGACCACCACCCCAGCTGCCTGTCCCATCGGCACCACCGGCGCCGAAGGCACCCTGCCCGGGAGTGGCGCGCAGTATCTTATCTGCGTTCCGTCTGGGTTCGACGCCTCCACCGGAAGCCTGCTGGTCTACGCCCCGGGTTTCGTGCGCCGCAGTTCCCGCTCACGATACGCGACGACGAGCTCGGCGGGTTGCCGGTGTCCGCGATCGCCACCGGCCTGGGCCTCGCCTTCGCGACCACCAGCTACAGATCGAATGGGTTGATCGTGGTGGACGCGACGCACGACGTGCAGCGGCTGATCGCACAGTTCCGCGAGCTGTACGGACCGCTCGGCGGCAAGGTGTTCGGGGTGGGTGCCTCGGAGGGCGGAGCCATCACGATGCTCGCGGCCGAGCGGCAGCCGCAGCTGTTCGACGGTGTGCTGGCCTTGTGCCCGCCGATCGGCAGCTTCCAGCGCCAGCTCGACTACTTCGACGACTTCCGGGTGCTGTTCGACGCCTTCTTCAATCAGCCGGGCGAGCCGCCGGTGCTCCCGGGCACGGCGATCGCCATCCCGCCGGACTTCGAGACGGCGTTCGCCGCGGAGTATCAGGCCTTCACGGCAAGCGACGGCGCGACTATCGGCCCGATCATCGGCCAGCTCCTCACGGTGCTCCAAAACAATCCGGCGACGACCGCGCAGTTCCTCACGGCCGCCGGCCTCGGCTATCTGCTGCAGCAACCGCCGGCGGTCATCGGGTTCACCGTCATCCGGGTGCTCAGCTACAACATCCTCGCCACCACCAACGCGCAGGATCTCCTCGGCGGCCAGCAGTACGACAACACCACGACGGACTACGGCGCGCCCGGCCCCGACCTGCTCGATCAGCTCGTCGCCAGGTTCTCGGCGGACCAGCAGGCCCTGAGCCACATCCGCGCCAAGTACGAGACCTCCGGCCGCCTCACGGTGCCGACGGTCACCCTGTACAACACCGAGGATCCGATCGTGCCGTTCTTCCACCATGACCTGTTCCAGGCCAAGGTGGACGCCGCCGGTTCGAGCGACCTGCTGACGCAGCTCACGAGCTCGGTGGCGTTCGGACACTGCGTGTTCGGTCCCACGGACGTGCAGAACGCCTTCGGGCTGCTGGTGAGCGAGGTGGGTGGTGCGGCGGTGGCGATGAAATAGGCGGGCTCGAGCGGGCTAACAGGCGAGCAGGCAAGCACACCGGACCAGATTGGTGTGCTCACCCGCTCGCCTGCTAGCCCGCTCGCCCGCCGGCTACCCCAGCACCAACTCCTCCTTCACCGCCAGCAGCTTCTCCATCTTCTCCCGCGTTCCCGTGCCAGGCGCCGGCACGTACGCAATCAGCCGCAGCGACGACATTCGCTCGTCTAGCACCTCGAGCACCGAGTAGTCGAACACCAGGCGACCCGCCTCGGGGTGCTCGTAGTGCTTGACGCCTTCCTGGAACACCTCGATGTCGTTCTCGTGCCACCAGCGCTCGAACTGCTCGCTTCGGGTGCGGAGCAGCGTGACCAGCTCGTTGAACCAGGGGTCGTCCACCCGGCTCGCGTACTGCACGCGGAGCTTGGCGACGCACTGCCGTCCGTGGCGGTCCCAATCGACCAGCGTCGCGCGCAACCGGTCGCCGAGGAAGAGCTGGTAGAGCGCGTTGCGCTCGATGCCCTGGAGACCGACCAGGTCTCCGTGGATGACGGACGCGGCGCGGTTCCAGGCGAGGATGTCCCACCGCTCGCCGAACACCCAGGCCGGCCCGAAGTCCATCTGGTCGATCAGCCGCTGTAGGCGAAGGCTCACCGACACGGCGGGCGGCAGGTCCGCACCACTCGGCGCGGCCGCATAGCCGCCGAGGGTGAGGAGGTGCCGGGACTCGTGCGGCTCGAGCCGGAGCGCGTCGGCGATCCGGCTCAGCACGTCAACCGAAGGCCGGACGTCGCGCGCCTGCTCGAGCCAGGTGTACCACTCGGCGCTGACCCCGGCGGCGGCGGCGACCTCCTCCCGACGAAGACCGGGCGTACGGCGGCGCCGGCCGCGAGGAAGCCCCAGCTCCTCCGGCTGCCGGCGCATACGCCGGGTCTTGAGGAAGTCGGCAATCAGCCGCCGGCGCTCTTCGCTCAGCATCGGGCACGTCCTTTCGTACGAAGTGGCCCAGCGCGCGGCCAGGCGGTCCGGCGGCCATGCGGTCGGGCGGCCGGTCGGACAGCTCGCCGGGCCCGCCGGTCCCCGGTGACGTCTGCCGGCTCAGGCTCAGCCATGGTAGCTGGCGGACCCAGCCGGAGGCAGGGACCGCCAGTACCAGGATAACTGCTTCCTTATCCCCGGATAGTGCGATGTTATCCTGGGTTCGTGCAGGGGTCCAGGGAACCGCAGGCGCAGCGCGGCATTCCCGAAGCCCGGATTACGCAGAAGAGGATTAGAGGACCAAGTCAATAATCGGAAGCTAGGCGACACCGGCGTGGCCATTCCGGCCATCGGGTTCCGCTGCTCGGGGTTGAGCTCGGTCTTTGGCACAGCGGACGAGGCGAGGCGCTCAATAGGTGATTCGGCCTTCGAGGTGACTCACGAGAGGAGGCACACGTTGAAAGCGTTGGAATCGGTAGTAGCGAGGGCCTCGTTGGACGACGTCGCCCTGATACGGCGAGCCGTGGATCCGCTGCTCGAAGGAGACGTGGCGCCCTTGCTCACGCTCCTCACGACGGACGTGGAGCTCGAGGTCGCCGTCGAGGGCGACGGGTCCGCGGCAACGACCGGCTGGGGCAAGCAGGCGGTGGCGGAGTACTTCACCGCCCTCGGCGCGCTCACGGCGTTCTGGCAGCTGGACTACACCGCGACGGGGGAGCAGGTGATCGCCTGGGGCACCGAGAGCTTCACGGTCGAAGGCTGCGAGATCCAGGGCGGGTGCGAGTTCGCCCTGCTCTTCGAGGTGTCGTTCGGCCGGATTACGCACGTGACGGTGATCGAAGATCTACGATCGTATCTGCGGGCGACGGGCGCGACGGAGGCGGCCGCGGTGGCCGCTTAGGCGGGCGGGCGAGCCCGCCCGCCTCCTGTCGATTCCCCTCCAGCTCCTTCGACGTACAGGCAGAAGCGCGGCCCTGACCTGTCACCCCAAAGGAGCCCCATCATGCCGGCCATCTCTTCCGCCAACCCCGTCACCGTCTCGCGCGCGGCCAACCGGGCGCTCTGGGCGGCTCAGGTCTTTCTCGCGGCGCTATTTCTGTTCGCCGGTGGGTACAAGCTGGTAGTCCCGATCGTGGCGATGACGAAGGAGATCCCGCTGCCCGGCGCGTTCCTCCGTTTCATCGGCGTGGCCGAGGTGGCAGGCGCGCTGGGGCTGATCCTGCCGGGCCTCTTCCGCATCCGTCTCGTTCTCACGCCGGTGGCGGCGGCCGGTCTGGTGATCATCATGGCGGGCGCGGTCGGGGTCACAATGGCCACGGCGGGCGCCGCGCAGGCCGCGATGCCCGGCATTGTTGGCCTGCTGGCAGCGGCCGTTTCGGCCGGCCGCTGGTCGGAGCGAGCGTCTCCGGCCGCACCAGCCCGGCGGCGGGCGCTCGCGGCGGCGTAGGGACGGGAGGCAGGCTCGAGAGCTGGAGCTCGACCTCGAGGCACGAGAGTTGAGTGGTACGAGGACCGGCGCGCCGGGACAGGCCGGCCGGTGAGTCCTCGTGCCGCTCATCGTTCGTCCGTTGACTCTCCGCCTCTGGTGGGCGCTGGTGAGACCACGCTGTCGTCGGGACGTCGTTCTGCTGCTTCCACTCTGCCTCGCGGCTTGCCGCGGTCGCGGGGCCGATCCGCCTGAGGCCGCGTTCGACAAGATCGACGTGCACACCCACTACTTCGCGGCGCGAAGCTATCTCGTGCCGATGCTCGAGCGCTGGCACGTGCAGGCGGTGATCCTGAACTACACCATGGCCCAGCCGGACAGCCTGGTTCGGCGTCGTTGGCAGGGGGTGCTCGCGCTGGCACGCGGTGCGCCGGATCGCT
>JBQCGH010000017.1:0-24474 GCA_051955835.1 Gemmatimonadales bacterium
GTTCGACGTAGTTCCGGGCCAGAAGGGCCGGGCCGCGGAGAAAATCGTAAAGCTCGGACTTTAACGACCGCGCGTGAACCGACGGCCGGCCCGTGGTCACTCGGGCCGGCCGTCGTCGTTTTCATACCCGTAGCCCTCCCCGATCCCGCCGGCCTGCGGCAAACACCCGCGAGGCCGCCAGCAAAGTGAGTGGCGTGCTCGACCGGGTCCATCGGCCCGCGATGGACGGGCGCCATCCAGATCGGCTCGTGATGCTCGCTCACGGTCGAGCCCCGGACAGCATGTTGCGGCGCCGGTAGGACTCGCATGGCGGATCGCCCGGGCGTTGCGCGCCGTGGAGGGGCGGCTGCCATCGGTCGACCGCCGCGCTGTCCCGCGCGGTAGAGGCGGCGTCATAGCGGGCGCGGCACTCGCCCAGAACCTCGGCGAGGTCGGCGCGCATGCGCTGCAGCCGAGACGTTCGCGCGACCTCGCGCGTGAGCAGCACCGCGAGCACGGCGGCGACGACCACGATCGCTACGAGCAGGCGTGAGCTCGGCCCGGGGGGCGTCGAGGCCCCCAGCTGACGGCCGGACGTCACGAATCCCGGTGGACGGTCGCCGGCGAGAACGCCGGCAGACACACCGCCACGTACTCGGCGCCGCCCGGCGCTGGGCGCGAGTAGCGGACCCACTCGCCGGGCGGGGAAACTACTGCCTGCCCTGCCCGGACCTCGAGGATGCCTCCGTCGTACTCCACCCGGAGCATGCCGCCCAGCACGACCGTGATCTCTTCGAACTCGGGCCGCTGACCGGGTTCTTGCCATCCCTCGGGCGATACCATGTGCGCGACGCTCACCCCCGCGTGCCCGGTGGCGACGCGGCCGGCGAACTCCTCGATCCGCTTGGAAGGGGTGCCCGCCGCCGGAATGACGATCGGCGCGGAGATGAGTTTCGGCATGCGGCTCCCGGGTCGCGGGTGGGTAGGGTCGAGGTCAGGACACGGCACGGCGGCCGACCCTGAGGCTCAGTGGCCACTGCACACGGCGGACACCGGCGCCCCACGGTCGTGCGAGCGAGGCCTCGAGCTCCATGACGGGATCGACGCCTCGGTCCACGATGTACCGCTGGGTGGCCGACCAGGTCCGAACGTAGGCGAGGAACTCGGCCAGCCGCCACTCGCGCGCCATGCGGAACTCGGGGGCCGGCAGCTCGTCGAACGGAAACTCGAGGTCACGATATCCGGCCTCGACCAGGCGCCGCTCCGGAGGCCAGAACGGACCGACGATCTCGCGATAGAAATGATCGACCAACCGGTCGGCCTCGGAGTCGTCGACGATGCGTTGGATTCCGTAGCACCATACGGCCAGCACACCACCGCTGACGAGCACCCGGCGAGCCTCCTCCCAGAACGCCGGCCGGGGGAGCCAATGAAGCGCCTGGGCCACGGTGACCAGATCCGCGGAGGCGTCGCGGAGTGCGGAGGCGTGTGCGGCCGCGGCATAGCGGAGGACGTTGGCCCGCGGTGGCGTGCGGCCGATCTGCGCCCGGCTCGCGTCGGTCGCGACCACCTCGGCGAAGTGCTGGGCGAGCGGCAGAGCGGCCTGCCCGTTCCCCGCGGCACAGTCCCAGACGCGGCCGCGGGCCGGCGCGAGCTCGCTCAGCCAGGCGAACAGCGCGGGCGGGTACGTGGGCCGCGCGGTTGCATACGCTGACGCGATGGCCGAGAAGTGATCGGCAAAGGGCAGGCACCATGCGCGGTCGTCGCTCATGGCGGGCTCAGGCGTTGCGAGAGCCGGGGGCCGCCTCCCTGGGCGCACACGATCAGCGTGAGTCGGCGGGGCCGTTCTCCCGCTCCACGCGCCCCATGAGATCCGCGACATCCTCCGGGGTGAGTCCCACGTCCTGCAGGATCGCCTCGGTGCTGGGGCGGCTGAAATCCTCACGGCGGGCCTCGAAGACGAGCTCGAACGCCTGGGGGGCATCGAGCGACTGCTGCTGCCGCAGCACCCAACCGCTTTCATCCACGAAGAGGTGGATGGCGTGCTCGAGTGACTCGAAGGAGTTCTCGCTCCAGCGGTGGAGCGAAGGGTGCCAGAACCGCGACACGAGCACCACGCTCGGCGGCGCCCGGTCCTCGGGGGTGACGGCCCGGGTGACCACGACCACCAGGTGAATCCGACCGGGACGCATCGGCTCCGCCGGCGCCGGCTGCTCCGCGGGCTGCAGCTGGAGCACGGCCTCGGGCATCTCGAACGAGGGGCGCGGCGGCCGCGGCCCTCCCTCGTCATCGGGGCGATGGCGGCCCCGCGGGCGCTTCACGGGGAGGCCACCATGGTGATGGCCTGCTGGGTCAAGTCATCCCAGCCGCGATTCGATCCGTCCGAGTTCGCTTCGTTCGTCGTGTTCACGACGCCGACGACGGCCTCGGTGGTTGCGGGGTCGAAGTACAGGAACGAGCGGAATCCCGATTGCTCGCCGGTGTGTCCCACCACCCGGTGCGCGCCGCGCCGGTAGAGATAGAACGACAGCCCGAACGCGTCGTCCATCCCGGCGTTCGCCGAGAGCGGAACGACCGGGCGCCACATCTCCTCGAGGGTGCCGCGGCGCAGCACGCCGTCGTAGCGCAGCGCGCGCCTGGCGTCGCCCGCGGTCGCGTGCGTAAGGAACGCCACATAGGTCACCAGATCGCTCATCGGCGCGTTCCACCCACTGTTCGACCGCGTGATCCCGGGATCGAACTCGCGTGCATTCGAATCCGTCGTCGTGCGGCCGCTGTCGGCGTGGACCGTGTAGCTCGCGGCCCGGAGGGGCGCCAGATGATACGGGGACGTCCCGACGAAGCTGCGCGTCATGCCGAGCGGCGTCCAGATGTTCTTCTGGATGTACACGGCCCACGGATCGCCCGAGAGCGCCTCGACGACCCGGCCGAGATAGATGAAGCCCGGGTTGCTGTATCCGAAGCGCGACCCGGGCCGGAAGCCGACCTCCTGGTACGGCATCATCGACACCAGCTGCTCCCAGCGAGTCGGCTCGAACGGCTCCCAGGGGCGCCCCTCCCGGTACGGCCAGGTCGGGTTCTGAAAGCCGGCGGAATGGGAGAGCAGCATCCGGAGCGTGACCTGGTCCACCGACCCGAAGGTGTCGTGCACCTGGCGCAGCTCCGGCACCCAGCGGGTGATGGGGTCGTCGAGCCGGAGCCGGCCGTGGTCGCGGAGCTGCATGATGGCGATGGCGGTGAGCGTCTTGGTGATCGACGCCCAATGGTAGACCGCCTCGGGTGCCGGAGGGGTGCCGCGCTCACGGTCACCCAGACCGTAGATGTGATCGGCCACCGGCTGTCCGTTCCGGATGGCCATCACCCGTCCGCCGACCACGCCGTCGCTCCTGGCGTACGTGTCGAAGGCGCGGACAAGAGTCTCCCAGCGGCTTGGTGGCGCGGCGGTCTGAGCCGGCAGTCCTGGCGCCCCTCCCGTCAGGAGCGCAACGGCGAGTGCCGCGACGGCGGGGCGGCCTAGGGCGCGGCCGCAGGAGCGGGAGATCACCGAGCTCGGGGCGCCAAATCGGCGAGGATTTCCTCGCCATGGCCATGGAGATGGAAGAGGCGCAGGTTGTGGCAGGGGTTCAGTGGTTGGGCGAAAATCGCCGCACCCGCCGCGACCGCCGAGCGCACGCCGGTTCGACGCACCGACACCTCCTGCCTGGACGGTGGGACTTCCGCCGCGTGAGCAAACGCAGGAGCGGGTCGGGCTGGCCGGCTGCGCCCGCTTGCGAGGCGCTCCGGTGCCCGACCCGATGGCGGCCCCCGGGTTCGCTGGTCAGCCGCGGTAAGCGTCTACCGAAACATTGAGATCCCTGCGCAGCTCGGCGTCACCGCTGAGGAGCGTCGCCCAGGTGATCTCCTGCCCCTTCCGGGCGCCTTTTGGCGTGATCTTCACGCCCTCAGGCGACATGGTGACCGTGTAGAGCTTACCCTCGAGCTCGAGCTCCCGCTTGATCGTCTTGTCCAGTTTGGTAGCCATTCGCTCCTCGATGATCGGGGTGGGCGCGTCCTCGGACGCAAATTAGGCTGTCCCGGCCACGCACGGAACCACTGCGAACACTCAGGTCCCTTCGGCCAGGGCGGTGCACTCCAGTTCGATCCTCGCGCCGAGCACGAGTCCCGTCGTGCCGAACGCGCTCCGCGCCGGCAGGTGCGCAGGGAAATGCTTGACGTATTCCTGGTTCATGGCCCCCCACTCCGCCATGTCCGCCAGCATGGCGGTGCACTTCACCACCCGATCCATCCCCGAACCATGGGCATCGAGCAGCGTCTTGATGTTCCGCAGAGCCTGCGCGGTCTCGGGACCGATCCCGCCAGCGACCAGGTGGCCAGTGCTGTCGTTGCCTATCTGGCCCGAGAGGTAGAGGGTGGGGCCGGCCCGGACTAATGCGGAGAATGGAAGGGGCCGCTGTCCTGGCATCGGCACGAACTCGAGGGGCGTGGACGTACGAGCCCCCGGCCTCCCCGAGCAACCGATCGTGATCACAACGACACAGAGGGAACAAACCGTAGCGAGTAGCCTGGCCATCGGGGGTCCCGGGTGAGAGTCGGTGCGCTGCCTGGTGCGAGAACGTAGGTCGTCAGGGCCAAAAAGGCGATGTGTGGCGGTAGCGGGCCAGACGGGATGAAGGAGGAAGGCTCGAGCCAAGGGAACAGGGGGTCGGCTGGGCAGTATTCCAGTGAGTTATAAAGTGTGACGCAACTCACTACGGCCTCCCATCTTGGAGATTACCATCTCCTCTCGTTTCCAAGTGATTCGGATTTTCTTCGGCATAGGAGCCCATCATGGCAGCAAAGAAGAATCGGGCCTCCGACCCGCAGGATCGCACCAACGCGATCAAGGCTCCCGACGAGTGGAAAACCGGCGATGAGCCGATGACCGGCGCCCAGTCGTCATACCTGCATACGCTAGCCGACGAGGCCGGAGAAACGGTGGACGAGGACCTCTCAAAGGCGGAGGCGTCGAAGCGGATTGACGAGCTGCAGGAAAAGACCGGCCGCGGCAATGGGACCTGAGGGAGTCGCGGGGGTGCCGGCAACTAGGGGCGAAAATTGCGGGGGGAGCGACGGGCCCGGTTCTGGGCCCGGGTCTGGTCCACAAGGTGGGGTGGCCCGGCCTCAGCCGGGGCGCCGCCGCTGTACTAGGCCGACGAGCATGCCGAGCAGGTTGGCTACCGCGCTCAACGTCCCCAGCACGATGAGCCATCGCGCTACGATTCGCAGGAAGTTGACCTTGTTCACGTCGACGATGACGAGCAGCACCTTGGCACTCAGCAGTGTGGCGGCCACTGAAAAGACGAGCAGCTGGAGAAGCAGGAGCGGCCGATAGCCCATGCCCTGGAACAGCCAGTAGAGAGCAAGGGCGACCAGCAGCCACGCCAGGAGCCCGATGCGCGTGCTGTGGCCGAGCGGCAAGTCCTGGACGAGCGGGATCACCAGGAGACCCAGGACGAGCAGCATGAGGAGCAGCCGGCCGGCCGCGCGGCGCAGCTCCCGAGGCGTCGCGTTTTCCGCGGTGCGGGGCGGCGGCACGCTCATGGGGGCGCCCTCACGCACAGACCCACTCGATGCCGCCGATCTGCTCCTTCACGACAAAACGGATCCCGTGTGCGTCGCAGACCTCCTCGAACCGGTGCTGCGCCTCGAAGGAATTGCGGTTCCAGACAAAGGTGGAGATCTCGAGGGTACAGCCGGGCCGGGGACCCACCAGCCCCTCGGTGATCCGGAGTGTCAGCAGCTCGAGATCGGCCAGCCCGAGTGAATCGCGGTGCGACATGAAAGACCTGACTTCCGTGGAGGTGAGCGGTGCCGTCGAACGGTCAGGCAGCAGTCAGGAGGCGTGCGGGCGCCGTGCGAACCGCGGACCACACCGGCCCAGCCGCTGCCAGGACTGTCGTCGTCACGAGCACTACCGAGTAGTCGAGGACGACGCCCGGGTCCCAGGCCGGCAGGTCACGCACCATGGTCCCAAGGGCGCCCCAAATGGCCGGGCCAACACAGAGCCCGAGGGCCGTGCCGGCAAGCCCGACGCGAGCCGCGCGTCCGAGCACGAGCGCCAAGGTGCGCGCCCGGCTCGCACCAAGCGCGCGTCGCAGGCCAAGCTCAGGTGCCAGCGACCCCACCCACAGTCGCATCTGCGCGACCGTCCCCACCGCCGCCAGGAAGAGGGTGATCCAGCCTTCGACGGAGAACCATCGTCCGAACCAGGCAATCGGTGCGCGATCGTCCGCCCAGACGGCGGCCTCCGTCCGGCCCACGACACCGCGCCGATCGACACCCAGCGTCTTCGCGACCAAGGCGGGTAGCGCCGAGTCCGATCGAGTCGGGCCACGACGGGAGCGCACCAGCACCTCGACAGCGCCCGGCGGGTGCTGCAACACGCTCGCATACACGGTGAAGGGAGGCAAGAGGGCTCCGCCGAGTCCGGTCACGGGCTGGTCGTCAACGACGCCGACGACCGTATACCATGTGCGCGGGTCGTCGCTCAATTGGAGCCGTCGGCCCAGTGGTTCCCCATGCTCGAAATGCTGTTGCGCCAGCCCGCGGCTCACCACCGCTACCCGCGGAGCCTGCCAATCATCCGCGTCGCTGATGCCACGCCCGGCGACGAGGTGCACGCCGAAGGCCTGAAACGAATCGGCGCTCACGTATTGCTGTGCCGCCGCCACGCTGTGCTGGGGAACCGCGAGACCGCCGTATGCACAGCGGCCGCATTGCGTCGTGATCATTCCGACCGTGCCCAGACCGACGACCGAGCCCTGGCCGCTCAGGCTCACCGTGTCGTACCGCGCTCCTGTCCGGATGGTTCTCAGCAGCGCCAGGTAAGCACGCGAGCGCGCGCGCTGGTCGGTTTGTGGGACGTTGGCTCGAACGACCTCGCCGGCCGACGCATGGCCGCGCAACCAGCCCTGACCGGCAGCCCCGTGCGCGATGAGCGACCCGCAGGTCAGGGCGATCAGCGCGAACCCCAACTGGATGACGGGCGCCACGAGACCGAGCGGACGGGGTTCCGCGTCACTCAGACGACGGCGGGGGGCGAAGACGAATGCGAGTAGCGCCCCGACGAGAACCATGCTCGCCGTCGCAAACGCGAGCAGCACCAACGCCCAGCCCGTGCCCGGGCGCCCCAGCCATCCCGTCTGGGCGGCGCTGGTTGAGAGGAGACCGAGCGGCACCCCCACCGCAAGCGCGCCGAGTGAGATGCCGGCGCCCTCGAGCACCGCCGCGCCAAGCAGCGTGCGCCGGGCGGCGCCGACCGCCCGGCGGACGGCCGTTTCGCCGGCCCGCTCGCCGGCCCGAGAAGCGAAGAGCAGCAGGGTGCCGAGCGCACCAGCGACGAAGGCGGCCAGCGACACGCACGCGAATGTGACAAGCAGAAGCCGGAGCGCCTCGAGCCGCAGCCAGGCCGGTGAGCGAGCGAACCGTCCACCCGCCGCCCCGAGCGCGTCGATGGAGGAGGTCGCGTGCAGCGAAGATGACCGCCAGCCGCCGAACGAGACCGCCGGCAGCGCGGCAGCGAACGCCACTCCTGCTACGAGCACGAGCAGTGCCGCGGTGCCGCGATACGTTCGCAACCCCCACCAGGCGGTGGTCAGGCTGGCGACCGATCTCCGCCGTGTCTCACTCATAGTTGGTGTACGGCTCCGTTTCGATCGTGGTGCCAGCTTGGTGATCGCGGACGCGGTGCACCAGCGTCACGCGATCGCCGTCGCGCCGAACCTGCGTTTCGACCAGCTCCCAGCGCCCGGCGTCACCGTAGCCCATCTCGTTCAGACGCTCCGCTTCGCGCCGGCTCACGTCACCCGGGGTAGGGCGGCTAGCCGGGTAGGCCTCCTCGTGATGGGCAACGAGCGCACGCCAGTGCTGGTCGCCGGCGCGCTCGATGGCAGCGCGAACACCTTCCCGGGTGAGCGGCATGGAAAACTCCTCCAGATGGGGGACGGAGAAGTAACCTCCAGCGGTGCCGGTGTCGGTGATGCACGTCCCCCGCGCGCCCCAGGGAGCGGCAGAATCTCAAACTTTATGTGCCGCTGGATGGCTGACTTGTAAGTCATTGCTCAATGGTAAGATACAGTGCGCCATCTCAGGTACTATCACTGCCGTGCGCGGGTCGTGCGCGCGGCGCGGGCTTCGGCCCCGGCGGCACCACGATGTGCAGAGGCTGGTGCGAGACTTCGACCAGCTTCTCGCGCGACACGTAGCGGCCCACCCACACCTCATACCGTCCCGGCCGAATGGGACCGATGCGTGCCTGGTAGAGCACCTGCCTCCGATCGGAGGCGGGCGCGGCGGGCAGCGGATCGAAAATGGGGCGTCCCACGGCGGAGTCGTAGAGTGTCAGCCGCAGCGTGTGAGGCTCCGAGAGGTCGACGTCGCCGTACAGTCCAGCGCCCTTGGTGAGCACATCGACCCCTCGGATCGTCACGATCTGACTGTCCACCTGCAACGTCGGCGGACCGCTGTCCGACGGACTGGCGTTGCCTAGCAGGTCGAATCGAATGGGGGGCACGGGCGCGGGGCTCGAGGGACCGTGACGGGTGCAGGCCCCGACGCTCGCCGCGAGAAGCAGTCCTGCGACGCGTCGTCCGCCGGGCGGCCACGTCGCCAGCACCGCGCGCGTGCGCACCTTCATGCGGGCTCTTCCTCCCCCTGCCCCACGGCCCCGGCGCGTCCCGCGCCGGGGCGTTGCCACCACCGGTACACCGGCAAACCGAGCAGGAGAAGACCTGTTCCGATCGCGGCATTCCGCGGGCTCTCGAGCACGGAGCTCACCACGACGAACGCGGCCGCGCCCACGAACAGCGCGGGCGTCCAGGGGTAGCCAGGCACGCCCGTGGCGTCGTCCCCGCCGCGCCGCCGGTCGGCGGCTCGAATGCGCGCGAGACCTGCGACGGTGAGGCCGAAGAAGATCCAATCCCCGAACGAGACATAGTCCACGAGCTGCGCGAAGGTGCCCGTGAGCGTGAGCACGATGGCCCATCCCGATTCGGCAAGGATCGCCGCGAGCGGCGTCCGGTACCGCGGGTGGAGCGCCGCGAGCCGCGGAAAGAAGACTCCGTCGGCAGCCATCGCCTGGAGGACGCGCGGGGTCACCAGGATCACCAGATCGAGAAAGCCGAAGGTGGAGGCCGCAATGCCAGCCGCGATGAAGGTCGCGCCGACCGGTCCCAGCAGATCGCGCATGGTGTCCGCCGCCGGCGCGGTGCTCGCCGCGAGCCCCGTCGCCCCCAGGACGCGGAGATAGGCGAGATTCGCGAGCAGGTAGACCGTGGCCACGATCGCGACGCCGATCGCGAGGGCCTTCGGCAGGGTCCGCTCGGGCGCGACGATTTCCTCAGCCACGAAGTTGGTCTGCTGCCAGCCGCCGTAGGTGAACAGCACGGGCACCAGCGCCGCCCCGAACGCGCGGAGGCCCTGCCCCGCTCCGCTCGTCGCAACCGGTGGAAGCGTGTGGGCCGCTCCGGTGGGTGCGAGGGCGAGTCCGATCCCGATGAGGCCGGCGAGCGCGGCGAGCTTGAGCACCGTGAACACGTTCACCGTCACCGCGCCGGGGCGGACCCCGATGCAGTTGATGACCGCAAGCAACCCGATGGCGGCGACCGCGACCGGCAGGGCACACCGCGCGGGCAGCCCGGTGAGCGCGACGCTGTAATCGGCGAAGGTCACGGCGACGGCGGCGATGGCCCCCGTGGCGATCACGAGCAGCAGCGCCCAGCCATAGAGGAAGGCCGGCAACGGTCCCCAGGCCTCCCGCAGATACACGTACCCGCCGCCCGCACGGGGGCGCCGCCGTCCGAGCTCGCCGTAGCAGAACGCGCCTGCGAGGGCGACCAGCGCGCCGGTCCCCCAGACTGCGAGCACCATGACCGGTGATTTCACCCGCTCGGCCACCGCGGCCGGCGTCCGGAAGATGCCACCGCCGATGATGCCACCGACCACCGCCATCGTCGCCGAGAACAGGCCAAGCCGGCGCGCGTAAGTCGTCATGCCGCCTCGCAACTTGAGAGATCGCGCCCCAGCGCCATCCACACGCGAGCCGCTGGTGCATTGACGGGCAATGCTTTAGGGGCGTCGCCCCAGGCGGCACGCCGGTTGCCCTCGAGGCGGGCGTGTCCATCCGCCCATTGCTGCTCTGCATGACGCTGGTCGGGCTCGCCGCGTGCGGCTTCGATCCGGGCGACGATTCGCCGATGTCGCCCCCGGCAGTCTACCGCCAGTGGTGGGCGAAGACGGAAGCTTGTTCCGGGCTGAGCGGAGATTTCGACCGGATTCAATGGTCGGAGGTGCCGGGCTACGGGTTCAAGTGCTCGAGCGGCACCTGCGCCGGACACTGGGAGCCGAGCCACAGGATTTACCTGGCGCAGGATTGGAAGATGAACGAGATGGTCGTGCGGCACGAGATGCTTCACGATCTGGTGGGGCACAGCGGACACCCCGATCCTCCATTCGGTAGCCCGTGTCCACTCACCTGGGCCACCTGGAAGGGCGACCCGAATCCCTCCACCGATACGGTTGCACAGAATCAGAGCGGTACGGTCGCGCAGGATCAGACCGGATTCTAGCCCGCTAGTCACCCGCTCCGCCCCGCGGCGCCACCGCGAGCGGATCGGTGTCCTTCAGACACCGTCGCACCTCCTCGACCAGTCGCTCGGCGGAGAACGGCTTCGTGAGCAGCGCGCAGGGGGCCGCGATGCCCATGCCCACGAGCTCGTGCGAGGCGTAGCCCGACATCAGCACGACGGGCAGCTGTGGGTGTGACACGGCGAGCGCCGCCACGAGCTCCACGCCATTGAGGCGGGGCATGACGACGTCGGAGACGATGGCATCCACGTCGAGGGCGCGGATGGTATCGAGGGCGTCGAGCCCGTCCAGCGCCTCGACGACGAGGAAGCCCTGTTCGAGCAGTGCGCGAGCCACGAATCGGCGAACGGCCGACTCGTCGTCGACCACGAGTATCCGATGCGCCCCGGGAGAGGGTGCGGTCACGGCGGGTCCCAGGTGAAAGAAGGGTGAGACCGAAATGTGCCCTCATCCCGGCCAATGGGCCAGATGTGACGCACGCCCCATCGGTCGTCGGCCCCGACCCCTAGGTTCGGGCCAACCGACCCTCACCGAGGTTGCGATGACCGACGATCGCCCGAAATCTCCCGCTCCCGAATCAGCCATGGGCGGCGCCGGCGACAGCGGCGCCCACGGCCGGCACCCCGCCTCGAATCCCGATGCGGTGCCCCGGGCCGAGCCCGCCCTCGGCGATGCCGCCGTCGAACGGCGCCGCGGCCAGGCGCCGCCCTATCACGGACCGGAGCGGCGCCAGGGACGCGGACACCACGCGTCGTGACCGGCACGCCCGGAGCTCACTCCTCCCGCAGGACGACCGCCGGATCCACCCGCGTTGCCCGCCAGGCCGGCACCAGGTTCGCCGCGAGAGCGGTGATCCCGAGTAGTGCGGCGACAGCGACGATGGTGCCGGGATCGCCGGCGTGGATGCCGTAGAGCTGGCTCTCGATCAGCCGTCCAAGCGCGAATGCCGCGACCACCCCGATCACGATCCCCGCAACGGCGAGCGTCATGCCCTGGCGGAGCACGAGCCGGAGGACGTCGATTCGCGCCGCTCCGAGGGCGATGCGCACGCCGAGCTCGCGCGAGCGCTGGGCGACCGAATAGCTCATGAGCCCGTAGATCCCCACCGACGCCAGCACCAGCGCGATTCCCGAGAACAGGCTGAGCAGCATCATCGAGAGTCGTCGCTGGCCGACCGACTTCGAGATCATGTCGTCCATCGAGGCGATGTTGGAGATGGGCTGGTCGGGGTCCACGGAGCGGACGGCCCGGCGGACCGCGTTGGCGTACGACTCCGGATCGCCCGCGGTGCGCGCGGCCAGAGTCAGCATCGGACGTCCCACCTGGCGCAGCGGCAGGTAGAGCTGCAACCGGTTTTCACCATCCAGCCCCTCCTGCTTGGTGTGCCCGACGACTCCGACCACCTGGACCCACTCACGCGACGACGTATCGGTCGCCCCCGCGGGGGGACCGAAGGTGATTCGCTTGCCGATCGGGTCTTCGTGGGGCCAGTATCGCCGAACGCACTCTTCGTCGACCACGGCAACGAGCGGCGTCCCGGCGCGATCCTGGTCGGTCAGCAGACGGCCCCGGCGCAGCGGCACGCGCAGCGTCTCGAAGTAGCCCGGGCTCACGATGCGGATGTCGCCCCACGGATCGGGGTGCTTGGGCGGCGGCTGGTAGCCTTCGATCTGGAAGCTCCCGGTGGTCCATCCGCCGCTGAACGGCATGACCGAGCTGCCGCCCACGGCCCGCACGCCAGGCACCGCCGACAGAGCCGGCAACGCTTGGTCGAAAAACGCGATCTGGGCGGTATCCGAGGGGTACCGGGCCGGCGGCAGCGCCAGGGTGAACGTGAGCAGATGGTCGGGCTCGAAGCCCGGGTCCACGCCCTGCAGGCGGGCGAAGCTCTTGATCAGGAGGCCCGCGCCCGTGAGCAGAGTCAGCGCGAGGGCGACTTCGGCGACGACCAGCATTCGGCGCATGCCCTGGCCGCCACGATCTCCGGCGCTGCCCCGCCCGCCCTCCTTGAGCATGCCGTGCAGGTCGGCGGCGGCGGTGTGGACCGCGGGCGCGAGGCCGAACAGGAGTCCGGTCACGAGGGATATGATCAGGGTGAAGACCATGACCGGCGCGTCGACCCCGATTTCCTCCGCCCGCGGCAGGTTGGCCGGGTTGATGGCGATGATCGCCCGCACGCCCCAGAACGCGAGGAACAGGCCGATCACGCCACCCGTGAGGGCGAGCAGAATGCTCTCGGTGAGGAGCTGGCGGATCAGGCGGTCGCGGCTCGCGCCGAGTGCGGTGCGCACGGCGATCTCCTTGGAGCGGGCCGCGGCCCGGGCCAGCAGGAGGTTGGCGACGTTGGCACAGGCGATGAGCAGGACGAAGCCCACAGCACCGAGCAGAATGAGCAACGCCGGGCGCACGTTGCCGACCATCCGCTGGGCCAGCGGCGTCACCACGAGGCTCCAGTCCGCCATGTACTGATCGGGATACTGGCGTTTGAGCTGCTCCGCGATCGTACGCATCTCGGCGGCAGCCTGCTCGAGGGGGACGCCCGCGCGGGTGCGGGCCACCAGGTTCAGATACTCGCTGGTACGGTCGTTGTCGACGAGCTGGTCGGGCCGAAACGCGAGCGGGGCCCAGAGCTCGACATTCCGGTTCTGCACATCGCGAAAGCCGCTCGGCATGACGCCTACCACTTCATAGCTCTCGCCGTTGAGCGAGAGCGAGCGGCCGACCACTCCGGGAGACCCGCCGAACAAACGCTGCCACAGCGCGTAGCTCAGGACGACGACGTGGTCCCGCCCGACGCTGTCCTCGCCGGGCAGCAGGGTTCGGCCGGTCAACGCCGGCACCTGCAGCGTGCCGAAGAACCGCCCGCTCACGCGGGCGCCCTGAAGGCGGGTCGGCTCACCCTCGCCGGTGAGATTCGCGGCCCAGTTCGTCTCGACCGCCATGGATTCGATCGACCGCGCCCGGTGCTGGTAGTCGACGAAGCCCGGCGCCGACACCGGCGCCTTCATCCCGCCGAGGGAGGGGTAGAGGTGCTCGATGGTGACGAGACGACCCGGGTCGCCATAGCCCAGCGGCCGGAGCAGCACCGCATTCACGGCGCTGAAGATCGCAGTGTTGGCGCCAATGCCCAGGGCAAGGGTCAGCACGACGACGGAACTGAAGGTAGGGCTCTTGAGCAGGCGGCGAGCGCTGTAACGCAGGTCCTGCAGCAGGGTGTCCATGGCGCACTCGGTGTCCGGGATCGGTGTGCGGGAAGCGTGGCATGACCCCGCCTTGGACGTGGGCTGGGCCCAAAAGGTTGCGTGGGGGGTCAATCCTCCCAAGCGGTCAGAAAACGCTCGGCCGTGGTCAGGCCCTCGCATGCGGCGTCGAGCGTCGCGTATTCGGTCGCTCGCGCGCGGCGAAACGCCTCGTAGGCATCGCGGCTCGTCCAGTGGTCAACCGTGAGAAAGCGGGGCGGTTCCACCGAGCGCTCAAACAGCTCGGTCCCGAGGTAGCCCGCCGCGCCTCGGAAGAATTCGGCCCAGGGGCCAGTGGGGCCGTAGGCGGCCGCAAACTCGGGGAGCTGGACGTCGGTGGTCTCGAACTGCCACAGAATGTGGAACACGGCTCCTCCGGAGCGAGGCTCAGTACTCGTACCCCTCCGCATCGGCCACCCGCCAATCCTCCGTCCACAGCACGCTCACGCCGAGGCCGCCCTGGTCCCGCGCGTGCTCGCCTCGCGTGTAACAGATCCAGGCGACGGGCGCCCCGAACCGCTCGATGGGGTGGTCCCGCGGGGGCTCGCAACCCAACGCGGTCCAGCGGGCGATACCACCGAGCGCCTCGCGCCAATCGCGACGTTCGGCCTGGCCGAGGAAGCGCTTCAGCCCCGGCGTCGTCAATGCCGAGTCCGTGCCGTCGGACAGCCGGGCGAGCACCCAGTCGAGTGGCACCGGTGGGCGCGCGGCCGCGAGCGGAGCGACCATCCGGTGCGGCGGGACCAGCGCGGAATCGAACAGCCCGGCGATGCCGAGCGCCATGGCCTCGGGATGCGCGTCGCCAAGGTTGGCGAGCACGATGACAGTGAGGCCCGAGGCCGGAAACCGCTCGAGTGCGGTCTTGAAACCTTGCCAGGACCCCGTGTGTCCGATGCGCCGGGTGGCCCGCAGCTCGTTCAGCTCCCAGCCAAAGCCGTAGGGATAGGTGGTGCCGTCGTTCAAGCGCACCGGCGTCCACGCCGCGTCGCGCTCGCGCCGGTCGAGGACACGGCCACCATCCCATCCGATCACCCAGCGAGCCAGGTCGCGAACCGTCAGATAGAGCGAGCCGTCCGCTGTGGTGTTGAGCGCAGGGGCCACCCACTCCTGGTTGAGGAGGGTGTCCCCGGACAGGCGGTAGCCCGCCGCACGGTTGGGCACGATATCGGCTTCGGAGATGACGCGGGCGGTCCGCATGCCGAGCGGGACGAAGATCTGCCGGCGAAGGAGATCGCCGTAGAACGTGCCGGTGACCCGCCGGATGATCGCGCCGAGGAGAACGTATCCCGTATTGCTGTAGCGCCAGTGGTCACCGGGACGGAACTGAAGCGGAAGCCCCGCGGCGAGCTGGACCAGCTCCCCTTCGGTGTAGTCGCGCCGGAGGTCCACCAGGCTATCGGTGTAGTCGGGGATGCCGGACGTGTGGGTGAGGAGGTGCCGGACCGTGATCGAGTCCCACGAGGGCGGCCCGTCGGGGAAGTAGCGGCGAATCGGGACGTCGAGTCCGAGCTTCCCCGCCCTCGCGAGCTGAACCACGAGTGCGGCCGTGAACTGCTTTCCCAGCGACCCCGACTGATACACGGTACTGTCGGTGGCAAGGGCGTGGAGCTCGACATTCGACTGTTCCCATCCCCGCATGAGCACGACGCTGTCACCACGGAGCACCGCGACCGACACACCGGGGATGCGCTGGCGGCGCATGTCCTCGCGAACGTACCGGTCCACGGCGGCGGCGACGTCCGCGCGCTGCGCGGCGAGCGGCCGCGCCAGGCACACCGCCGCGAGCACCAGGGCACCGACCTGGCGCACCGCTACTCGTCCGCCCGACGGGGTCTCCGCACGAGCTCGCCGCCGCAGTTGGGGCAGCGTTGGCCCAGCGACATCGTGCAGGACGGGCAGAAAGTGCACTCGTAGCTGCAGATGAAGACGAGGTCGCCATGCTCGAGGGCCGTGTGACAGCGCTCGCATTCGGCACGCATTTCGAGGCTCACGCCCGGGTTCCGGGTGGCCGTGCCCGAGGGCCGGATCGCGGCGTCACGTTACCAGCGCCGCCAGCCCGGCGGCCGCGACCTCGCCGTCCTGCGCCGAAGCCATGCCGCTCACGCCGATCGCTCCCACCACCCGGTCGGCCACACGCACCGGCAGCCCGCCTTCGAGCGCGACGATCCCGGGCAGCGTCATCAGCGCTGCGCGTCCGCCCGCAATGCCCTCTTCGAGTGCCTTGGTGGAACGCTGAAGCCGGGCAGCGCTCCTCGCCTTGAGCACCGCGATGTCCTGGCTCCCCGGCTGCGTGCCGTCCAGGATGTGGAACAGGATGAGACCGCCGGCCGCATCCACCACCGCGACCGCGACGGTCCAGCCACGCTCCAGGGCAAACCGCTCCGCTCCCGCCGCCATGGCCTTGGCGCCGTCCAGGGTGAGCGTCATCAGCTCGCGCAGGTGGGCCATCCGAGCGCTCCGGCTAGCCGACGTACCGCGCGACCGACATGGCCGCCGCGGCGAGGAGCAACAGCACGGCCGCTGCCCGCCCGCCGCTCGCAAGTCGGGCCTGCAGCCGCTCGGTCGCGGCGAGATCGGCTGGGGTGGGCAGGCCGCCCGCCGCTTGGGCGCGCGCCATGATCACGCCCAGCTCGCGCGCGGCGGGCACGTTCACCCCGGTGCCGACACCGATGCCGGCAATGGCGAGCACCGCGCCGATGCCAAAGGTGATGCCGGTGCCGGACCGCATCCACTCCACGGATGAAAAGCCTCCCGAGTCGTGCCAGTAGAGGAGCAGACCGGCGAGAACCGTCAATCCGCCCGACGCGCTGAGCCACGCCGGCATGCGTTGCTGCTGGGTGAGCTGCTGCATGATGGCTCCCCCAGCCGAGCCGGCCGCCTGCAGGCTGGGCACAAGGAAGAATGCGATGAACGCCACGGCGCCCACCCAGAACACGCCGACGACGATGTGGACGAGCCGAAGCAGCAGCAGGACACCGGGAGACATTGGCATGACGCTCCAGGAAAGAGGATGGACAGTTCGGCCAAATGTGACCTAGGACCCTGTGGATGCAAGCTGACCGGATCATCGTGAGATCAGGTTGGCTCAGATCCTTCGAGGAGGCCTAGATGCGTCGACTACTGCTCCTGACCGCCGCGGCATCCCTTGCCGCCTGCCATCACCAGAACGAGCCGCAGACCGGCGCGGCTCCTCAACCGGCCGCCAGCGACACCGCCGCCGCGGCCACTCGACGAGACACCGTCGGTGCAGCGACGCGAGACACCGCCGCGGTTACCCACCAGGTGGATCCCAACCGGACCGGACCTCCGGGCACCGGCGGACGTGCGCCGACCGGCACCGTGAACGTCGACAGCGTGGGCCTGGATTCGACCAAGGTGCGGGTGGACACCGCGAAGAACGTTCCGCAGGCAGCCCCGCAGGATACGCTCGGGCCGCGCCCGCCCAGCGGCGCCGCGACCGACACGAGCTCGTCGGCGCGCTGAGGTCCGCACCGCGATCGCGGTTCGGGGATCGGGCCGCTACGGCGAGACGTGCTGCTCGCCGTCGAGCGGCTCGACCACCACCGCGGTTCCATAGCACAACACTTCGGTCACCCCGGCCATGATCTCCGTCGCATCGTACTGAATGCCCACGACGGCATTGGCGCCGCGGTGCTGCGCGTGCGCGAGCAGGATATCGAAGGCTTCGCCGCGCGCCCGCTCGCACAGCGTGGTCAGCATCGAGATGTGACCGCCGAGCAGCGTCTCGAACTTCGCGCCGATGGTGCCCAACAGCGAACGCGATCGCACGGTCACACCCCGCACGACGCCCAGCGACTCGACAATGCGATAGCCGTCGAGCTGGAAGGTGGTAGAGGTCATGGCTTCATCCATGGCGGTTCGACTCCCAATCGCGTGACAGCATCCCGTACACGACGTGATCGACGAAGCGGTCGGTGATCCAGTGCGACTCGCGCCGGATCCCTTCCGCTCGAAAGCCGAGCCGCTCGGCGACCGCGCGGCTGGCAAGGTTCTCTACGCCACATTGCATCTCGACGCGATGCAGTGCCTCGGCCTGGAACAGATAATCGACGGCCCAACGCGCGGCGCGCGTCGCGAGGCCGCGGCCCGTCTGCTCGACGCCCAGCCAGTAACCGACTTCCGCATTGCGGTTCTGGCGATGGATGTACCAGCACACGACACCCCCCGCCAGGGACCCGTCCACCCGGATGCCACAGTGGAAACCGTCGCCGGCCGCGAGGCGGTACTCGAATCCATGAATGAAGGTCGCCACGTCCTCGGCCGTTCGCAGCGCGGCCGACCAGCGTAGCCAGCGGTCCAGATGGGTTCGGTTGCGGTGAAGCAGCGCGACCATGGCCGGAACGTCCCCCTGCTCGAGGGGGCGAACGCTGACGCCCGCAGCGATCGCCTGCCCGTCCAGGCGCGGGCTGGTGTCGGCGTTCACCGGTCTGGCATCGGCGCGGCCGGCATGGCGAGTCTGACCTCCAGGCGGCGGCGCACGTCCGGCCATTCACCGGCGAGGATCGAGTAGAAGACCGAGTCCCGCAGCGAGCCGTCCTCGTTGATCATGTGGTGGCGGAGCACCCCTTCCTCCCGCGCGCCGAGCCTGAGGATCGCCGCGCGGGAACGGAGGTTCAGCGTGCTGGTCTTGAGCTCGACGCGGATGCAGCCCCAGGCCTCGAAGGCGTGGCGCAGCATGAGCAGCTTCGCCTCGGTGTTGGCGGCCGTGCGCTGAAACGGCCGTCCGAGCCAGGTCCAGCCGATCTCGACGCGGCGGTGGGGGCGGCTCGCGTTGCCGAACCGTGTGCTCCCGATGACACGTCCCGTCGCTCGCGACACCGTGGCGAACGGCAGCGCGGTTCCCGCGCGCTGCTCCTCCATCGCCTCCGCCAGATAGCGCTCCATGTCCCCGCGATCGTGCACCCGCGAGACCGTCAGCCGCCAGAGCTCGGGATCCAGGCCGACGGCGCACAGACCATCGAGGTGCGCGGGCGTGAGCGGCTCGAGCCGCACATGCGTTCCTTCGAGCGTTACCGGAACCAGGTCCATGGCCGGCGGTAGACCGTCAGGTCCCGAGACCGGCCGCGCGACGCACTTCGGCATCGTCCGGCAGGGCCTCGAAGGAGGCGAGCAGCTCGGGGGGCAAGGGGCGCCGCCGCCCGGTCGCGAGGTCCACGAACACCCAACGCGTCTCGGCCCGAGCCAGCAACACGGTGTCGTCCTCGCGCACGAAGAGATAGCGGCGAGGGGTCGAGCGCTGGCTGAACTCGGGCACCCAGGTGTAGA
Source organism: Gemmatimonadales bacterium (assembly GCA_051955835.1). Lineage (GTDB taxonomy): Bacteria > Gemmatimonadota > Gemmatimonadetes > Gemmatimonadales > GWC2-71-9 > CAVVWJ01. Next base: position 19,128 of record JBQCGH010000017.1, read on the forward strand.
CCGCCATGCGCTGGCCCGCGAGGGCGGGACGAAGGTACTCGACAAAATGCGAACGCACGACCCAGCCGGCGCCGATGCCGCGATACCGCTCCATGGGCCAGCCGGCCGCGGCCGAGTGCTCGATGGCCACGTCCTGCATCCAGGCTACGTAGGCCAGATTGTTCACGTGGCCCTGGCCGTCCATGGCGCTCTCGGCAATGACGAACCGCTTGACGTAGAACCGGATCGAGGCGTGAGTGGAAAAGGACATGGCGTCAGGAGTGATCGTGCATCATGCGCCAGCCGCTCGCCGAGCGCACCCAGACGGTCGTGAACCACCCGGTGCGCTGGGGCCGACCGCCACCGGAAAGCACGTACCGGCCGGTGACGAGCGCATGGTCGCCTCCGAGCGGGCGGATGACCAGGTGGTCGTACCCCAGCTGCTGGGCGGGCCGGCCAGTGCGCCAGAACCCTGAGCGCATGACGGCCGCCGCAGCGGCCTTGCCGGTGACGAATCCATCGGGTCCGGCCGAGGTGACCGAATCGGTATAGGCGGAGAGATACTGGTCGAGGTCGCCCCGATTCCACCCCGCGGCGGTGGCGGCGAGCGCCGCCTGGATCGCGGTGTCGGGGTCACGCGCGGGCGACGACGAGGCATGGCGCGTGGCGCACGAGGCGAGCGCCGCGGCCAGCACCAGTACGCTCGCGCGACCGGCGCTCAGGGACACGCCACCCGACGGTAGGGAAAGTCGACGCCGCGCACGCTACCGTGATGCTGCCCCTCCACGCGGGCAACCAGGGAATCGCGGCCCGCGCGCCGGTACATGACACGCTGCGGGAAATCGTGGGTTGGATTCTCAAACGTGACGGCCGTCTCCGACACCGTGATGCTGGCGAAATCGGCTGGCGTCTGTCCTGAGGGCTGCGCCGCGTAGATCAACCGTCCGGCGCGTTGCTCGATCCGCACCTGTTCGTACTCCACCAAGCTGTCGCCCCGCACCGTCCGCCCGGTACCGAGCATGAGACCGCCGCGCGGCCGGTTCCACTGCTCCTCGATGACCTGGTGGCCGCTGCGCTGCTCCCAGCAGCCCGCCAGCCATTCCAGCTGGGACACATCGGCCGAGCGGGTCTGAGCGGCCAGGGGTGCTCCAGCCCGGACGAGCGCAAATACCGCGAGCGCGAGCGAACGCACGATGCCTTCCCTTCTGGATCGTAGGCAGGCGCCACGGGAACAAGATGCGCCGCTCCGGGCCCGGACGAAAGCGGCGACCTTGGCGATTGTCCGGGTTCGGTCTACCGTTCGCGTTCACCCCCCGACCGGAGCACGAGGTGCAGTCCGACGAGCTCAAGGCCCTGCAGGCCCCGCTGAAGGAAGCCTACCGACAGACGCCCGAACGCGCTCTCATTACGCTCACGGCGAGCGGCGCGCTGGATGCGCACGAGGTGACCTGCCGCGTCGAGACGGGGCAAGCCTTGGTCGAGGCCGGCCTCCATCCCGCGACCGGGGGCACGGGCATGCTCGCCTGCTCGGGCGACCTGCTGCTTCAGGCGCTGGTGGCATGTGCCGGGGTCACGCTTCGCGCGGTGTCGGTGGCCCTGGCCCTGCCCGTGCGCGGCGGCCGGGTCAGTGCGGAGGGGGATCTCGACTTTCGGGGCACGCTGGGCGTGAGCAAGGACGCACCGGTGGGATTCCGCGCGATCCGGCTTCGGTTCGAGCTCGACACCGACGCCACGCCCGAGCAGATCGCCACGCTCGAGAAGCTGACTGAGCGCTATTGCGTGGTGCTGCAGACCCTCCGTGTGCCGCCCACCGTCACGGTTCAGACGACGGCCTGACCGGCGGCTCATCAGCACTCCACAGGGCCGGAAGAGCCGCCACTGCTTCGACCACGTGCGTGGACGGCGCGGCCTCGAGGGCCGCGCGGTCGTGCGCCCCGGTAAGCACCCCGATCCGCCAGGCTGCCCCCGCATTCCAGGCCGCTTCCAGATCGAGCCGGGTGTCGCCCACGACGGCGACCCCGGCGCACATCCATGACGCCACACCGCTCCATCGCGCGGAAGATCATGTACGGCGCGGGCCGGCCCCGGGGCACGTCGTCCGCGCAGATCCAGGCGTCGAGCATCGCTGCCCAGTCCACCGCCGAGCGTACCTGCTCGGCGATCTCGCGGTCGAAACCGGTGGTGACCGCGAGTCGGACCTCCGCAGCCTTGAGCTGCGCCAGCGCCACGTCCACCCCCGGAAGCGACAAGGGTCCATCCGACATCAGCCGTTGCAACACCAGGGCACGGAACCGGGCATAGACCGCCTCGGCACGTGCATGCGCCTCGGGAGCCGAGCCGCCCAGCAGCCGCATCAGCACCTCGCGCTTCGACGCCCCGCGCCAGCGGTCGAGCTCGCTCGTCTCGATCGGCATGCCCGCTTCATGGAGCGCGGTCTCGAAGGCGGCCGGTACCGCCCCGCGGTCGCGGATCGTGGTACCGGCGAGATCACACACCAGGAGCTCAGGCCGCGGCGGGATCGGGACCGAGGGCATAGTGGGCGAGCACCCGCCGCACGCGACCGTCCTCGTCGAGCTCCATGCATTCGGCTCCGACCAGGGCCTGGACGCTTTGATAGTGGAGCACGAGGCTGCCCGTACCGGCGTAGGCACGGAAGAGCACAAAGTGGAGGTCGGGGAAGCGCGTGAGCGCCTTGGCCCAGTACGCCCGGAGCGCGGCTTTGCCGCGTACGGTCACCTGGCCGGGCCCGAGCACGGCCTCGACCAGGGGTGAGGTCACCTCGATGTCCTCGGTGTAGTGGCCGAGAACGCGATCCAGATCATGGCTGTTCCACGCCGCGATCCATCCGTGCGCGAATTCCTGAGCCTCGGCCTCGGTCATGCGGGGCTCGCGCACGGGCCGCGCCGGGCAGCGGGCATGGCCGGGCGCCCGAGATGCCCGAGGTGATAGGACACGTGCGGCGCGAGGAACACGATCAAGCCGGGGTGCATCTCAGGGCTCCGTCGCACGGCGGTCGTCGGGCGACCGCCCCGGGATCCATGGCGCTTCGCGGGGGACGCCGCCGCGGAACTCGAAGTGGGCCGTGTCGAGGCCGCGGAGGGGCGTCCCCAGCCTGGTGCGGTCGGGATGACGCGCGAGCCACGCCCGATAGTACGCGGCCAGGCTCGCCGCGGGGTACCAGGCCCCCGCGTCGAGCCCGGGGTACCGATCGGCGTACTCCGCTTTGACACGGGCGATGCGCGCGAGCGGATCGCCCGGCTCGTTGCCCGGGATCGGCGGCGGTGGCCGCGTCGTATCGTCGCTCATGTCCCACGCCGGTGGAGACGACGTTGGCTGCGGTGACCCATCATCCGCGTTCCACGCTCATACGCCCGCAGCAGGGACCTCGCTCATGAGACCGAGCAGGTTGCCCTCGGAGTCGCGGCAGAAGGCCATCCACAGCTCGTGGTCGGATAACCGGGCGATCAGATGCGGATCGTCCACCATGTCCGCGCCGCGCGAGGCGAGGGCCGCATGCGCCGCCGCCAGGTCTGCCACCAGGTAGTAGATCACACTCGCGCGCAGCGGCTCGCCCGGATTCTCCGGACGGCTCAGCATGAGACGCAGCCCGCCGCAGTCGAAGAACGCAAGCCCCGGCGGCGCGCGGAACAGCAGCCGCAGGCCGAGCACCTGCTCGTACCAGGCCACCGCCCGATCGAGATCGGCGACCGGCACCGCGATCTGCCCGACCCGGCTCGGCCCCTCGAAGCCCACACTCGCCTCCGATCGATTCGTCTGATTCGTGGTGGCCCGGCGATGACCGTTCACGAAAGTAATCCACGAGCCCCGCCGTGTCGCGTCGAAGGGCGGTCATGGCCGGCAGCAGCGGGTGGTCACCGGTCCCTTCCGCGTGGACCGCGGCGCCTGCCGCCCGTAACGAACACACGGCACGGCGTCATGTCCGTCAGGGATGCCCGAAGGTCCACTCGGTGAACAGTCCCACCCAGATCATCACCGCCGCGAACGCGAGATAGAGTCCCGCGGTGGCTTCGTCACCGACCAGTTCGCGCAGCCAGCGTGCCCGATAGTTCTCCCAGAACCACCAGGGTCGCGCGAGCGTCATGAGGGCGAGCAGGCTCCCCACGCCCACCCACAACGTACGGTCACGCGGCCAGCCCAGCACGTCCGCGCCGAGGTACAGCGCGATCAGCGAGCACCCCGACACGAGAAAGAGGATGAGACCACCCGCCCGCCCGCGGCGGTCCGATTCCCTGGGCTCCCGGCGCTCCGCAGGCTGATCGCTCCACTCGTTCACCGCGAGCACGGCGAAGAGGAGGCTGATCAGCGCAAAGGCGATGGCGAGGGACTTCAGTGCGGGCCTCCCAGGTGACACGCCGGCGCCGCCAGCACGCCGCAGTCGAGGCGCGAGAGATCGTCGTTCCGACGGGCACGTCAAGGTAGCGCGCGGCGGTGTGGCCGCCAGAGGCTCAAGGGTCGGATGGCTGAAGGTGTACGAGGTCGATCGGCAGGCGTTCGGCCAGCGCGGCGCCCACGAGGGCGCGGTGACAGTGCTCGGGATTCGCCTCGAAGCAGAGCAGGCACACCCGTCGCTCACCCTGCACCAGGTCGACCAGCTCGGCGAGCTCGGCCTGCGCCTCGTGGGTCCGCAGATGACGAAGGAAGATGGCCCGCATCCGCGCGTGCCGGCCGGCCCGCGCCGCGGCGCGACCCTCGGCCGGCGTGCCCAGGCCACGGAGGTGGACGTACCCAATCCCGACCTCGGCCAGGGTTGCCGCGAGGCGCGACTTGCTGAAGCCGGGCCGCCGGGAACTCGCGACGGCGCGGACGTCCACCAGAAGTCCGACACCGCCATCGCGCAACGCCCGGAGGAACGAGTCCACCGTGGCGGCCTGGTACCCGATGGTCGCGAGACGGCAACGCGGAGGCCGCCTCATGCAGTTCGACGATCGAGTGGACTCACACTGTCCGCGCCACCCTGCCGAAGGCCGCCTCCCGGCACGCCCCGCCCCGGACGGAGGCTATTGCCCGGCACCATGCCGCGGCAGCCGAGCCTGAGCCTCTGCGTCGAGCAGAGCAAGCTCCGCTCGATAGACCTGTCGGAGATAGCGGGGCGCCAGCCAGCGCTCGAGCCAGCCACCCATGCCGCTCCTCCGCCAGGTGGTCTCGAAGGTCACTCGGGAGGCGCGGCCGTCGTCGGCCGGCTCGACCAGAAATCGGGTGGCGGCGCCGGTGGCAAGGTCCGTTTCGACCAGCTCACGCCCGGGAATCGGCTCGGTGACGTCTGCCCGGACCATCCGCGCCGTCCCGAACGCCCGCATGCGAAAGCGGATGCGCGTGCCGGCCCCGGAACCGCCGCGCTCGACGTCGA
>JBQCGH010000018.1:0-19799 GCA_051955835.1 Gemmatimonadales bacterium
GGAAAATGGTAGGAGGGTATAGAAAATTAGTTCGTTTTGTTTTGCTGTCTTGGGTTTCGGCCGCGCCTGGAGCGCCTGGAACGCGCCTTGGCGTTCGCGAGTGGCGGGCACACCGCCGGCGAGGCAATGTCGGTGCAGCGGATGGCCGAAACAGATGCGCGAAGGCTGCTGGCGTGGGCGGAGCGAGCCCATGAGGTCACGCCAAGGTGCGACCTACTCGATGTCCGCTTGACCGGACTCATCGTCTTCAGACGATGAGGGAAGGATCTTCCGGACCACCCTCGCCGCCGGGCTGAGGTATCGACCGACAAAAATGGTTCTCGGACCCTCGTGTGAGCGCGGCGTCCGTCACGGCTGCAACTGGGGTTGCTCAAGGCCGCGGGTACCTGGATCGCTCCACTCATCCATCGCCAAGTGCCAGAGGTGCCACGCCTCCTCGACGGCGGTTTGTCTCGTGTCCGCGTGCGGGCCGTCGCCCTCGCGGCGTCCGCTATAGATGATCGCGGCCATGATGGCCACGAGCTCAGTGGGCTGCATCGGCCTGCTCCGGCATCGGAAGAAGCATGGCAAGCAATCAAGGAGAGGAGAGCATACGGGTTCCCGTGCAGGTGCGCAACCCGAGCCGGATCGAGCTACGTTTCCGCACATGCCCGAGCCCCCGCTGCAGACGTTCCTGTTCGATCTCGACGGGACGCTGATCGATTCGGTCCGCCTCATCCTCGACAGCTACCATCACACGCTTGCCGCGCACGGCCTGCCCGCACGAAGCGACGACGAATGGCTGCGCGGGGTCGGCACACCGCTGTCTGCGCAGTTCGCCGAGTGGGGAGGGGTGCCGGGAATGCTCGAGGCCCTCATCGCGACCTATCGCACGTACAACCTGGCCAACCACGATCGCATGGTGACGGTGTACCCCGGCGTGGTCGCCGCGGTGGAGGCCATCAGGCGGCACGGGCGCGCGACCGGCCTCGTGACCAGCAAGAACCGCTCGGGGGCCGTGCGTGGACTCGGCGTGGCCAAGCTCGAGGCAATGATGGACGTACTGGTGTGCGCTGACGAGGTGACCAACCCCAAGCCCCACCCTGAGCCAGTCGAAAAGGCGGTGGCGCTGCTCAACGCCGACCCGGTGACCACCGTCTACGTGGGCGACAGCATCCACGACATGGTGTCGGGACGGGCAGCGGGGGTGCGAACCGCAGCGGCGTTGTGGGGACCCTTCGGCCGTGAGCATCTGGCAACCGCGTCGCCCGACTACTGGCTTGACTCGCCGGCGGATTTGATCGCCCTGCTCGCCTGAGCTGTCGATCGGCGCCGGCGTTGCCAGCCTGCCGCTCCTCCACACATCGAATCGGCTGCGCATGAGACTTTAGGCGTGCTCGGCTTGGCGCCTCGGGGCTTTCGCTTACCCGTCCAGGACCTCACGCGTTCGTCGCACGAGCTGCTCCATCGTGAACGGCTTCTCCACGAAGCCTGTCCCGCGTGGCAGCGAGCCGTCCGACGTCACGCCCTGCTCGCTGTACCCCGACATGAAGAGAACCTTGAGCGCCGGGTGGCGCGCGCGCAGGCGTTCGACCAGCTCGCGGCCACCCATTTCGGGCATGACGAGGTCGGTCACGACCATATCGATTTTGGCGCCGCTCTCCATGATCCGGAGCGCCTCCTGGCCGTGCCGCGCCTCGACCACGCGGTAGCCCTGCCGCTCGAACAAGCGCCGGACCGATGAGCGGACCGCTTCCTCGTCCTCCACCAGCAGCAAGGTCTCGCTGCCTCCGGGCAAGCCGCGCCGGTCCGATGTCTCGGTGCTCTCGGCAGTCGGACCGGTATCGTGGCGCGGCAGGAAGATGGTGAACGTCGCGCCTTGCCCGGGCACGCTCTCCACCGCGATGTGCCCCCCGCTCTGCTCGACGATGCCGTATACCGTCGAGAGGCCGAGGCCGGTGCCCTTGCCCGGCTCCTTGGTCGTGAAGAATGGCTCGAAAATGCGGGCCTGGGTCGGGACGTCCATGCCGGCGCCAGTGTCACGCACCGCCAGCGTGACGTACGGGCCGGGACGAACCCCGTTTCCCCTGGCATCGTCGGCCGCGTCGAGCTGAAGATTGGCGGTAGCAATCGTCACGATCCCGCCATTGGCCATGGCGTCGCGCGAGTTGACCACGAGATTGACCAGCACCTGCTCGATCTGGCCCGGGTCTGCCCGGACGTACCACAGGCCCGCCTCGAGCGCCGTGTCGAGTGTGATGCTCGCCCCGAGCAGCCCACGGAGCATCGTTTCGAGCTCGGTCACGGTGGCGTTCAGCGACAGAAGGCGCGGCTGGAGCACCTGCCGCCGGCTGAAGGCGAGCAACTGACGGGTGAGCGCGGCCGCCCGCTGTCCGGCGTGGCGGATATGCTCCAAGTCGCCGCGCAGCGGATCGCCGGGTCGCAGGTCCTGGAGCATGAGATCGCTGTAGCTCAGGATGCCGGTCAGCAAGTTGTTGAAATCGTGCGCGATGCCGCCGGCGAGCTGTCCGACCGCCTCCATCTTCTGCGCCTGGCGCAGCTGCTCCTCGCTCCGGCGCAGGGCCGCCTCCGCCGAGCGCTGGTCGGTGATGTCCTGGTTCACCACGATTGCGCCGACGATCTCACCGCCGAGACTCCGGAGCGGAACGGTGGAGTTGAGGATCGTCCGTTGCGCCCCGTCGAAGGCCTCGATGTGCATCATCTCGTTGAGGGAGGTCTCGCCGTGCCTGATGGCGCGCACGGCGCCCCACTCATCGGGTGCCACCGGCTCGCCGGTGTCCGCCCACCAGCCGCGATACGTATCGAGCTCGTCGAGGCCGACGTACCGCGCCCCGCCCCAGATGGCCCGTCCCGCCGGATTCCCGAACATGATCCGTCCGTCACGGCCGAGCACCCACACGCCCACCGGGAGGCTGTCGAGCACCTGCTCGAGCAGCTGCATTCCCCGCGCGAGCGCGTCTTGGTTGCGGTCGCGTTCGATCGCGATCTCCGCCAGGTGGACCACGCGCTCGATCAGCACGCGCTCCGCCTCCCGCGGCTCACGGGCCTCGCGATAATGGACCTCGACGGTGCCGAGCAACGAGCCGTCGGTCGCGAACAGCGGGGTCGCCCAGACAGCGCGGACGCCGTTCGCCACCAACGGCGCGCTCCAGGCGGGCGCGCCGGCCCCCGCCAGATCCGCAAAGACGACGCGCGCTCGCCGGGTAGCCGCGGCGGCGCTGACGCCCGCGTCGGCGTCGAGCGGGAGGCGAGTGAGCCCGGCCCGCACGGCGGGTGGAAGGCTTGGCCCGGCGGCGAGACGAAGCTCCCGCCCCTCGGTCCCTATGACCAGGACGGCCACCGTCAGCCGGTCATCGCGCATCTCCGCCACACGCACGATCCGTTCGAGCACGGCGCCGAGGTCGAGTCCGGCGGCGATCTGTTCGAGCAGCTGGCTCAGGCCGGTCGCGAACAGATCCTCCCCCGTTTCGTCGCTCGTGTCCAGCACCGACCCGACCATGCGGATGGGATCGCCGGCTTCGTCGCGAACGATGGCGGCGCGGTCGCGAACGTGCGCGTAGCTCCCATCGGCACGGCGGAAGCGATAGGCCTCCGACCAGACCTCGGCTCCCCGGGCGATGGCGGCGTGGATGCCGCTCACGACGCGCTCGCGGTCCTCCGCATGCAGCCGCTCGTACCACCAGGCCGCCGAGGCAGCGCGACCCGACTGTTGCCAACCGAGCGATCCCCCTGGTGGCTCGCTCCAGACGATCCGATCGGTGCGCAGGTCCCAATCCCACACCGCCTCCTGCGCATTTGCTGCAAGCCGATATCGCTCCTCCCGATGACGCAGGTCTGCTTCGGCGGTCTTCCGATCGGTGATGTCATGGTACGTGATGTGGAGGTGGGGTGGCGCCCCGGCGCCCTCAGGGATGGCGCTGACGGTGGCCATGACCCAGATCGAGGCCTCGGCGGCTCCGATCAGCCGCTTTTCGGTGGCGTAGCTCGAGACCTCGCCGGCCCGGAGCAGCCGGAGGGCCTCGTGGTCGGCGGCGCGATCCAGCGGGTGAGTCAGCCCGTCGGCCGGACAGCCCTCGATCGTCTCAGGGGACATCCCCACGAGTTCGGCGAGGGCCCGGTTCACCCGTACCCAACGGCCGTCCGGATGAATCAGCCCCATAGGCAGGGCCGAGTGCTCGAACACGGCCGCGGCCGGCACCGCGCCGGGCGTTGTCACGGCCTCGAGCTCGAGCTCTGTCGCCACCGATGCCGCGAGGTCGGTGAGCAGAGACAAGTCACGGGGCGACCATACGCGAGGAAGCGTGTCCGCCACGGACAACACCGCTACCGTCCGGCCGTCACTTGCCGTGACCGGAACGCCGGCGTAGGCGATCCACCGGAGCTCGCGCACCGCAGGGCTGGCGCGAAGCCGGGGGTCGCGGCGCGCGTCCTCCACCACCAGCGGGGCGCCGGATGCCGCCACGTGCCGACAGAAGGAGTAGGCGATCGGCGTGCTCCGCCGGCTGGCCCAGGGCTCGGGCAAACCCATCGCGGACTTGAAGAAGACCTGTTCCTCGCCGACGACCGACACCAGCGCTACCGGCGCGCCTAGCAGGCGCCCGGCGAGCCGGCTCAAACGGTCGAAGGCCGGCTCGGGCGGCTCGCCGAGCGGGCGGGATGCCAGCAGTTGGGCCATAGGTCCGTTGGTCACGGGACGCGCCCGCTGCCAGGGGTGGGGATTCGGGGAATCTGGACCGGAAAAGGAACCCGTCAAGGAACGTCAACCCACGGTGCGGGGCGCGCGAGTCGGAGTTATCTTGCCGCGGCCCGTTACCCGGATATGACAATGCGCCTGCTCCCCCGCGACGAGAAATTCTTCGACCTGTTCACCGCGGTGGCCACGTTTACGGTGGAAGCGGCCCGGCTGCAGCAGGAGCTGCTTCGGGCGGACCACAATCGGCGGGGGGTCATCGTCGACCAGATCAAGCGGCTGGAGCATCAGGCCGACCAAGTCACCCATGACGTGGTGAGCCGGCTCGACCGGGTCTTCATCACGCCCCTCGACCGGGAGGACATCCACTCGCTCGCTTCCCGACTCGACGACGTCATGGACCTGATCGACGGCACCTCCCGCCGGCTCCACATCTTCCACGCCGGCGTCGCCCCGCAGGGCGCCACCCTCATTGCGGACGTCATTGCCCGGGCCACGGAGCAACTCCTGGTAGCAGTCGGCGCCCTGGAGAAGAACAAGGACGGCACCGTGCTCAACGCGTGCGTGCAGGTGAAGCGCCTAGAGGAGGAGGGCGATACCCTGTACCACGAGTGGCTGGGCCGCCTGTTCGAGGGACAGCCCGACGCACTCACGGTGATCAAGTGGAAGGAGATCTACGACAACCTCGAGAAGACGCTCGACTACATCGAGGATGCCGGCAACGTGCTCGAATCCATCTCCATCAAGCACGCCTGAGCATGCCACACGACGTCGCCTATGTGCTCGGCATTGTGGCGGTGGCGCTCATCTTCGACTTCATCAACGGCTTCCACGACAGCGCCAACTCGATCGCCACCGTGGTGTCGACCCGGGTGCTGTCGCCCGGGGTGGCGGTGGTCTGGGCCGCGGTGTTCAACGTGCTGGCGGCGTTCGTCGTGGGTACCGCGGTCGCCAAGACCATCGGCAAGGGGCTGATCGAGCCCTCGGTGGTGGACCCGAACCTCATCCTCAGCGCGCTGATCGGCGCGATCGTCTGGAACATCATCACGTGGTACGTGGGACTGCCCAGCTCGTCGAGCCATGCGCTCATCGGAGGACTGGGTGGCGCGGCCATCGCCAAGGCAGGGTTCCCCGCCCTGCAGCTCGGCGGCTGGGTGCTGCCGGTGGCCTTCATCTTCATCTCCCCGCTGCTCGGACTTGCGCTCGCGCTTGGCCTGACGGTGGCGCTTTCCTGGCTCCTCAAGAGCGCCCCACCAGGGCCGGTCGATCGCGTATTCCGCCGGCTGCAGCTCGTCTCGGCCGCCCTCTACTCCCTGAGTCACGGCGCCAATGACGCCCAGAAGACAATGGGAATCATCGTGGGGCTGCTGGTATCAACGCAGCAGCTGTTCGTGCACGCCCCGGGCTGGCTCCGCCACCTGTATGTGCCCACGGCCGACCGGATCCCGCTCTGGGTCGAGATGTCCGCCTACACGGCGATCGGCCTGGGGACCGCGCTCGGCGGCTGGCGGATCGTCAAGACCATGGGGAGCCGGATCACCAAGCTCCGGCCCTTTGGCGGCTTCTGTGCGGAGACAGCCGGGGGCATCTCGATTCTGATCGCGTCTCAGCTGGGCGTGCCGGTGAGTACGACGCACACGATCACCGGCGCGATCGTGGGCGTCGGTGCGGCGCAGCGACTGTCGGCGGTGCGGTGGGGCGTGGCGACCCGGATCGTGTGGGCCTGGATTCTCACGATCCCGATCGCGGCCGCGATCGCGGCGGTTTCGTATCTGATCGTCAGGAAGTAGCGGGCGAGCGGCGCGAACGAAGAGGTCCCCGCCTTGGCGTCAAGCAGCCTCCGTCGCCCGGCGGCCGGCTGCCTCGCGATAGTCCTCGAGCAAACGGTCGTACACCTCCTCCCAGCCCCGAGCGCGCGCGGTCGCGAGCGCACCTTCGGCGAGGCGCCGGCGGAGCGCGGCGTCGACGAGGAGTCGGCGGAGCCCCTCCTGGATCGCCGTCGCGCTGTCGGGTTCCACCAGCCAGGCGTTTCGCCCGTGCTCCGCGAATTCGAGCACGCCCCCGCCGGCGGCGGCCAGGGCCGGGAGCCCGGAACCCATGGCCTCGAGCAGCGAATTGCCGAAGGTCTCGGTGCGCGATGGGAACGCGAAGACATCGGCCGACGCATACGCGGCGGAGAGCGCCTCGCCGAGGAGGAGGCCGGTAACGTGGACGCCGGGGATCTCGCGGCGCCGGATATCGTCTTCCAGGGGACCACGCCCGACCAGGACGAGCTGGGCGGCGCCCCGCTCGCGGGCCAGCGACTCCCAGGCTTCCAGCAGCAGACCCAGGTTCTTCTCGCGCGCGATACGCCCGATGTAGGTGACCACCAGGTCGTCCGGCCCGATACCGAGGGCGGCCCGGTACGACTCACTCCGGAAGCTGGGCGAGAACACGCGCGGATCCACCCCACGGCTCCACAGGGCCGTGTGCGTCACTCCGTGCCGGTGCACCGCCTCCTCGTAAATGCGCGACGGGCAGAGCACCCGAGACGCCTGGCCGTAGAACCAGCGGAGGTAATGCCACCCGGCCCGGAGTGCCCACGTCACCCCGTACCGCGCCGCGTACTGATCGTAGTCCGTATGCGCCGAGGCGATGATGGGCAGGCCCAGCTGACGCGCGGCCTTGACCCCGGCGATACCGAGCGAAAACTCGGTCGCCACGTGGACCACGTCGGGCCGGAAGGCCTCGAGGTCATCGACGACTTCGCGCAGGCGGGGAAATGCCCACTGGACATCAGGGTAGAGAAAGAACGGCACGCTGGGGGAACGGTGGACTTCGGGCCGGTCCGTCACGCCGGGGGGCAGCGCGTAGGTGGCGCTGTATACTCGGACCTGGTGGCCGCGCGCGTGGAGCGCGTCGGTCAGGCGGAGCAGGGTGACCCCCACCCCACTCACCATAGGCCAGTACACCTCGCTAAACAGCGCGATCCTCATGCCTCAACCCTAGGACGGGCCACGCCGGGCGACAAGGGCCGCCCGGCGATACATTGACCCGCATGCGATTCCGCGAACCGGTAAACGCGTGGTCCCACCTGATCGGTCTCGTGCTGGCGACCATCGGCACGGTGCTGCTGCTGCACCTGTCCCGAGGCCCCGCGCAGACCCTGGCTTTCGCGATCTACGGCGGCTCCCTGATTTTGCTCTACGCCGCGAGCACCCTGTACCACGCCCTCCCGCTGCCCCGCCACAGGCTCAGGCGCCTCAGGACGCTGGACCACATCGCGATCTACTTTCTCATCGCCGGCACCTATACGCCCGTCGCGCTGATCACGCTCCACGGTCCGTCGGGCTGGGCGCTGCTCGCCGCGGCGTGGGCGATCGCGCTCGCGGGCGTTCCATTCAAGCTGTGGTGGCTCGACGCCCCGGTCTGGCTGTCGACCGCGACCTATCTCGGCATGGGCTATATGGCGTTGCTCGCTGCCGCACCCCTCGCCCGGGCGGTGTCGGCCGGCGGGCTGGCCTGGCTGGCGGCGGGCGGCGTGGCCTACACGGTAGGGGCCGTCATCTTCACCCGAGAGCGCCCGAACCCGTTTCCCGGGCGCTTCGGGCATCACGCGATCTGGCACCTGCTGGTGCTGGCGGGAAGCGGCTGCCATTTCGCGTTCATGCTGCTGCATGTGGCCGCCGCATGAGCGACCGGCCCTATCGCCTGGAATGGGCAACAGGGCCGACTGGGGCGGCTGGGGTCGAACCAGCAACCTCCCGGTTAACAGCCGGGCGCTCTGCCGATTGAGCTACACCCCAAGGGAAGGCACGGCGAAGGGATTGACAGGTTACAGGGAACGGCACGTCCGGGTCAAGGCCAAGGTCGCGTCAGCGTGAGACTTGAATTCGCCGGCTCACCGATGATCAGCGCCCCGCGCGAGACGGTCTGGGGCAGGCTCATGGATCCCGATTTCGTGGCCGTCTCTGGCCCCGGTGTCGAGTCCGTGGAGCGGATCGATTCCACCCACTACCGGGTGATCTCGGGACTGGGCGTCGGGGCCGTGAAGGTGAGATTCGCGCTGGATGTGGAGCTGTCCGATATCGTCGAGGGCCGCCGGCTCAGGATGCGGGCCCGGGGGAAGGCGCCGGGCTCGACGGTCGAGGTCGTTTCATTGCTTGGGCTCCAGGACGCCGGGCTCGCCCGGACCAGGCTCGAATGGTCGGCGACGAGCGACCTCACCGGCACGGTAGCGAGCGTGGGGGGTCGGGTGCTGGAGGGGACGGCTCGGCGCCTGACCGAGGGGTTCTGGACCGATTTCGCCCGCCGGGTCAGCGCCGGGTAAGGCCGGTTTTCACGGAGAAGACGGCGGACTTTCACCCACGATTCACGGAGCCGTTGTAAGCTCCGACCGTGTCATTGGCCCCCACCCCACAGGAGCGCACAATGTCCGACCAGAAGCACATCCGTCTCGAGTTGACCGAAGAGCAGAAGGCGCAAGTGAAGGCGGCGACCGGGAAGGATGCCCGGGCGCTCGAGCTGGACGCCGTGGAGCTCGAGGAGCGCATCGCGCCGGTGACAGTGCGTCCGCCCCGGCCGTAAGCGATTGTCCTGCTGGCTTTACGCCCCCCTCGCCTGGTCAGGCGAGGGGGGCGTTTGCATACCCGTTCAGTCCTCGACGATCAGAAACTCCAGACTGGGCCGTCCCGAGTGATCTCGTCCAACGCGCCCAAGGTGGACAGCGGCGAGTGTCGGGACGCGGGCGTCGGCGGGGAGCTGGTCGGCCGGATGGGTCGTGGTGAGGCCTACAACCGCCATACCTGCGGCGCGGGCGGCGTCGATGCCCGCGGGCGCGTCCTCGAATACGAGGCATTCGGCCGCAGGCACACCCAGCCGGCTGGCCGCCAGTGCGTAGGCCTCGGGACTGGGCTTCCCGCATGCCACGTCCTCGGCGCAGACGAACACGGCCGGGGTCGGCAGCCCAACCTGGCGAAGTCGATCCGTGGCCAGCGCGCGCGGGCCGCTTGTGGCCACCGCCCATGTGCCGTCCGGCAGCTCGCCAAGCAGGCGAGAGGCCCCGTCGAGCGGTTTCACCGCCTCGGAGTCTTCATCGGACGGCGCGAACGCCCTCACCTCGGCTTCGGCATCGAGCTCGGGCGCGGCCATGCGAATCGTTTCGACCGCGCGCCGTCCGTGGCACACGCGGAGGAACGGCTCCGGTTGCAGACCCCGGGCGACGGCCCATCGGCGCCACTGCTGCTCGACAAGCGCGGTGGAGTCCACGAGGACCCCGTCGAGGTCGAACAGCACGGCGGCACACTCGAAGCGTTTCATGTCCGGCCCCATCACTACGGCAGGCTCTCGGAGCGGCGTCGCGAGTGGCGCCGAATCAGTCGTCGCAGACGGGCGCGTTGGGCCGGTCGGACGAGCGCTTCTGCGCGTCTGTCGTCGGCCGCTGCTCGACCGGCCCGACCCAGATGACACAGCTCCTTCCCGGCCGAGCCACGTGCGCTGCCCGGGCGGACCACGACGCGTCGTTCGCGCTCAGGATCGAGATGGTCAC
Organism: Gemmatimonadales bacterium; assembly: GCA_051955835.1. GTDB lineage: Bacteria > Gemmatimonadota > Gemmatimonadetes > Gemmatimonadales > GWC2-71-9 > CAVVWJ01. The sequence goes on from JBQCGH010000018.1 coordinate 10,218, forward strand.
GCCGCGGTGCCAGAGGTACTGCAGCGCGAAGGGCTCGAAGCGCCGGGAGTAGGTCCCCTGTGTCCCGAAGTACGTGTCCTGCGACCGAACCAGATTTCTGAGATCGACCCGCATCTGAATCGCCGGGTCGACCGCGTCGAGCGCGCTCCCGGTGTCCGGGATCGTGGTTCCCCGTGACGACGCCACGGGCGCCGATGGGGACGGTGAAGGTGCCGGCGCCGCGGCCGTCGCGGGGGACCGTCGAATGGGGATGGCGTCACACACCGGCGATCCTTCCTGGCCCGGACGGCGATCGTGGCTCGTCATCGGCGGCGAATGGCCGCGCCCGACATACACGACACAGTCGCGATCCGGCAGGTCCTCGGCCGTCGCCTGCGCGGCCCAGTCGCCGCGGGTGGCCCATAGGAAACGCACCTCGGTGCCGCTCTCGTTCCGGTAGCCGAGACGACTGAGATCGTCGGTATAGACGCCGTTCTCGGCGTAGTAAGTCTCCTCGGCGACGACCAGGCGCCGCAGTCCGCTCCGCAGTCCATCGAGGCGGCGAACCGCGCTGGCGCGGTCGAGCGCCGAGGCCCGCCGCGCGGCCGCGGCCGGCTTCGGGGCCGCTTTCGGCGTCGCGGAGGCGAGAGTGTCGCTCGACGGCGGCGCGGGCAATCCCGGCAGACGGACCTTGTCGCATGCCGCGAGGAGCAGCAGGCCGGTCAGTCCGACGAGTGGAAGACGTCGCATGAAGCCTCAACGGGTCGCTTGTGTGAACTGCGTTCGAGGCACCGACCGGCCGACCTGCCGGCCCGTCTCGAGCCTGATATCGGCTCTGACTATCCCCGCACCCGTAGGTCGAGGTCGTCGCTTGCGATCTCGCGGGTGACCGGAGCCGCTCTTCGGCTCGGCGCCTCGCTCCACCCTGCCCGCTCCAGCACGTCGGCGGTCAAGCGATCGATCGCCGCCACCTGCTCGTGACCACGCGCCGACGCGGCCGCGAGGTCGAGCCACGATAACGCCTCGGCATACGCAAAGCGCGCGACCGCCGCCTCGGAGGCGATCCGGGCGTAGCGGTAGGCGATCTCGCGCTCGAGTCCACGCTCGGCATGGCGGGCGATCGCGCCGGCCGCCTGGGGCATGTCCTCGGGGGTGACCACCCGTTCGAGCGCGATCGCCAGGGCCCGGTGGACCTCCTGCCGCCGCGAGACGGTGAGCCCGTCACGCACCAGGTGGGCGATGACCGGGTGCATGCACCGGTAGGCCCCGCCTTCTTCGAGCACCAGGTGCCGGTCTACGAGTGCATCGCCGACGCCGGCCGCGTGGAGCCGGGAGATCCCGTGGACATGCGACAGCACGTCCGGCCGGCAGCCGCTTCCGCTCACTGCGATCGTGATCAGGAGATCGCGCAGCTCGCCTGGAAGCCGGTCGACTCGCTCCGCGATGACGTCCTGCACCGTCTGCGACACGGGAACTTCGCGCGCCGTCCCGATCTCGGTGGGGACGACCGTCCATTCCCCCGAGGTCTCGTCCAGAGCGAAGAGACCCTGGGCGAACATGGTCTTGAGTAGCTCGATGACGTAGAACGGGTTCCCAGCCGTGATACGGAACAGCCGGGCCGCCAGCCGCCGGCCACCGTTCGGCGCGCTCACCCGGGCCATCTCCCGCACCAGGTGCCACACACCCTCTTCGCCCAGCGCGCCGACGGGCACCAGCTCGGCGTGCCCCTTGGCCCGGAGCACGCGGCAGAGCCGGGACGCCGGGGCATCCCGTTCGACCTCGCCCAGCGTGAGGAGGCCGATCCACAATACCGGCGCATGCTCGAGGCGTCTGGTCAGAAATCGGATGAGGTTGGAGGTGTCCTCGTCACACCACTGGAGGTCGTCGATGGCGATGGCAACGGGCCGCTCCGCCGCCAGCGCGGTGAGCAGCTGAGCCACCCCCTCGAACAACCGCCACCCTTCCCGGGTGTCTCCCTCATTTCCTGCCGGCAACGCCGGGAAGCGTTCCCGCAGCTCGGGCACGAGCCGTGCCACCTCGACCAGCCACTCGGGGGATGTACCCCCGAGCCCAGGGGCGTCCAGGGCGGACCGAACCGCCTCCACGATGGATTCGTAGGGAATTCCAGCCCGTCGATCGTAGCACCGTCCCCGCAACGTGGTGCCCCCTTCCGCCACCACCCAACGGAGAAACTCGTCGGCCAGGCGCGACTTCCCGACCCCCGACTCCCCTTCGAGCAGAACGATCCGTTCCTTGCCCCGACAGGCGGTCTTCCAGGCAGCACCGAGGGACTTCCACTGGGTGTCCCGCTCGACGAGACTCGCCTCGAAGTTCGGGGCACTGGCATACCACTCGTCCGTGATAGGGGGTGTCTCTTCGGTGCCGCGATCGGCCTCGACCCTGCGGGCCAGCGCCTGGAGGTTCCGGCCGGGTTCGCAGCCGGCCTCGCGTGCGAGGAATTCCCGGTACTCGGCGTAGCGCGACAGGGCGGCGGTTCGGTTGCCCGAGAGGTAACGAGCCTCCACCGCGAGGTGCGCGGCATCATCGGACACCGGCTCACTCGCGAGCCACCGATCAGCCAGCTCGATAGCCTCCCGCCAGCGCCATTGGCCCATGGCCTCCCGGCAGAGCTGAGCCAGCAGCTGGTGGTACTGGCGGAGCAGTGAGGCACGAGTGGCCGTGACCCATTCCTCAAACTGCGGCGCGCGCCGGAGCGAGACCCCCTCGAAGAAACGGGGGACGTCGAACCCGGCTGCCCTGGCCGGAGCAGCCTCGACGGCGGCACGGAAGTCGAGTACGTCGCATTCGACCGGCGCACCGAGCTCGATCAGGGCACGGTCGGCGTAAATCACTTCACCGACGGCTTCACGAATCTGCTTCAGGGCCTGCCGAAGTGATGCCCGGGCTTCGGCTTCGGGTGACTCACCCCACAGGAGCCCGGCCAGGGACTCCCGCGTGTGGGCGCGGGCCTCGAGGGTCAGGTACGCAAGGAGCCCGAGTGGCTTGGCGCCGAGCGCGGGCGTGACTGGCTGCCCCTCGCCGGTCGCGAGGAGAGGGGCGCCGAACAGTCGAAGTCGGAAGGCTGACACGAAGATCCCAGGGGGCTGACAGAGCTAACGTACCGGCGATTCCCGGAAGGGCAAGTGGCGAATCACGCTGTTTTCACGGAGGGCCTGTAGGTTGCTCCCCGTCAGTCGGCCACCACCCACCGTCGACTTAAACCAGGAGCTCACGATGTCGAACGCCAAGGACACTTTCCGCATCGATCTGACCCCCGAGCAGAAGGCCACGATTCGCAGCGCGACTGGTAAGGACGCCGAGTCGGTGGAGTTGTCGGTGGAAGAGCTCGAGGCGCGTATCGCCCCGTCCAAGACCTTCCCCGGCGGCAATCACTAGGTCACGGTCCACCCTCGACCAACTCTGAAACGAGCGCTATCATGAGCAAGCACGACGAGCAGTCCCGGAGCAAGACTCCCGAACAGCAGCCGAAGAAGCCGGTTCCGGCCAAGGACGTCGAGCTTGGCGTCGAAGAGCTGGAAGAGAAGATCGCGCCGATGAAGTACGTCTAAGCACCTGCGCGATGCTCGCGGCGCCGACCCGGCGCCGCACCAGGCTCCGGCTTCCCGTTCGCGGGGGCCGGAGCCTGTTTTCATGACCCACCTTTCTCACCCGACATGAGCGCGCCCACAACGTCGACCGACGAGCTCCGCGAGGAAGTCGAGCGGCTGCGTCTGCTCCAGAGCGTCACGCTCGAGTTGAGCGCGTCGCTCGACTTCGACGAGCTCCTGCCCAAGGTGTTCGACCGGGTCCTCGCCGCGCTGGGAGCGGAGGGCGGCTCGATCTGGATCGCCGAGGGGGAGGTGCTCCGCTGCCGCCTCGCGGTCGGCCGCGGTGCTCCAGTGATCGGCGCCGAGCTGCCGCTCGGGACCGGGCTCGTCGGCGATGTCGCTCAGAGCCAGCAGACCACCATCGTGACCCGTTCGCACGACGTCCGTTTCCAGCCGGGACCCGAGCGCGAGGACGAAGCCAACGTGATGGCCACCCCGATGGTGGCGGCCGGTGTGACGGTCGGCGCCATCCAGGTGACCAACAAGACGGTCGGCGCCGGCGTCTTCGACGAGCGCGACCGCGACCTGCTCGAGGGCCTCGCCGCCGCCGCCGCGGTGGCGCTCAGGAACGCCCAGCTTCACGCCGCCGGCAAGCGCGCCGACCACCTCGCGGTGCTGCTGGACATCAGCCGCGAGATCACCGCGACGCTCGATCTCGATCGGGTGCTCCAGTCGGTAGTGAATCTGGCGTCTCGCGCGATGTCGTTCGATCGGGCGGCGGTAGCCCTGTATGAGAAGGGGCGCTGTGACATCCGCGCGGTCGCTGGGGAGGAAACGGTCGATCCCAAGGATCCCAAGCTCCAGGATCTTGTCGCCCGGACCGAGTGGGCGGCCGGTCATGGCGAGCCGCTCTATCTCGGGGAGCGGATCGCCCCAGGCTCCGATGCCGAACGGATGTTCGTCACCATTTTCGGTCCGGACCTGGAGAGTGACGGTGTCGTGAGCGGACTCTATCTGCCGCTCAAGGACGAAGAGGGCGTGCTGGGCGTGCTGGTGTTCGAGTCGGCGACGGCCGACTTCGTGACGCCGACACAGCGCGAGGTGGCCGCCATTCTGGCGAACCAGACCGCGGTCGCGCTGCGCAACGCGCAGCTCTACCACCAGGTCCCGATGGTCGACGCGCTCGGCGCGCTCGCGGCCAAGCGCGAGGCCTTGCGTGCCATCCCACTGGCGCGTCTCCGCATCTACACGGCCGTGGCCGTGGTGGTGCTCGCGGCGCTGGTACTCATCCGCTGGCCGCTCCGGGTGCCGGGCGAAGCCGCCTCCTTCCGGGCCGCCGGATACGCGCCGGTCCGTGCGTTCGTGGCCGGCGTGGTCGAGCGGATCCCGGTGTCGGAAGGCACGGTCGTCGCGCGCGGCACTCCGGTCGCCTATCTCCGCGCCACGGCGCTCCGCGCCGACCGTGAGGCCACGGCGGCGGAGGCCGTATCGGCCGATCGCCTGGCCTCGCTGGCCGCGAGCCGAGGGGACGCGTCAGAGGAGCGACTCCAGCGGGTCCGCGGTGACGCGCTCCGCCGTGAGGTCGCCCTGCTGGACGAAGAGCTGGAGCTCACGGTGCTCCGTGCGCCGGTGCCCGGCGTGGTGCTCACGCCCCGCGTGGGCGATCGCGTCGGCACCTCGCTCGAGGAGGGCGACGAGCTGCTCGCAGTCGGCAGGACCGACTCGCTCGAGCTCGACTTCGGCGTCGCCCAGCGCGACATCGGCCGGGTGCACCCCGGCCAGGAGGTCCGGCTCCGGGTAGACGCCGTGCCGCAGCGGACCTTCAGCGGGCGGGTCATTTCCGTTGCACCAATGCCGGCAGATACCGGATCCGAGGTGATGTACCCGGTCCGCGCACTGGTGGCCAACCCGGAGGGCGCGCTCCGGCCGAGCATGTCGGCGTATGCCCGTGTGCTCACCGATCCCGCCTCCGCAGCCACCCGGCTGCTCCGAGGACCGGTCCGCTGGGCGCGTCTCTTCTGGTGGAGGATGTGGTCGTGACCCGTTCCGCACTGCTGCTCACCCTGCTGCTGGGAGCGTGCGCCGGCGGCGGCGATGACGCCTCCGCTCATGCCCGTCCCATCGAGACCGCGGCGGCGGCCACGGTGCCCATTCCGTCGGGCGGCGCGGTGGAGACCGCGGAGAGCACCACGGTGGATCGTCCGCTCTCGCTGCCGTCCCAGCTTTACGTCGAGCACGACGCTGCGGTGGTGGCGCGTTCCTCGGGTGTGGTCGAGGCGGTCGTGGCCGACATCGGCACGCGCGTCTCGGCCGGCCAGCTGCTCGCCCGGCTCGAGAGCACCGACCAGGAGATCGCGCTCGCGCAGGCCAAGGAACAAGCCGACAACGCGACCCAGCGAGTCGAGCGCCAGCGCGCGCTCTCCGCTGCCGGCGTGGTCACCCGAGCGGATTCCGAGCAGGTCGAGTTCGAGCATCGGGCCGCCGACCTCACCCTGCGCAAGGCGCAGCGGGACTACGATCTCACGCGGATCGTCGCGCCGTTCGACGGCGTGGTGACCGCGAGGATGGCCCGGGTGCAGCGCCTCGTCAACGCGGGCGACTCCCTGTTCCGCGTGACGGCCCTGGCGCCGGTGCTCGCGGCGGTGCGGGTGCCCGAGACGTCGGGCGCCGGTCTCAAGGTCGGCGCAGAGGCACGGGTGCTCACGGCGCACGGCGCCAGCGCGGAGGCACGCGTGGTGCGCGCGTCCCCCGTCATCGACGCCGCCAGCGGCACGCGGGAGGTCGTGGTCCAGCTCGCGCCCGGATCCGCGCTCACTCCGGGCAGCAGCGTCACCGTGCAGCTCGGCGCCGAGCGGCGGCGGGTCGTCGCCATCCCGCGCGCGGCCGTGGCGAAGGATGGCTATGCGCTGGTGTGGGAGGACAACCGTGCCACCCTTCGGGCGGTCACGCTCGGCGCGGATCTCGACGGTGACCGAGTCGAGGTGGTCAGCGGCATTGCGGCCGGCGAGAAAGTCGTCCGGGCGGCCCCATGAGCGCAGCGCCCCGGCTGCGGGCCGACATCGCGGTGGTCGAACAGACCTACCGGGGCGAGCAGAGCTTCATCGTCAAGGACCCCAAGTCGCGCAAGTATTTCCGCTTCCGGCCTGTCGAAGTCCATGTGCTGCAGCAGTTCGACGGGGTTCGCAGCGCGGCGGAGGTCGCCGCCGACCTCGCCCGTGAGGGACTCGGGGTCTCCGCGGCCACCGTCGAGAAGTTTGCGGCCAAGCTCAAGAGCATGGGCCTCCTCGAGCGCACCCTGGGCGAGCGCTCGGTGCTCATGATGGAACGGCTCCGGGCCCAGCGGCGCCAGCGGCTCCGCAGTGGCGGCGGCCAGACCGACATCTTCCGCATCCGCTGGTCCATGGGCGACCCTGACGCGTTCATGGACCGCACCATTCCCTACCTCCGGTGGATGTTCACGCGCGAGTTCATCGTCGCGTCGCTGGTGCTGTTTGCCGTGTACGTTCTCATCGCCGTGGTCAAGCATTCGGAGCTCTCGAGGGCCGTCGGCGACATGTACCATTTCCGGTACTCGGCCATGCAGTTCGCCACGCTCTGGGTGACCGGCACCGTCATCATCGTGTTCCACGAGCTGGGCCACGGATTCACCTGCAAGCACTATGGCGGCCAGGTGCACGAGATCGGCGCCATGCTGCTGTACTTCGAGCCGGCGTTCTTCTGCAACGTGAACGACGCGTGGACCTTTCCCGAGCTCAAGGCGCGGCTCTGGGTGACGGCTGCCGGATCGTGGATCCAGCTCGTGCTCGCCAGCTTCGCCGCGATCGTGTGGTGGGCGGCGGCACCCGGCACGCTGGTGTCGGAAATCGCCCTCGACGCGGTGCTGATCGGCGGCGTCACGACCATCCTCATGAACGCCAACCCGTTGATTCCGCTGGATGGCTACTTCGCGCTGAGTGACTGGCTGGAGGTGCCGAACCTTCGGCAGCGCGCCTTCGGCTATCTGAACTGGGTTGTCAAGCACCGCGTGCTCCGGCTGGACGCACCGGAGCCCCCGGCCGACGACCGTGAGCGGCGCATCTTCCTCATCTACAGCCTGCTCGCGGCCTGGTACATCACGTCCATCCTGCTGATCGCCGCCGGGACGGTGTACGGGTGGCTGGACCGGGCCCTCGGCCTGGCGGGCGGGGTACTGTTCGTGGTGATGGTGTGGCTCATATCCCGGAGCGCGATCCGGAGTGCCGCTCAGACGGTTGCCGCCTCCTGGCGGGAGCTCCGCGCGCGGGTGGCCGTGCGGCGGCTCCGCGACCGGCTGATGCTCGCGGGTGCGCTGGTCCTGCTGGCCGGGGCGCTCATTCCGCGGCCCATCACCGTCACGGGCGAGTTCCTGGTGGCGCCGGCGCTCTCGGTGCCCCTCACGTCCCCCGACAGCGGTTTGGTCTCGGGCGTGTATGTGCGGGAGGGAACACGGGTCGACGCGGGGATGCCGTTGCTTCAGGTGCGTGATCTCAACCTCGAGCGCGACGCCCTTGCGACGGGGCGCCGAGTGGACTCCTTGGCTGCTCGCGAAACCCAGGCGCGGGCTTCGGGGCGCGCCGGAGAGATCGCCAGACTCGACGCCGAGCGGGCGACCGAAGTGGCCCGGCTCGACGGGATGACCGCTCAGCAGCGGGCCATGACCGTGCGGGCGCTGGTCCCGGGCATCGTGGTCACCTCCCGGCCCGAGCAGCTCACCGGCCGTTGGGTGGGCCTGGGGGAGCACCTGCTGGAGCTGGGCCAGCCCGACTCGCTCGAAGTCCGAATCGCGCTCGTGGGCGCGGGCGCCAGCCAGGTCCGTCCGGGCCAGCCCACGCGGCTCATTTTCCACGCCGATGGCTCGACCTTGGCGGGCCGGGTCGGAACGGTCGGACAGGCGGCCACCTCGGGCGTGGTCGAGGCCCGAGTAGGTCTCCGGGCCACCGGACGGTGGGACCCCGGCATGACCGGAGAGGCCAGTGTGACGCTCCGGCGGTCGAACGTCTGGGGCTCACTCTGGTGGGCGATCCGGCGGAGGGTCAGGACCGACATTCTCCTCTAGCTGCCAAACGCGGCGGAGCCCAGCCTCTCCGTCGGCTTCCGGACGCTCGGCCCTCACCGGCTTCTCCGTCCCTGCCAATGGCTTGCGCGATTGCGTTGTTGCTGTAACCATTGAAGAGTCTACCACAAGGACCGGGGCATTCGGCGCGATATGCTGACGCTGGTCCGCGAGGCATTTGCGGGTCGGTACGAGGTAGAGCGTGAGATCGGGAAGGGCGGCAATGCCCGCATCTTCCTGGCTCGCGGGCCCGACGGCCAGGCGGTCGCGCTCAAGATCCTTCATCCTGAGCTCCTGGTCAGCGTGGCCGCCGACCGGTTCCTCCGCGAGATCAAGCTTGCCTCCCAGCTCAACCACCCTCACATCGCTCACCTGCTCGACTCGGGAGAACGGGACTGGCTGGTCTATTACGTCATGACGTTCGTCGAAGGGTCGACCCTCCGCGAAGTCATGTCGCAGCGCGGCCGGCTCTCCGTCCAGGACGTGCTCCGCATTGCCGACGACCTGCTCGATGCGCTGGAGCACGCCCACGGGCAGGGCATCATCCATCGGGACGTGAAGCCGGAAAACGTGGTGATCTCCCCCAACGGCGCCGTCCTGCTCGACTTCGGCATTGCGCGGGCGGTGTGGGCGTCGGGAAGCGACCGGCTGACACGCTCGGGCATTGCGGTGGGGACCTCGACGTACATGAGTCCCGAGCAGATCACCGCCCTGCAGGAGATCGACCTTCGGAGCGATCTCTACTCGCTGGCCTGCGTGCTGTTCGAGGCGCTGGCCGGGCGACCCCCGTTCGAGCACCGAAACGAGGCGGTCGTGCTGCAGATGCACCTCACCCAACCCGCCCCCGACCTGCGCGCTCTGCGGCCCGACATCCCGGCCGAGCTGTCCGCGGGCATTGGACGCGCGATGGCGAAGGCACCGGCGGATCGGTGGCAAACCGCCGGCGCCATGCGCGACGCGCTGGCCGCAGCCATGGTGGGGTGA
>JBQCGH010000019.1:0-18874 GCA_051955835.1 Gemmatimonadales bacterium
GAACGAACGATCGGCAGAGATCAGCGCGGTGCGGATGGTCCGCTCGGTCATCGGTATCTCATCATCAGGTCACTGAATGAGCTGAAGCGTCTTGACCAGGGTGCCGGCCACAGTTCCGCCGGTCCCGCCGGGAGCGAAGCCGAGGAAGATGGCCTTGATATTGTCGGTGTTTCCCGGCGCGGTCTGGAGGAAGATCCGCGCGAAATTGTTGAACACCGCCCCCTGGTCCGGCTTCACGTTCGTGCTGCTGCCCTGGATGTAAATGGGATCCATGAGTCCGACGACGACCACCCTCGGGCTCTGGGTCCAGTCGGCGTACGAGCTGCCCTCAACCTGCTTGGTGGTCTGGTTCCACGTCGCGTTCGGGTCTTCGTTGATCAGGTAATTGATGCCCTGCTTGGCCTGGCCCGTGGCGCTGCCCTGCGAAAAGTTGGGCGTGCTGCCCACCGACGCGTTGATGCACTGGTTCTCGATGTCGTCCCGCAGGTTCTGCCCGGGGCCGTCCAGCGTGAAGTACGAGTTGCCCTGCCGCTGGTTATTGCCGGTCTGGGGCTTGATCAGGATCGGCAGTCCAACGTCGCCCGGCATGCCGAGCCTGCCGCTGCCGTATCCCGTCTGTGGCCGGGGCGGACTCGTCACGCTCGGGTCATACTTGGCGTAGTAGTCGCCGCTCGAGGGCTGATAAAACCACTGCTCGCCGCCATTCTGACCGTTGCCGTTGCCATTGGCCGTAGCGTCGGGCTCCATGTAGTCGTTGTTGTTCTTGTCCTGGGTCGACTTGTTTGCCTCGTGCCACATGTCCGGGATGAGGAACGGCTTCATGCAGTTCACGGTCGGCCCCGCGTTGTGGGCCCACGCGGTGGCCATGCTCTGCACGTGGCCGAACGGCCGGGCGAGCAGCTTGCCGAAGAAGGTACGAATCCCGGCGCGCCGGACCCACACGCGGACGATCTGACTGTCCGGAATGACGTTCATGGTCAGATCGGTCGTCTGCGTGACGTACACGAACTTCCCAGGCGAGTACGTGGTACGCTGCCAACTGGGGTTTTGCACATCGACGGTGTCGTTCCGCACCTGCTCGTTTCGTGCGAGGAGAAGGGCACGGTTCCTGGCCTCGACGCCCGCCAACGAATCGGCCACCGGCAGATCACGGAACGCGCTGGCGCCCGCCAACGCGATGGCATCGGCAACCCGCTGGGACTCCGCCTTTGCGTCTCTGAGCGAGGCCAGATCGATGGCCAGTGCCGCGAGCGCGAGCATGACCATCAAGGTGACCGCCATGATCGCGACCACGCTCCCGCGCTCATTGCCGAGACGACGCCGAACGGTGCCCATGGGACTACCCTCCGCCGCCCTACTTTTGCGGCTGTGGTGACTGGCCCTGCAGCGGACTCGAGTTGTTCGAGGCCGGCGGGCTTTTTAGGAATCCTTGACGCTTCCACGGTCCCGGGTTGGGCGGCGGACCAGGCTCGTTGGTCGGCATGGCCGGCGCCGAGTCGGATGCCTGTACCAGCTCCGGTGTGACCACAACGAGCAGCTCCGTTCGACGGTCCCGGATGTCGTGGGACTTGAACAGCTCTCCGAGCACGGGAATGTCGCCCAAAAGCGGAATTTTGGTAAGGTTGCGCGTGGTCTCGTTGTCCAGCAATCCGGCGATCATCAGGTACTGTCCCTGGCGCAGCTCGACGTCGGTGTCGGCCCGGCGGGTTCGCAGCGCCGGGAGGACGAACCCATTGATCTGGATGGCGTTGGCGAAGTCCAGGGTGGACACTTCGGGGGCCACCTTGAGACGAATGGCCCCGTTCCGCTGAATGTTCGGCGTGAACTTGAGCCGAATGCCGAACTCCTTGAACGCGATGGTCACCGCGTTGCTCCCACCGCCCTGAACGGACGGGTAGGGAAACTCGCCACCGGCCAGAAAGGTGGCCTCCTTGGCGGGCAGGGTCATCAGGTTCGGCTCGGCCAACGTGCGGAGATCGCCCTTCGCGGCTGCGAAGCGGAATAACGCATCCACGTTGGCGCCGAAGTTGTTCATCAGGAAATGGATGTTGTTGGTCCCGCTGGACGCGGCGACGTCGCCGGTGTAGTCCGCGGTGTTCCCGTTCAGGTCCTGCGGATTCACCGTGTGGAACTGGGCCGCCCACGCCATGAGCGCGGTCCGGTTGATCTCGGCGAACCGCACCTTGAGCAGCACCTGAACCGCCGGGGGCGCCACCAGATTGTCGATGACTGTCGCCCCGGTCCCGTGCGCGATGTCGATCGCCCGGTCGACGCTGTTGGGGTCTTTCGCATTCCCCGAGAGCGTCACCGTGTTCCCGCTGGCGCTCACCTGGATGTCCTCATCCGGCATGAGCTGCTTGAGGAAGCGCTGCAGACCCTGCGCGTCGGCGGTCACCTCGACCGAATTGACCTTGACCTCGCCGGTATTGTCCCAGATCAGGAGGGTCGTCGTGCCGAGGGCTTTGCCGTTGATGAGCACTTCGGTCGGTGACAGGACGACCGCCTCGGCGACGCCGGGATCGCCGACCGAGAAGCGCGAGATGGCCACCGGGTTGACCAGGAGCGCCGAGGCGCCCTTGGAGACGGTGATGACCCGCTCCGCCTTGCTGACCACCCGCTGCGCATGCGCCGCGCCGGGAAGGAGCGCGGCAAGGGCGAGACCGAGGGCTACGAGCCGAAGTCGCGACACGGGATTCCTTAGGTCCGAAGGGGGTCAGGGGGTCAGAAGCGCTGCAACGTGCGGGCGCCGCCACGATAGACCTCGATGACCGTCGAGGTGGGCTCAGGCGCGGGGGCGGCGGGCGCGGGGCCTCGGGCTACGGTGCGCCGCGGTGCCGCCGGCTTCCCGATCGGGCCCAGCAGCGCGCTGGCCCGGGTGCCCATCGTCTTCACCCGCGCGGTGTCCAGCATGTTCCGGAGCGCGAGCTGAATGCTGCCCTGCTGAGAGGCGAGCGTCAGGGTCTCCGCCTGCTCGGGGGACACCAGGAAGGTCACGACGCCCACCGATTGCGGCTTGCCGTCCTTGTCGGGCTGGATCTGCTGGCCGGCGGCCAGGGCACGCACGTCCTGCATGACAATCCGGGTCGAGGGCTCGTTGCCGACCTTGTCGTTCATCGTGAGCAGCACGTCCACGCGGGTGTTGGGCGTGACGAAGCCGGCAACGCCGGACACGTCGTTCACCCGCATGGTGAGGGCGCGCTTTCCCGTGTCGATGATGATGGGCAGGCCGCCACCGGCGCCGCGCGGCGCGAGCTTGCCGTCGAGGATCGGCTCGTTCTCCTGCAGCGGGCTCATCACGCCGCGGCCAACGACCTCGGCCTTGGTGGCGGCGAAGCCGACGGGCATGGCGCTCCCGGTCCACTCGATGGTCTTCACGTCGCCGTCGGCCAGCACGGTGCCGAGCGGCAGCGGGCGGGCGGCGATGATGATGTCACCCGTCTTCGGGGGCGCGATGACCGGTACCGCCTGCTGCTTGAGGTAGCGCATCGCGAGCAGCGCCGCGAGGCCGCCCGAGGCAAGGGCGACCGCCAGCATGAGCCAGGGTCGGGTTCGTCGCATCGCAGGCTACTCGTTTCGGACAGTGAGCGAGGATTTCATGGTAATCGACTGGTTGCCCAGCACGAAGATCTTGTACGGAAAGCTCAAGACCACAGTCACAAATTTGCCACTGGACTTGAACTGGCTCTCCGCCGCCGGCCGCGAGGTGGATCCGCAGGTCGTCGTCGGCGTATTGCACACGCCCATGGACGCGTACGACGGGTCGTAGCCCGCCTGCTCCAGGTACCTCCACATCGGCGCGTACACCGAGTCCACCGGCCAGCCATCGGCCAGCACCGCACGCCGGGCTCCTTCACGGACCGCGTCGGTCATCGTCTGGTGCAGGTTCCAGCCTCGGGCGAACTCGAGCATGCCGACCAGGATCAGCAGGATCACGGGCAGCACGAGGGCCAGCTCCACCAGCGCCTGCCCCCTTCGATCGAGCCGGCGCGAAGGCCGGCGGACCCCAACCGTCATAGACCCCTCACACGCAGCACCCACCAGAGGAGCGATCCCGAGGCGATGGCTACGCCGTAGGGGATCGCGAGGGCGCCGCCCGAAGCCAGGGAGCGGTTGGCGCCCCGGCGTCCGAGCGTGGCCCAATGCTTCAGGATGTCACCACAGTTTTGCAGGACGGGCAACAGGATGCCCTTCCGCATGGCATCAATCGCGCCAAGGATCCCGCCCAGCGATGCAATGAGCAGCATTGCCACCAGCAAATCACGGGGCCCCATGAACGCGCCAACCGCCATGAGCAGCTTTGCATCGCCGCCGCCCAGGACGCCCAAAATGAAGAACGGCAGGCAAAGCACAAATGCCAGGATGGCGCCAGTCACGCCGTCGATACCCGCTCCCGGCCCTGCGACGAGCCTGAGCGCGACGGCCACCGCCATCCCGGTCAGCGTCAACATGTTGGGAATACGTCTCGTACGTACATCGAACCAGGCCGCCGCCGCCATCAAAGCGAAGAAGGCCACCGTCATGAGCTCGAGCGGAAGACGGCTGGTCATCCGACCACCTTCAGCAACGTCGACCGCGACCGAGGTTGCCCCCGATCGCGGTCTGGCGCTGTCACAGCTTCTCCTGCGGAACCTTCCCCGAAATCACGGATAGGGGTTGGCCGGCGCGTTGTTCAGCTGCGTCGCCGCGTTATTGAACACGTTGCCGATGCTGTTGCGGAGCACGAGCAGGATCGCGATCAGCCCGACGGCCACAAGCGCGATGATCAGGGCGTATTCCACGAGGCCCTGGCCGGACTCGTCACTAGAAAAAGCTTGCCACAGCGCCTTCATACTTCCTCCCTGGCTCGAGGCCAGTCCGGGTTTGGGCCCACTGGGGACATGGGCCGATCAACGGGTCCTCCACGACCCGCCGAAGGTCGGATGGGCCCTTCGGCCCACCCAGGTACTGGAGACACAGCTGCTTGAGGTTTGGGCCCGGCCTCGGGTGCAATACACATGCCCGCTATCGCCATGGTTCGCCCACTCGCGCAACGCTACGTCTCACTTTCACTTGTGATCTGAGCCCCGGAGACGTCCTACCCGCCCCGGACAAGGGGTTGCTGAGGCGATGAGCCCAGCCTCGTTGCACCTGTTCCACACGCGCACGGCCGGACCTGCGGAGGGGTTCCTTCAGGAGGGCCAACGTCAGCATATTGTGCGGTGCAGCAAATTGCATGACCAGAAGCTCACCGCAATACAGCAATCGGCCGGGCTGAAGCCGCGGGCCGAGCTAGTCGAAGCGATTTTTCAAGCTATTTCGTTGAAACCGAGCGCGAAAAGTTAGAAAGCGGGACCGGGCGAGTCAAGAACGGGCGGGCGGGCAGGCGGTCAGGGGTATTGGAATTGCTGGCTCTGGTGCACCCGAAGACTTTCCGATTTTTTCTTCCCCACGGATTTGCAACGCATGGCCTTGCGCAGCTCCCGGCACTGGAGCGACTGGGTGGGCGTGGCCGCGTTTACGGCCATCGGCGTCAACCTGTATACCCAGGCGCCGGAATTCGGGATTCTCATCCTGCCGGGAATCCTGCAGGAACTGGTGGTCGCGGCCAGCTTCCTCCTTCGCCCGCGCCCCCGCCTCGGCGTGCCGGGCTGGTGGCCTCGCACGGTCGCCTATGCGAATACGTTCGGGCCGATGCTGTTCCTGTGGTACGCCGCGCGATATCACCACGACTGGGTGCGACCGACGCCGATCCCGGACCTCCGCCTCATGGGCGCGGTGCTGTGGCTCGGCGGAGCGGTGCTGAGCCTGTGGCCGCTCTGGTATCTCCGGCGAAACTTCAGCGTGGAGCCGGAAGCCCGTGACCTCGTGACCGCGGGCCCGTACCGCTGGGCCCGCCATCCGATCTACACGGTGTACCTCCTGGTCAACCTCGGCATTCTGCTGCGCCATCTGACGGCGCCGCTCGCGCTGCTCATGTTTGCGTGGTTCGCGCTGCTGCTGGTGCGGGTGCGGTTCGAGGAGGACGTGCTGGGCCGCGCCTTTCCCCAGTACGCCGATTACCGCCGCCGGGTCGGGGCGTTCGGGCCGCGGCTGTGAGCGAACAACGTCCGGGCATTCGCCCGTCGCTGTACGACATCATCTTCGTGATCTGGGCCGTGGTCGTGCCGGTCGGGTTCGGGTCGCGGCTGCTCAACAGCGACGGCGACCTGGCCCGCCATCTCCGGCTGGGCGAGCTCATGCTCGAGCGGCACGGGCTGCTCCGGCAGGACGTCTTCTCGTTCACCAAGGCCGGACAGCCGTTCGTGGCGTTCGAGTACGGCAGCGAGCTGATCTACGCCACGGCGTATCGGCTGGCCGGACTCGCCGGCGTGGCGGTGCTCGCCGGATTGGTGCTCGCGCTCACCTACACGCTGGTGGCGCGGTTCCTCATCCGCCGAGGCGGCGATCCGCTGCTCGCCTACCTGGTGAGCATGTCGGCGGCGGTGCTGAGCGCGGCACACTGGCTCGCGCGGCCGCACCTCTTCACCATGCTGTTCGTGGTGGTGCTGCTCGAGCTGCTCCAGCATCGGACGCGACGGGCTCTGATCGCCTACCCCGCGCTGTTCTTCGTGTGGGCCAACCTGCACGGCGGGTTCTCGTTCGGCTGCATCCTGATCGGTATCTACATCGCGGGGGAAACCGCCGAGGGATTGCTGGCGCGCGACGCGGAGCGGACCGCCTGGTTCTCCCGGGCGACGCACCATGCCTGGGGACTGTTGCTGGCCCTGCTCGCGAGCCTGCTCAATCCCAACGGCGTGCGGCTGCTGGGACACGTGTTCGGCTTCTTCGGCAACAGCGCGATCCTCGCGCAGACCCAGGAATTCCTCTCGCCCGACTTCCATACCACGAACGGCAAAATGTTTCTCGTGGTGCTGCTGCTCGTGATCGGCGCGCTGGCCTGGAGCCGGCGCCGCCCGCCGGTGACCTCGCTGCTGGTGCTGCTCGCCACGATCGCCTTTGCGCTCATCAGCCAGCGCAACATCGAGCTGTTCGCGATCACGGCGCTGCCTCTGCTCGCGCTGCACCTCGACGCGGAGTGGCGCGCCATGCCGCTGCTCACGAGCGCGAAGGCGGTGTTCCAGCGCGAGGCCGAGGGCCGGTATGCCGGTGTAGGGGCCGTGGTGATCGCGCTGATCCTGATGGGCATCGCCGCGGCCGGAGGCTCGGTCGCCGGGGCCACGGTGGTCCCGAACCGGTTTGACGAGCACGCGTTTCCCGTGCGCGCGGTGGCGAAGGCGCGCGCCGCCGGGATGCAGGGCCGGATGTACAACAACTTCATCTGGGGCGGGTACCTGCTGCTGGACTGGCCGGAGCAGCGCGTGTTCATCGACGGAGGGACCGACCACTACGGCGAGAAGCTGTTCAACGAGTGGATCCAGGTCTGGAATCTCGAGCCGGGCTGGCGCGACGTCATGCACCGCTGGAAGATCGACTTCGCCCTGATCCCGCCGGAGAGCCGGCTGGCCGACGAGCTCAGGCGGGATCACGGGTGGAGCGAGTGGTATCGGGACTCGACGGCGGTGATTTTGAGGCGCCCCGCGGGCGAAGGCACGGCGAAGCCGTGAGGCGGGCGAGCAGGCAGGCGGGCGGGCGGGTGGCCGGTCGCGCGGTCGGGTCGGTCAGGCCGTGAGTGACGTGGTGGAGGCGAGGGTGGGCGGCGCTCGCAGAGCCGAAGCGGCGACGTTACCCGACGCGCGGTGGCGGGCGCTGGTGTCCATCGGCGTGGCGGTGGTGGCGGCGGTGTTCGTGATCCTGCTCTACCATCAGCAGGCCAACCGGAACGTCATCAGCGACTGGGACCCGACGTGGGCCGGCGCGCGCGCGCTGGTGGAGGGGCGGAGCCCGTACGCCGAGATCACGGTGCCGCCGTGGCCCAACTGGCTCCTGTATCCGCTGCCGGCCATTCTGCTCAGCGCGCCGTTCACGCTGATTCCGCTCGACTGGGCGCGGCCGCTCATGGCGGCCATCGGCACCGCCGCATTCACGTGGACCATCACGCGGCGCGGGCGGTGGACGCTCTGGTTCCTGCTGAGCGGGGCCATGCTGTGGAGCTGGATCGACGTGCAGTGGGCGCCGCTGCTCATCGCCGCCGCGCTCACGCCCGCACTCTCGTGGCTGCTCGCGGTGAAGCCGACGCTCGGCTTCGCGCTGTGGGGGGGATGGCCCAACCGGATCGCGGTGATCGGCGGGCTCCTGTTCGTAGCGGTGTGCTTCGCGGTGATGCCGGGCTGGGTGCCCGAGTGGCTCGCGTCGGTAGCACGCACGCCGCACAAGCCGGATCTGTTCCGGCCGGGCGGGTTCCTGCTGCTGCTCGCCGCGCTGCGCTGGCGCCGGCCGGAGGCCCGCATGCTGGCGCTCCTCGCGCTGGTGCCGTGCACGACGGCGCTGTACGAGGTGCTGCCGGTGGCGCTCGTGTGCGAGGACAAGCGTCAGGCCCGCGCCTTTGCCGTGCTCACGATGGTGGCCCACCTGCTCTTCTTCCTCGGGCCGCAGGGGCCGTGGCCAGTGGGGGCGGCGTATCAGTGGTGGCTGCTGCTCGGGATGATCCATCTGCCGGCGCTCGTGCTGGTGCTGAGCCGGCCCAACGTGGCGGAGCCGGGTGGGTGGTGGCCAGTGACTCCGGCTCGCTTTGGGTGATTCCCAGGGTGACTCGGTCTTGCTCCACCGTTCACATCGCCGGGTTGGTCACTGCTCCCGCGCGCGCGGAGTCAGGCAGCCACACGTGGAAGAGCTGGGCGTCCCGGTTCCGTCCGATCAGCTCGAAGCGGGCGCCATCGTCGAGCAGCCGCGAGACCACCCAGTTCCTGATCCCGAAATCGGTCCAGTCGGCGAACAGCAGCGCCTCGCGGTTCCGGCGCCGAAGCGCGGCGTAGGACAGCACCGTCCGCGGGAACCACGGGGCGAGGTCGGTGAAGCCGCGCTCGGCGGTATCCTGGCGCAGGTAGCGCTGGGCCTCGGTGGTGTCGCCGAGGAAGACGAGGCGGCCAGCCACAGGTGCGGGGGCGTACTGCGCCAGGCTGAGGAACGCGTTGGGCTGAGCGACGACGATCGGGAGCTCCTCGTGCCCGGCGGTCGCGATCCACCTGCCCAGAGCAGCCTGACGCTGAGCCGACTGGTGGTCGAGGCTCACCCACATCATGCCCACGTAGAGCAGGCACGCCGCCAGCATGAACGCCGCCGAGAGCGCCGGCGCGGCGCGGCCCTGGAACAGCCCGTACAGCGCGATGGCGGCCAGGATCGCGAGCCCGACCGCCGCGGGCAGCATGTAGCGCGCGGCGAAGGCGCCGGTGGCGAGCTTGCCGACCAGCACGCCCAGCAGCGGCAAGGCCACCAGCCCGAGCAGCGCCACCAGCTCGTCGCGCCTGATGGGGACGCGGCGCACCGGCTCCGCCTTGGCGCCGATGGCCGACCAGGCGCCGAGCGCCACGACCGGCGCGAGCGCGAGGGCCGCGGAGCTGAGCAGGAAGAGGTAGCTGTCACCCACGCCCTGGAACGAGGGCTTGCCCCAGAACGTATCCGCATAGCTCCTGCCTGCACGCACCAGGGAGAGACTGAGGCCGAGCGGCACGAGCGCGGCGGCGAAGGCGAGCCACACGATGGGGCGCCTCTCACCCCGGGTCCACGTGCGCCACCCTTCCGCCACGGCGAACGGCGCCACCACCAGGACGGCGTAGTAGTGGCTCGCTACCGCGGCCATGAGCGCGGCGGCCAGTCCCAGCGCGGCGCCGCGCCGCCGTCCGACGGCCTGCCAAGCCAGGAACGCGACGGCGCAGCCGGCCACCATCAGCTCGTAGCCGCGCGCCTCGGTGGCGTAGCCCCACACCGCGGTGGTCATGAGGCAGAGGACGCCCAGAAGCGCGTAGATCACGTCGAGCACGCGGGCCAGGTAGAGGAACACGGCCAGGGCCGCGATCCATCCCGCGACGATTTCCGGCAGGCGGATGGCGATTTCGGTCCGGAGGCCGGTCGCCAGCGCGGCGTGGGTCAGGACATAGAAGGGGAGCGGATGCTGATCGGCGCCGGTGACGAGGGCGCGGTACATCTCGGGCCACGGCTGCCGGCTGATCGCGAGGGTGAAGAGCTCGTCTTCCCACATCGGCTTCACCGCGGCCCGCTCGAGCGTGAGCGGGAGATACACCGCCGTGAAGAGCAGCATGGCCCACCAGCGGCCCCGATTCAGCCAGCCGGTCGGCGCGGTGGCCGTGTCAACCGGATGCTCCGGGGCGAGCGCAACCGGGGGCGTCCGACTCGGCGCCGCGCTCATCGGCCCGCCGCGGCGTCGGCCGTGTGAAACTCGTACCGCACCAGCGCGCCGCCGGGACGGATCTCGGCGTCGGTGCGGCGAGCGGCCTCCCGCTCGAGCCGCTGGAACAGCGCTGTCTCCGGCGCATAGTAGGTGGTCGCCAGCACCCACACGCCCGGGCGCGCCGCCCGCTCGATCCTCGCCGCCTCGGTGTCCACCCAGCCGCGATCGGGCGCCGGGCGGATGTGCTCCTGCACCTCGCGCCATTCCATGCCCGAGGGAAGGCCCAGCAGCTCGTCACGGCCACCATCGTGCCAGATCAGCATGCGAGTCTCCTCCTCCCCGACCGCGCCGCGACTCGGCGTGTTCTCGAAGCCCGCGCCACCCGCGCGCGCCAGCCCGTTCAGATAGTGGAGGCGGGCCGTGTCGGGCGCCGTCCAGTCGGTGGTGTACCAGGTCCACGCGGGGAGGCTTCGCGCGAACACATAGATCGGCTCGCCGGGTCGGCTCCGCGCGCGGAACGCGGTCACCAGTCTCTCGAATTGTCCCGCGCCTTCGAGCGCCAGCGAGCGCACGATGGACGCGAACTCCAGCGGCAGAATGACGACCACCGTGGCAGCCAACCACACCAGAGGCCGGCGTGGCGCGGGCAGGCGGTCCACGGCGGCGCCTATGCCGGCTGCACCGAGCAAGGCCAGGCCCGGCAGGGCGAACAGCACCAGCCGAGGAGCAATCGGGAACCGGCCGGCCGCGGAGGCAAACAGCGCGAGCGCGAACGGACCGGCGAGCCACCAGGCCACGGCGTAGTCGCGGCGCCGGCCGATGCGGACGACCCCGGCGATCACCGACGCGCCTGCGAGCGCGGTGGCCACCGCTACCCACGGCTGATAGGGCGCGCGAGCCACCAGCGGGTCGCCGGCAACCAGGGCCCAGACGATGTCCTCGACGGTGCGCCAAGCTCGTCCCACGAGATCGGGCCGGGCCGGCGAGAGAAATGCCAGCTCCCAGAATCGCCGCATGTACGGGTTCGCACCGGCCGCGCGGTAGACCGTCGCAACCGCCGCGCCGGCCGACACACCCCAGAGCAACGCCGCCGCCGCCACGAACCGCCGAAGACCGGGTTCACGACGCCGAGCCTCCGCGGCCCACGCGAGCCACCCGGCCGCGAGCACGAACACCGAGCTGAGCGAGAGCCATGGCCCGATCAGGCCGGCTGCCAGCACCAGCAGCGCCCGGTGTCGCGCCGGCGTCCGGAACAACGGCTCGGCGAGCAGAATGAATCCGACGGCAAAGGCGAGCTCGAAGGAATACTGCTTCACCGACGCCGCGTAGTTGATCAGGAACGGGCTCAGCACCAGCACCAGCGCGGCCAGGCGCGCCTCCGCCGGCGCGAGGTACCGCCGCGCGAGCGGCCACGCCGCGAGCATCGCCGCGAGCCCGGCCACGCCGGGCAGGAACCGCAGCACGCAGTCACCGGTGCCGAAGAGCCGCACCATCGCGTGCTCGGCCCAGAGAAAGAGCGGCGGCGCGCTCTGGTCGAGGTCGAGGGGCGCCAGCAGCCCAGCGAACGAGCGCGACGCGATGTTGATCGCGAGCCGCGCCTCGTCGAGGTTGAGCGAGCGGCAGCGTACCAGATCCAGCAGCCGCACGGCGAGGCCGAGTCCGAGCGCGGCCGCCATCACCACGTCCCGCCCGCCACGATCGGCGTGATCAGGCCGCGACAACGTCCGCCTCGCGACGGGGCCAGAGCAGCATCCCGAGCGCCGGGAGCCAGAGGAACGCCAGCACGAACGGCCAGCGTTGCGCGAACGCGGCCTCGAGCGTCATTCCGGGCGGCCGCGGCACGAACCGAATCTGGAGAAAGGCGGCCACATAGCTCAGGACCGCGAGGGCATAGCCCTGCCAGCGGTTCCGTGGAATCAGAAACAAGGGCAGAGTCTCGTACAGCCCGGTCATCTGCGGCACGCAAGCGAGCGTCACGAACATCCGGGCCTCGGGCTCACGCCAGCGAAGCAGGGCGAGCAGCAGCACGAGCCCGAACGGACGCGCCACCGGCGCCACGTGGATCGTCAGGCGGAGCGCCTCGAGCCATCTGGCCGGCCATGCGGGGAATGCCGCCAGCGCGATGGCCGTCAGCAGCAGGCCTCCGATCACGGCGCGCCAGCTGGGAAACCCGACGAACATCGCCGTCCCCACCGATGGCTTGGTCGTCCACACCCAGCTGAGCGCCGGCAGCACCGCGGCCGCCGTCAGCAGCGGCGACCACTGTCCCTGCACCAAGGCGTTGAGAAAGCTCGCGCTCAGCAATGCGGTCGGAAGGCCTCGGCGCCAGCGCATCGCCGCCAGCGCGAGCAGCGTCCCGCTCACGGCCGCCCACACCACGCGGGCCCAGGCCAGCGGGAGCGCGGCGAAGGGCAGCCCGACGACGGCCGCATTCAGGGGGTAGTAGAACGGATAGTGGGTGGACCACGTCGCCGGTACTGCCGTGTATGGATCGGCGCCCGCCGCCAAGGCGCGGGCCGCGATCCACACCTGATCGAAATCCGAGGTGGTCGGCGGCGGCAGGCGATACGACGCCCAGCAGAGCAGCGCCGACAGGACGCCCGCGAGGGCCGCCAGGGCGCAGGTGCGCGAGCGTCCGGTCAGAGACCGTTCCGGCGGTTCACCGGGAGAATATCCTGCGTCGGTGTCTCAGCCACCATGGGGGGTCCGGTGAGCGCCACGCCTTCGGGCACCCGCTCGAACACGTCATAGTCGCCGGTGCGCGCGACACGCTCGTAGTGCGCGAACACCCGCGCGATACGCGGGTCGCGGCTGAAGTAGGCCACGTAGTCCAGGCGCCGGTAGCCATTCCACGGCCGATCGCGCGCGGCGCGATACACGATCAGCAGACGGGGCCGCCCCGCCTCGAGGTCCTCGCGCACCGCCTGGTTCAGGTAGCGCTCACTCGGGCTCATCGCGGCCGGGGCGTGATACGCCAGTGGCTCGGGCCGGTGGAGCGCGTCGAGGTAGTCGGCCGCCAGGATCCAGAGCTGGGGAAAGCGGGAGGCCGAGCGGGCGCCGCTGTAGTTGATCAGGGGATAAGCGGAGCCGATGTGATAGGAGAAGACGAAGATCGGCTTGCCGGCGGCGCGCGAGCGCACCAGGCCGATAAGCTGCTCGAGCTGAGATTGTTCCGAGTCGCGCGCCAGCCCGAGCGCCTGAGCTGCGTTCTGCACTCCGACGATGAGCACGGTCCCCATGAGCGCCAGCGCGGCCGCAACGCGGTAGAGCCGCCGGGCGAGCGCCTCCGGCCGGCCGGTGTCGAGCGCGACCAGGGCCAGCAGCATCGTGGCCAGCGCGAACGAGGGATAGAAGTGATATCGGAGGCCCTTCTGCTGTGCGGCGCCCGCGACGACACAGGCCGCCGTGGCGAGCGCCGCCACCTCCCACAGCGCCAGATGCCGCGCGTAGCGTCTGAGCACCGCCCAGACGAGCAGCGCGAAGGCCGCGAGCGGCACGCCTGGCCCGGTCACCAGCACGTGCAGGAACGGATCGTAGAGAAAGCGCGAGTACGGCCCAGCCAGCAGGGAGATCAGCCGCAGGTAGGCGGGGGCGAACAGCACGACCGCGACGGCGTAGACGGCTAGAAAGATCGCGGTGGCGAGCGTCTCGGGCGCGAGGGGCCACGACCGCACCCGCCGGCCGAAGGCGAGCCACGCCTCGACCGCAAGCCACAGCACGAGGAAGTGCGGCTTGAGCGCGAAGGCGATGCCGGCGAGGAGCCCGATCGCGGCGGCCTGGCGGGCGCCGACCGGCGCGCGCTCAGCCCGGAGCGCGGCGAGGAGCAGGTACGGGAGCAGCAGGGCGAGCACGAGGTGCTCGCGCTCGCCGAAGTCCTGCCCGGTGAGCGGGAACAGCGCAAAGGCGGCGGCCGCGCCCAGGCCGGCGCGCGTCACCGGCCGGTCGGGCAGGAGCCGCCGGAGGAGCGGCCGCGCCGCGAGCAGCAGCGCGAGCACCATGACCACCACCTCGGCGCGGTAGGCCACGATGGCGGACACGCCGAGCAGGCGGGCGGCGAGGACGGCCGGCAGGTTGAGCGCGATGATGAGCGGCGGATTGATCTCGACCACATCCACGTAGAGGCGCTGGCCCGCGAGCATGCGCGCCGCCGCGTCGAGCAGGAAGCCCGTATCGGGCCGGGCGTAGGTGCGGCACTCGGCCGCGAGGCCGAGCGCGACGGCGAGCAGACCGGCGATGCCGAAGACCAGCGCAAGCCGGGCCGGCCGCCGGACGGCAGCCGTCAAAGCTTGGATGGTGTCGCGGGCTCGAGCGCCGGGTCGGACCAGGGCGCGACGTGGGGTGCGTTGTAGGCGCCGCGCATGTAGCGGCCACGGATGACGAAGAGGTCGCGGAACATCCGGGCGGAGTCGGTCACCAGGTTCACCTTCGAGCCGGGCTGGTGGGTCCAATTGACCGGCACCTCCGCGATGCGATAGCCGCGCCGCTGGGCCATCATCAGCACCTCGACGTCGAAGCTGAAGCCGCGGACGCGCATGCGCGAGAACAGGTCGTGCGCGACGGGACCGCGGAACAGTTTGAAGCCGCACTGCGTGTCCTTCACGCCTGGCACGGTGAGGGTTTCAACGATGCCGTGGAAGATGCGACCGATGATGCGGCGGTAGAGCTTGGCCTTGACGGTCACCCGGCCGTCCTCGAGCGCGCGGGAGCCGATGGCCACGTGAGCGCCCTGCGCGAGCGCGGCCTCGAGCCGCTCGATCTCGCTCAACGGGGTGGCGCCGTCGGCGTCGGCGAAGAGGACGAGGCGGCCGTGGGCGTTCACGACACCGGAGCGCACCGCGTGGCCCTTGCCGTGGTTTTCGGCCAGGCGGATGAGGCGGACCTCCGGGTGGTCGGCGGCGAACTCGTTCACTACGAGGCTGGTGCCGTCGAGGCTGCCGTCGTCCACCACGATGAGCTCGGCCTGGAGGCCGCGCGCCCGGCAATAGGCGACGTAGTCCCGGAGGGTGGGCCCGAGACGGGCCTCCTCGTTATAGGCCGGGATGACGACTGACAGCTCGGGCGATGGCTTCATGGGTTCCGACGTTGAGCAACCCCCGTGCCCCGGGAGCCGGGGGTGGGGACGGGTGCTAACTGGATCATCCTGAGGCAGTTACGCCCTCGCCAGCGGGGGGACGCTCGGACGCGGGGGCGGTAGAGCTTGTGGGGCGATGACAACAGAGTATCGAGTGGGACAGACGGGTGCAAGGTTGGAGGCGGAGCGCGATTCAAGGCCGGCGCTCCGCCCCGCAGTACAACCCAGAGGGTGTTGCTTTGTATGTTGGAGACACACCACAACTTCGGATGGCGCTCCGCGGGAATCTACGAAGCCAGGGCGGATTTCCGAACAGGTGTGAGCAACGCGCCCCCCGGCGCAGGACTTGCCGCTTGGCCGGTACCTTCAACATCAATCCCCACATGCCTCTGCCCAGGAGACGCCATGGCCGCGACCATGTCCCCCGAGCCCTCGTCCGCAGGCGAGCGGCCGTACGTCGCCGCGCTCTCGGGCAGCCGCGTTCTGGTGACGGGGGGTGCCGGCTTTGTAGGCTCGAGCACCGTCGCACGCCTGGTCGACATCGGGGCGCATGTAACGGTGCTCGACGACTTCTTCACCGGGCTGCACGAGAACCTGCCTCCCGCGGGTCCACGACTGAAAGTGGTGGAGGGCTCGGTCACCGACGAGATCATTGTTCGGGAACTGGTCGGCAATGCCGACTATGTGCTTCACATGGCTGCGCGGAACATCATTGTCTCCACGAAGAACCCGAGGGAGGATTACGCCACCAACATCGGTGGTACGCTCAACGTGCTCATGGCTGCCCGCGAGAGCGCGGTTCGCCGTGTCGTCTACACCTCGTCGGCGTCGGTCTACGGAAACCCACGCTATCTCCCGATCAACGAAGACGACGCTACCAACATGCTGAGCCCGTACGCGGTCTCGAAGTACGGCGGCGAGAACTATTGCAAGGCATTCTTCGAGAGTTATGGTGTTCCGGTAACCTCGGTGCGGTACTCCAACGTCTATGGGCCGATGCAGCGGCCGGAGAATCCTTACTGCGGCGTCGTGGCGAAGTTTTTCGACGCGGCCATGTCCGGGAAGGCACCCGTCATCCACGGCGACGGCGAACAGACGCGAGACTACACGTATATCGGCGACGCCGTCGAAGCCACGCTGCTTGCCGCCGTCTCCCCGCGAGCGGAGGGTCAGGTTTACAACGTCGGCACCGGCCGCGAGACCACGGTCAACTATCTCGCCGAAGCCATCATCCGCATCACGGGTCGTGATCTGCGGGCCGAGCATCTCGACCGACGTGATATCGACAACATCCGCCGTCGAGTGTTGAACATCGAGAAGGCCCGTCGAGAACTCCGCTGGATTCCCGATACGACGCTCGCCAGCGGACTGCGGGCGACCTACGACTGGCTTCTGCGTCAGCATGGGTGGAGAGGCCCCGAAAGCTCGCTCAAGGCACGGCACGCTACGCCTTCGCGTGGCTGATGGGCGGGTTCAAACGTTCCCCTCTCGCTACTACCCCCGCATCGGTGGTAGCCCTACCGGCGATCGCGATCGCCATCGCCGTGCTGCTGCCCTTCTTAGGCAACGCTTTCACGATCGATGACGTCACGTTCCTCCTTCAGGCCCAGCATGTCCTGAGTGATCCCTGGCACCCAACAGCCCTGGATATGGTCTTCCACGGCCAACGCATTCGACTATCACGGAACCTGGTTACCGGGCCCGTCATGGCCTACCTCCTGGTCCCCGCCGTGGTTCTGGGCGGCAGGGAATGGGCCGCACACATCGTGCAGATCGCGTTGCTCGCGCTTGCGTGCGTAGCTACGACCGCTCTCGCGCTCAAGCTCGGCGCCGGCCGGATTCAGGCTGGCTTCGCTGCGCTCGTAGTTGTCGCGACGCCCGCCGTCATCGGGATGGCGACGACTGCAATGCCCGACGTGGCAGCGATGGCCTTTTCTATCGCCGCGGTAGAACGGTTGTATGAGTTTCACCGCCACGGCCGGCTGAGGAATGGGCTTGGGGCCACAGTGTTTCTGGCACTCGCCATCCTGTCCCGTCCCCAGACGATCCTATTGGCTGGGTGCGCGCCGCTGATCATTGCCGGTGATTCGGGTCAGGACTCGAGTAGTGAGGTCTGGAAACGGGCTCGATCCGCCTCGGTGCTTGTACCGCTCCTGCTAGGCCTGGCCCTCGCGTTCACCATCATCTATGGGACGCGCGATCCGGCAACGGGCACAAGCGTGGCCGACGCCACCGCCTCCCGGATCAGCCCCGACCTCGTGCTCTTCAACCTGGCCAGTTTCATCTTGCATTGGGCCGTTGCCTTGCCCCTCGTGCTCCTATGGGTCCTGCTTCGAGGGAAGGCACTCCTTCGAATTCCGCAGTTCCCGCTCGCGTTCAACATCGGGATGCTCGTTTCGTTATTGGGCTCGAGCTTGGCGGGAGGGATAACGATCAGCAGCGTAGCGGCACTGCTGCTTACCGGTCTCTCGTTCGCGGTGCTCGCTGACCTTCTACGCCTCGCATGGGAAACGCGAAACTGGGTGCAGCTTGGCCTCGCGTTGTGGCTGTTCGTCGGACTCCCCGCTGTCACCTATGTCCAATTGCCGTCGAAGGTCCTGTTGCCATCGGTACCTGCGATGGCGATTCTCCTCGCCCGTCAACTTCCTCAGCATCCGAAACGAACCCTCACCGGTGCCATCGCCACCTTCCTTGCCCTAGAGCTTCTCTTGGGTGTGTTGATCGTTCGAGCCGATGCGGCTCTGGCGGAGGTTAGTCGCGACGGGGGGAAGGAAGTCGCCCGTCAGGTCGCCGCCGGTCACCGCGTATGGATGGACGGCGCCTGGGGTTTCGAGTGGTACGCCCTGTCGGCGGGCGCTACCCCGCTAGCCTCGACTGCTCCCTTCCCTGCCCCAGGAGATGTCGTGGTTGCCGGCTTGCAGTCGCGATTGATGGCGGCCGCGTGCGCGGCAAAGACGTTGACGACTCGCCGCGTGTACTCAAGGCCCGGAGGGAGGGTGGACGGCGAGGGCGCTGGCTTCTTTACCAACTGGTCCGGCCCGTGGCCATGGACGTATGGGACGAAGGAGATCGGGCGCGTCGAAGTGTTCAGAGTAGATGCGCGTCCTTGTGGAGGCGCATGAGAGGGCTACTGATCGTCGTGAACTTCGAACAGGAACAGGAAATCGGCCGTTTCCTGGAGAACCTGGCGGCATCGCGGCATGGTCTCGATGTCGTGGTGGTGGACGACGGCTCCAAAGACGCCTCGCCTCAAATCGCGGCTCGCGCCGGGTACCGGGTGCTCACGCATCCAATCAACCTCGGCGTCGGCGGCGCAATCCGCACAGGGATCGAGTACGCCTTGTCGGAGGGCACCTATGAGTTCGTCGTGATCATGTCATCGAATGGCAAGATGCGTCCTGATGAACTCGATCAGGTGACACGTCCGATCACCGACGGCAGCCATGACTACGTGCAAGGCAGCCGTTTCATGAAGGATGGGCACGTCCTGGCGCTGTCCCGATTCCGCAGTGCGGCCATCCCGCTCTACAGCACGGGCG
>JBQCGH010000020.1:0-63114 GCA_051955835.1 Gemmatimonadales bacterium
CCACCACAGTCATCGAGGTGGGGATCGACGTGCCGAATGCGAGCATCCTGGTGATCGAGCACCCCGAGCGGTTCGGCATGGCCCAGCTGCACCAGCTTCGCGGGCGGGTCGGGCGGGGCGCGGACGAGAGCTTCTGCATCCTGCTGTCGGACGGCGAGCTGGCCGACCGGCTGCGCGCGTTCGCCCGCACCCAGGACGGGTTTCGTATCGCCGAGCTCGATCTCTCGGAACGTGGTATGGGGGACCTGATCGGGGCGCGGCAGAGCGGGGGCCTAGAGGTTCGCCACGCTCGGCTGCCGGACGACGAGGACCTGCTCGGCAGCGCCCGGCAGCTCGCTATGCAGCTGATCGACGCCGATCCCGCACTCCAGCGATCCGAGAACCAGCCGCTTCGGGAACGGGCGGTGGCTCGCTATCCACGAGCGGTGGAGCTGTTTCGAACCGGCTGAGCTGATGGCCCGCGGCGGGCGTCGTTCAGAAATCCAGTTTCAAGCCGATGCCCGTGCCGCGGGGCAGGCTCCGCACTTCCGGCTCGAACGGAATGTTGTCCGGTTTCGGCGTGTGACGGGTGAGGTCCCACACGAACAGGGCCGCCGCTCCCACCAGGGCGGTCTCGCCGCCAAAGAGCCAGCCGCGCGCCTGCCGATCGTAGCGCAGCGACTGCTGATAGAGCGCTTCGCTGGCCGCATCGGCGTAAGCACCGCCGGCACCAAGGTCGCAGCGCGAGTGGTCGTCGAGGCAGCGCTGTTCCAGGGCGTTGAAGCTGTCCTGTGCCCGATCGTGCGACCGGGCCGCCAGATAGTTCATCCCCAGCGCTCCCGCCGCCAGCACCCACTTCCCGTACTTCACGAGCGGGCCCGTACCGCCCACGGCCTGCGCGCGGGCGGGAGACGCGATCAGGGCGAGGAGAAGGAGCACCGCCAGGGGACGGGTCATCGGCGATACCGGTGGAGGTCGCCGCCACCGCCTACGGCGAGGAGACCATCGTTCAGTGCGAGCGGGGCGAGCTCGACTGGCCAACGAAGCTGCACGTGCCAGGCCTCCTGGCCGTCGAAGTGCAGGGCCCGAAGCAATCCGTCGGCGCCACCGACGAAGACCAGTCCACCGACCACCGCGACCGGCGACGTGACCGGCCAGTCGAGGTCGGCGATGCGCGTGGCCGTCGGGGCCGAGTCGCCCACGATGCGGAACAGGCCCCCTCGGCGGCTGGCGGCGAACAGGGTATCGCCTGCCGCTGCCGGCGAGCCAAGCACCGGCGCGTCGAGCCGAACCTGCCAGCGCACCCGGAGGCTGTCACGATCCACCGCGGCCACCAGCGAGTCCGTCGTCCCGGCCACCAGCAGCCCGCGTGATTCGATCCAGGGCGAGACCACCGCGCCCGGCGAGCGCATCCGGCCAACGACGCGCCCGTCCCGCACCGAGAGCCGAAACAGCGAGTCGACCGTGGCCACGATCAGCGTGCCGCTATCGCCGGGGACCGCAGGCACTCGGGCGGGACCCAGGCGGCGGCGCCAGCGGACCGCGCCGGTGCGCCGATCCAGGCCGACAATGTCACCGCGTTGGGTTTCCGCGACCACCACGCTGTCCACCAGCGCGAGCGGGGCGGTGACGGGTCCGATGGTGGTGCGCCAGATCCTCCGGCCGGTCCTGGCCTCGAGCGCGTAGACCCGACCCTCGGGTCGCGAGCTCGCCGCGAGGACGGTGTCGCCCGCCACGAGCACGCCGCCGGCGATGAGACCGCCAAGCCGGGACGACCACAACTGCTCGCCATTCGCCAGATTCAGGGCGTAAACTTTCCGGTCGACGCTCCCGCCGTAAATGGTCTCGCCCGAGACGACCAGTCGCCCCGTGAAACGGCGGCCGGCCTTCGCGCGCCAGACCTGCTCGGGCGCGCCCAGGCTCGCCAGGGTGGAATCGGGCGCGAGCACGGCCGGCGTCGCCGGCGCTTGCATGCCGTGTGCGCAGGCCGCGTTGACGCTCCCGAGGAGCAGGGCTACACTCAACGCTCGCTTGGACATCCCTACCTTCATAACGGACTTGGCATGACGGCGGTGTGGATCGGCGAGCTGCGCGCCCACATGGGTACGACCGTCACCGTGCGCGGGTGGGTCGTGACGACCCGCTCGAGCGGGAAGATCGCGTTCGTGGTCCTGCGCGACGGTACCGGCACTGTACAAGGCGTCCTGTCCCGGAAAGAGGTGTCCGACGCAACCTGGGAGACGTTCGGAACGCTGACCCACGAGACCAGCGTGGCCATGACCGGCACGGTCCGCGACGAGCCGCGCTCCCCCGGGGGGGTCGAGCTTTCGGTGACCGGCCTGGAGACGCTGGGCGCCAGCCCCGAGTTTCCGATCACCCCCAAAGAGCATGGGACGACGTTCCTCTTTGAGCATAGACACTTATGGCTCCGGAGCCGGCGACAGGTGGCGCTGGCGCGGATCCGGCACGAAGTGGAGCAGGCCATCCGGGACTACTTCTACCAGGAGGGATTCACCCTGGTGGACACGCCGATCCTTACGGGCGCAATCGGCGAGGAGGCGGGCAACCTGTTCGCCACCGACTACTTCGACCTGGGAAAGGCATACCTGGCGCAGACGGGACAGCTCTATGTCGAGGCTGCCGCGGCCGCCTTGGGGAAGGTCTACTGCTTCGGCCCCACCTTCCGCGCGGAGAAATCCAAGACCCGGCGGCACCTCACCGAATTCTGGATGGTCGAGCCCGAGGTTGCCTTCAACGACTCCGATGCCAACATGCGGCTGCAGGAGTCGTTCGTGAGCTACATCGTGGCACGGGTGCTGAATCGCCGCAAGGAGGAGCTCAAGGAGTTCGAGCGCGACACGGTGCCACTCGAGCGGGTCCAGGCCCCGTTCCCGCGGATCAGCTATACCGACGCCGTCGCTCGGCTCAATCAGCTCGGCTCCGACATCGCGTGGGGCCACGACCTGGGGGGCGATGACGAGACACTGCTCGCCAAGGAGTTCGACCGGCCGCTTTTCGTGTTCAACTACCCGAAGCAGGTGAAGGCCTTCTACATGAAGGAGAACCCGGCGGACCCGCGCACCGTCCTCAACAACGACTGCCTCGCACCCGAGGGGTACGGCGAGATCATCGGCGGCTCGCAGCGGGAGGACGATTACGACAAGCTGCTCGCCCGCATTCAGGAGCAGGGTCTCGACCCCGCAGCGTACCGCTGGTATCTCGACCTGCGGCGCTATGGTACGTTCGTCCACGCGGGCTTTGGTCTTGGCATCGAGCGCACAGTCGCTTGGATCGCGGGCATCCCGCACATCCGCGAGGCGATCGCCTTCCCGCGGCAGATCCATCGATTGTACCCGTAGGGGCGGAGAGGGCGCGAAGTCGAGAGGCATGAGCGAACGCAGAGACACCGTGGGCCCCTTCGGTCATCTCAGCTCTTCCCCACGATCTCCACACCTTCCTCCGTCCTCCCTCGCTTCACCTCGTCCCAGAGTTCGTCCAAGGCCTGGAGCCCGGCCTGCTCCAGGTCGATGCCGCGAGCGTCTGCCAGGCGTTCGACCTCCTCGAATCGCGCGACGAACTTGCGGTTGGCACGGTCCAAAGCCGTGGCAGGGTCGACGCCCGCCTTCCGGGCGAGATTGACCACCGCAAAGAGGAGATCTCCGATTTCGCCGGCGAGCGCGACTCCAGCCGGTTGCATCGGTGCGTTGGGGTCGTCGGAGGACCTCGCCGGGGCGGACCACCGGTGCGCTAGTTCCTGCTCCACCTCGCGGACCTCCTCACGCACCTTGACCAGCGGGCCCGCGGTATCCGGCCAGTCGAACCCCACCGAGGCCGCCCGCTCCTGCAGCCGATAGGCCTTGAGCAGGGGCGGCAGGGTCGGCGTGACGCCGGCCAGGGTCCGTCCACGGCGCTCGCGTCGCTTGATCTGCTCCCAGGGCTCGGCCTCACCGAGGTCGAACAGGTGCGGGTGGCGCCGCCTCATCTTCTGCTCCAACCCGAAGACGACGTCCTCGGCGGTGAACTCGCGTCGCTCTTCCGCGATCACGAGCTGAAAGGCGAGATGCAGCAGGAGGTCGCTTAGCTCGTCCCGGATCCCGCCGGGATCGCCCTCACCCAGCGCGTGGTCGAGCTCGAGCACCTCCTCGACGAGGTAGGGCCGCAGGGAGTCGCGGGTCTGCGCGCGGTCCCAGGCACACCGCTTTCGCAGGTCGCGGACGACCGCGAGAGCTCGTCCAAGCGCTGATCTGTCTTGCATTTATGCCTCGTCAGAAATAAGATACCCGCCGGTTTGCCATGACCTCGACTCTCGATACGGCCCGAGCCTGGGTGGATGTGGACCTGGGTGCGCTGCGGGCCAACGCGCGCGCGCTCGCCGACCTGACCGGAAGCCGTCTGTTGCCGATGGTCAAAGGTAACGGCTACGGTCTCGGAGCCGTCGCGGTCGCGCGCGCGCTGCTGCCGCTCGATCCCTGGGGATTCGGCGTGGCATCGGTGGAGGAGGGGGCGGCGCTCCGAGCCGGCGGCATCGCGCTGCCCGTCCTGGTCGTGAGTCCGCTGCTTTCCTCGCAGATCGATGGATACCTGACACACGATCTGCGGCCCACCATCGGCGATCTGTCGGCCCTCGAGGCGTGGTGCGCCCAGACCACGCGCGCGTTTCACGTCGAGATCGACACCGGCATGGCCCGGGCAGGTTTCCGCTGGAACGACTCGGCAGCCCGCGCGACGCTCGGGGACAGGCTCGAATGCGCGGCAGGGTGGGAAGGCGCGTTCACCCACTTTCACAGTGCCGACACCGACCCGGCGTCGGCCGACCTGCAGTGGGATCGATTTTGCGGCGCGCTCGCGGCACTTCCACGTCGGCCGGCGCTCATACACGCGGCCAACAGCGCGGGCGCGCTTCTGGGTCGACGGTTCGCCGGCGATCTGATTCGCCCGGGCATCTTCCTCTACGGCGGCGCGGCCGGCCGCCAGGCGCCGCGACCCGTGGCGGCCCTTCGGGCGCGGGTCCTCGCGACGCGACAGCTCGCGCCCGGCGACTCCGTGAGCTACGGGGCCACCTGGTGCGCTGCGCGCCCCACCACGATCGCCACGCTGGCCCTGGGGTACGCCGACGGCTTTCTCCGGGCCGCCGAACCTGAGGCCTCGCGCCCGCCGAGGCTGGTCGAGCTGGGGGAGGCGCTCGTGCCCGTGGTCGGGCGCGTCACCATGGACATGACCATGGTCGACGCTGGCCCGACGCACGTGCGCCCGGGCGATGTGGCGACGATCTACGGCGGGCGCGTCTCCCTCGACCAGCAGGCGACCGCTGCCGGCACGATCGCGTACGAGATGCTGACCTCGCTGGCGCCGCGCATTCCCCGACGCTATGGGAGACAGGAATGAACCAGCACTTCGCCTCCCTGGTCCTGGGCTTGGCCCACCAGGCCGAATCGGCCCTTGCCGGCAACCTTCCGGCCGGCACCGAAGGCGGTCTGGACCCCCGCGGGATGGCGCAGACCCTGATCGATACGCTCGGCATGCTGCAGGACAAGACCGAGGGCCGACTCGATCCCGACGAGCGGCAGTTGCTCGAGCAGACCGTCACGGCCCTCCGGTTCCGCTTCGTGAAGACCGCGGCGCGTTCGTGAGTCGCCGGGCGGCCATCATCGTCCTCGACGGGCTCGGCATCGGGCCCGCGCCCGATACGGCCGCCTACGGCGATGCCGGAAGCGATACGCTGGGCAACGTCGCACGCGCCGTGGGCGGCCTCGCGCTGCCGAACCTCGAAGCGCTCGGCCTGGGTCGGTGTGCGCGGTTGCCGGGCGTCGCCGAAGTGCCCGAACCTCGTGCCGCGTTCGGCATCGCCCAGCCGGTGAGCGCCGGCAAGGACAGTACGACCGGCCACTGGGAGCTGTGCGGTCTCGTGCTGCGCTCGCCGTTTCCCACCTAACCGCACGGGTTTCCGCGTGAGCTGATCGACGAGTTCTGCCGTCGGACCGGCCGCCGCGTGCTCGGCAACAAGCCGGCCAGCGGCACCCGGATCCTGGACGAGTACGGCGAGCAACACCAACGGACCGGGGCCTGGATCGTCTATACCTCCGCGGACAGCGTCTTTCAGGTCGCGGCACACACGGACACCGTGCCACTGGACGAGCTGTACGCCGCCTGTGCCGAGGCGCGCACCATGCTCCATGGCCCGCACGCTGTGTCGCGCGTGATCGCGCGGCCGTTTACCGGCACGCCCGGCGCATGGGTCCGAACGCCGCAGCGGAAGGACTATAGCCTCCCGCCACCAGGCGACACGCTGTTGGACCGGCTCGCCGAGCGCCAGGTGCCGCGGATCGGCGTGGGTAAGGTCGACGATCTCTTCGCCGGGCGCGGAATCAGCAGCACCCATACCGCGACGAACGGCGAGGCGTACGGATTGATCGAGGGGGCACTTCAATCCATGCCCCAGGGGCTCCTGCTCGCGAACGTGATCGAGTTCGATCAGACCTGGGGCCATCGCAACGACGTACCCGGGTTTCACGGCGGCCTTCTCGCGCTCGACCGCGGGCTGCCGCGAATGCTCGCGGGAGTGCGCGAGGAGGATCTCATTATCTTTACCGCCGATCACGGCAACGATCCGACGACGCCGTCCACCGATCACTCGCGCGAGGTGGTGCCCCTGCTGGTGCTGGGACCGCGGGTACGGCCCCTCGCGTTGGGCCGCCGCGCCACGTTCGCCGACGTCGGCCAGACGGTGGCCGACTTCCTGGGCGTCCCGCCGCTCGACGCGGGTACGTCGTTTCTGACTGAGGTCTGGCGTGACTGATCCGTTGGTGGAAGCCGCCCGAACCGTGCAACAGCGGGCCTACGCGCCGTACTCACGGTTCCGGGTCGGCTGCGCGGTGGAGGCCGAGGACGGCCGGGTATTCGTGGGCTGCAACGTGGAGAACGCCTCCTACGGCCTCACCATCTGCGCGGAGCGGGCGGCGGTGTGCGCGGCCGTGGCGGCCGGCGCGCGCGCGCTTCGCCGCGCCGTCGTCGTGACCGACGCCGATCCCCCAGCCGCACCGTGTGGCGCCTGCCGCCAGGTGCTCTCCGAGTTCGGGAAGGACTTGCGGGTGACGGGCCTCGGCCCGGGCGGGTCCAGCGCCTGGACCATGGCGGAGCTGCTGCCCTCCGCGTTCGGGCCGGAGCAGCTCGCGTGAGAGGTCTGGCCCGCTGGACCGCTGCCGCGGCGATTCTGGCAGCGGTGGTCGCTGCCTGTCAGGAGCATCTCACGTCGCCGGCCGATTGTCCGGCGCTCTGCCCCGGCGGCTCGGCGCAGCTGTTCGACACCGTCGTCCCGGCGGTGGCCAACCGCGACAGCAGCTTTCCCACGGCGGAGGACCTCGCGGCCGGCGGCTACGTGAACCCCGGGCAGGGAACCGCGCTCCTGCTCTCGAGCGGCTTCCCGCCGTCGGAAGATCGTGCGGTCTACCGCTTCGCCCCGCGCACGAGCCTGATCAGCGTGCGGGACACCCAGCGCACCTACACCGTGGACTCGGCATCGATCACCATGACCCTGGTGGCCAGGGACACGACGGTGCACGGGCTCCACCTCATTGTGTACCGGTTGCCGAGCACGGTCGACAGCACCGCCACGTTCGCGGGGATCGACCCGCTCCTGACCGACCCGAACCTGATCGACACCATCGCCGTACCCGATTCGGTGCTCACCGGGACCGTCTCCACCATGCTCCGTGGAGACACGCTGAACCGGATCGCCCTGGTGGGCGCGGACAGCTCGCTCGCGATCGGACTCCGGATGACGGCGAACGGGCCGACGGGCATCCGGCTGGGGGCCATGCGCGCGTCCAACGCCGCGACGTTGACCACGTACGTCACGGTGGACGTGCCCGATACCGGCGCGCTCAGACATCAGATCATGAACCGGGCGACCGCCTTCAATACGTTCGTCACCCAGGCGCCGCTCGTGCCGGTCGACTCGCTGCTCACGGTCGGCGGTGCGCCCTCGTCGCGGGCACTGATACGGTTCGGCTTGCCCAACGCGTTTCTGGATTCCACCACGATCGTCCGAGCCACGCTCGAGTTGACCCCTGTGCAGCCCATCGTCGGGCTGCTGGCCGACCCCGCATTCTTCGAGATCAAGGCTGTCGTGGGCGACCTCGGCGCCAAGTCACCCGTGACGGGGCAGTCCACTTTTACGTTCGACGACACGCTGCCGGTCGTGCAGAGCGACACCGTGCGAGCGGACATTACGTCCATCGTCCAGTTCTGGCAGAGCGCGCGGACAACACCTCAGAGCATCTTCGTCAGTCTTCGGCCCGAAGCGGCGACGTTCGCGCAGGCCGTATTCTTCTCGACGCGCTCGCACGGGCCCGATCCCGCCGTGCTGGTCGCGCCCCGGCTGCGCATCACGTACCAGCGCTCGTTCGCCTTCGAGAGTCCCTGAGTGCGTCGGCTCCTCCTGATGGTTCTTGCGCTGGCTGCGCCCGCGGGGCTCGCCGCCCAGTCCTCGCAATTCGGCGTTCGGGGGCTCGGGCTGCCGGGGCGCCCGCTCAGCACTCGGGGGTTCTCGCTCGGCGGCGCCTTCGGCATGTTCGACGGTGAATCGGGCGTGAACCCCGCCGCGATCGGACAGCTCACCGGTTTCAGTGCCGGGTTCACCTCGGTGCAGGACTTCCGGCACGACGAGAATCCCGCCGGCTCGAAGTCGCTGCGCGAGACGCGGTTCCCCTTCCTCATGATCGCCGGGCCGATCAAGAAGTATCCGATGATCCTCGGGGTGAGCTTCGGGAACTACACCAGCCGCGATTTCACCCTCGCGACGGCCGACACCGTGACCCTTCGCGAACTCCCGGTGGCGGTGAACGATACGTTCTCCTCTCGCGGCGGTTTGAGCGATCTCCGGTTTGCCGCGGCCTACCGTATCGAGAAGGCGTGGGTGGTGGGCGCATCGGTCCACGTGATCACCGGCTCGACCCGTTTGCGCTTTCGCCGCACCTTCAGCGACACGATCGCCTACCAGCGGGTGACCCAGAAATCCGAGCTCTCCTACGCGGGCGTCGGGGTGGATCTCGGGCTCATCCGAAACTTCGGGACGGGCTTCAGCGTCGCCGCGTCGGTGCGATCGGACGGGCACGCGAACGTGGACCGCGACTCCATGCGGGTGGCGACGACGGACTTGCCCTACACCTTCGGGCTCGGGCTACGCTGGCAAGCCGGACCGAAGCTGCAGCTCGCGAGCCAAGCGCAGGCCACCACCTGGTCGTCCGCCAACAGCGACCTCATCGCCCAGGGTGGCATCGGCGCGGAGAATACATTCGAGGTTTCGCTCGGCGGCGAGTACATCTCGAACCCGCGGCGGCCCAACCGACGGCCGCTCCGTTTCGGCGTCCGATACGGCACCCTGCCGTTTCCGCTCGTCGCTGGCGATCAGCCCAGTGAGTTCGGCATCTCGGCCGGAACGGGCGTCCGCTTCGCCCAAGACCGTGCCGGCGTCGACATCGGCGTGGAACATGTCTGGCGCTCCTCTCCCGGCTTCAAGGAGCGTGCGTTCCTGCTCGACCTCGGTGTCACCGTCCGGCCGTAGCGGGATATCTTTGACCGGGAGCCGCACCCCGACCACGTGCCGCCGGGAGGATCGCCCGCGACCCCGATGAAACGCGTCTATATCGAGACCTACGGCTGCCAGATGAACGTCGCCGACTCGGAGCTGTTGTTCGGGCTTCTGGACGGTGCGGGGTACGCACGCGCGGACGATCCCGCCGATGCGGACGTCATGCTCGTGAACACCTGCGCGGTCCGCGACAACGCCGAGCAGCGGGTGATCGGACGCATGGGCGAGCTGCAGCGGCACAAGCGGCCGGGGGACGTCCTCGGCGTCGTCGGCTGCATGGCGCAGCGCCTCGGGCCCGCCTTGCTCGAGCGGGTGCCGCGGGTGGACCTGGTCGTCGGGCCGGACGCATACCGGAATCTTCCCGACCTGATCGGCCTGGCCGGTGCCGGCCGCCGCGTGAGCGATACGGCGTTTCGCGATTGGGAGCACTACGAGGATGTTCCGCCGGTGCGGGACGCGGGACCGACCGCGTTCGTTACGGTACAGCGCGGATGCGATTACCGGTGCACCTTCTGCATCGTCCCCTACACGCGTGGCCCCGAGCGGAGCCGGCGGCTTGGGGACGTGGTGCGGGAGGTCGTGGAGCTCGCGGAAGCGGGCACCACCGAGGTGACGCTGCTCGGGCAGACGGTCAACAGCTACTACGATGGGGCGCACGACTTCGCCGATCTCTTGCGTGCGGCCGGTGCGGTCCGCGGACTCCGGCGACTCCGGTTCACCAGCCCGTACCCCACCGAGTTCACCCCGCGAGTCATCGACGCCATGGTAACGACGCCCACGGTGTGCGAGCACGTGCACCTCCCGGTCCAGAGCGGCTCGGATGCCGTGCTCCGGCGCATGCTCCGGCGCTATACCCGTCACGCGTATCTCGAGGTCGTGAGCCGGCTCCGCGCCGCCATCCCGGGTATCACGCTGTCCACCGACATCATCGTCGGCTTTCCCGGCGAGACCGAGGCGCAGTTCGAGGAAACCCTGAGCCTCGTCAGCGAGGCCAACTTCGACGATGCGTACACCTTCAAGTACAGCGCCCGCGAAGGGACGCCCGCCGTCCGCCTTCGCGACCACGTGCCCGACGACGTGGCCTCGGACCGACTCGATCGTCTCATCGAGGTCGTGCGCGCCAATGCCCGACGGAAGAACGCGAGCCTGGTGGGCCAGGAGCACGAGGTTCTGGTCGAGCGGCCGGCGCGTCGCGGAGGGCTCATGCTCGGCCGCACGCGGGCGAACCACCTCGTGCTGCTCGATCTTCCGCCGTCGTCTGCCGGGGAGTATTATCGCTGCCGACTCACCGGCACCACCGGATCGACGTTCACCGGCGCCGTGGCCACCCCCAGCCTGGCGGTGCTGTGATCCACAATCTCGCGGAAGAGCATGTGCGCGCCGCGTACGAATCACTGCGGCCCAGGTTCCCGGAGTTTTGCGGGTGCGACGTCTGCCGCGAGGACGCCGTGGTCTACACGCTCAATCGCGTGCCCGCGCGATATGTAGCCACCCGCCAAGGGACCGTACTCACCGAGGTGAGTCTCGAGAAAGACCAGAGCCGCGCCACGATCGACGTGGTCATGATGGAAGGGCTGCGCAAGATTACGCTGGCGCCGCGCTGTGGAGCTCGCGGCCACGCCAGTCAGGAGTGACGGCGGACCCGTCGCGGTGAGGCCGCGGCCCGCGTTGTTGTTCACGGCGTGCTATGGGGCCGGTCTCGCGACCGGCCTTCTGCATTTTGGGAGCCCGCTCGGCCTTGCCGTGGTTGTGGGCGGGGCGCTCGTGGCGCGGCACGGTCTCGCGGTCCTCCTCGCCGTGGCCGCCGTGCTCGGGGGCGTGAACGGCGCCGTGGCTCTGCTGGCCGACCACGACCGATGCGCGGCACGACTCCCGCCGGGCCGCGAGACGCTGACTGTCCGCTTGGCTGAGCCCGCATGGCCAGAAGGCGGACTGGTGGCGGTGACACCGCTCGGCGCCGGATGCCGGGGCGATGTCGCGGCCCGCTGGCCTCGCGGGTCGCCCGCGGGCGCGGGATTCGACGTTCGTGTCGAGGCGACCTGGATCCCGCGCCCCGGGATCGCAGGACGGGCTGACGGCACACTCGTCGTCCATGGCGCCGACCGGCCCAGCGGAAGCCCGGGCCCGGGTGCCCGACTCCGCACGATCCTCGGCACCGCGAGCCGGTCATTGTACGGCACGCGTGCGGCACTCGTGGACGCGCTCATGCTCGGCCGGCGCGGAGGGATCGACCGGGAGCTGCAGGACCGATTCGCCCAGTCTGGACTGGTGCATCTCCTCTCGATCTCCGGTTTCCATGTCGGGCTGATCGCCGCATGGGTGTTCCTGATCTGCCGACTTGCGGGCGCACGACGCGAGCCGGCGCTGGTGGGGTCGGCGCTGGCCAGCAGCCTGTACGTTGCGTTCATCGGCTGGCCCGCCCCGGCGACTCGGGCGGCTGCGCTCGCCGTCGTCCTCGCCCGGTGCCGCACGCGGCAGCGCCACGTTCGCGCCGACGAGCTGCTGGTCGCGACCTGTCTTGTCGTGCTGCTGATCGACCCCTGGGCCGTCCTCGATCTGGGCGGCTGGCTTTCGGCGGCCGCGCTCTGGGGTGCCACCCGCTTCAGTCGCTGGACCGATCAGGCACTCGGTCGGTCGTTCGGCTGGCGGACCTTGGGCTCATCCATCGGCGCGACGCTCGCCACGGCCCCGATTACGGCCTGGTCGCTCGGCGCCGTCGCCCCCGTCGGCATCCTGCTCAACTTTGCGGCCATCCCGATCGCCGCGATCGCGGTCCCGGGGGTCCTCGCCTCCCTCCTGCTCTTTCCACTCGCCCCGGTACTGGCACGGCCGTTCGCCGCGGGCGCGGGGCTGCTGCTCCATCTGCTCGAGCTCCTCGCGGCCGGCGGTGCTGCGATTCCGGGCGGCCATCAGCTCGTCGAGGCCGCTGACGCGGGCCAGACCGCCGTGTGGGTGCTGACGCTTGCACTCGGGCTCTGGGTCACACGCCCGCACACGACGCGACTGGAAGCGGCGCGTCGCGCGGGCTGGTGCCTCACGGGGGCGCTGTGGATCGTGCTTGCCCGAGACGCACGCGCGAGCGCGACTGACAGCGACGGCAACCTGACGTTACATTTTCTCGACGTCGGCCAGGGGGATGCCGCTGCGATTCGAACGCCGGCCGGACACTGGCTGCTCGTGGATGCGGGCCCCGCCGGCGACGGGACCGACGCCGGGCAGCGCGTCGTGGTTCCGTTCCTCCAGCGACACGGCGTGCGGTCGCTCGCCCTGGCGGTCATCTCGCATGCCCACGCCGATCACCTGGGCGGCCTTCGGGCGGTGATGGCGCGGGTGCCGACCGGCTTCGTGCTGGAGCCGGCCGCGAGCCCGCCCGACCCGCGGTACACCGACTTTCTGGGGCGGCTGATTGCCGACACGGTCCCCTGGCACCCGGCGCGCGCGGGCGAGCGGTTTGCGCTGGACGGGGTGCGCTTCACGGTGCTGCACCCGCTGCCGGGCTGGCGCCACTGGGGTGAGGACCTGAACGAAGACTCTCTCGTCCTGCTGGTCGAGTACGGCGACTTTCAGGCGCTTCTCGCCGGCGATGCCGGGTTCCCGGCCGAATCCGCAATGGCGAGTCGGCTGCACCGGGTGGATGTGCTCAAGGTGGGGCATCATGGGAGTCGCTGGAGCACGGGCGATGCGTGGCTCGATGCACTCGCGCCACCGGTAGCCATCGTCTCCTTGGGCCGAAACGACTATGGGCACCCCGCCGCCGAGACCCTCGCGCGGCTTCGGCGGCACGGCGTCGCGGTCCATCGCACGGATCAGGAG
Organism: Gemmatimonadales bacterium; assembly: GCA_051955835.1. Lineage (GTDB taxonomy): Bacteria > Gemmatimonadota > Gemmatimonadetes > Gemmatimonadales > GWC2-71-9 > CAVVWJ01. The sequence continues at coordinate 13,382 of JBQCGH010000020.1, forward strand.
GGAACCGTCACCGTCGAGAGCGACGGCCGACACATGACGGTCCGCTCGCGCGCGGGGGCGACGGACTACGACGTGCGATGAAGGTCCACCCACAGCGAGCGGGGGCTTCGTGCTGACCTCGGTCACGACCATCGAGCGGTTCATCGTCGAGCAGGAGGAGCGCTACCCGGAGGCTACGGGAGAGCTCTCGAACCTCCTGTACGACATCGCGCTCGCGGCCAAGATCATCGCCGCGGCCATCCGGCGGGCCGGCCTCGTCAACATTCTGGGAAGCCAGAACGCCAAGAACGTGCAGGGCGAGGAGCAGCAGAAACTGGACGTGCTGGCCAACGAGACGATCAAGAATTGTCTCAAGCACACCGGGCGCGTGTGTGTGATGGGAAGCGAGGAAGACGAAGACATCATTCCGGTCCCTCCGGACTATCCGGTCGGCAAGTATGCCGTTCTGTTCGACCCGCTGGACGGCTCCTCCAACATCGACGTGAACTCGGCGGTGGGTACGATCTTCAGCATCCACCGCCGGGTCAGCATGGAGGGCCGGGGCACCGTGGCTGACGTTCTGCAGCCGGGGTGCCAGCAGGTGGCCGCGGGCTACGTGATGTACGGGTCGAGCACGATGCTGGTGTACACCACGGGCCAGGGCGCGCACGGCTTCACGCTCGACCCGACCATCGGCGAATTCCTGCTGTCGCACGAGCGGATCGTCACCCCGCGCGTCGGCAAGTACTACAGCGTGAACGAGAGCAACTTCGGGCGATGGGACCGCACGGTGCAGACCGCGGTGCGCGGCCTCAAGGGCGACATTCCCGATGGCCTGCAGCCCAAGAACAGCCGGTACATCGGCTCGCTCGTGGCTGACTTCCACCGGAACCTGATCAGCGGCGGCGTGTTCCTGTATCCGGCCGACTCCAAGAACCCGGAGGGAAAGCTGCGGCTGCTGTATGAGGCGAGCCCAATGGCGTTCATCGCCGAGCAGGCGGAGGGGAGTGCCACGGACGGCGTGAACCGCATCCTGGATGTCATTCCCACTGCGCTGCATCAGCGCACGCCGCTCGTGATCGGAAGCCGGGAGGATGTAGGCTTCGTCGCGGACACCATCCGCAAGGTGGCCACCTCCGCGCTGGTGAGCGGCGCGACCTCGCAGCCGGCGCTCTGAGGCGGCCGGCGTTCCCGACCCCATGACGCGCAAGGCGATTTACGGTCCGGAGGACTGGACGGGCGACCCCGGGCGCGATCTGGGTCGGCCCGGCGAGTTCCCGTTCACGCGCGGCGTGTACCCGAACATGTACACGGGCCGGCTCTGGACCATGCGCCAGTATGCCGGCTTCGGCACCGCGCAGGAGACCAACCGGCGGTTCCGTCAGCTCCTGGCCGCGGGCCAGATGGGTCTCTCGACCGCCTTTGATCTCCCCACGCAGATGGGCTACGACTCGGACCACCCGATGGCGGAGGGCGAGGTCGGGCGCGTCGGCGTGGCGATCGACACCGTCGACGACCTGGCCGAGCTGTTCCGGGAAATCCCTCTCGAACGCGTATCGACCTCCATGACCATCAACGCCACGGCGGCCATCCTGCTCGCGATGTACGTGGTGGTCGGCGAGGAGCAGGGCGTCCCACGCGCGAAGCTCACCGGCACCGTGCAGAACGACGTGCTCAAGGAGTACATCGCTCGGGGCACCTACATCTATCCCGCCCAGCCGTCCCTCCGGCTCGTCGCCGACGTCTTCCGGTTCGTGAGCGACGAGAAGATGAGCTTCAACCCGATCTCGATCAGCGGCTACCACATGCGCGAGGCTGGTGCGACGGCGGTCCAGGAGGTGGGTTTCACCCTGGCGAACGCCCTGGAGTATGTCCGCGTAGCCGTCGACGCAGGCCTCGAGGTGGATACGTTCGGCCCGCGGTTGTCCTTCTTTTTCGCCAGCCACAACGATCTGTTCGAGGAGGCGGCCAAGTTCCGTGCCGCCCGGCGTCTCTGGGCGCGCCTCGTGCGGGAGCGCTTCGGCGCCGGCGACGCCACTGCCCGGCTTCGGTTTCACACCCAGACCGGCGGCGTCACCCTCCAGGCCCAGCAGCCGCTCACGAATGTGGTGCGGGTGACGGTGCAGGCACTCGCGGCAGTCCTCGGTGGGACGCAATCGCTTCACACGAACGGGTACGACGAAGCGCTGGCGCTGCCCACGGAGCAGAGCGCCACCCTCGCGCTGCGGACCCAGCAGGTGCTCGGCTATGAGAGCGGAATCGCCCGGGTGGTCGACCCGCTGGCGGGCAGCTGGTACGTGGAACGCCTCACCGACGAGATTGAGACCGGCGCGCGCGCCCTGATCGCCGAGGTGGACGCGCTCGGCGGCGCCGCTCACGCCATCGAGCGCGGATTTTTCCAGGAGGCCATCGCCCGGAGCGCGTACGACATCCAGCGGGCGCAGGAGACCGGCGAGCTGGTCGTCGTCGGGGTGAACCGGTTCGCCGACGGCTCTCCGCCGCCGTCCATCGAGACGCCGGACTTCTCCGCCCTGGAAGCCCAGCAGAAGGCGCGCGTGGTCGACGGCCGCCGGCGCCGCAACGGGCCGGGGGTGACCCGCGCCCTTGAGTCGCTCCGCAATGCTGCGGTCGGAACGACTCCGCTTATGCCCCCCATCCTGGACGCCGTGCGCGCCCGCGCCACGCTCGGCGAGATCAGCGACGCGCTCCGCGAAGTCTGGGGCGTGTACCGCGCGGCCTAGTCGCCGGCACCGCCGACTTGAGCCGCAGGCTGCAAGCGTCTAACTTTCGCTGCTGATTTCGTTTACCCCAGCGAGCGCCGATGCCGACATATGAGTACCAGTGCCCCGAAGGGCACGTGTTCGAGAAGTTCCAGAAGATGACCGACAAGCCACGCGCCAAGTGCCCGGTGTGCGGGAAGATGGCCGCGCGCCAGATCTCCGGTGGGGCCGGGCTCGTCTTCAAGGGCAGCGGCTTTTACATCACTGACTACGGCAAGGACGGCAAAGGACCCCGCAAGAGCGAATCGGACAAGCCCGCCGCCGAGTCGAAATCAGAGACCCCCTCCAAACCCGACACGACGGGCAAGGGCGAGAGCGCAGCCTCGCCCAAGGCCGAGTCGAAGCCCTCCAAGCCTGCCCCGAGCCGCGGCGAGGGCAAGGCCGCCTCAGAGTGAGCGAGGCTCTTCGCGCCGAGCTCGCGAGAGTGGCCTCGCGATTCGGCGCCGATGGAGTCGAGTTCGTCCTCGAGCGTCCGCGCGACGCCGGCCATGGCGACCTCGCGACGAACCTCGCGAAGGTGCTCGCCCGGCGCGAGCGGGCCAACCCCCGAAAGACGGCGGAGCGCGTTTTGGAGGAGCTCAATGTCTCTCCAGCGCTCGTCGCCCGCACCGAGATCGCCGGCCCCGGGTTCATCAATTTCTGGCTGGCGCAGGATCAGCTTGCCGCGGTGCACCGCGCGATCCTGCAAGAGAGCGCGGCCTATGGCCGCTCCAGCTCCGGCGCGGGGCTCAAGGTGAACGTCGAGTTCGTCTCGGCCAACCCGACCGGACCGCTGCACGTGGGCCACGGTCGCGGAGCGGCCCTCGGCGACGCCATCGCGGCGCTGCTCGAGTGGACGGGACACACGGTCACTCGCGAGTTCTACATCAACGACGCAGGCGTGCAGATCGACCGGCTCGCCGAGAGTCTCTGGGGACGGGTTCGCGAGCTGGCCGGGCATCCGGCGATCATCCCGGAGGGCGGCTACCACGGTCAGTACCTGGTGGAGAACGCCCGGGAGCTGCTGGACCGGGAAGGCCCGGGCTTCGCCGGCCTGCCGGCGGAGGAGGGTGTCCGGCGCGCTCGCGCCGCGGCGCTCCAGCTCCAGCGGAACGAGCAGGACCGGGACCTGGCCGACTTCGGCGTTCGGTTCGACGTCATGTCGTCGGAGCAGGCGATCTACGATTCGGGTCGCGTGGTCAGGGCGCTCGAGCTCCTCGCTGCGCGCAACCTGACCTTCGAGGCCGACGGGGCGCTCTGGCTCCGGACCACGCAGTTCGGCGACGACAAGGACCGCGTGCTCCGCAAGAGTGACGGGAGCTTTACCTATCTCGTGCCGGACATCGCCTATCACATCGACAAGCACGACCGCGGCTTCGACCGCGCGATCGACGTGTGGGGCGCGGATCATCACGGCTATATCCCGCGGATGCGCGCCGTCCTCGCGGCGCTCGGCTATCCGGAGGAATTCTTCGACGTCGCGCTGGTGCAGCTGGTCAAGGTGGTGCGCGGCGGAGAAGAGGTGAAGATGTCGAAGCGCAGCGGGGAGTTCGTCACCCTGCGCGACCTCTACGAGGAGGTCGGCGTGGACGCCGCGCGCTACTTCTTCCTCATGCGGAAGGGTGCGAGCCCGCTCGACTTCGACGTCGACCTGGCCAAGCGGCAGACCGACGAAAACCCCGTGTTCTATGTCCAGATGGCGCACGCCCGGCTGAGCGGCATCTTCCGCACCGCGGACCGTGCACCGGACGAGGTCAGTGGCGAGCTCGAGCTCGAGGCGCTGCCGGCGGAGCAGGACGTCGAGCTCCTCAAGAAGCTGGCGACCTTTCCCGAGATCGTCGCGAAAGCCGCGCGCGACCGCGAGCCGCATCGGATCACCGTCTATCTCCACGAGCTGGCGACCGCGGTGCACGGCTGGTACCACCACACGCGTGCGGTGGGGGCGCCCGAAGGCCCCGCGACCGAGCAGGCGCGACTCCTGCTCGCCCGCGCCGCGCGCATCGTGCTCGCTAACGCGCTCACGCTGCTTGGCATCACCGCCCCCGATCGGATGTGACCCGATGAGCCTGCTCGTCGTCGGCAGTATCGCGCTGGACTCCATCTTCACGCCGTTCGGCGAAACGGCGGACGCCCTCGGCGGCTCCGCGGTTTACTTCAGCGTGGCCGGCTCGCTGCTGCATCCCGTGCAGGTCGTGGGCGTCGTGGGGAACGACTACCCCGTGGCGGAGCTCGAGCGTCTCGCGAGCCGGGGCATCGACTGGAGTGGCGTGGAGCGTGCGGACGGGGAAAGCTTCCGGTGGAAGGGGAAATACTCCTACGATCTCCAGAGCCGCGAGACCCTGGAGACCCGGCTGGGCGTCTTCGCCGATTTTCAGCCCAAGCTGCCCGAGGCCTTCCGTTCTGCGACATTCCTGTTCCTCGGCAACATTGACCCCGAGCTGCAGCTCGGCGTGCTGAGCCAGGTTTCGTCGCCGAAGCTCGTCGTGTGCGACACGATGAATTACTGGATCCAGAGCAAGAAGGCCGCCTTGATCGAGCTGCTCGCCCGGGTGGACGTCCTCATGGTGAACGACGGCGAAGCGCGCGAGCTGAGCGGCGACTGGAACATCCACCGGGCGGGCCGCTGGATCCTGGCCCACGGGCCCAAACGGGTCGTGATCAAGCAGGGCGAGCACGGCGCGCTGCTCATCGAGCCGAGGCGCACCTTCTACGTCCCGGCCTACCCCCTCGAGAACGTGTTCGATCCGACCGGGGCGGGTGACGCCTTTGCCGGCGGGTTCATGGCCTATCTCGCGCGGACAGGAGCCGTTTCGGACGAGCATATCCGCCGGGCGATGGTGGTCGGCGCGACGATGGGCTCCTACGCGGTCGAGCAGTTCGGCATCCGCGGGTTCGACCGGGTGACGCTCAGCGATGTGGGCGAGCGCGTTCGCGCGTTCCAGGACCTGACGCACGTGAGCCTGGCGGAGACCCTCACGTGACCTCGGCAGGAGAGTATGCCGCGGCCGGTGTAGACCTGGCCCGCGCCGACGAGGCCAAGGCGCGGATCGGTGCGGCGGTTGCCGGCACCCGCACCGCGCTGTCGGTCGGCAGGGTCGGCGCGTTCGGCGGGATGGTCCGTATACCGCGGGGTCTCCGGCAGCCGACCCTCGTGCTCAGCACCGATGGGGTTGGCACCAAGGTGCTGGTGGCGCTCCAGGCGGGCCAGTTCGGGACGGTGGGCGAGGATCTGGTCAATCACAGCGTGAACGACATCCTGGTGCACGGCGCCACGCCGCTCGCCTTCATGGACTACGTGGCGGGGGATGGGCTGGGTGTGGAGCAGATCGCCGGACTGGTCGAGGGGATCGCGCGGGCATGCCGGAAGCACGGCATGGCGCTGGCCGGCGGCGAAACCGCGCAGATGCCCGGCCTCTACCGACCTGGCACTTATGATCTGGCCGGCACTATCATCGGCGTCGTCGAGGAGGACGAAGCGCTGCACGGGGACGCCATCGTGCCGGGTGACGTGCTCCTGGGCTACGCCTCCACCGGGCTCCATACGAACGGGTACACGCTGGCGCGGCGGATCGTGTTCGACCGCCTGGGGCTCGGCGTCGACGATCACCTGGGCGAGTCCGGCCGAACCGTCGCCGAGGCGTTGCTCGCGGTACACCAGAGCTATTTCCAAAGCGTCATGCCGGCAATTCGTCGGATGCACGGCTTGGCACACATCACGGGTGGCGGTATCCCCGGCAACCTGATGCGCGTGCTGCCTGAGGGCTGCGAGGCGATCGTCGATCCGGGGGCCTGGACGTGGCCGCCGCTCTTCACCGTGCTGCAGCAGGCCGGCGGCATCTCGGTCGGCGAGATGCGCGATGTGTTCAACCTCGGCATCGGACTCATCGCGGTCCTCCCGTCCGAGGCGGTGGACCTGGCCCGTCATGCTGCCCGGGAGGCCGGCGTGGCGACTTGGGTCATCGGCGAGATCCGCCGCGCCTCGGTGCCTGCAGTACGCTTCGCCGACCGCTGAGCGGCCCGGTGACCGAGCGCGACGCCATGGAACGCGCGATCGAGCTCGCGTGGCGTGGCTGGGGTCGGGTGCAGCCCAATCCGCTGGTGGGGGCCGTTGTGCTCGCCGCCGGAGAGCCCGTGGGCGAGGGTTGGCACGCCGAGTGGGGCGAGAGTCATGCCGAGCCTCGCGCGCTCGCGGCTGCCGGTGGCCGGGCGCGGGGCGCGACGCTCGTGTGCACGCTCGAGCCGTGCGCCCACCAGGGCAAGCAGCCCCCGTGTGTCGGTGCCGTGCTCGCGGCCGGTGTCCGTCGGCTGGTGGCGGCAATCGCCGAGCCGAGCGCGCTTGCCGGCGGCGGTGCGGCGCGGCTTCGCGCCGCCGGCGTCGAGGTCGAGCTCGGCCTCCTCGCCGAGCGGGCCGCCGCGCAGAACGCGAGCTTCCTGCATCAGGTCCGCGATCCGTCGCGGCCGTTCGTCGCCCTCAAGCTGGCCACCACGATCGATGGACACATTGCCGACGCAAGCGGACATTCGCGCTGGATCTCCCAGGAGCCGGCGCGCGAGTTCGTCCAGTGGCTTCGGGCGGGCTTCGACGGGATCGCCGTGGGTGGCGTGACGGCCCGGGCGGATGATCCCTCGCTCACGGTGCGCGGTCCCCTCCAACCGCGCGTGCCGCCCCGCCGCATCGTCTTTGCCACCGACGGAGACGTCCCGGCCACGCTGCGACTGGTGCGAACGGCCGCGAGCGTGCCGACGACCGTGGTCGCCTCGCGCAACGCGCCGGCTGCCCGGATCGCGGCGCTCCAGTCCGCCGGCGTGACCGTCGAACAGGCCGGCACGCTTACCGAGGCGCTCGGTGGCCTCCGCGCGAGCGGCGTAGGCTCGCTCCTGGTCGAGGGCGGGGGCCATCTCGCGGGCGCGCTTCTCGCCGCCGATCTGGTGGACAGGTACTACTGGGTGCAATCGCCGCTGTGGCTGGGGACCGGAGCGGTGCCGGCCACGGCGGGGCTCCCCGCGGTGCCGCTCGAAGACGCGCGACGCTGGCGGGTGATTGACCGGCGGCCACTGGGCAGCGACACGTTGCTCGTGTTGGACCGGCCCTGATGTTCACCGGCATCGTCACCGCGGTGGGTCGGGTGGCACGGCGCGACAGGAGCGACGGCGGCCTCGAGCTCACCATCGCCACACCGTACCAGGACCTGGCTCCCGGCGAGAGCATCGCCGTTGACGGCGCCTGCCTCACCGTCCAGCAAACGGCCGGGCAGGAGTTCACAGCCCACATCATCAGGACCTCGCTAGACCGCACCAATTTCAGCGCTTACGATGTCGGTCGGACACTTAATCTCGAGCGGGCCCTGCGGATGGGCGAGCGGCTCGGCGGGCACCTGGTTCAGGGGCACGTCGATGGCGTCGGCACGGTGGAACGCGTTGCGGCTCGCGAAGATGCCCGCCTGCTGGACCTCAAGGTCCCGGCCGAGGTTGGCCGGGTCTCAGTACCACTCGGGTCGATCACCGTCGACGGCGTGAGCCTCACGGTCAACGCGATCCCGACGCCCGGCGTGATCCAGATCTCCCTGATCCCGTTTACCTTACAGCACACCACGCTGGGCGAGCGTCGGCCGGGCGACCGGGTACATCTGGAGGCGGATACGATCGGCAAGTATGTCGCCGAGCTGCTCCGCGTTCGCCGCGATCTGGGAGCGTCATGACCACCTTCGGCACGATCGAGCAGGCCATCGAAGACCTGCGAAACGGCAAGGTCATCATCGTGGCGGACGACGAGGACCGCGAGAACGAAGGCGACCTCGTCTGCGCGGCGGAGCTGGCCACGCCGGAGACGATCAATTTCATGACCCTCCACGGTCGCGGCCTCATCTGTCTGGCGCTGACCGGCGAGCGCTGCGACCAGCTCGGCCTGCCGCAGATGACCGAGCGGAACACCGAAGAGCTGTCCACCGCCTTCACGATCAGCGTGGACGCCGAGCGGCGGTTCGGAGTCACCACCGGCATCTCGGCCAGCGACCGCGCGACCACGATTCACGTCGCCATCAATCCGGCGACGGTGCCCTCCGATCTGCGGCGGCCCGGCCATGTCTTTCCCTTGCGCGCCCGCCCAGGCGGCGTGCTCCAACGCGTGGGACAGACCGAGGCCAGCGTCGACCTCGCCCGCCTGGCGGGCCTCATCCCGGCCGGCGTGATCTGCGAGATCCTGAACCCGGACGGCTCGATGGCGCGCCGGCCGCAGCTCCAGGTCATGGCGCGCGAGCAGCACCTCACCTTCGTCACCGTCGCGCAGCTCGTCGCCTATCGGCTCCAGACCGAGCAGCTGGTCCACCGGGTCGCCGAGGCGCGGGTCCCGACCGACTTCGGCGAATTCCGGATCATCGGCTACCAGAACGACGTGGATCGTGCGGAGCACGTGGCGCTGGTCTATGGCGACGTGGCGGGCCAGCCCGACGTCCTGGTGCGCATGCACTCGAAGTGCCTCACGGGCGACGTGTTCGGCTCGCAGCGATGCGACTGCGGTCCGCAGCTCCACCGCGCAATGGAGCTGGTCTCGCAGGCGGGACGGGGCGTCATCGTGTATTTGGATCAGGAAGGCCGGGGCATCGGACTGCTCAACAAGCTGCGCGCGTACGCCCTGCAGGATGCCGGCGCCGATACCGTCCAGGCCAACGAGCGGCTCGGCTTCGCGCCCGACCTGCGCAACTACGGCATCGGCGCGCAGATCCTCCGCGATCTCGGGCTCTCGTCGATCCGGGTGATGACCAACAACCCGCGGAAGCTCGTGGGCCTCGAAGGCTACGGGCTCCAGATCGTCGAGCGGCTGCCGCTCGTCACCGACCCCAACCGGGAGAACCGCGGGTACCTGCAAGTCAAGCGCGACAAGCTCGGCCACCTGCTCGCGCACTGACCGTGCCCGAACTCACCAGTCGTCTGCGCCCCGTCGGGCGCGTGGCGATCCTCGTCAGCCGCTACAATGAGCTGATCACGCGCCGCCTGCTCGAGGGCGCCCTCGCCTGCTGCGACGAGGCGGGCGTCGCCCGCGGCGACGTGGACGTCATCTGGGTACCCGGTGCGTTCGAGCTGCCCGTCACCGCGGCGGCGGCGGCGGGAACGCGCCGCTACGCCTGCCTGGTCGCGATCGGTGCGGTGGTGCGGGGGGACACTCCGCACTTCGAGTATGTGGCGGGTGAGGCCGCGCGCGGACTGAACGCGGTCGCCATGACGCACGGCCTGCCCGTCGGCTTCGGCGTGCTCACCGTGGACACGATGCAGCAGGCGCTGGATCGCGCCGGCGGCGGCGCGGGGAACAAGGGCCACGAGGCTGCCGCCGCGGCGCTCGGGGCGGCCGACGTCATCGCCCAGCTCCGGGCGACCGATGCTTAGGCCGGAGACCAAGAGCCGCGCACGCGCCCTCCAGCTGCTCTATGCGTGGGAGCTGCTCGGCGCGCCGCCGATTCCCGCGGTGGCGACCGGGCTTTCCCGCCTCACCGGTCCCGAGCCGCGTATCCTGGACCGAGCCGAGGAGCTCGCGCAGGGCGTCGTCAGCGACGTGGATCGCCTCGATGAGGATGCGGAGCGCGCCAGCGCGCACTGGCGCCTCAACCGCATGGCGGTGATCGAGCGCAACATTCTGCGGCTCGGCATCCTCGAGCTCCGGCGGGGCGAGGTTCCCCCGAAGGTCGCCATCGACGAGGCGGTTCGGCTCGCTCACTGGTTCGGCGGCGCTCGCGCGCCGGCGTTTGTGAACGGCGTGCTCGACGGGATCGCGCACGCCCTCGGTCGCCTGTGAACATTCTCGTGGTCAACTGGCAGGACCGGGAGAACCCGCACGCGGGCGGCGCCGAGATCCACCTGTTCGAGATCTTCAGCCGGCTGGCGCGGCGCGGGCACCGCGTCCGGCTCGTCTGTTCCGGGTGGCACGGCGCACCGGCTCGGGCCACCCTGGACGGCATCGAGATCGAGCGGACCGGCACGCGCGGGAGCTTCGCCCTGCTCGGGCGGGGCGCCGTACGGCGCGCCATCGCCGCCGAGGCGCCCGATGTGGTCGTCGAGGACATCAACAAGCTGCCGCTGTTCCTCGCCGGCACGACGGCCCAGCCGTTCTGCGCGATCGTACCGCATCTCTTTGGGGTCACCGCGTTCGAGGAGGTGGCCTGGCCGGCCGCCACGGTGGTGTGGATGTCGGAGCGGCCGCTGGCTTGGGCGTACCGGCGGGCGTGGTTCCATGCCATCAGCGAGAGCACGCGCGACGATCTGGTCGCCCGCGGGGTACCGGAGGATCGGGTGCGGGTCATCCACCCCGGCGTGGATGCGGTGCGGTACTCGCCGGGAACCGCCCGCGGGCGCGCCTCGCAGCCCACCTTCTTGTACGTTGGACGGCTGAAGCGTTATAAAGGAATAGCCTTCGCGATTCGTGCGCTGGCGATCGCCCGGGGCCGCCGGGCGGACGTGACGCTCGAGATCGCGGGCACCGGCGACTATCGGCCGGAGCTGGAACGGCTCGCGGCGGCCCTCGGCGTGGACCAGGCGGTACGGTTCCACGGGTTCGTCAGCGAGGACGCGAAAATCGAGTTGCTGCGGCAGGCGTGGGCGAACGTGTTCCCCTCGCCGAAGGAAGGGTGGGGCATTACGGTCATCGAGGCGGCGGCCTGCGGGACGCCGTCGCTGGCCTCGGACAGTCCGGGGCTCCGGGATTCGGTAAGGCACGGCCGGACCGGCTTCCTGGTGCGCCACGGCGACGTCGAGGGCCTCGCCGCCCGGATGCTCGAGCTGGCCGATGCGCCGCTTCTGGTCGAAACCCTGGGCGCGGAGGCCCGCCGCTTCACGGAAGGCCTGACGTGGGACCGGACCGCGCAGTGCACGGAAGGCCATCTCCAGGATATCATCGCCGGCTCGGGCAGGGCCTGAGCCAGGAGGACATTCGCCATGCAGACGACGATCACCGCTCGCCACTGTGAGATCCCCGACATCCTGCGCGAGCGCGCCCGCACCGTCGTGGAGCGCCTCGGCACGCTGGCCCACCGGCCGGTCGAGTCGGACGTGGTGTTCGACCTGGACGGGGGGCTCGCCATCGCGGAGCTCCGCCTCCATCTCGCGCGCGGTGAACGCCTGGTGGCCCGGGGTGAGGCGGCGGATCATCGCACCGCGCTGGACCGCGCGGAGGAGAAGCTGCGCCGGCAGCTCGACCGCACCGGTCCGCGCGCCCGCCGGTCGCGCGACACCCTCCCCAAGATCGGGTGATGCTCCGGCTCCGCGACTTCGTTTCCCGCCGCGGCGACCCGCTCCAGCTCGAGGCGCTCACCGGCGACCTCGGGCTGGATCGCCAGATGCCCGAGGCCGAAGTGGCGAGCCCCGGCCTCGCCCAGGCCGGCTATACCGGCCGGTTCGCACCGAACCGGATCCACGTCTTCGGCGAGACCGAGATCACCTACCTCAACGCGCTGCCGGCCGATCAGCGCCAGAGCACGCTGGCCAAGTTCTTCGGCTTCGATCTTCCCTGCATCTTCGTCACCAAGGGACAGGAGGTGCCGGCCGAGCTGCTGGAGCTGGCGCGGGCGCGCGGCGTGCCGGTGTTCCGCTCCAAGCTCAAGACGGCCGAGTTCTATCGTCGGATCAAGCCGATCGTGGAGGAGGCCTTCGCGCCGCGAACGACCCTCCACGGATCGCTGGCCGACGTCTACGGGGTGGGGCTCCTCTTCATCGGCCGCTCGGGCATTGGCAAGAGCGAGTGCGTGCTTGACCTGGTGGAGCGGGGCCACCGCCTGGTCGCCGACGACGTCGTCCAGGTGACGCGACGGGGCAACGACGTGCTGATCGGCCGGGGGCACGAGCTGGCCGCGCACCATATGGAAATCCGGGGCATTGGCCTCATCGACATCCCCGCACTGTTCGGCGTGCGGGCGGTGCGCCAGCAGAAGCGGATCGAGGTCGTCGTGCAGCTCGAGGATTGGGAGACCGCGAAGGACGCGGATCGCACCGGCCTCGCCCGCGAGGAGACACTGATCCTCGACGTCGCCGTCCCCCGCGTCGTCGTGCCGCTCAACCCCGGCAAGAACATCACGGTCATTTCGGAAGTCGTCGCGATGATGCACCTGCTGCGCTACTCGGGTGTGGACGTGGCCGCCGCGTTCAACGCCCGTCTCATCAAGCGCATGAAGGAGCAGCGCGGGGTGCGGGAGTATCTTCAGGAAGACTATGAGTGAAGTGCTGCGCGGGGTGGTGGTGTGCCACGGCCGGCTGGCCGGGGCGCTGGTGGAGGCGGCCGAGCAGATCAGTGGCGTGACCGGCGCGCTCACGCCCGTGTCGAACACCGGCTGCGACCGCGGCACCCTCGAGGAGCGCGTCGCCGATGCCGTCGGCGCCGGCCCCGCAATCGTGTTCGTCGATCTCTCCAGCGGGTCCTGTCTGTTCGCCGTGCTCAACCGGCTCCGCGAGGCGGCCACGGCGAAGGTCGTAACCGGCGTCAATCTGGCGATGCTGGTGGACTTCGTCTTCCACCGGACGCTCGCCGTCGACGAGGCCGCCGCGCGCGCGGCGATCGCCGGCGGCAAGGCGATCCGGGTGCCCTGATGGCGCTGGTGCTCTGCCGGGTGGACGATCGGCTGGTGCACGGCCAGGTGGTCATCGGATGGGGGCGGCCGCTGGCCGTCGAGTTCGTGGCGCTGGTGGACGGCGGCGTCGCGACGAGTCAGTGGGAACAGGACCTCTACCGCATGGCGGTGCCGCCGGAGATGGAAGTTCGCTTCGCGGGTGTCGACGACGGCGCCGCGCAGCTCCCCGGATGGGAGGCCAGCGCACAGCGCGGGCTGCTCCTGACCGGCGACATCGAGACCATGGCCGCTCTCCACCGCGCCCATCCCGCCGTGGTGCACCGCATCAACCTCGGCGGCATCCACCACCGGGCAGGTCGGCGGGAGCGGCTCCCCTACATCTATCTCACGGACGACGAGGCGCGCGCGCTCGTGGCGCTCGAGACCGGGGGCGCGGAGGTCTTTGCGCAGGACCTGCCCACCTCGTCGCCGGTCGCCCTGCGGAACATCGTATGAGCGAGCTCACCCCGCTCTCGTTCGCGCTCCTGGTCGTGTGGGGCGGCATCGTCGCGCTCGATCTCGTGAGCGTGCCGCAGGCCATGCTCTCGCGGCCGCTGGTCGTGGGTCCAGTGGCCGGGTGGCTCGCCGGCGATGTCGAGGCCGGACTCCGCGTCGGCGTCGTCATGGAGCTCTTCGCGCTCGACGTCCTGCCGATCGGGGCGGTGCGCTACCCGGACTACGGTCCCGCCACGGTCGTGGCGGCGGGGCTCGCGGTCGGCGCCCCGTGGGAGCTGGGCCTCGGACTCGCCGTCGGCGTGGGGCTGGTCGTCGCCGCGATCGGCGGCTGGACCCTCCGCCTCGTCCGCCGGCTGAACGCGCGCGCCATTCAGCGCCGTGCCGCTGCACTCGCGGCGGGCGAATCCGGCGCCATCCGGCTGCTTCAGTATGGCGGGCTCGTCCGCGACGCGGCACGCGGCGTCGTGCTCACGGGGGGGGGCCTGCTGGTCGCCTGGGCGCTGGTGCGCTGGCTCCGACTCGACCGGCCGACGGCAGTCGGCCTCACGCTCGTGGCCGTCGGCACGGGGATCGCGGCCGCGGTGAATGGTGCGGTGCGAAGCGCCGGGCGGGGCGCACGACTCCGCTGGCTGGCGGCCGCCGCGGCGGTGGGTACCGTGCTCGCGGTGCTCTGGTGACGGGCCGGTGGCGCGCCCTCCTGCGGCTGTTCGCGGTCCAGGGCACCTGGAATTACGAGCGGATGCTCGGGGTGGGCATGGGCTACGCTGCGGAGCCGCTGCTCGAGGACCTTAAGACGGTGGATCCGGTGCGCCACGGCGAGGCGGTCGTGCGCTCCGCGGAGTTCTTCAACTGCAATCCCAACCTCGCCGGACTGGCGCTTGGCGCGACCGCGCGCGCGGAATACGAGGATGTGCCGGGGCCGCAGATTGCCCGGCTCCGGACCGCGCTGTGCAGCCCCCTCGGCGCGCTGGGCGACGACCTCTTCTGGGCCGGCCTGGTGCCGGCCCTCGTGGGTCTCGCGCTGATCGCCATCGTCCTCGGCGCCGGCTGGTGGGCGATTTTCGGGTTTCTCCTGATCTACAACGCCATCCGTCTCGGCACGGCCGTGTGGGCGCTGGCGACCGGGCTCGAGTCCGGTATGCGGGTGGGCTCCGCCATCGGCGCGTCGTGGATTCCTCGGGCGATCGCCCGCGTCGGGCCGCTCGCGGGCGCCAGCATTGGCCTCGCGGTTCCGCTGATCGCCGGCTGGTATCTCCGCGGTTTCGGGTGGAGCGGCGGCTCGGGGGCGATCGCCATCGCGGCCGCCGGTCTCGCCGTCGCGCGGTGGTTCGGCCCCTCGCTGACCGGCCTCCGCTTTGCCCTCCTGTCCATGGTCCTGCTGCTCCTCTTCCGCAGGATGGGACTGTGATTGAGCGTGAAGCTACGATCGTGAACCAGGAAGGCCTGCACGCCCGCCCGGCCGCGCAGATCGTCCGGCTCGCGAGCACGTTCGCGTCCGAGATCGAGCTGTGCAAGGACGGGATGGACGTGAACGGCAAGAGCATCATGGGCGTCATGATGCTGGCGGCCGAGTGCGGTAGCGCGATCCTCATCCGGGCCGACGGCCCCGATGCGGAGCAGGCGGTGCAGGCGCTGGCGGATCTGGTGCACAGCGGCTTCGGGGAGACCATCGCGTGACGCGCGCGCTCCGCGGCATCGGCGTCTCGCCCGGCGTCTCCTGCGCGCCGGCGTTCATCGTGCGGATGGACTTTCCCGAAGTGCCCGACCGCACGGTCCGCCCCGACCAGGTCGAGGCGGAGGTGGCGCGCCTCCACGAAGCGGTCGGGTACGTGATCGAGCACCTTCGCGAGCTGGGCCAGCGGGTGCTGCAGCGCGCCGGGCCGGAAGAGTCCCGCATTTTCGACGCGCAGATCGAGATGGCGAAGGATCCCGACTTCCTCGCCTCGGTCGTGACCCTCATCCGCAACAACTACCTGAGCGCGGAAACCGCCTACGAGTTCAAGGCGCTCGAGTATCGCAATCTGTTCTCCGGCGCCGCCATGCTGCGCGAGAAGATCGCGGACCTCAACGCGATTCAGCTCCGGATGCTCAACCGCCTGATGGGCGGGGCGGGGCACGAACTCTGGTCGGTCCCGCGCGACGAGCAGGTGATCGTGGTGGCCCACGAGCTGTCACCCGGGCTCACGGTGCAGCTCGACCGCGAGCACGTGGTGGGCCTCATCAGCGAGGAAGGCACCCGGACCGCGCACGCGGCCATCCTGGCCCATTCGCTCGGGATCCCTGCGGTGATGGGTGCGGTCGGCGCGCTCGCGGCCATTCCCCCCGGCATGATGGTCCTGCTCGACGGGCAGGCGGGCACCATCGTGCTCGACCCGACGCGGGACGAGCTGGAGGAAGCCAAGACCCAGATCAGTCGGCGGCATCGGCTGGAGCTGCAACTCGAGTCGGTGGTGGACTCGCCCGCGGTCACGCCGGGTGGCCGCCCGATCCTGCTCATGGGCAACGTGGACCTGCCCGAGGAGATCGAGACCGCCGTGCGTATGGGCGCCCAGGGGGTCGGGCTGCTCCGGACCGAGTTCCTCCTCACGGGCCGCACGGCGCTCCCGACCGAGACCGAGCAGGCCGACTACTTCCGCCGCGTCGCCACGGCCTTCCATGGGCATCCGGTCGTGATTCGTTCCTACGATCTCGGCGGCGACAAGTTCCCGGTCGCGTTCAAGGCGCCGTTCGAGGCCAACCCGTTCCTCGGCTGGCGATCGATTCGGGTGTGCCTCGACGAGCCCGGCGTGTTCCGGCCACAGGTGCGCGCCATCCTGCGGGCCGCCGCCGACCGCGACGTCCAGCTCATGCTGCCGCTCGTCACCCTGGTCGAGGAGGTCGAGATGGCGCGGGCGATCGTCGAGGAGGAGGCGGAGGCTTTGCGCCGCGAGGGCGTCCGCGCCGCCGAGTCGGTGCCGGTGGGTGTGATGATCGAGACGCCGGCCGCCGCGCTGATCGCCGACCGCCTGGCCGAAGTCAGCGCGTTCTTCAGCATCGGGACCAACGATCTGACGCAGTACACGCTGGCCGTAGACCGCGGGAACGCCCGATTGGCCGATCGCTTCACCCCGCATCATCCGTCGATCGTCCGCCAGGTGCACCAGGTGCTCCAGGTCGGCCGCTCCGCGGGCATCCCGGTGAGCGTCTGCGGCGAGATGGCATCCGAGCCGTTGAGCGCCGTGCTGCTCCTGGGGCTCGGCTACGATCGGCTCAGCGTCTCCCCGCCGGCGGTGCCGCTGGTCAAGTGGGTGATCCGGACTGTGCCGGAACCCGCGGCCGCGCGAGCGGCGGAATCGGCGCTGGCCGCGGCGAGCGCGGGCGAGGTCACGGAATCCATCCGCAGCGTCATCGGGGAGTACATCGACATCCGGCTGCTCGACCCCCATTCGGCGTTGCCTGGGCGTGGGCGCGTGGCTACCTTGCCACCCGGGAAGACAGCGTCGTGACCATCCGGGCGCGCGCCCAGGTTCGGGCGTGCCGCCGGGTTGAGCCGAGCGCTCGCCACGATCACCGCGAGGGACCCGCTTACCGAACCCGCCGCCGCCTGACGCGGCCGGTGCCGTCGGCCCCGGGTCCCTCGCGAAGCTTATGCCGGGCAGCGTCCCGCATCCGCGGCTGGCAGCCCGAGCCATGACCTCCAACCAGGACTCGTCTTCGATGGCCGCCACCAAGCGCCACGTCTTCACCTCCGAATCGGTCACCGAGGGTCACCCGGACAAGGTGGCCGACCAGATCTCCGACGCGGTGCTCGACGCCATCCTCTCGCGCGACCCCGCCGGCCGGGTCGCGTGCGAGACCCTCGTGACGACCGGGATGGCCGTCGTCGCGGGCGAGATCACGACGAAAACCTACGTGGGCATCCCCGACCTGGTCCGTCAGACGGTCGAGCGCATCGGCTATACCGACGCCGCATTCGGCATGGATGGCCGCACCTGCGCGGTGCTCACCTCGATCGACCGCCAGTCGCCCGACATTGCGATGGGCGTGGACGCCGACGAAGCGAAGGCACAGGGCGCGGGCGACCAGGGCATGATGTTCGGCTACGCCACGTCCGAGACCCGCGAGCGCATGCCGCTGCCGATCATGCTGGCGCATCGGATCGCGGAGCGCCTGGCCGCGGTGCGAAAGGGCCTCGACGGGCTGGATCGGCTCGCGTGGCTCCGCCCCGACGGCAAGTCGCAGGTGTCGGTCGAGTACGAGGGCGATCGTCCCGTGGGGGTGCGCACCGTCGTGGTCTCGACCCAGCACGCCGAGCGGAACGGGAGCCGGCAGCTCGCCTACGGCACCATCCGCGAGGGCGTGATCGAGCAGGTGATCAAGCCGGTGCTCGAGAAGGCGGGCCTCGAGGCGTCGCGGACCAAGTTCCTCATCAATCCCACGGGACGGTTCGTGATCGGCGGCCCGCATGGCGACGCCGGGCTCACCGGTCGCAAGATCATCGTGGACACCTACGGCGGCATGGCCCGGCACGGCGGCGGCGCGTTCAGCGGCAAGGACCCCTCCAAGGTCGACCGCTCCGCGGCCTACGCCACGCGATGGGTCGCGAAGAACATCGTCGACGCGAAGCTCGCGCGGCGGTGCGAGGTGCAGATCGCCTACGCGATCGGCGTGGCCCGCCCGGTGTCGATCATGGTCCAGACGTTCGGCACGGGCATCCTGCCCGACACGCAGCTCGAGAAGATCGTCGGCGAGGTGTTCGACCTCACGCCCAAGGGCATCATCGACGCGCTCAAGCTGAAGCGGCCGATCTACAGCAAGACGGCCGCCTACGGACATTTCGGCCGCCGGCCGTTCACCGGCACCTACCAGGACAACGGAAAGCAGCAGAAGGTCGACTTCTTCACCTGGGAACAGACCGACCGCGTGAAGGACCTGCTGTCGGCTGCCCGCTGATCGGAACCCCGAGGAGCAGATGAGCGCACCCGCCACGATCGCCAAGCAGGACATCAAGGACGTCGCCCTCGCCGACGAAGGCAAGCGCCGCACGGAGTGGGCCGAGCGCTCGATGCCGGTGCTCCGGCAGATCCGCGCGCGGTTCGCGCAGGAACAGCCGCTCAAGGGGCTCAAGCTGTCCGCCTGCCTGCATGTCACGACCGAGACCGCCAACCTCATGAGCACGCTACGGGCCGCCGGCGCCGAGATCGCGCTCTGCGCCTCGAATCCGCTCTCCACGCAGGATGACGTGGCCGCGCACCTCGTGCGGGACCATGGCGTGCACGTGTACGCCATCAAGGGCGAGGACCACGAGACCTACTACGGGCACATCGCGAGCGCGCTGGCGTTCGGGCCGGACATGACGCAGGACGACGGCGCGGACCTCGTGGGCGCGCTCCACATGATCGCGCTCAACCGTCTCGACGACCTGGCGCCGCCGATCCGGAAGTGGGTCGAGACGCTGAGTCAGGGGGAGCGGCGCGCGCTGGTGTCGCGGGTGCGGGGCTCGACCGAGGAGACCACCACCGGGGTCATCCGGCTCAAGGCGATGGCGAAGGAGGGCGTGCTGCAGTTCCCCATCGTCGCGGTGAACGATTCGAACACCAAGCACATGTTCGACAACCGCTACGGCACCGGCCAGAGCACGCTCGACGGCATCGTCCGCGCCACCAACCTGCTGCTCGCCGGCAGCACGGTCGTGGTGGCCGGCTACGGCTGGTGCGGACGCGGCGTCGCCATGCGCGCCCGCGGTGCGGGGGCCCACGTGATCGTCACGGAGATCGACCCCCTGCCGGCACTCGAGGCCCGGATGGATGGGTTCCAGGTCATGCCGATGGCCGATGCCGCGCCGCTCGGCGATCTATTCGTCACCCTCACCGGCAATCTGCACGTAGTGCGACCCGAGCACTTCTCGCGCATGAAGGACGGCGCCATCGTGGCCAATTCGGGGCACTTCAACGTCGAGCTCGACCTCGACGGGCTCGCCAAGATCAGCAGCAATCGCCGCGAGGTGCGCCGGATGGTGGACGAGTACACGGTGAAGGGCAAGCGGATCATGGTGCTGGGCGAGGGCCGCCTGATCAACCTCGCCGCGGCCGAAGGGCACCCCGCGAGTGTGATGGACATGTCCTTCGCCAACCAGGCCCTCGCCGCGGAGGTCATCGCCAAGGAGTACAAGACGCTGACCACGGCGGTGCATCGCCTGCCGATCGCGGTGGACCAGGAGATCGCCCGGCTCAAGCTCCAGAGCATGGGCATCGCGATCGACACTCTCACGCCCGAGCAGGTCGAGTATCTGGCGAGCTGGGACGCGGGAACGTAAGCCGCCGGAACGGACGGAGACGGCGGAGTCTGCTCCGTCCTCTCCGTCCTGCGAATTGTGCTATGATTCCCGTATGATCGAAGTCACCGTCGCCCACCTCGGTCTCGACCGCACCACCAACACGCCGGTCGTCATCCTCCGCGAGAAGGAAGGGGCGCGGGTGCTGCCGATCTGGATCGGGCCGGCGGAGGCCAGCGCGATTGCCATGGAGCTCCAGGGCATGAAGGCGCAGCGGCCGCTCACCCACGACCTGCTGAAGCAGATCCTCGTCGGTCTGGGGGGCGACCTGCGTCGGGTGGTGATCAGCACGGTGAAGGAGAACACCTATTTCGCCGAGCTGCTCATCCGCCGGGACGACCATGTCTTCCAGGTGGACGCGCGGCCGTCAGACAGCATCGCACTCGCCCTGCGCATGCGTGCGCCGATCTTCACCAGCGACCAGCTGCTCGATCAGAGCGGCGTCGAGGCCGACGAGCCCTCCCCCGACCCCTCGCTCGAAGCCGACAACCTCAAGCAATACCACGACCGGATGGATCCGCAGGGTTTCGGGAAGTTCAACCCGTAGGTGGCCAGGACGGGACAGGCAGAGGCGACGGCGGAGACGGAGAGCCTCGCGATTCGGCCTCTCCGTCTCCGTTCGGTGCTCGTCCTCGTGTCGCTGGCCTCCATCGGTCCACGCGAGCTGCACGCGCAGGCGCTGACGCTCGCCGCCGGTCGCGTCCTGGTCCCCCACGCGACCGACACCGTGCCGCTGCCCGGTGCTCGGGTGCTGCTGCACCGGGTCGGCCGGGACGCCCAGGGCCCGATCGACTCGGTCGTCGCCGACCGGTCCGGGCGGTTCCACTTTCGCTTCCACGCGGACACGAGCGCGCTCTATCTCCTGAGCGCGCGCTACGGCGGAATCGAATATTTCTCTCCGCCGGTGCACACCAGTCCCGCCCTGCCTGATACCGCTCTCGAGGTGCTCGCCTACGACACCTCGAGTACGGTGCCGGTCCAGGTCGAAGCGCGTCACATCGTGGTGCCGCGCGCGGGGCCGGACGGCGCGCGCGATGTGCTCGACCTGGTGGTGCTTCGAAACGATGGTCTCCAGGCGAGAGTCGCCCCGGACTCGACGCACCCCACGTGGTTCATGCGTTTGCCTGCAGGCTCGGGCGAGATGCAGGTCGGCGAAAGCGAGCTGTCGCCCGACGCGGTCGTCCGTGCGGGAGACACCGTGAAGGTGTTCGCGCCCATCGCCCCCGGCCAGAAGCAGCTCTCCGTCGAGTACGCGACCCAGCCGGTGGGCGGCCGCCTGGTGTTCCCCGTCGGCGCGGCGAGTGAATCGCTCAACGTGCTGGTCGAGGAGCGCGACGCCCGCGTGACGGGCGGGTCGCTCGCGGTTGCCGACACCCAGACCATTGAAGGGCGGACCTTCCGGCGTTTCACCGGCACCGTGCCCGCAGGCGGGGCCATCACACTCGCGGTCGGCGCGGGGCCGATGGCGCGGGCGCGTCCGGCGCTGGCCGTGCTCGTGGGCGCGGTGGCGCTGGCGCTGCTCGTGGCGGGCGCGCGGGCGCTCCGTGCGCCGGACCC
The DNA here is from genome assembly GCA_051955835.1 of Gemmatimonadales bacterium. Classification (GTDB taxonomy): domain Bacteria; phylum Gemmatimonadota; class Gemmatimonadetes; order Gemmatimonadales; family GWC2-71-9; genus CAVVWJ01. The sequence continues at coordinate 35,032 of JBQCGH010000020.1, forward strand.
GGGGCGTCCGGCCGCCACCGAGCCACTCCGCGCCGACGCCGACCGGCTGCTCGACGGCATCGCGGCGCTCGACGCGCGATATGCCGGGCGAGAGCCGGAGATGGCGCCGGAGGAATGGCAGCGCTACACCGCCGAGCGCGCGGCACTCAAGGCGGAGCTCGAACGCGCCCTTGCGGGCCGCCCGACCGGCCCCTACGTTTGACGCGCATTCGACAATCGTTTGTGCGAATGGGGACGCTCGGAAACCGGTGCAATGCCGGTGCGGCCCCGCCACTGTAACGGGCACGACCACTCGTCGGTCGAATCCTCGCTCACGACGCCACTGGGTAACCGGGAAGGCGAGCGAAGGCCCGAAGCCAGGAGACCTCTCCGTTCGCGCCACCATCAATACCCTCGGGGGAGGGTCGGTGGCGTGCCGACGGCATGGTAGCCGTTTGTCACCGCCCGTCCACTCCTCGAGGACGGGCGATCGTATTTTGGGCCTTCGCACGCTGCGTCGCACTGGTGTGGTCATGCTTGCCGTTCTGGTCGGCTGCCAAACGGCCGCGCCGCGCGCGCACGGTGGAACCATCCTGGTCGACGATGCGGGTGACACCATTGTCGTCGCGGCGCCGGCCCGCCGCATCGTCTCCCTCATCCCCGCCACGACGGAGCTGTTGTTCGCCATCGGCGCGGGTGGGTCGGTGGTCGGCCGCACCACGTGGTGCGACTACCCGTCGGCCGCGGGCGCCGTGCCCAGCCTGGGCGACGGCATCGCGCCCAACGCCGAAGCGGTGCTCGCCAGCCGTCCCGACCTCGTCATCCTCTACAACTCGGCGCAGAACGCGGCCATCGCCGGCCGGCTGCGCACGCTCGGCATCGCCGAAGTCCGCCTCAATACCGACCGACTCGCCGATGTGGATCGCGTCGGGCGGCTGCTCGGCCGCCTGACCGGGCGGCTCGCCGCCGCCGATTCCGTGAGCGGCGTGTTCGACACCGCGCTGGCCCACGCCACCGTCGCGCCGCCTGGCGCGCGCCCGAAGGTGCTGCTCCTGGTGTGGGAACAGCCGCCGATGACGATCGGACGAGGCAGCTACCTGAGCGAACTGGTCGAGCGCGCGGGCGGCGCCAACGTGTTCGACGACGTGCGCTCGAGTGCCGGCACGGTGAGCATCGAGGCCGTGGCGGCGCGCGACCCCGATCTGATTCTCACCACGACGGCCGGACCCTCCTCCTTTGCCGAACGCCCCGAGTGGAGGGCCGTGCGCGCGGTGCGCGAGCGTCGGTTCCTCCCCGTCACCGGCTCCGAGTTCAACCGTCCGAGTCCGCGCGCGCCGGCGGCCATCCGCCAGCTCGCGGCCGAGTTGCGGGAAGTGCGATGATGCGGTGGCGGCGAGGGATTCTCGTCGTGCCGATCGTCGCGGCCACGCTGATCGCGGGCCTGGCGGCGGGCACGGTGCCGCTCTCGATCGGCGAAGTCTGGGACGGGCTCGTGCGCGGCGGGACGCCTTCCGCCGTCATCGTCCGTGAGCTCAGGGCGCCGCGCGTGCTGCTCGCGTTTGCCGTAGGTGGCAGTTTGGCCGTCTGCGGCGCCGCGCTTCAGGCCATGATCCGGAACCCGCTCGCCGAACCTTACCTGCTCGGCCTGTCCGGAGGCGCCGGGCTCGGGGCCGTGATCGCAATCGCCACTCGTGCCACCGGGCCGTGGGCGGTCCCGGTGGCGGCCTTTGCGGGGGCGATGGGCGCCGTCGCCCTGGTGTATCGCCTGAGCCTGGTGGCGGGTCGCCGGCTGGACCCGCGCGTCCTGCTGCTCTCCGGCGTGGTCGTGGGCTCCTTCGCAGGCGCCCTCATGAGCGCGATCATCGTGCTCTCGCCGTCTGCCGGTATCCGCAACGCGTTCCTGTGGCTGCTCGGCGGCTTCGGCGCCGCGTCATGGCAGGCGCTCGGCGTGTTCGCGGTGTACGCCGCGCCGCCGCTCGCAGTCATCGCCCTTCAGGCCCGCAGTCTCGACCTCATTGCGCTGGGCGAGGAGCCGGCGCACCACCTGGGCGCCGAGGTCGACCGCACGCGCCGGCTGGTATACGCCTGTACGGCCCTGCTCACCGCGGCCAGCGTCGCGACCTGTGGAATCATCGGGTTCGTCGGCCTGGTGGTGCCGCACGCCGTTCGGACCGTCGCGCGTCCGCTGCATCGGACGCTGCTCCCGCTCGTCTTCGTCGTGGGCGGGGTCTTGCTGGTGCTGTCCGACATCGTCTCGCGTACGGTGGTCCGTCCGCTCGAGCTGCCGGTCGGCGTCATTACGGCGCTCGTGGGCGTGCCGCTGTTCGCGATGCTGCTGCGGCGGACGCTCGCGTGATCATCGAGGCGGAAGGCCTGGTGGTGCGGTATCGGGACGGCGCACGGCTGGCGCTCGACGGGGTGAGCTGCGGCGTCGCGCCAGGGGAGCTCGTCGCCGTGGCGGGACCGAATGGAAGCGGCAAGACCACGCTGGTCCGGGCGGTGACGGGCCTCGTGCCGCGTACGCAGGGCGTCGTGCGGGTCGGAGGTCGCGACCTCGAGACATGGCGTCGCGGCGAGCTGGCGCAGATGCTGGGGATCGTTCCCCAACGCGAGGACATCGCCTTTCCGCTCCGCGTCGACGAAGCCGTCATGTTGGGCCGCTATGCGCGGTTGGGCGCCCTCGGCGCGCCCCGACCCGCCGACCACGCCGCCGTCCGGTCGGCCCTCGCCCGGTGCGACGCCGAAACCCTGGCGTCCCGCGCCACCGATACGTTATCCGGGGGCGAGTGGCAACGGGTGCGGGTCGCCCGCGCCCTCGCGCAGGAGCCGGCCGCGCTGATACTCGATGAACCGACCGCGTCGCTCGATGTCCGGCACGAGATGGAGATTCTCGAACTGATTCGCGGGCTGGTCGAGCACGGGCTCGCCGGCCTGGTCATCACGCACCAGCTGAACTTGGCGGCGAGATATGCGGATCGCATGCTGCTGCTGGACGAGGGCCGCGTGGTGGCGGAAGGCACGCCGCGCGACGTGCTGCAGCGGCAAACGTTGAGCCGGGTGTTTCGTTGGCCGGTGGCCGTCACGACGTGGTTCGACGGGGCGCCGCAAGTCGTACCCCTTCGGCCAGGAGAGTCCGCCGAATGAAGCGCGCAGGTCTTGCCGGTGTCCTCGCGCTTCTCGTCGCCGCCCGCGCGGCCGCGCAGGGACCGGCTCGCCTCTCGGGCCGCGTGGTGGATGCGGTCTCGCAGGCCGCGCTCGGGGGCGCCGAAGTACGGGCCGGAGACCAGCTCGCCACCACCGACGCGGCTGGTGGGTTCGCCTTCGGCCGCATCGCCGCGGGCCGAATGGAGGTTCGAATCCGCCGCATCGGATACGCGCCGCTTACGCGCGTGGTCGACCTCGTGCCCGGTCTCGAGCGGACGGTGACCGTGGAGTTGGAGCCCGCCCCGCTCCGGCTCGACAGCCTGGTGTCGGTCGCGCCGCCCGGTGCGATTGCGATCGGGGGCGATGACCTCGTCCGCCGCGGCAACGATCTCGCGCGCGCGCTGGACGGATGGGAGGGAGTGGTGGTGCGGCGAGCGGGCAATGGGCCGGCGGCCCCGCAAGTGCGCGGCGGGGGGCCGGAGGAGGTGCTGGTGCTGCTGGACGGTTTCCCCGTGAACGACCCGCTGACCGGCCGCGCCGACCTACGCCAGATCTCGAGCCGGGACGTGGCGTCCGTGACGCTCGTCCCCGGCGCGCAGACCGTCCGCTCGGGAAACCGGGCCGTCGCCGGGGTGCTCCTGGTCGAGACGCGACGCGAGATCCATCCGGAAGCCGCGGCCTGGGCGGCCAGTCACGGCGAGCGCGGGGCGCGCGTAGGCGGGTCGGCTGGACAGCTCACGGTCACGGCGTCGGGACAGCGGCTCGCCGATGATTTCCCCTACACGGTTCCCACGGTCCGTGGCGGAGGCGAGGCCACGCGCCGGAACGCGGGCGGCAAAGAGTACGACGCGGCCCTGACGCTCACCGGTCCCGTGGAGGTCGTGGCACGGGCCACCGCCTCCGAGCGTGGGCTGCCCGGTACCACCACCAACCCCACGCCGAGCGCGCACGCTGGTGATCGCTCCGTGCAGATCGGCGCCCGCACCGACGGCCGCCTCGCCGCCTCGACCTCGCTCGAGTGGCTCGAGACGACCGCGCGAGACCCGGCGCCGCCAACCGGATTGCCGTACGACAGCGATACCCATGGCGTCGGAGGCACCGCCGCGCTCGGCGACCATCTCCCGATGTCGGTCGGTTCGTGGCGCGGCAGCCTGGCCCTCACGGCCGAGGGCCGAGCCAATCGTTTCGGCGGCGACGAGGTGCGGAGCGGCGCATCGTTCACGCAGGCCGCGCTTCGCGCCGACGCACGGATGGCCCGCGGGGTGGACGCGCACTGGACCCTCGCCCCCGCGGCCAGGCTCGACGTGTGGACCGGCGCGACGACCCCGCGTCTGAGCGCGCGGCTCGATGCCGGCTGGCAGCGTGGCGGCACGGCGGTCACCCTCGGCGCCGGCAGCGCGGTCACGCCGCCGGTGCTGGCGGACCTCTTCTTTCGCGAGGGTGTCGGCGTACGAGTCAATCCCGATCTTCGGCCCGAGCGGGTGCGCTGGGAGATCGAGGGCGGCCTCCGCCACGAGGTCCGCGGCGGCCCTACCCTCGGCTTGCGGCTGTTCGCCGGTCAGGTCGCCGACATGATCATCTGGGCCCCGGATTTTCGGTTCATCTGGAGTCCGCGGAATTTCGACGTCGTCCGACGGGGCGGCGAGCTGACGCTCGACTGGGCTCCGCGGTCGAACCTTCGACTCACGGGAGGGGGGACCTACGCGGCAGTCACCTACGACACTCCCGGAGGTGCGCAGGTCGAGTACCGCCCGCGCGTCACCTACGACGGCACCGCGATCTGGTCGCCGGGGGCGTGGTCGGCCGACGTGCGATGGCACCGGATTGGCCGCCGCTACCCCAACAGTGCGGGCACCAATCCGCGCGACGCCTTTGCGCTCCTCGACGCGGGTCTCGAGCGCCGCCTCGGCGGCAGCCTCCTGGTCCGCGGCGAGGTGCGGGATATCACCGACGAACGCGCCGAGTTCCTCGCCGGCTATCCCACGCCGGGGCGCGCCTTCGCTCTCACCCTCACGATGGTGGCTCCATGATTCGGCTTCGTTCACTCGTCGTCGTCACCGCCGCGGCCCTGCTCGGCTGTGCCGATACCAACGCGCCGCTTCCGGCCCCCGAGGAAGTGTTGCTCGTCGTGAACAGCACGGCCAGCACCCTGAGCATCGTGCCGGTCGAGTCGCCGGGCAAGGCGGTGGCGGTGCCGCTCGCCGGCACCACGCCGACCCCGGTCGGAGTCTCGGCCCGGAAGGACATCGCCATCGTCCCCCTGGGACTCGACAACGCCGTCGCAGTCGTGGATCTGCGCGGTGCGACCGTGCTCCGCACGATCCCACTGCCGGACCACTCCGGGGCCACCGGGTCGACCGTCGTCGACGACTCGATCGCTTACGTCGGCAACCCCAACCTGAACACTGTGTCGCGCGTGAACTATCTCACGGGGGCCACCTCCGAGGTGCCGGCGGGCGTGTTCCCGCAAGGTCTCGTCTTCACCCGGGGCAAGGTGTTCGTGCTGAACGGCAACCTGGTGAACTTTGCGCCCGCCGGGCCAAGCTGGATCACGGTGATCGATCCCACCACCAACGCCCGAGCGGACGCGGGAGACTCCATCGCGCTCACGGGTCCGGGCAACGCGGGCTTTGCCGACGTCGCGGCCGACGGTCTCATGTACGTGATGAACACGGGCGACTACTCCTCCGGCGAAGGCCGGCTGTCCGTGGTCGATCCGCTCGCCCGCACCGAGCTGGCGAGTCACTCGGGGTTCGGCACCGGCCCAGGCAATGTCGCATCCGACGGCAACGCGCATCTGTTCATCAGCTCCTTCGCCGAAGGCGTCATGGAATTCGACCTCGACAGCAACAAGGTCATCCTCGGCGCCGGCCACGGGATCCAGGTCCCCGGAAACTCGGCCGTCGCGACCGACAGCAAGGGCCGCCTCTACGCCATCTCCAGCGGTCCGTGCGCGGGCGGAAAGCCTGGTGTCGCGCATGTGTTCGACACGTCGCTCACCGAGATCCGCACGATCACGCTCGGCGAATGTCCGTCGGGAGCCACCGTGGTGCAGATCCCCCCCGAGTGACGATCGACAACGTGGGCGGGAGGCGACGGGGGCGCGGGCGTTTCCGCCTCCGATCTCCGTCGTCCGTACCCTCGTTGGCGTATTGTTCAGCATGCTCGTCACCACGCCCGCAATCGTCCTCTCCGCGCTGCGCTACGGCGAGACGTCGAAGATCGTCCGCCTCGCCACCCGCGCGCACGGGGTGCAGAGCGCCATCGCCAAGGGCGCGCTGCGAGCGCGGAGCCGGTTCGGGGCATCGCTGCAGGTCCTGAGCGAGGGGCAGGCCCAGTACCTTGCAAAAGAGCATCGGGAGCTGCACATCCTGACGGCGTTCGACCTCCAGCGGCTGCCGGTGGCCCTCGCCGGTGATCTGCCACGCTACGCCACCGCGTCCGTTCTGGGCGAGGTCATGCTCCGCTTCGCGCCGCCCGACCCTCATCCCGAGAGCTACGACCTCTTCCGCCATGCGCTGGAGGCGCTGGAGCACGCGCCGGCCGACGAAGTAGAGGCGCTTGGCTTCCGTCTGCTGTGGCACCTGGTGAGTGTGCTCGGCTTCGCGCCGTCGCTCGACGCGTGCGCTCGCGACGGCATCCGCCTGCCGCCCACCGGCGTGCTGCCGTTCAGCACGCGCGAGGGGGGCGCACTCTGCCCGGCGTGCGCGGCTGAGCACGGGGCGACCCAGCTCCCGCCCGAGGCGCGCGAGGACCTGGTTGCCTTGCTGAACCCCGACGCGCGGCTGCCGCGGCTGGACGGCCGTCACGGGGCCGCGCACCGCCGTCTGCTCGCCCGTTACGTCCGCTACCACCACGCCGAAGGAGCCGACCTGCCCGCGCTCGACTTCTGGCTCAGGCGGCCGTGGGAGGCCGCGTGATCATCGGGACCGCCGGGCACATCGACCACGGGAAATCCGCCCTCGTCGCCGCGCTCACGGGTCAGGCGATGGATCGCTTGGTCGAGGAGCGTCGGCGGGGGATCACGATTGATCTCAACTTCGCCCCCTTGCCACTCGGGGACGGGCGGACCGCGGGCGTGGTGGACGTCCCCGGTCATGAAGACTTCGTCCGTACCATGGTGGCCGGCGCGTCGGGCATCGATCTGGCGCTCCTCGTCGTGGCGGCCGACGAAAGCATCATGCCCCAGACGCTCGAGCACCTCGCGGTGCTCGAGCACCTTGGCGTGCCTGCCGGCATCCCGGTGGTAACCAAGGCCGACCTCGTCGACCCCGATTGGCTCGAGCTGGTAGTGGCCGAGGTCGGCGAGCGGCTGGCGCGGTCACCGGTGGCCTTCGAGCCGCCGCTCGCCGTGTCGGCGCGGACGGGGCAGGGGCTCGACGACCTCCGCGCCCGACTGGTCGCGCGGGCGGGGGCGCTTGCCTCCAGGTCTCAGGCGGATCTGTTCCGGCTTCCGGTCGACCGGGCCTTCTCCCTCGCGGGAGTGGGGACCGTCGTGACTGGCACCGCATGGTCGGGATCCATCTCGGTGGGCGACGCCGTGCGGCTGCTGCCTGACGGCGTCCCGGCCCGAGTCCGCTCGATCGAGAGCTACGGCGCGACCCTCGATCGAAGCCTGCCCGGGGCGCGGACCGCCGTCGGTCTCGCGGGCGTCGAGCGCGAGCAGGCACGCCGCGGCGTCTGGCTGGTGACCGCCGACGGGCCCTGGGCCCCGACGACGGCGCTCGACGTGAGACTGGATCTCGATGCCTCCGCTCCGCGTGCGGTGGTGGCGCGGAGTCGCGTGCGGGTCCACCTGGGCACGGCCGAGGTGATGGCCCGGGTGCAGCCTCGACAGCCGATCACGCCAGGGGGCTCCGGCCTCGCGCGCCTCGCGCTCGAGGAGCCGGTGATTGCGCGTGGCGGCGACCGCCTGGTCGTACGGAGCTTCAGCCCGGTGGCCACCATCGGCGGCGGAGAGGTGCTGGACCCGTCACCTCCGCGCCGTACGCCTTGGCCGCGTCGGCTGGACGCGGCCGCACCGGAGGAGCGGCTGGCAGCGCTGCTCGAGCGGCGGCCCGCGGGTGTCGCGTCCGAGGATGTGTCCGTGCTCCTCGGGGTACCGCCCGCCGTAGCTCGCGCCGTCGCTGCGGCCGCTCCGGGCATTACGCGGGTCGGAGACCGCTGGGTCGAGGAGAAGAAGTTGACCCGGCTGGAGGAGGCGGCGCTCGCGCTTCTCAAAGCCCACCATCGGGCCCGTCCGGCGGATCCCGGCCTTCCGCTCGAAACGCTGCGTCACGGGCTGCACGCGTCCGAGATCCTGATCGAGCACGTGTTGAACAGGCTCGTGGGCTCCGGGCGTGTCCGCATCGAGTATGGCGTGGCCAGGCTGTCCGGGTTCACACCTCGGGTTGAAGGCGGCGACGCGGAGGTCGAACGGGTGGTGCGCATCGTCGAGGAGGCGGGACTCACGCCGCCAACCCTCGCGGAACTGGAGCGCCAGACCGGCCGCCGCGATATCGGCGCCATTCTGCGATTGGCGGCACGCGACGGCCGGGTCGAGGCCGTGGAGCGGGAGCGGTACTACGCCAGGCCAGCCCTCGAGCGGTTCGCGGCCACCCTGGCCGAGGTCGGCCGGGATAGCCCCATCGTCCCCGGCGCGCTTCGCGAGCGGCTGGGGATCACCCGCAAGTACATGATCCCTCTGCTGGAGTGGGCCGATGCAAAGGGAATCACGGAGCGCGTGGGAGACGCACGCAAGCTCCGAAACGCTTGACACGACGCCGTTTGCACGCCCATCTTCCGGTGAAGTCTCGAGCTGATCGGGTTCAACGTGGAGGTGCCCACCGTTCTAACAATCGTTTGATGAGGAGCACCCATGGTCCGCTGGTCGTGGGCGGGGTGGCTCGGACTGCTGGTGGGCGTCGGAACCCCGGTGGCCGCGCAGGCGAACGTGGATCCGCCTCGCGTCGAGCTTAAGGAGAATTACCCCAATCCGTTTTTTCCGACGACGACGATCCCGTTCCTGATCTCCCACGATGTGTGCACGAAAGGACATCAGCCGGTCGTCAGCCTGAAGATTTACAATGTGCTGGTGCAGGTCGTCGCGATCCCGATTCTGACCAACGCCACCGGGTCGCGCACTGGTGGAGAGCGGCTCGACAGTCTCCGCCTTCGCTGCGGTGAGTATCACGCGTATTGGGACGGCAAGTACCTGGATGGGCGCGGCGAAGCGACACCCGGGATCTACTACTATCAGCTCACGGTGGATGGCGAGCGGTTTACCCGGAAAATGGTCGCCCAGAAGAACGTCACCAGCCAGCACTGAGAGGGACGGCCAAGCCGGCTGTCCCTCTCAGTGCGTTGACGCTTGGAGACAAGCGCCGTCTGCCAGAGTGGCATGGATTCGGGGTACGGGGGTTGCCCTGCGCTAGTCACGTTTGGGACTCCGCCCAGCAGAGAGGATCCAAGAAAGCCGATGATTCGACCAGATCGCTTGACCATCAAGGCCCAGGAGGCCTTTCGTGACGCCGGAGAGCTCGCTCGCCGGCGCGGCAACCCCGTGGTGAACGACGCACACCTGCTGGCCGCGCTGCTGGCCCAGCCCGAGGGCGTCGTGCAGCCGCTGCTCCAGAAGGCTGGCTTCAACGTCACGGGGCTGGGCCAGGAAGTCGAGCGCGAGCTCGCCCGCTTCCCCCGTCAGGAGGGCGCGACCGGCGAGCCGTCGTTGAGCCGGGAGCTGCAGCGCATCTTCGACCGCGCCGATGCAGACGCGTCGAAGCTGGGCGACGCCTACGTCTCGACCGAGCACCTGCTGGTCGCGATGGCGGAGGAAAAGGGAACTACGCTGCGCTCGCTCCTGAGCGCGCGGAACCTGTCCGCCGACGACCTTCGCCGCGCGCTGGAAGAGGTGCGCGGCTCGCACCGCGTGACCGACCAGTCGCCCGAAGAGAAGTACCAGGCGCTCGAGCGCTATACGCGCAACCTCACCGAGCAGGCGCGACGCGGTAAGCTCGATCCGGTCATCGGCCGGGACGAGGAGATCCGCCGCGTCGTGCAGGTGCTCTCGCGCCGCACCAAGAACAACCCCGTCCTCATCGGCGAGCCGGGCGTTGGCAAGACGGCCATCGTCGAAGGGCTCGCGCAACGCATCGTGAACGGCGACGTGCCCGAGTCCCTGCGGAACCGCGAGCTGGTCGCGTTGGACATCGGGCAGCTCCTGGCGGGCGCGAAATATCGTGGCGAGTTCGAGGAGCGGCTCAAGTCGGTCGTGAAGGAGCTGACCGAGAGCGAGGGGAAGTACGTCACCTTCATCGACGAGCTCCATACCATCGTGGGCGCCGGCGCCGCGGAGGGCGCGGTGGACGCGAGCAACATGCTCAAGCCGCCGCTCGCGCGCGGCGAGCTGCACGTCATCGGCGCCACTACGCTGGACGAGTACCGCAAGCACATCGAGAAGGACCCCGCCCTCGAGCGCCGGTTCCAGCCGGTGCTGGTGGGTGAGCCCAGCGTGGCGGACACCATCGCGATTCTGCGCGGCCTCAAGGAGAAGTACGAGGTCCATCACGGTGTGCGGATCACCGACAATGCGCTGGTGGCGGCGGCCACCCTGTCCGACCGCTACATCGGCGACCGCTTCCTGCCCGACAAGGCGATCGACCTGGTCGACGAAGCCGCGAGCCGGCTTCGCATCGAGATCGACAGCCTGCCGCAGGAGATCGACGAGGTCGAGCGGCGCATCGTCCAGCTTCAGATCGAGCGACAGGCGCTGCTCAAGGAGAAGGACCGGTCGGCCGTCGAGCGGCGCGAGGCCCTCGAGGCCGAGATCGCGGGGCTGCGGGAGCAGGCCGACGGCATGAAGGCCCAGTGGCAGGCGGAGAAGGGTTCGATCGGCGAGATCCAGCGGATCAAGGCCGAAATCGAGAGCGTGCGCGCCGAGATCGACCAGGCGACTCGCCGGGGCGATCTCCAGCGCGCGGCCGAGCTAAGGTATGGACGGCTGCCCGAGCTCGAGCGCCAACTGCAGCAGGACGAGCAGCGGCTGCAGGACGTCCAAACTCGTGCCCGCTACCTCAAAGAGGAAGTGGACGCGGAGGATATTGCGGAGATCGTGAGCAAGTGGACCGGGATTCCGGTCAGCAAGATGCTCGAAAGCGAGCGCGAACGGCTGGTCAACCTGGAGGGGGAGCTGGGCCGCCGGGTCATCGGTCAGCGGCTCGCGCTTGCGACCGTCGCCAACGCGGTCCGTCGGAGCCGCGCGGGTCTCGGTGATCCCAACCGGCCGACGGGGTCCTTCATCTTCCTTGGCCCGACGGGCGTGGGAAAAACCGAGACGGCGCGAGCGCTGGCGGAGTTCCTGTTCGACGACGAGCGCGCCATGGTGCGGATCGACATGTCGGAGTACATGGAGAAGCACTCGGTCGCGCGGCTCATCGGCGCCCCGCCGGGCTACGTGGGCTACGAGGAGGGCGGCCAGCTCACCGAGGCCGTCCGCCGCCGGCCCTACAGCGTCATCCTGTTCGACGAGATCGAGAAGGCGCACCCGGACGTGTTCAACGTGCTGCTCCAGATCCTCGACGACGGCCGGCTGACCGACAGCCAGGGCCGCCTCGTGGACTTCCGCAACACGGTGATCATCATGACCAGCAACATCGGCAGCCAGATCATCGTGGACGCGGGCGCGGAAGCCGGCGACGAGGCATGGAGCCGGGTCGAGACGCGCGTGCGGGACGAGCTCCGGAACTTCTTCCGGCCCGAGTTCCTGAACCGGGTGGACGACATCATCGTCTTCCGGCCGCTGAGCCGGGAGGACCTGGTACACATTGTCGAGATCCAGCTCCGTCACCTCGAGCAGCTGCTCGCGGCGCGCCACCTCCGGCTCGAGGTCACGCCCGAGGCCAAGGAGCTGCTCGCGGCGCAAGGGTACGATCCGGTGTATGGCGCGCGGCCGCTCAAGCGCGTCATCCAGCGCGAGCTGCAGAACCCGATCGCGCTGGAGCTGCTCGAGGGGCGCTTTCACGAGGGCGACACGGTGCGTGCCGAGCGCGCCGGGGACCACCTGCGCTTCGCGGCGGTGCAGCCGGCGGCGGAGCGGGCGAGTGCCTGAGCCGCGGGAGCAGGTGCATGCGTAGGGGAACCCCCTCGCCCAGCGACCTACACGGCATGCAAGCCGCGCTGCGGCTCGCCCGGGCGGCGTCGGTGCGCGAAGAGGTGCCCATCGGCGCCGTCATCGTCGCCGACGGCGAGACGCTGGCCGAAGCGCACAACGAGACCATTCAGCGACGCGACCCGACGGCGCACGCCGAGCTGCTCGCGATCCACCGCGCCTTGCACCAGGTGGGGGAGGATCGGCTCGCCCTCGCCACGCTCTACGTCACCCTGGAACCGTGCGCCCAGTGCGCCGGAGCCATCGTGCTGGCGAAGGTAGGCCGTGTGGTGTACGGCGCGCGCGACCTGCGCGCCGGGATGGCGGGCTCGATCTACGACCTGCTCCGCCACCCGCGGCTCAACCATCGACCGGAGGTCGTCGGCGGCCTCTTTGCCGAGGAGTGCGCGGATCTCCTCAAGCGGTTCTTCCAGGCTCGGCGGCTGACCACGTAGTTCGATGGAAAGGTCGAGACATCCCCGGGGTATACTTGCCTGGTGAGCGCTCTCGATCCTGACTCCGCAGCTTCCAGTCGCCGTCCCGTGCGCCGCGCCTGGCGCGATGTGCGAGCCGCCACGACTTTGAGCGCCGGCCGCCCGGCCTGGGCGGCCGGTCTTCGCGCCGGCATCGCCACGGTCGCACCACTTCTCGTCGATCATTTTTTCCATACCGGCGGCAGCACGTGGATGAGCCTGGCCGGCTTCGTGGGCTCCCTGGCCGACAAGGGCGGTCCGTATCGCACCCGTGCAGAGACGATCGCGAGTCTGACGGTCGCCGGCGCCCTGAGCGCGGCGTGCGGCGCCGTGATCGGCTCGCAGGCGCCTGCGGCGGTCGCCGCGACCCTGATCGTGGCCCTGGCGGCGGGGCTGGCCCGCGCCTACGGCAACGCCGGGTCGAGCGTCGGAGTCTCCGCGCTCATCATCTTCGTCATCTCGCTCGGCTACCCCGCCGCGGGCCCGGGCGACGCCCTGACCCGCGCGGCCTTCGTACTGGCCGGCGGCATCTGGGCCATGCTCGTAGCGCTTGTCCTCTGGCCCTTGCGGCCGTATCGTCCGGCCCGCCTTGCGGTCGGCGCCGTCTACTCGGCGCTGGCCGACTATGCCGACGCCGCGGCTGCCTGGGTGCGGACAGGCGTGACCCCGGGGCCAATGCGCGTGCGCGCGGCGCTCGAGGCGGCGCGCGCCACGCTCACCACGCTGCGGCGGGGACGCCCGGGCGAGAGCGGCCGCGGCGCGCGGCTGCTGGTGCTCACCGCCACGGCGGACCAGCTCTTCGGCCATCTGTTCGGGCTGGCCGACGTGCTCGAGTCGTTACCAGGCGAACAGCGCCGACGCGAGGCGGAGGACGAGCTGCGGGCGGCGTTCCTCCGAGCGGCCGGGACGGCGCGTGCGCTGGCCTCCGCGGTCGAGGAGGAGCAGCACACCCAACCGGTGACGATCGGCTGGGGCGGTGACCGCCTGCGCGAGCGCCTCGCGGACGTCGAGGCGGGTGCCGGGCCGGACGTCCTGGCGCACTACGAGCACGCCGCCGGGCTGCTCGACCGGCTGGCTCAGTACGCGGGTGTGGCCGCCGCGGTCGTGGCGGGACTCAACGCGGGGACGCCGTTGCCCCCCCTCGAACGGCCAAGCGAAGTGGAGGACCCGGAGCCGCCGCTCCCGTGGCTCGCACCACTCCGCGCGAGCCTCGCCGCAGACTCACTCGTTCTCCACTATGCCCTTCGTCTCGCCATCGTGGCCGCCGCAGCCGTCGCGCTCGTTGCCGCCTTCCATTTGCGCCGCGGATACTGGATGACGCTCACCGCCATCATCATCCTGCAGCCGTACCTCGGGTCGACCAGCATCCGCGCCGTCCAGCGCGTGCTCGGCACCGTGGTCGGGGGCGCACTCACGGCGGGGCTCGCCGCGCTGTTCCACGCACCCCTCGCGATCCTGGTGCTGGCGTTCGTGGGGTCCGTCGTCTCGGTCGCGCTGCTGCCGCTCAACTACACGGCGTACTCCATCTTTCTCACGCCGACCTTCGTGCTGCTCGCCGAGGCCGGCGCGGGGGACTGGCATCTCGCCGGGCTTCGCATCCTGAACACCGTGCTTGGCGGGGCACTCGCGCTCGCGGGTAGCCGGCTGCTGTGGCCCGTGCCCGAGGCGCGCCGGACACCGGCGTATCTCGAAGCCATGCTCGTCGCCATCCGCGGCTATTTCGATGAGGTCGTCCGGCGCTTCGACGACCGAAGCGATGAGGCCGGCCGCGCGATCCGGGCCGCTCGCCGCGGGGTGGGGGTCGCGGTGCTCAACGCCGAGGAGTCGCTGCAGCGTCTGCTGGACGAGCACCATGGGGCGCCGGAGGAAGTGACACCGGTCATGACGCTCATCACCTACGCGCGCCGGTTCACGGCGTCGGTGGCGGCGCTGGCGCTGAGCCGGCACTCGGTCGAGGCACCGCCCAGGGTGACGCTCGCACCGTTCGCTACCCATGTGTCCACGGCGCTCGACCAGATCGCTACGGCCGTAGCCAGCGGCGGGCCCCCGACGGCACTCGCCGAGTCGCCCGGGCTAGACGGGACGACCGTGTCGCCCCTGTTGCGGGGCCGCATGAGCCGGCTAGCCCGCCAGCTTCGGACGCTTCACGCTGCCGTCAGCCGTCTGAGGCCAGGCAGCTGAGACACGGACGCCCGCTGGAAAACCCCACCGGCCCCGTGTAAACTTCGCACCCCGCACTGCCGCAGTGGGACGTTGGACAGGTGTCCGAGTGGCTGAAGGAGCCGGTCTCGAAAACCGGTATACCGGCAACGGTATCGTGGGTTCGAATCCCACCCTGTCCGTCTTCCTCCCCTCCGCAGCCTCGGCCGCTCAGCCCGCTGGCATCCCGAGCAGCTTGTCGAATTCGTCGCGCACGATCCGATAGCAGGGGCACGCGGCCGCGACGAGGCCTTCATGGTCGGTAATCCGCAGTATCCCCCGACTGTACTGGAGGAGCTGCCGCTCCTGCAGAGCCTGGGCCGCTTCGTTCACGGTCGCCCGACGCACGCCGAGCATCTGCCCCATGAACTCCTGGGTCATCGCGAACTGGTCCCCTCCCACCCGATCGGCGCACGAGAGCAGCCAGCGGGCCAGCCGCTGATCGGGCGAATGGAGCCTGTTGCACGCCACTGACTGCGAGACCAGGCTCACGAAGCCTTGCGTGTAGAGTTGCAGCACGTCCCGAAGGGACGGCATGGTTTGAACGGCGTGCAGGAACTCCGTAGTAGACATGCGTTCGCTTTCCCCGGCGATCTGAGTGAAGGCGCGTCCGGGAGCCGTCGTGGCACCCAGAAACACGGGGAGGCCGACCAGTCCTTCGTTCCCGATGGTTCCCACCTCGACCTCGCCGCCCTGTTCGTCGATCGCGATGATGGAGTTGACGGAGGTCAGGGGGAAATACACCGTGTCGATCGGCTGATTGGGTTCCCAGAGTGAGTCGCGCACGTTGGTCTGCACGCGACGCATATGGGGCGCAATACGCTTCAGGTCCGCGGGGGAAAGCAGGGTGAGCAGGCGGTTCCCGTATCCGGGAGCGCCGCGTTCTGCGGGTGCTGCCATGAGACCTCCAAGCCAGTACCCAGGGAGGCTATCCCATAAGAACGCTGGCGGACATAGGCCGAACAGACTACCTTGGCCATGTGGCCTATTCCGCATTCGATGTTGTCGCCCTCGCCGCGTCGTCGGGGGGCATTGCGGCGCTCCCGCAGGTGCTCCGATCGCTCCCTCCGGACTTTCCCAGCGTCGTGACCCTCGTCCAGCACGTTGGGGCCGCCAGTCCCGGGCTGGTGCCGAACATTCTCGCCCGCGACTCGGGGATTCCGGTCGCCCATGCCCTGGACCGCGAGCCGCTCAAGCCCGGGCGGGTCTATGTCGCGCCGCCCGATCGCCATCTGTTCATCACGCGCGACCGGTGCGTCATGCTGACGCGAAGCACCAGGGTGAGGTTCTGTCGCCCCGCCGCCGATCCACTGTTCGTCTCCGCCGCCGGAACGTGGGGCTCGCGCTGCCTGGGTGTCGTTCTCACCGGGGCGAGCAACGACGGCGCCGCTGGTGTGCAGGCGATCAAGTGGGCGGGCGGCATGTCCATCGCCCAGGATCCGAATTCCGCGGCGGCCACCAGCATGCCGCGGGCTGCGATCGCCACCGGCTGCGTAGACCTCGTCCTGCCGCTGCATTCGATCGGCCCGGCCATCGTGGCGCTGGTCATGGCGCGCGGCGCTGCCGACTTCCTCCGGGTCCCGCTCCGGGCGGCCTGAGACGACCGTTCCAGCACGCATCGCGGACAGCCTGACCAGCGCACTGCTCGGCAAGGCGCTCGGCGATGCGCTAGGCTTCGTGGTCGAGGCGGCGCCCCCCGATGTCGCCGCCGAGTACGTCCAGACGTGCCTGCGCCCGGGACGCGCGGGGTCTCGTCGCCATCCGCGATTCTCCTTCGGTCAGTATTCCGACGACACCCAGCTCGCCCGCGCGCTGCTCCTTGGCGTGCGGGACGCGGGGGCGTGGAGTGCGTCCGCGTTCGCATCGCGGCTCAGCGACCTGTTCCGGGACGGGCTGGACGTTGGAGCGGGGCCAGGGTCCCGCGCGGCCGCGGCGCGCCTCCTGACGGGCACCGGCTGGCGCGAGTCGGGCACGCCGGCGCCCTACGCGGGAAATGGAAGCGCCATGCGGGTGGCCCCGCTCGGCGTGCTGCTCGCGGGCGATCCGGAGGCGATGCTCGTGGCCGCGCGCGAGCAGAGCTTCGTCACGCATCAGGACCGACGCTGCGCCGCCGGGGCGGTGGCCGTCGCCTGGGCAGCACTCCTCGCGGCACGTACGGAGTCGTTCCAACCCCGCGCGTTCCTCGACGAGGTGGGCGGCCGGGCCGGGGCCGAGGATGCGTCGGTGGGGCAGGCGATCGAGCGTGTCGCCGAGTGGCTCGAGCTGGAGCCGGCCGCGGCAGCCGAGCGCCTGCACGCGGAGGGCCTCGACCAGCCGGCGAACGAGCCGTGGCGCGGCATCTCGTCGAGCGTGGCGCCGAGCGTAGCCTGGAGTCTCTACGCCTTTGCGCGGTCGCCCGATGACTACTGGACGACCGTCTGCACCGCGATCGCCGTGGGCGGCGATACGGACACGATGGCCGCGATCGCCGGCGCGCTGGCCGGCGCCCGGCTCGGCCCCGAGGCGCTGCCGCGGTCATTGCTCGAGCAACTCAACGACCGCGGCGCCTGGCGCGCCGACGAGCTCGCGCGCTTGGCGCGCGACTGCGCGGCGCTGTTCCTCGGGGCGTGACTTGCTACCATGGCGCCCATCCCCGCGCGGGTCCGCTCGATTATCTTCATTCCTTTCCCGT
This sequence comes from Gemmatimonadales bacterium, assembly GCA_051955835.1. Classification (GTDB taxonomy): domain Bacteria; phylum Gemmatimonadota; class Gemmatimonadetes; order Gemmatimonadales; family GWC2-71-9; genus CAVVWJ01. The sequence continues at coordinate 52,622 of JBQCGH010000020.1, forward strand.
CCACCCTTTACCTCCGAGGTCCAGCGACACGTGACCACGCCCGCGCGCACGCTCGACGGGGCACCGACCCCCGCCGATCGCATCGACTCCATCTTCGGCAGTGACATCTTCTCGCGCACCATCATGCGGCAGCGGCTGCCGAAGGAAGTGTACCGAAGCCTGCTCCGGACCATCGACCACGGCGAGCCGCTCGATCCGGCCGTTGCCGGTGTGGTCGCCGCCACCATGAAGGACTGGGCGATCGAGAACGGCGCGACCCACTACACTCACTGGTTCCAGCCGCTCACCGGACTCACCGCCGAGAAGCACGACTCGCTCGCCGCGCCGGACGGGAACGGCGGCGTCGTCTTCAATTTCTCGGGCAGCGACCTGGTCCAGGGCGAGCCGGATGCATCGAGCTTTCCGTCGGGCGGCATTCGGGCAACGTTCGAGGCCCGCGGGTACACCGCTTGGGACGCGACCAGCCCGGCCTTCCTCATGCGGGGCGACAACAACGTCACTCTCTGCATTCCGACCGCGTTCGTGAGCTGGACCGGCGAGGCGCTCGACACCAAGATCCCGCTGCTCCGCTCGGTCGAGGCCCTCTCCCAGCAGGCGCTCCGCGTGCTCCGGATCTTCGGCACGGACCAGGACGTCGGGCGAGTCTATACCACCGTCGGCTCGGAGCAGGAATACTTCCTGATCGACCGCGAGCTGTACTACAAGCGGCCCGACCTGATCACCGCCGAGCGCACGCTGTTCGGCGCCAAGCCGCCCAAGGGTCAGCAGCTCGAGGACCACTACTTCGGCACCATCCCGCCGCGCGTGCTCGCCTGCATGTCGGAGGCGGAGCGCGAGCTCTACCGCCTCGGCGTGCCGGTCAAGACCCGGCACAACGAGGTGGCGCCCGGCCAGTACGAAATCGCGCCGCTATTCGAGCCGAGCCACATCGCGAGCGACCACCAGATGCTGATCATGGAGACCCTGAAGCGCGTCGCGCCGCGCTACGGGCTCCAGGCGATCCTGCACGAGAAGCCGTTCGCCGGCGTGAACGGCTCGGGCAAGCACAACAACTGGTCGATGAGCACGGACACGGGCGTCAACCTGCTCGATCCGCAGGACGAGACGCACACCAACATGCAGTTCCTGGTGTTCCTCGTCGCCACGATCCGGGCGGTGGACCTCCACGCCGACCTGCTCCGGGCGAGCATCGCCTCCGCCGCCAACGACCATCGCCTGGGTGCCAACGAAGCGCCGCCCGCGATCATCTCGATCTTCCTCGGCAAGATGCTGACCGACATCCTGGAGCAGGTCGAGAAGGGCCTGCCCAAGCGCACCATCCGGGGCGGCACGCTCGATCTCGGCGCCAAGACGCTGCCCCAGCTGCCGCGCCACTCGGGCGACCGCAATCGCACCTCGCCGTTCGCCTTTACCGGCAACAAGTTCGAATTCCGCGCGGTCGGTTCGAGCGCCAGCATCGCCTGGCCCAACACGGTGCTCAACACGATTGTGGCGGAGTCGCTGGACTACGTGGCGACTCAGCTCGAGAAAGCCGTGGGCACGCGGCCGTCGCCGGCCCGGTTGCAGCAGGGCGTGCTCTCGGTGCTCAAGCGGCTGATCAAGGAGCACAAGCGGGTCATCTTCGACGGTGACAACTACTCGGAGGAGTGGCATGCCGAGGCGGGCCGCCGCGGGCTGCCGAACCTCAAGGACTCGGTCGAGGCGTTCCAGGTGCTCAAGGCCAAGAAGAACTCCGACCTGTTCCGGAAGTACGGCGTGCTCAGCCGGTCGGAATACGAATCGCGGATCCACATCGCGATCGAGAAGTACGTGAAGCAGATCGGCATCGAGGCCGAGACCATGGTGACCATCGCCAAGTCGCAGATTCTCCCCGCCGCGCTGGAGCATCAGCGGCGGGTGGCCGACGCGGTGGCGTCCACCAAGGCGGCCGGCGTGGACGCCAGCGACGCCGCGGAGGCGCTCCGTGAGTTCGTAGGGCTGGTGACGGACTTCCGGGCGCGGACCGCCGAGGTCGAACGACTGGCCGCGCACCATGAAGCCGACCCGGCCAAGCACGCGGCCCAGATCGCCCGGCAGCTCAAGCCGGCGATGCAGCGGCTTCGGGACACGGGCGACGCGCTCGAGACCTTCGTGGCGGCCGACCTTTGGCCGATGCCGAATTATCGGACGCTGCTGTTCTTGAAGTAGGCGTCGACCCAGGTCAAGCGGTGACGCTGGGCAAAGCGAAGGGGGCATGCGCTCGGCATGCCCCCTTCGGCGCTCAGCGTAACTCCAGCGCGTTCGCCCTTATGCCGGCCACCCCGCCGGCTTTTCCTTGGTCAGCAGAAACAGCTCCGATTGGCACTTGGCCGGCGTGATCACCCCGGCCATCGCCTGGAAGGCCAGAACTTCCTCGGGCGAGGTATCGGGGTCGAAATACACGGCCAAGGCTTCCACCAGCGGAGCGCGGTTTGGCCGGGCCAATGCGTCCAGCCAGGGGTGCGGGTCGCACCGGCGGCGGTTCTCCAGGCGGACCCGAACGGCGCCGTCCAGCCAGCAGGTCGCCGAGGCCAACCCGTCGAGCAAGGGCTCGCTCAGGAGCATGCTCTCACCCTGGGGTGTCACTACCCCGAATCGCAGCTTGCCACGCTCATTGCGGCGGTGAAGGACGGCGCCCCAGTGGAACCGGCGGGTGCCGTGCTGGTACCACTCCAGGATCTGGAGCAGCTGATCGCGTAAGGCGTCGACGACAAGCGGTGATGGCTTCATGGGCTACCAGCGATAGGGTTGCTGGAGGCGCCCGGAGGCTGGCGCTGCCGCAATGTTCTGCAGAATGCGGGCCAGACGGCCCCGTCGACGGCCGATTCGGCCCTTCGCCCCTGGCGCCGTTCCCCGGACGCGGCCACATTCCGCCCGCGGTCCCCATGACGAGCTACGAGTCCGGCACCTCCCACGTGTTCTACCGGAAGTTGACGCGGGCCTATCCCCGCGTCGTCCGGGGGGCCGGTTGCTGGCTGTACGACGCCGACGGGCGAAGCTGGCTTGACGCGGTGGGCGGGGCGTTCGTCGTCAACGTGGGGCACGGGGTGCGCGAGATCGCCGACGCGGTGGCCCGACAAGCCGAGCGTCTGGCCTACGTGAACGGCACCGCGTTCACCCACGAGGCGGTCGAAGAGCTCGCCAGCGAGATTGCGGGCCGCTCGCCGGGCAACCTCGAGCTGGTCTACCCACTGGGCAGCGGGTCCGAGGCGGTCGAGGCCGCGCTCAAGTTGGCGCGGCAGTACTGGGTGGAGCGCGGTGCGCCCGCACGTCGCAAGATCCTGGCGCTCGCGCCCGGGTACCATGGCAACACGCTCCTCGCGCTCTCGGCGTCCGCGCGCGAGCACTACCGCAGCTGCTTTCGCGAATGGCTGGTGGACGTGGTGCTGGTCCCGGCCCCCTACGCCTACCGGTGCGAGTGCCAGGGTATCCCGCCGCTATGCCTGCGCTGCAGCGGCGAGGCCGTGGAGACCGCGATCGCACGGGAGGGACCGGACACGGTCGCCGCGCTCATCGCCGAGCCGGTGGGCGGTTCCTCGTCCGGCGCGTCGGTGCCCGCGCCCGAGTTCTGGCGCCGAGTGCGGGCCGCCTGTGATCGTCATGGCGTGCTGCTGATCGCCGACGAAGTGCTGACCGGAGCGGGGCGCACCGGTACCTGGTCCGCGCTCGAGCCCTACGGCGTCGTGCCCGATCTCATGACGCTGGGGAAGGGGATCGCGGGCGGTTACGTGCCGTTGTCCGCGGTGGTGGCGCCGAGGCGCATCGCCGACGTGCTCGCCGCCGGGTCCGGTGGCCTGCTGCACGCGCAGACCTTCTCGCATCACGCGTCGCTCTGCGCGGCGGGCGTGGCCACCCTGCGCTACCTGCGGGAGCACGCCCTGATCGAGCGCTGCGCCGCGGTCGCCCTGGTCTTCCACGAGCGCCTCGCCGCCCTCCGGGAGCTGCCCCACGTCGGCGACGTGCGCGGACGCGGACTGCTCGCCGGCGTCGAGTTCGTGGCCGACGTGAAGACCCGCGCCCCGTTCCCCCGCGCGGCACGATTCGCCGAAACGTTCGCGGCGGCAGCGCTCGAGGCGGGGCTCGTGGTGTGGCCCAACGTCGGCCAGGCCGACGGCATGGCCGGCGACTTGGCGATGCTGGCGCCACCGTTCATCGTGACCCACGAGGAAATCGACCTGATCGTCGAGCGCTTCGGCGAGGCGCTGCGCGCTACGGTCGACCGGATCGGAGCCGTCGTCTGAGCGCACCCGCCAAGATCACCTACACGTCCGCCTCGGGCGACCTCGACGACTTCCACCGCCGGTTCGACGCCGCGCTCGCCGGCGTGCGGCGGTCTGCCGACGCGCGCCACCCGTTCTACATCGACGGCGCGGCGGTCGACCATGGGGACGAGCCGCTGGTGGACGTCTCGCCGATCGACACCGGCCTGGTGCTCGCCCGATTCGCGCGCGCCACGGCCGCCGACGTGGACCATGCCGTGGCCGCGGCGCGCCGAGCGCAGCCGGCGTGGGGACGGCTCCGGTGGGACGCGCGCCTCACGATCCTCCGACGCGCCGCGGCGCTCATCCGCGAGCGGAAGTACGAGCTGGCCGCGCTCATGAGCCTGGAGGTCGGCAAGAGCCGACTCGAGTCCATGGGCGATGCCGAAGAGTCCGCCGACCTCATCGACTATTACGCGGCCCAGGTCGAAGATGCCGCCGGGTTCCTCCGGCCGATGGGGCGCATCACGCCGGTCGAGCGGAACACCGACGTGCTGCGGCCCTACGGTGTGTTCGCCTGCATCGCCCCGTTCAATTTCCCGCTGGCGCTCTCCGCCGGGATGTCGTCGGCCGCGCTCGCCGCCGGCAACGCGGTGGTGTACAAGCCCGCGGAGGACACGCCGCTCACCGGGCTGCGCCTGTACGAGATCTACCGCGACGCCGGCCTGCCGAGCGGCGTGTTCAACCTGCTGGTGGGTGACCGCGAGACCATCGGGGACCGACTGTGGCAGCACCCCGGCGTGGATGGCGTCGTCTTCACCGGCTCCAAGGCCGTCGGCCTCCGGATCCATGCCGGTTTCGGCGGGGGCGCGGGGTTCATCAAGCCGTGCCTGCTGGAGCTGGGGGGCAAGAACGCGACGATCGTGATGCCGTCGGCCGACCTCGACGCGGCGGCGGAAGGCGTCGCGCGATCCGCCTTCGGCCTGCAGAACCAGAAGTGCAGCGCAACCAGCCGGGTGTACATGCACCGCGAGGTGGCGGCGCCGTTCACCGAAAGGCTGCTGGAGCGCGTCCGCGCCATGCGCATGGGCGATCCGAGCGAGCGGGACGTGTTCTTCGGGCCGGTGATCAACCCGCGGGCCGTGGCGCGCTGGGAGCGCGTCGTGGCGCAGGCCCGGCGCGAGGGCGTGGTCCTGCACGGCGGCGATCGTCTCGCCGGCGGCGTGTTCGACCGCGGCCACTTCGTCGCGCCCACGGTGGCCCTGCTTCCGCTCGACAGCTCCTTGTTCCGCGAGGAGCTGTTCGTGCCGCTCCTCGCGCTCGGTGAGGTCGGCAGCCTGGACGAGGCGCTCACCCGCACCAACGCGGTCGACTACGGGCTCACGGCCGGCATCTTCTCTCGCGACCAGGTGGAAGTGGACCGCTTCTTCGACGAAGTCGAGGCGGGCGTATGCTATGCCAACAAGCGCACCGGGGCCACGACCGGCGCGTGGCCAGGTGCCCAGCCCTTCTGCGGGTGGAAGGGCTCGGGCTCGACCGGGAAGGGCGGCTGCGGGCCGTACTACGTCGCGCAGTTCGCGCGGGAGCAGAGCAGGACGGTAATCCAGGAGCCCGACAGGTGAGACGTCAGCGGTAAGACGTCAGCGGTGAGAGGTGAGGGGGTTCAGCACACCGGGCTGGTCCGGCGTGCTGGTCCCAGCTCACCTCATACCTCTCACCTCTCACCTTTGGCGTCACGGCCACCTTTCACTTCGGAGTGCCCTTGTCCGACTACCCCCGCATCGTGGTCCCGCCCCCCGGTCCGCGAGCCCGCGCCGTCGTCGAGCGCGACGAGGCGTGGACCTCGACCTGCTACATCAAGGAATACCCGCTGGTGGTTGCCCGGGGCGACGGCGTCATGGTCGAGGACGTGGACGGCAACCGGTTCCTGGATTTCATGGCCGGCATCGCGGTGTCGTCCACCGGCTATGGGCATCCCAAGGTGGTGGCGGCCGTTCAGGAAGCGGCCGCGCGCTTTCTCCATATCTGCGGCTCCGACTTCTACTACGAAGGCATGGCCGCGCTGTGCGAGCGGCTGGCGCGGATCGCCCCGGGGCAGAGCCGGAAGCGTGTGTTCCTGACCAACTCCGGCACTGAGGCCACCGAGGGCGCCATCAAGCTCGCCCGCTACGCTACCCGCCGCACGGCCATCATCGCCTTCCGGGGCGCGTTCCACGGCCGGTCCACCGGCGCGGTCAGCCTCACCAGCTCGAAGGCGCGGCAGCATGCCGGCTTCGGCCCGCTCCTGCCCGACGTGTACCACATCCCGTTCGGCTACCGCTACCGCTGCCAGTGGTGCGCCGACAAGGCCGAGTGCACCCGCGGCTGCCTGGTGGAGTCGCTCGAGCGCGATCTGTTCGTGCGGCAGCTCGACCCGCACGACGTTGCCGCCATTTTCGTCGAGCCGATCCAGGGCGAGGGCGGCTACATTGTGCCGCCGCCGGGCTGGCTCCGCGACCTTCGCGCCCTCTGCGACCGCTACGGCATCCTGCTCGTCGCCGATGAGGTGCAGTCCGGTGTCGGGCGCACGGGGAAGCTGTGGGCCTGCGACCACGAGAACGTCGAGCCCGACATTCTGCTCACCGCGAAGGGACTCGGGAGCGGCATGCCGATCGGTGCGATCGTCGCCAAGGACGCCATCACCACCTGGGAGACCGGCTCGCATGGCTCGACCTTCGGCGGCAACCCGGTGTGCTGCGCCGCGGCCATCGCCACACTGGACCTGGTCGAGGGGGGCCTCATGGCCAATGCCGCGGCGATGGGTGAGCAACTGATGGCGGGGGTGCAGGCGCTGGCGGCGCGCCACCCCTGCATCGGCGACGTCCGCGGGCGTGGCCTCATGATCGGGGTCGAGTTCGTGAAGGACCGCGCGACCCGCGAGCCGGCGCCGGACCTGGTCCACCGCCTGGTGCAGGAATCGTTCAAGCGCGGCCTGCTGCTGCTGGGCGCCGGACGCAGCGCGCTGCGCCTCGCGCCGCCGCTGGTGGTCGGCCCGGAGGACATCGATACCGCCCTCCGGATGATCGACGAGCGGCTGAGCGCGATCGCGTGAGCGGACGCCTGCCTGCTGCGCTTCGCGCAGGGTGAGCGGAGGCGCATCGCCCGTGGCCTCCAAGGTTCTCAGCATGCACGACGCTGTCGCCGCCCACGTGCGGGACGGCGACACCGTGGTGATCGAAGGCTTCACCCACCTGATCTCCTTCGCGGCCGGCCATGAGATCATCCGCCAGCGCCGGCGCGACCTCACGCTCTGCCGCCTTACGCCCGACCTCGTCTACGACCAGATGATCGCCGCGGGCTGCGCCCGCAAGCTGGTCTTCTCCTGGGCCGGCAATCCGGGCGCCGGCTCGCTGCACGCGTTCCGCCGTGCCGTCGAAGGCAAGGGCGGCCCTCCGCTCGAGCTCGAGGAGTACTCGCACTTCGGCATGGTAGGCCGCCTCAGCGCCGGCGCGGCACGGCTCCCGTTCTGGCCGATGCGGAACTACATGGGCACCGATCTCCCGGCCGCGAATCCGCGCATCGCGCAGGTGGACTGCCCTTACACCGGCGAGCGGCTCGCCACGGTGCCGGCCCTCAATCCGGACGTCACGATCGTTCACGCGCAGCGGGCCGACGCCCAGGGCAACACCCAGATCTGGGGTCTCCTCGGCGTGCAGAAGGAGGCGGCGTTCGCGTCGAGCCGGGTGATCGTCGTGGTGGAGGAATTGGTCGACGAGCGGGTGATCCGCGCGGACCCCAACCGAACGATCATCCCCGGCCTGGCGGTCGACGCGGTCGTGCTCGAGCCCTGGGGCGCGCACCCCTCCTACGCTCAGGGTTACTACGACCGCGACAACGCATTCTACGTCGGCTGGGAAGCGATCTCCCGCGACCCGGCGGCGCTCGCGCGCTGGCTGGACGAGTTCGTGTACGGTGTCAGCGACCGCGCGGCATACGTCGCCCGGATGGGCGGGCTGGAGCAATTGAAGGCCGACCAGCGCGTGTGTGACGGAGTGAACTATGGGTTTTAGTCGAGCCACGCGGCGGGCGCCGGCGTGGGGGCGGAGTACATCCCGATGTGGGGTGCGACCGATCACGTCGCCCGCATGACCTGGACACCCGCCGAGCTCATGGCCGTGGTCGCCGCGCGCGAGCTGCGCGACGGCGAGGTGGTCTTCGTCGGCATCGGCCTCCCCAACCTCGCCTGCAACCTGGCCCGTGCGACGCACGCGCCCAACCTCGTGCTGGTGTACGAGTCCGGCGCCGTCGGCGCGGTGCCCGAGCGCCTGCCCGTCAGCATCGGCGACCCGTCGCTCGTCACCGGCTCCCTCATGGTGTGCGGCATGGCTGACGTGTTCCAGTCGCTGCTCCAGAACGGCCGCATCGAGGTCGGCTTCCTCGGCGGCGCGCAGGTGGACCGCTACGGCAACATCAACACCACGGTCGTGGGCGACTACGCGCACCCACAGGTGCGGCTCCCCGGGAGCGGCGGCGCGGCGGAAATCGCCGTGCACGCGCGCCGCACCCTGGTGGTGAGCCGCCTGAGCCGCCGCGCGTTCCCCGAGCGGGTGGACTTCGTGACCAGTCCGGGACATCGGCGCGTGAGCGGCAGCCCCGACCGACGCGCGCTGGGCATGCCGGGTGCCGGCCCGGTCAAGGTCGTCACAGACAAGGCCGTGCTCGTCGCCGACCCCGGCAGCGGCGAGCTGGTGCTCTCGGCGCTGTATCCGGGAGTCGAGGCCGCGGAGGTGGCTGCCTCGGTCGGCTGGCCGCTCCGGACGCGCGAGCCGCTCGAGCGCGTGCCACCACCCGGTGCGCGCGAGCTTCATCTCCTCCGCGACGTGCTCGATCCCCATCGCCTCTATCTCAAAGGCTGATCCCACATGGCCGCGCCCGCCTCCGCCCCTTCGACCGCCGACCGCGTCACGCATGTTGAGCTGCCCCGCGCGCTCGGGCTTCGGGACATGGTGCTGTTCAACGTCGTCGCGGTGGTGAGCCTGCGCTGGTTCGCGACGGCCGCCGCCGCGGGACCCAGCTCCATCACGCTGTGGGTGCTCGCGGCCCTGTGCTTCTTCCTGCCGCAGGGGCTCGCCGTGAGTGATCTCGCCGCCCGCTACCCGGACGAGGGCGGCATCTATGCCTGGACCAAGCGGTCGTTCGGTGAAGGGCACGGCTTCATGTGCGGCTGGTGCTACTGGGTGAACAACATCCTGTACTACCCGAACCTGCTCATGTCCACTGCCGTGGTGGGTACGTATGTGGTCGGCCGAGGCGGCACCGCGCTCGAGAACAGCTGGACGTACGTGCTACTGGCCACGTTGGTGGCGCTCTGGCTCGCGGTGGCGCTCAACATCGTCGGCGTGCGCACCGGGCGCTGGCTCCAGAACGCGGGCGCGCTCGGCACCTACGTGCCGGGGGTCGTGCTCGTGGCGCTGGGCGTGTACGCCGCGTTCACCCATCCCGCCGCGACGCCGATGAACGCGGCGACGCTGGTCCCCGACCTCGCCGACAAGACCAAGCTCAACCTCTGGGCCTCGATCGCCTTTGCCTTCGCGGGGCTCGAGTTGTGTGCGGTGATGGGCGGCGAGGTGAAGGAGCCCAGACGCACCCTGCCGCGGTCGATCTTCGTGTCGGCGCCGCTCATCGCCTTCATCTATATCGCGGGGACCGCGTCGGTGCTCTGGCTGGTCCCGACGAAGCAGGTCAACATCGTGTCGGGCTTCCTGCAGGCGCTCCACACCGGCGCCCAGGACATCGGCTTCGGCGCCGCCTGGATTCCGGCGGCGATGGCGGCGCTCTACGTGATCGGCAACGTCGGTGGCGTCGGCGCATGGCTCACGGGCCCGGCGCGGGTGGCGTTCGTCATCGGGCTCGACCGCTATTTCCCGCCCGCGTTCGGACGGGTACATCCGCGCTGGCAGACGCCGTACGTCGCGATCCTCACCCAGGCGGTGCTGGCGACGCTCTTCCTGTTCGTGTCGGTGTTGGGGAAGGGCACCACGGTCGAGCGCGCCTACCTGATCATCCTCGACACGATGCTGCTGGTCTACTTCATCCCCTATCTCTACCTCTACGTCTGCTTCCTGATGGTCCGCCTGCGGGAGCCGCTCGCGCCCGGAGCATCGCTGCTCGCCGGGCGGCCGGCCGCCGTGGGGGTCGGACTGTGTGGCTTCCACTTCACCGTCTTCGCCAAGAAAATGGCGATGAAACCCCCCCCGGCCGACCAAGCCGTCAACTTCCAGCTCAATGTAGACGGGG
>JBQCGH010000021.1:0-7270 GCA_051955835.1 Gemmatimonadales bacterium
GTGGCCGCGCGGTCGGCCGTGCCCACGTCGACCAGCACCACCGGCGGCGTGCCCGGGGCCGGCGGCGCCGCGGCTGTGTCGTGCGGAACAAACACGCCCGGCACCGTGCTCGTGCCGGTGTGCACCAAGGCGGGCTGTCCCTCCCAGAGCGAGGGAAAGAAGCCGCCCTGCGCGGTAGCTTCGACCGTGCCATCGTCACGCACCGCCGTCACCTGGAAGCCGATCTCGTCAAGGTGAGCGACGAAGACGACGGTCGGCTCGCCGCGGCCCATTCGGAGCCACAGGTTACCAGCGGTATCGGTCTCCGTGCGCGCCCCCCTGGGAAGGAGTCGCTGGACAGTCGCGCGCACCGGGCCCTCCATGCCGCTCACGCCGTGGGCTTCGACCAGCGGACCGAGCACGGAGTCCACAGTGGCGAGTGAAGGAGGAGCCTGCGCCAGCGCGATCGGCGCCGACGAGAGGCTCAGGGCGAGCAGCATGCCGGTGAGGGCCACGGCATTCCGGCAGCCGAGCGAAGCGTGCGCGGCTTTCACCGGCCGCCGCCAATCCAGCGGACGAGCGCGGCGCGCAGCGAATCGGCGCCGGCCAGGGACGTGGTCTCGACCGGCGTGCCGGCGTAACGTGTGCCGAGCGTCCAGCGGGTGACGCGCCCGAGTCGGGACCAGCGCGCCGCGACCGTGTCCTGACTCTGCGCGATGGCTCCGGGCACACCCGGGGCGCCATCGACCTCCATCGTTTCGGCGAACGGTCCGCGGGTGGTAGCAAGCGTCGCGAGGCCTCGTCCCCCCAACTCCTGCTCGACTACGAACGCGACCACCACGCTTTCCCCTCGCGGCACCATCCCCTGCTCCGCCACCGCGCGGCGCGCGGCGAGCACGAGGGCTGCGCACGCCGTGCGGCGGCCCGCGACCGGGGCGGCCAGCAGATCCCGGCCGTAGCGTTGTGGTCGTTTGGCGAGCGCGAGCGGATCGGTGACGCGGATGCCCGCCGCTGCCACCTCCGCAGCGGACGCGGCGCCGATGTCCACGTACGCGCTGTCCACCGTGAACGCGTCCTGCCCTGCGAGCCCTCGGCCGCGGGTGAGATGCACCGAACGCACGGCCACCACCCCCGGCACCGCATGACGCCGAGCGAACACCGTGACCCGCTGGCCTTGCACCTGGGCATCCGAACCGGGCGCGGCGCGGCCGGGCGCGCGCCGCAAGGTCAGCCAACCGTCGTCGCGCACGCCGCCGACCACGAACCCCGGCTCGCTCACCGGACAGACGACCAGCCGGCGACGCTCCCCCGCGCCGAGAACGACAACCGTGTTTCCCGCGCGGTCGCGCGCTGCGCCCGGGAGCAGCGCACGCAGCGAATCGAGCATGGGTTGCTCGTACCCAGTGACGGCGGTCATGTCTGCCAGCCGGATCGCCAGAGTGGACAGCTCGGGTTCGGCCTGTTGGGCCGGCGCCGAGCGGCCGCACAGGGCCACGAACGACAAGGCGAGCGCGGCCACGGTGGGGACGCGCTCGCCTGGTGGCGTTCGCGGAGCGGGAAGGGTCAGTGCATCTCCCGTGGATCCACGGCGACGCCGGTGTCGAGGTCGTGGACGTAGATGGCGGCGCCGGTGCCCTCGGCGGATTCGCGCACGACGTCGCGTAGCAGACCGAGCGCGCCGATCAGCGATCCGGCAAAGGCATACTCGATGCTCTGGGGGGCCGGTGTGCCGTCCCGGGTCTCGGGAAGGTAGACGGCGAGAAAGCGATCCATGATGACGGGGTGAAGCTCGCGTTGTTTCGGGTGCGGCAGGCCGTGACGACGTTCGATCTCGGAGAGGAGGCGTTCGGCGATGAGGAGACGCTCCTGTTCAAGGGCGATCGAGAGCATCACATAGGTCCTCAGAGCGACGGGCCGGCGCGGCTGGCGCGAGCCGGCGGAGCGAAGGGTGGGCGGCGCCAGACGCCCGCGGCCGGCCGCGGGCGCGGCCGTTCGTTACGAATGCGATGCGCCGCGCTCAGGCGAAAGAGAACAAAAGCCGAACGTGAAGGCGTACCGCAGCTACCGACGCTGCGTGACGAGGCCGGCGAGAAACTGCGTGCCGGTCTCCAGGTCGCTGGGTGTCAGGTTGTGGCCGCCCGCGATCCACTCGAGCGCCACATCGGCACCGGCCCGTCGCAGCAGGTCCGCGAGCGCCTCGCTCTGCGCCGGCGTGACGATCGGATCGGACCGCCCGGCCGTGATCTGTACCGGTGTCCCGCGCAGGGATGGCAGCGGATCGGGCACGAGCGGGACCATGGGTCGGAGCAGCAGCGCGCCGCCCAACGTGCCGGGCCGAAGCAGGAGCACGGCGGCCGCGATGTTGGCACCGTTGGAGAAGCCGACGGCGATCGGCGGTGACTCGAGCCCGTACGCCTTCCCTGCCGCGATCACGAAGTCGGCCAACTCCCCCGCGCGGCGGCGGACGTCTTCCAGATCGAACACGCCTTCCGAGAGCCGCCGGAAAAATCGAGGCATTCCGCGCTCCAGGACCTGGCCACGCGGGCTCAGGCGGGCGGCGCCCGGAAGCAGCCGCTCGCCCAGGGAGAGAAGATCGTCCTCGGTGCCGCCGGTCCCGTGGAGCAGAAGCAATGGCGGAAGGCCGGGACGGGTTGCAGGTATGAATCGATGAACGAAGCCCCACGAGGGCGTGGTCATGCGTGCTCGCTGATTCAAAGGTCGAGTCATCGTCGGTGGTGTCGCTCAACTCACCAAAGCCTGGGCAACACCATTCAAGATAGTGGTCGCGTCGCGGTCGATCCCGTGCCGCGGTCAGGGCCCTTCCTCCCATTCGGAGCGCCGTTCCAACGCGGCCGCTCCTCTAAGCCGCGATCGCGTCCTCCTCCCGCTGCAGATATTCGTCGCGGTACATCCGGATCAGCTCGAAGAAGTAGGAGATGGCAAGCGGGCCGATCAGCAACCCCAAGAGGCCGAACCAGTTGATGCCGGCGAAGGCGCCGATCACCGTGATGAACGGGTGGATTCTGGCCCACCGGCGATACACCAGCGGTCGAAGCACGTTATCGACGTTGCCCACCACGAGGATACCCCAAACCACCAGGGCGATTGCCCAGCCCCACCGTCCGGCCAGCGCGAGCGACGCGGCCCCGGGCCCCCACACGAGCCCGCTGCCGACCACGGGCAGGATCGACACGATGATGGTGACGACCGCCCAGAACACCGCATTCGCGAGACCGGCCGCGGAGAAGGCGATCCCGACCAGCAGCCCCTGCACCGCCGCGGTGAGGCCCGTCCCGATCAAGGTCGAGAAGGTCACATCGCGGAAGCGCACGCGAAGCATCTCGGCGTTCTTGGCGGAAAACGGGATGAACGGGCGCACGGCAGGCCAGGCCCCCGAGGGCGCGAGCAGGAGATAGAAGAGTCCGAAGAAGGAGATCGTGAGCTGAATGCCGACGCGCGTGGCGGTGCCGACCAGGCTGAGGGCGCTGCTGCCGGCCCACGACACGAACTGCGACCCCAGCGTCTCGATCTGGGCGCCGATGTCGTAAGGCCCGACCCGAAGCTGCCGAAGCCGACCCAGGAGTGGGCTCGACAGCACGCTCTGCGCCATGTCCTGCGCCTGATTGGCCAGCAGTCCGATGAACGAGACGCCGGGGCCGACGATCAGCAGCAATGCGATCACCACCACGATGCCCGCGGCAACTCCCGGCCGGAGACCGCGCCGGACCATACCGCGGAACATCGGTCCGAAGACCACATACAGCACCAGCCCGCCCATGAGACCGGTAATGAACGGCCCCAGGGCATAGACCAGCCCGACGCCCAGGACCATGATCAGCAGCGCGGCACGCTGGCGCTTGGTGTCGATGAACGGCATGCCCAAAGAGTAGGAGCCGCCGTTACCCATCGCCAGCGGCACCGGTCTTGCCGCACTCTGCCGGACCCACGACATTATCGTGACCCCAACCCCGCCTTCCGGTAGTCCGTCGGAGTCCTATTTGGGCCTCGAGAACGACCTCTCCGGGTCAAATGCCGACCCGGACCCCGTAGCCGCCGTGCGTCGCACCGGCCTGTTGGACGCCCCAGCCGATCAGGCGCTCGATCGGCTGACGCGGATAGCCTGCCATGTGTTGCGCGTGCCCGCCGCCCTGGTGTGTCTGCTCGACGACGGCCGACAGTTCTTCGCCAGCCTCGAGGGGCTCCCCGAGCCCCTGACGTCGGCTCGCCAGACACCCCTCACCCAATCGCTTTGCCAGTACGCCGTGGCCAAGCGGGCCGACTTCGTGGTCGCTGACGCCCGGGAACACGCCGAGCTGCGCGAGCACCCGGCTGTCACCGAGCTGAACATCGTGGCCTACGCGGGGGTGCCGCTGCTCGACGGGGGAGGGCAGGCCCTGGGGACACTCTGCGTGATCGACCACGAGCGCCGCGATTGGACGGACGACGACCTTGCTGCGCTGCATGATCTGGCTGCCTTCGCCGCAGAGCGCTTGCGCCAGCGCACGGGCGAGTTCGCCGCAGTGCCCGGGCCCCAAGCAGACGGGTCGACGCGGCTCAGCTTTGACGCGCTGCCGGTGATGCTCTGGACCGTGGCGCCCGATGGCCGCTGCGACTACGTGAACGCCCGGTGGCTCGAATTCACCGGCCGCCCGCTCGGCGAGCTCGGTGCGGGATGGACCGAGCGCATCCATCCCGACGACCGCGAGGCGCGGCGCGACCGATTCCAGACGGCGGTGACGCAGCGGGCGCCGCTTCAGCTCGAGTACCGCATGCGCCGCTACGACGAGCAGTACCGCTGGCTGCTCGACGTCGCCGTGCCGCGGTTCGGGAGCAACGGAGAGTTCCTCGGCCTCATTGGCTGCAGCACCGACGTGACCGACCGGCGCCAGCTCGAGCAGCGCCTGGTGCAGGGCGAGCGCGCGCAGGCCATCACCCAGCTCGCCGGCGGGATCGCCCACGACTTCAACAACCTGCTCACCGGGATCATCGGGCACGTGACGCTGCTGGAAGAGGAGTCCGGTCTCAGCGCACTCGCCCGCGAGGACCTGGGCCAGATCCGACAGTCGGCGGAGCGCGCTGCGAGCCTCACGCGCCAGCTGCTCGCCTTCAGCCGGCGCCAGGTGCTCGCGCCCCGCGTCCTCGATCTGAACGCGCTGGTGGCGGGCTCCCTCTCGCGGCTTCGTCGGGTGGTGGGCGAGCGCGTGCAGGTCGTCTGGACGCCTGCGGCGAGCCTCGATCCCATTGTGGCCGACCCGAACCAGATCGAGCAGGTGCTGATCCAGCTGAGTGCCCACGCGCGCGACGCCATGCCCGACGGCGGCTCGCTCGAGCTCACCACGCGGCAGGAGCGGCTGGACGAGGCCGGTGCAGCGCGCGTGTCGGCGCCGCGGGCGGGCACCTACGTGGTGCTCCAGGCACGCGACACGGGCCGCGGCATGGAGCCGGCGACGCTGGAGCGCGTCTTCGAGCCGTTCTCCGGTGCGCGCTCCCAGCGCGAAGGCGCCGGCCTCGGCCTGGCATCGGCGTACGGCATCGTAAAGCAGAGCGGCGGCCTGATCGAGGTGGCGAGCGAACCGGGACGGGGCGCCACGTTCACGCTGTACTTCCCGCGACACGAGGGCAGCGGGCCGATCGGGATGACGACCGACGTCCGTGAGCCCGCCGGCGGCACCGAGACGCTGCTCCTCGTCGAAGACGAAGAGCAGGTCCGGGAGCTCGGCCGGCGGGTGCTCGAGCGGGTCGGCTACACCGTACTCGCCGCCCCGGACGCGGAGGCCGCCACCGCCATCGCCGACCGCCACGCGGGGCACATCCACCTGCTCATCACCGACATGCTGCTGCCACAGCTCAGCGGGCGCGAGCTCGCGGCCCGCCTCAGCATCCATCGGCCCGCGATCAAGGTGCTGTACATCTCCGGCACGGCCGAAGCCTCGGTCGCCCGGCTGCGGCTGCTGGAGCCCGGCACCCGCTTTCTCGAAAAGCCTTTCTCGCTCGACCGACTCCTTCGGACGGTCCGGCAGGCCCTCGGCGATCCCGAAGGCGCTGTCAGGTCGGGGTGAGCTCCCGCGCGCCCACGACCGGCAGGACCGATCGACGGTCCACGGCTTCGTGGCCCAGAGTGGCGTGCAGATTCTTGTGCGGAGCGCGCCAGGCGCCGGCAGCACGTTTACCATTTGCCTGCCGGCGCACCCGGCGGACAGCGAGCCGCTTCCAGTCCGACCGGACCCGCGGGTTCTCTATGTGAGCGGGTACTCAGAAAAGACCATCGCCCGCAAAGGCCAGCCGACGCCGGGGATCGAGCTGCTCGCCAAGCCGTTTACCCCGGCCTTCTGGCGGCCAAAATCCGGCGGCTTCTCGACCGAACCCCCTGACGGAGGTATCTTCTGGGCACCTGCGGCTTTGCTTTCGGCCGCCCGATGCCGCCCAGAGGATCGCCCCCGTGGTCCCTGCCCTGCTCGACTACCTCCGGCACATTCCGCCGACCTCTTTCGCCATCGCCGGCGCGGTCCTGGCGCTCGGATTCCTCATCGTGTGGGTGCTGGAATGGCGCCGCCGGCGTCGGGCTCTGCGGGCCGAAGCCATGGCACTGGGACAGCTCCGGACCATCACGGCCACTATGCGCGAAGGCGTGATCGCCTACGACATGGACCTCCGGCTCACCCTGGTGAACCCGGCCTTTGAGCGGCTCACCGGTCACGTCGAGGAGGACCTTCGGGACCAGGAGTTCCTGCAGTACATCCATCCGGACGACCGCCCTGCCCTGATCGCGGAGTGGGAGCGCCTGGCCGAGGGCGAATCACTTCGCGATCAGGAGTACCGCGTGGTGACACGGGCCGGCCAGATCCGCTGGACCGCCAGTACCTGGTCGCCGGTACGCGACGACGCGGGTCGCCAGGTGGGCTATCTGGGTGCCGAGTTCGACATCACCGAGCGGAAGCTGGCCGAAGCGGAGATGCGCCAGGACACCGAGCTGTTTCAGGCGGTGATCGAGGTTCAGCAGGCGGTCGCGGCCGCGGGCCTGGACTCGGGCACGGTCATGCGGGTAATCGCCGAGCGGAGCCGGGGACTGACGGGCGCCACCGGTGTCGTCATCGAGACGCTCGAAGGCGACGAGCTGCTCCCCGTCCTCCAGCTTGGCGTCGAGAGCCCGCCGCTCAAGGTCGGTGAGAGCCTCTCGGGCGCGGCGGTCCGCACCGGAGAGCTGCAGCGCGCCGACGATATCGAAGGCGACCCGCGGGTCGACCACCGCGCCAACCACGACACGGGCATTCGCGCGATTCTCTCGGTGCCG
>JBQCGH010000022.1:0-14045 GCA_051955835.1 Gemmatimonadales bacterium
GCAATGGCGGCCATGATGTTATGGCGATTGCTGTAGGCGGTGTCCACGTTGGCCGGCAGCACGTCATCCAGGTAGCGCACACGGTCGAGCGAGATGTCGAGGATGAGTACGTGGGCGCCCAGGCCGGCCGCCATTTTCGCCGCGTTGATCCCGACGACGCCACCGCCGACGATGACTACCTCACCAGGCGCCACGCCGGGCACCCCGCCCAGCAGAATCCCGCTCCCGCCGAAGACCTTCTCCAGGTACTTGGCCCCCTCCTGCACCGCCATGCGACCGGCCACCTCGGACATGGGCGTGAGCAGCGGCAGCTCGCCGCTCGGAAGCTGCACGGTCTCGTAGGCGACGGCGACCGCCCCGGAGTCGATCACCGCGCGGGTCAAGTCTTCGGCCGCGGCGAAGTGGAAGTAGGTGTAGATCACCTGTCCACGCCGCATCCTCGGCCACTCGGGCGCGATCGGTTCCTTCACCTTCATGATCATGTCGGCGCGCTGCCAGACCGCGTCGGCCGCGGGCAGGATTTCCGCGCCGACGGCGCGGTACGCATCATCCGGGAACCCGCTGCCGAGGCCGGCGCCCGCTTCGACGAACACCGTGTGTCCCGCCCCGACGAACGCCTCCGCACCAGCCGGTACCAGGGCGATGCGGTTCTCGTTCGTCTTGATCTCCTTCGGCACGCCGATGAGCATGGAGCCTCTGGGGTGATGGTGTGGATAGGGTGGCTGCGCGTTCCGGCGGCGTTGGTCCATCACGACTCAGCCTGAGCGAAGTGAGGGCGCCCTGGGTCCGGGGTTGGCCCCTTCCCTCGTTCAGGCTGAGTCGGAGCCGTCCCCGCTCACCGATCGGGCCCGAGCCGCACGACGGTCTGCCGCTCGGGCGCGAAATACTCCGCCGCGACCGCCGCGATCTCGTCCGCGGTCACGCCATCGATCTCGGCCAGCATGCGGTCGAGCGGACGGTACTCGTCCTCGTGGAGCACGAAGCCGGCGAGCCGTCCCATGCGGGCCGACGGGCTCTCGAGTGAGAGCATCACCTGCCCCTTGAGCTGCTGCTTGCCGTCGGCCAGCTCGTCCGGCGGCAGCCCCTCGCGGGCGATCCGCGCATACTCGGCCCGGATCGCGTCCACCGCCGCGTCGGCCGTGCCGGGCTGGGTGCCGATGTAGGCGCCGAGCTGCCCAGCCGACTGGTAGAAGTGCTTGTACGCGAAGATCGCGTAGGCCAGACCGAGCTCCTCGCGCACCCGCTGGAACAGCCGGCTCGACATGCCGCCACCAAACACATTGGTCAGGATGGCGAGGGCGAAGCGGCGCGGGTCGCGGAGCGGAAAGGTGTCGGTACCGAAGACGATGTGGGTCTGGGCCGTGTCCCGTGCCTCGTGGCGGACCTCGCCCCGCGCCGCCGGCGTGGGCGTCACCGCTTGCCGCGCGGGCTCGAGCGCGTGGCCCTCGAACCAGCCCTCACGCTCGAGCACGGTCAGCAGCTGGTCGTGGTTCACGTTGCCCGCCGCCGCGACCACGAAATTGCCGCGGTAGTAGCCCGTGGCATGCAGGCAGCGCAGGTCGTCGGCCGACATCGCGGCCAGGGTGTCCGCACTGCCGAGGATCGAGTACCCGTAGGGATGCGCCGGCCAGAGGGCGGCCGCGTGGAGCTCGAACACGAGATCGTCGGGCGTGTCCTCCACGCCGTTGATCTCCTCGAGGATGACGTTCCGCTCCGGCTCGAGATCGCTCTCACGCAGCAGGGGCCGGCGGGCGAGGTCGGTGAGGATCTCCACCGCGAGGGGAAGATCGGCGTCGAGCGTATGGGCCTGGTAGCTGGTGTAGTCGCGGCCGGTGAAGGCGTCGAGGCTGCCGCCCCGAACCTCGAGCTCGAGTGCCAGCGCCTTCGCCGTGCGCCGCTCGGTGCCCTTGAAGACCATGTGCTCGAGCAGATGGGAGATGCCCATCTGCTCACGGCGCTCGTGGGCGCTGGCCGTGCGCACGTAGAGTCCCGTCGCCGCCGAGCGGACGCCGGGGAGCTGCTCGGTGAGGACGACGAGCCCGTTCGGCACCGTGGTGCGAAAGAGCCCGTCGTCCAGTCGGACGGTGTCCAAGCGAAGCTACTCCTTGGGCAGCAGCGCCTTCCGGGAGAGCTTCATGCGGCCGCGGTCGTCCACCTCGAGCAGCTTCACCTGGACGATGTCGCCCTTCTTGACCACGTCCTCGGTCTTCTCGGTGCGGCCGTGCTGCAGCTCGCTGATGTGGAGCAGGCCCTCGACGCCGGGCAGGATCTCGACGAATGCCCCGAAGGCTGTCGTGCTCTTGACCGGGCCTTCGTAGGTCCGACCCACCTCGGGCTGGGTGTTGATCGCCGCGACCATGGCCCGAGCCTTCTCGCCCGCCTCGCCGCCGATGGCCGAGATGGTGACGAGCCCGCTGTCCTCGATGTTGATCTTGGCGCCCGTGGCGTCCTGAATCCCGCGGATGGTCTTGCCCTTGGGACCGATGACGTCGCCAATCTTGTCGGGCTTGATCTGCATCGTGAAGATGCGCGGCGCGTACTTCGAGAGCTCGGTGCGCGGCCCCGGCAAGACTTTCGCCATTTCCTTCAGAATGAACAGGCGGCCCTTCCGCGCTTTCTCGAGGGCCTGCTCCATGATCTTGAGATCGAGACCCTCGATTTTGATGTCCATCTGGATCGAGGTGATGCCCTTCTCGGTGCCGGCGACCTTGAAGTCCATGTCGCCGAGATGGTCCTCGGAGCCGAGAATGTCGGTGAGCACCGCGACTTTGGCGCCTTCCTTGACGAGCCCCATGGCCACGCCGGCGCACGGCGCCTGCATGGGCACACCCGCATCCATGAGCGCGAGCGATCCGCCGCAGACCGTGGCCATCGAGCTCGAGCCGTTTGACTCGAGAATCTCGCTCACCACCCGCAGCGTGTACGGGAAGTCCTCGTAGTGCGGCAGCAGCGGCTGGAGCGCCCGCTCGGCCAACGCGCCGTGACCGATCTCGCGGCGGCTGGTGCCGCGGATCATCTTGACCTCGCCGGTCGAGAACGGCGGGAAGTTGTAGTGCAGCATGAACGACTTGGTGGTCTCGCCGGCCACGTCGATGCTGTCGATGCGCTGCTCGTCGTCGGCGGTGCCCAGCGTGACCGACACCAGCGCCTGAGTCTCGCCGCGCTGGAACAGGGCCGAGCCGTGCGTCCGCGGCAGCACGCCGGTCTCGATGCTGATGGGCCGAATGGTGTCGAGATCCCGCCCATCCACCCGCTCGCCCTTCTCGAGCACCTGCGTCCGCATGACCCGGTACTCGATGTCCTCCAGCTCGGCCGTCACTTCGCGACCCTTCTCAGGAAACTGCTCGGCGAGCTTGGCGACCGTCTGCTCCCGCACCGCCCGCACGGCGCCCGCCCGACCGGCCTTGTCCTTTGCGTTGATGGCCTGTGCCATCTCGCCTTCGGCGAGCTCGCGAACGCGCGCCACCAGCGCGGCATCGGCCGGTGTCTTGGTCCACGCGAGCTTGGCCTTGGCGCCCGCCTTGTCCACGAGCTGCCGCTCCAGGGCGATGACGTCGCGGATGCCCTTCTGCGCCACCTTGAGCGCCTCGAGCATCTCGGCCTCGGACACCTCGAGCGAGCCGCCTTCGACCATCACGATCGAGTCGGTCGAGCCGCTCACCACGAGATCGATGGTGGAGAACTCGAGCTGCTGGAACGTCGGATTGAGGATCCAGTTCCCCTCGACCCGCCCGACCCGCACCGCGGCGAGCGGACCGTTCCACGGCACCGACGACAGGGTGAGCGCGGTCGAGGCCGCGACGACCCCCAACGTATCGGCGTCGTTCTCCTGGTCGGCAGACAGTACCGTCACGAAGACCTGCACCTCGTTCTTGAACCCTTCAGGGAACAGCGGCCGAATGGAGCGATCGATGATCCGGCCCGCCAGGATCTCGTCGTCCGACGGCCGGCCCTCGCGCTTGAGGAACCCGCCCGGGATCTTGCCCGCGGCGTAGGTCTTTTCGCGGTACTCGACGGTCAGGGGGAAGAACGGGAGGGCGGAGACATTCGGGGACACGGTGACGGCGGCTAGTACCATGGTGTCGCCGTAGCGCAGGACGGCGGAGCCGGCGGCCTGCTTCGCCAACCGCCCCGTCTCCAGCGTGAACGGGCGTCCGGCGAACTGGGTCTCGATCCGTTGCACAGTCACTACCTTCTCTCTCTCTGATCTCGGGTTTCTTTGCTGCGTGGACGACATACCAAAGCCGAGAGGGCGTCCCGACCAGACATCGGGACGCCCCCGCGGGCGCAACGGAATTAGTGACGAAGTCCCAGCTGCTCGATGAGCGACCGGTAGGTCTCGAGGTCGCTGCGCTTGAGATAGGTCAGCAGCCGCCGCCGGGTTCCGACCATTTTGAGCAGGCCGCGACGCCCGTGGTGGTCCTTGGGGTGGGTACGGAAGTGCTCGGTGAGCGAGTTGATCCGCTCGGTCAGCAGGGCGACCTGCACCTTGGTCGAGCCGGTATCCCCGGCCTTGGCCTGGTGCTTGGTCAGCACTGCCTGCTTGTCGAAGCTCATGCTGCCCCAATCCTGTGTGCGATTGACGTCGTAATCCGTTGTAGCACGGTAAAATAACCGACCTCCAGGGGAGGGACAAGGGCAGGTAGCAGGCGGAGAAACCCGGCCGGAAACCGGGGTCGCCCCGCCCTCCCCTCATCCTCCGAACACGCGTCGCAGGTCGTTGCTGAATGCTAGGCCCATCAACATCACGATGAGGACGAGGCCGACCATCGTGAGCCGCTCCCGCAGTTTGAGCGGGAGCGGCCGCCGAACCACGGCCTCGGCCACCAGGAACAGGAATTGGCCCCCGTCCAGCACGGGCACCGGAAGCAGGTTCAGCACCGCCAGGTTGATCGAGATCAGTGCCATGAAGCTGAGAAAGGCATCGAGCCCCAGGCGGGCGCTCTCGCCGGCCAGTTGCCCGATCAGAATCGGGCCGCCGACCTCGCGCTTCGAGATGCGGCCGCTGAAGAGCCCGCGGACCGTCCGCACGATCTGCGTGGACGCGCCAATGGTGGCGTGACAGCCCTCGACAGCCGCCTGCCCGATCGTGAGCGGCTCGGAGCGGAAATCACCGCCGAGCGCGACGCCGATCCTGGCGATCGGCTGGCGCTGGCCGTTCGCACCCTCGATCGAATCGATGTAGGGCGTGATCCGCAGCTGCTGGCGCCCCGCTGCACGCGCGACCTCGAGCCCGATCGGACGAGCGCCGTTCCGCTCCAGCACATCGAGCAGGTCGTACCATTGCGAGACCGGACGGCCGTCGATCGCCTTGATCGTGTCGCCCGCCTGGACGCCCGCCCGGGCCGCCGGTCTTCCGGGGACGACCTGCCCGACCACGGGCACCCGATACGGCTCCAGCGCCTGGGCGGTCTTGAGGCGCTGCTCGATCGCGTCGGGATGGATCGGCGCGGTTACGACCGAGCCGTCGCCCAAACTCAGCCGGATCTCCTCCGCGGACGTGTTCGCGATGCCCTGGACCACGTCGTCCCAGGACGTCACGGCCTTCCCGTTCAGGCTGTCGATCCGGGTGCCCGGCCGGATCTGCCGGAAGGCCTGCGCTTCGGGCGGCAGCAGCGAGTCGACCACCCGGCCGACCGTGGTGACCGGATCGATCTGGCGGCCGTTCTTGGCTGCGAGGAAGGTGTACAGGAACCAGGCGAACACCGCGTTCATGGTGACGCCGGCCAGAATGACGATCATGCGTTTCCAGACCGGCTTCGCTTCGAACACGCGGTCCGGCGGCACCGGCACCTCGGGCGCGCCGCCTTCGAGCGCGCTGCTGGTCGCCTCTTCCTCCCGACTGGCCATCTTCACGTAGCCGCCCAGCGGCAGCCAAGAGATGGAGTATTCCGTCTCGCCCTTGCGGAAGGTCAGGCGCCGGATCGGGGCGCCGAGACCAAGCGAGAAGCGGTGCACATAGATGCCCGCCCACTTGGCCGCGAGGAAATGGCCGGCCTCGTGGACGAAGACCAGCACGCCGAGCACCACGATCAACGACACCAGCGTCAGCACGTCGCCCTCATGCAGCCCTCACGTAGTTTCGTGCGCGCTCGCGCGCCCAGCGGTCGGCCTCCTGCACCACGGCGAGGCCGCTGGCGGGCGCCGGCGCGTGATCGTCGAGCACCCGCTCGATGATCTCGCTGATCCGCCCGAATGGTATCTCCCCGGCGAGGAACGCCGCCACCGCCACCTCGTTGGCGGCATTGAAGACGGCCGGGCTCACGCCGCCCGCACGCCCCGCCGCGATGCCCGCCGCCAGCGCCCGGAACACGTCCGTGCGCACCGGCTCGAAGGTAAGCGGACCCGCCCGCACCGGATCGAACCGCCGAACGCCGGCGTCGGGCAGCCGCGCCGGATGGGTCAGCGCGTAGAGGATCGGCAGCTCCATCGACGGGAACCCGAGCTGCGCGATCACGCTGCCGTCACAGAACTCGACGAAGGCATGCACGATGCTCTGCGGATGTACCACGACCTCGAGGGCGTCGTACGACAGTCCGAACAGATGGTGCGCCTCGATCAGTTCGAGCGCCTTGTTGGCCAAGGTCGCGCTATCGACGGTGATCTTGCTGCCCATCTGCCAGGTCGGGTGCCGAAGCGCCTCGTCCACCGTCGCGGTGCGTACCCGCTCTTCCGGCCACTCGCGGAACGGCCCACCCGAACAGGTGAGGATCAGGCGACAGAGCCCGGCGTCGCGCCCGGTGACGCACTGGAGCACGGCGCTGTGTTCGGAGTCGACCGGGACCAACTCGCCACCGCCGGCGCACGCGGCCTGCGCGACGAGGTCGCCGGCCATCACCAGCGTCTCTTTGTTGGCCAGGGCCACCCGCTTCCCCGCCCTGAGCGCCGCCAGCGTCGCGTCGAGTCCGGCCGCGCCCACCACGGCGTTCACCACGACATCCACCTCAGGATGCGTGGCCGCCTGCAGCAGCACTTCGGGGCCGCCGGGATGGGACGTGCCCTCGGCCGGGGCGGCGAGTCCGGCGAACGCGGGACGCCACTCGCGCACCTGGGCCTCGAACGCTTCGACGTTGCGGCCGGCCGTAAGCGCGACGACCCGGAAATGCTCCGCGTGGCGGCGGAGCACCGCGAGGGTGCTCCGGCCAATCGAGCCGGTCGAGCCGAGCACGGCGACGCCCCGAAGGACGGAAATTCCGCTCACCGGATGATCCCGAACAACCGGTACATCGCGGCGGCCGCGGGCACCACGAAGTAGAGCGAGTCGAGACGGTCGAGCACGCCGCCATGGCCCGGGATCAGGTGACTCGAGTCCTTGACGCCGGCCTCGCGCTTGAACAGCGATTCCGCCAGATCGCCGGCCTGCCCCACGACGCCGAGGATCGCGGCGATCGCCAGCAGCTGCCAGAGGGGAATCTCGAGCCCCACCCGGGGGAACACGGCGGCGGCGAAGATCGGCGCGACGATCAGCCCGCCCATGACGCCGGCGATGCTGCCCGAGCGGGTCTTGCCCGGGCTGACGGTGGGCGCGAGCTTGGGGCCGCCCATCGCGCGGCCGCCGAACATCGCGGCCGTATCGACCACCCAGGTCACCACGAGCGGAAAGAACACCAGCCAGGCTCCGGCCCAACTGCGGCGGGCGAAGCCGCTATGACGAATTGCCAGCAGGAAGGCGGGAAGTCCGGCGGTGTACGCAACGCCGAGGACGGTGACCGCCACCGCCTCGAGCGGGCGATCGGACGGTGCCCGCGCCAGCAGCCCCCAGAGCATCACCACGATGAGCCACACCGCGGCGGCGTAGGGCCACGCGGCGCCGATCACTCCGCGGACGTCGCTGGACGCGATGGTCGCGTAGGTCAGCGGCGCCACCACCAGCGCGCTCGCGAGGCCAAGCACCCGCGCAGGCCGCACGCCGCCACGCTCGGCCAGATCGAACAACTCCCGGGCGGCCAGCGCTCCGGCCACGGCCAGCAGCAGGGCCAGCGGCACGCCCCCGTACCACACGAGCAGCAGGGCCACGGGAATGGCCACCACCGCGAAGGCAACGCGCCGGACCAGATTACCGTCGCCGGGTGGCCGGCTCGCGACCATCAGGCGGTGACGCGCCCGAACCTGCGGTCGCGCCGCTGAAATTCCAGGATGGCCTCGAACAGGTGCCGGCGAGTGAAATCAGGCCAGAGGACGGGCGTGACGTACAGCTCGGCATAGGCCAGCTGCCAGAGCAGGAAATTCGAGATCCGCATCTCGCCTGAGGTGCGGATGAGCAGATCGGGGTCGGGCCAGGGTGCGGTATAGAGTCGGCGCGCGACCGCCTGCTCGTCGATGTCGGCGGGCTCGAGCCGGCCGGCCACCACCTCGTCGGCCAGCAGCCGTGCCGCCCGGGCGATCTCCGCCCGCGAGCTGTAGGAGATGCACAGATTGAGTGCGAGGTCGGCGCCGCCTTCCGTCTCCGCCACCACGCGATCCACCGCGCGGCGCGCCCCGGCCGACAGCCGGTCGAGGTCGCCCAGGATCCGGACCGTGACGCCCTTGTCGCGGAGGTTCTCCAGCTCCCGGGCGATGTACTCTTCGAGCAGGCTCATGAGCGCGCCGATCTCGCTGGCGGGCCGCTGCCAGTTCTCCTGACTGAAGGCGAAC
This sequence comes from Gemmatimonadales bacterium, assembly GCA_051955835.1. Lineage (GTDB taxonomy): Bacteria > Gemmatimonadota > Gemmatimonadetes > Gemmatimonadales > GWC2-71-9 > CAVVWJ01. The sequence continues at coordinate 8,635 of JBQCGH010000022.1, forward strand.
AGGCTGAGGACGCCCACCCCTGCGTCGAGGCACCCCTGAATGACCTCGCGCACGGCGCGCATCCCGGCGTGGTGGCCGAGCGGCCGCGGCAGCGCACGGCCCTTGGCCCACCGCCCGTTGCCGTCCATGATGACCGCGATGTGCGCCGGCACCGAGCCGTGCGCCTGGATGCGCCGCAGCAGGTCGTCGCTCATCCCGTCAGACTTCCATGATTTCGGCTTCCTTGGAGTGGATGAGGCCGTCGATCTGCTTGATGTGATCGTCGGTGAGCTTTTGGACGTCCTTCTCGGCCCGCGACTTGTCGTCCTCCGAGACCTTCTCGAGCTTCTTCATCTTCGAGAGCGTCTCGGTGCGCGCGTGGCGCACGGCGATCCGGCCCTCTTCTGCGAGCTTGTGCACCACCTTCACCAGCTCCTTACGCCGCTCCTCCGACAAGGCGGGCAGCGGGACCCGGATGAGGTTGCCCTGGGTGGCAGGGTTGAGGCCGAGACCCGCGTCGCGGATGGCCTTCTCGACGGCCTGGGTGAGCGACTTGTCGAACGGCTGGACCGTGAGGAGGCGAGGCTCGGGCGCCGCGACCATCGCGACCTGGTTGAGCGGCATCGGGTTGCCGTAGGCTTCGACCCGGACGATGTCGAGCAGCGACGTGGTGGCCTTGCCGCTGCGGATCCCGCTGAACTCGCGTTTGGTGCTCTCGACCGCCTTGTGCATCAGTTCGCGGGCGTGCTTGGTGAGTTCGGGAATGGTGCTCATCGGACGATGGTCCCTACCCGGTCGCCTTGCAGCACGCGGGAGATGGCACCGGGCTGATTGATGTTGAAGACGATCACGGGGAGCTGGTTGGCCTTGCACAGTCCGAACGCGTTGGCGTCCATGACCGCGTAGTTCTTGACGATTGCTTCCTGATAGCTGAGCTCTGGGATGAACGTGGCGGCCGGATCCTGCCGCGGGTCGCCGGTGTAGACGCCGTCCACGTTGGTGGCCTTGAGAATCACTTCCGCCTCGATCTCGAGCGCGCGGAGCACGCCGGCGGTATCGGTGGAGAAGAACGGGTTGCCCGTGCCCGCCGCGAAGATGATGAGCCGCCCCTTCTCGAGGTGGCGCACCGCGCGGCGCCGGATGTAGGGCTCCGCCACCGATTCCATCCGGATGGCCGTCATGACCCGGGTGTTGACGCCGATCTTCTCGAGCACGTCCTGCAGCGCCAGCGCGTTGATCACCGTGGCCAGCATGCCCATGTAGTCGGCGGAGACGCGGTCGAGCCCTTCCCGGCTGGCGGTGGCCCCGCGGATGATGTTTCCGCCGCCCACGACCAGCGCGAGCTGCACGCCGAGGGCGTGCACCTGCTTGATCTCTTCCGCGAAGCCCTCGACGACGTGGAAATCGAGGCCGGACGCCTTCTCGCCGCCCAGCGCCTCGCCCGAAATCTTGAGCAAGGCGCGGGTGTAGGCGAGGGGCATCAGGCCGCTCCGACCTGGAACCGGGCGAACCGCCGGACGGTCACTGCTTCGCCCAGCTTGCCCGAGACCTCCTTCACGAGATCGCCGACCGTCTTCGAGTCGTCCTTGACGTAGGGCTGCTCGAGGAGGGTGCGTTCGGCGACGAACTTCTTGAGCTTTCCCTCGACGATCTTGGCCCGCACGTTCTCCGGCTTGCCCTCGGCCGCGACCTGCTCCTCGGCGATGCGCCGCTCGCGCTCGATCAGCTCGGACGGGATGTCCGACGCGTTGACGGCGATCGGGTCGGCCGAGGCGATGTGGATCGCGATCTCGCGCGCCAGCTCGCGGAAGGCCTCGTTCCGCGCCACGAAGTCGGTTTCGCTGTTGAGCTCGAGCAGCACACCGACTTGGTGATTGTGGTGGATATAGCTCAGCACGATGCCTTGTGAGGCCGTCCGGCCGGCGCGCTTCTCGGCTTTGGCGATCCCCTTCTTGCGCAGGATCTCCACACCTTTCTCCATGTCGCCGCCGGCCTCTTCCAGCGCCCGCTTGCAGTCCATCATGCCCGCGCCGGTTCGCGCGCGGAGCTCGCTTACATCCTTCGAAGAAATCGTCGTGCTCGCCATAGTCTCCAAACCCGGATTCAGTCAGCGGTGAATAGTAAGGCCGAGGCGCGCCGCACGCACGCCGACGCATCGGCTGCTGTCACCGTGGCCCCTCGGGACGCTCAGGGCGGCTGTGCGAAAGGGGGCATGCGTCCGGGCATGCCCCCTTCGCTGCGCTCAGGGTGACTCGCGCCGAATCGGCGGCGTTGCGCTACACGCCCTCGCCGGCCGCGCCGGTCGTGGCGGCCTCGGTGCCGTCCGCGTCGGTCTTGAGCCGAGCCGCGATGGCCTCCGGCTTCGGCCGGCGCTTGCGGCGCGGCCGACGGCGCTTACGATCTTCGGCGTCGCCCTCGCTGCCGGTGTCGGTGCTGTACGTCTCGGCCTCGAGATCCTCGCTCACTTCGCGCATCGGCATCTGCTGGCGGGCTTCCTTGATCACGTCCGACAGCGCGGCGGTGATCAGGCTGACCGAGCGGATGGCGTCGTCGTTGCCCGGCACGGGCACCGTGATGACGTCGGGGTCCGCATTGGTGTCCACGATGGCGACGACCGGGACACCGAGCTTGTTGGCCTCGGCGACCGCGATCTTCTCCTTCTTGGCGTCGACCACGAAGAGCGCGCCCGGCAGCCGGCCCATCTGCTTGATGCCCTCGAGGTTCCGGCTCAGCTTCACCCGCTCGCGCTCGAACAGCAGCTTTTCCTTCTTCGTGTAGTTCTCGAAGTCGCCGTCCGCCGCGCCTTGCTCGAGCTCCCGGAGACGCCGGATCTGCTTCTTGAGCGTCTGGAAGTTGGTGAGCATGCCGCCGAGCCACCGTTCGGTGACGTAGAACGCGCCGCAGTCCGCCGCCTCGGCCTGGACGATGGCCTTGAGCTGCTTCTTGGTGCAGACGAAGAGGACGCCTTCGCCCTTCAACACGACGCTCTTGAGCAGCTCCTGGGCCTTCTGGATCTGGCGAAGGGTCTTCTGGAGATCGATGATGTAGATGCCCGAGCGCTCGGCGAAGATGAAGCGCCGCATCTTCGGGTTCCACCGGCGGGTCTGGTGGCCGAAGTGGACGCCGGCCTCGAGCAGGTCCTGCAGTTGGGGCTGTGCCATGCGGGTGTTCGTGTCCGATCGTGTGAGGGTTATGCGTCCACCGCCTTCGTTTCCCGACGACGACCCCGGAGGGCACCCACGTCGGAATCCAGCGGTGTGCGTGATCAGGCGGTCTGCCGAGCGGGTGAGCAGCGGTGCCGCGATTCTAGGGCGGGACGTCGGGGCCGGTAGCTCAACCCGCTCGCCCGCTCGCCCGCTCGCCTGTCTGACTACCGCTTACTGAACTGGAACCGCTTCCGGGCGCCCGGCCGGCCCGGCTTCTTGCGCTCCACGGCGCGCGGATCGCGCGTCATGAGCCCCGCGGCCCGCAGCTTGGTCCGGTGCTGCCCGTCCGCCTCCACCAGTGCCCGCGCGATCGCCAGCCGCAGCGCGCCCGCCTGTCCCGACTGCCCGCCGCCGTCCACATGCGCCTTGACGTCGAAGGCGCCCAAGGTGTCCGTCGCGGTGAAGCTCTGCTGGATGTGCTGCACCAGTGACGGCCGGGGGAAGTAATCACCCAGGGTGCGGCCGTTGATGTCCCACTTGCCGGTGCCTGGCGTGAGATACACCCGCGCGACGCTCGTCTTGCGGCGGCCCACGGCCTGCCAGCGGAATTCGGGGGCGGCGGTCATGCGCTCACCTTCGACGGAGTGACGGAAAATGGCTTGGGCTGCTGGGCCGCGTGCGGATGCTCGGCGCCGGCGTAGACCTTGAGCTTGCCCCGGAGCTTTTGCCGAGCCAGCGAGGTCTTGGGCAGCATGCCGAATACGGCCTTCTCGATGACCCGCTCCGGGTGCTTGGCCAGAAGATCGCGCGCGGCGGTCATCCGGTCGTGGCCCATGTACCCCGTATGCGAGAAATACTTCTTGTTGTCGAGCTTCCGTCCGGTGAGCCGCACCTGCTCCGCGTTGACCACCACCACGAAGTCGCCGCCATCCATATGGGGCGTGAACGTGGGCTTGTGCTTGCCGCGGATGAGCTGCGCCACGGCGCTGGCGAGTCGGCCCAGCGGGACCCCGGCGGCATCGACCACGTGCCACTCGTGGCCCAGGTCGTCGGGCGTGGCGGTGAAGGTCTTCATGACGGTCTCCGAACGAGTCAAATCAAGACAGACTCTCAAGATACAGAGAGCGCGCGGCGTGGGTCAAGGGCTCGGGTCGAACTCCACGAGCACCTGCCCTTTCTCCACCGCCTCCCCCGGCGCCACCCGGACCGCCCGGACCACCGCCGCCGCCGAGGAGCGGAGTTCGTTCTCCATCTTCATGGCCTCCAGCACGACGAGGCCGCTTCCTGGTGTCACCGCCTGACCGGGCTGGGCCTGCACTCGGACGACGAGGCCCGGCATCGGCGCTCGGAGCACTCCGGGTCCGCGCCCCCGGTCGGCGCCGCCGGTCAGGCTCCGGATGTGACGGGTGCGCTCGTCAACGACTTCCACCTCGTGTCGCTCGCCCCGCAGCGTGAGCGCCCATCGCCCACCACCCAGCGACTCCACGGCCAGGGCCTCGGCACGGCCGTCGAGCAAGAGCTGTCGAACGGGTGTGGCCGGCGCGGCCGCGAGGGTGGCCGGAAGCGAGCGTCCAGCCACGGTCACCCGGTCGCCGTCCACCTCCACCTCGAGTTCGCGTCCTGCCACCGCGACGACGTACTTCACGACGCGCGCTCCAGCACCGCCACGCTCTCGACGTGGGCGGTTTGGGGGAACAGGTCGAAGGCACGGAGGTCCGTCAGGCGGTAGGCGGGCAGACGAGAGAGGTCTCTCGCCAGCGTCGCCGGGTCGCACGAGATGTAGACCACGCGGTCCGGACCGAGACGCTCCAGCGCGGCGGTGACGGCGGTCTCCATGCCCGTGCGCGGCGGGTTGGTGATCACGAGCGCGGGCGGTTCCAACCGGTGTATCACGTCCTCGACCCGAGCGGCATAGTGGCGGGCGACCGGCGCCCGACGCTCCGCCTCGCGCACGGCCCGGCGATCGGACTCCACGCTTTCGACCTCGGCGCCGGCCGCCGTCAACGCACTCGTGGTTTCCCCGATGCCGGCGTAGAGGTCCCATACCCGTCGCCCGGCCACCGGGCCCAACGCGGTGATCGCGTGGGCGCGCACGCGATCGCCCATGCTCGGATTGATCTGTTCGAACACGGTGGCGGGAAAGGTCTCGTCGGCGCCGGCCATCACGCGGGGGACCCCTGCGTCCGACTCCCACCAGATCGTGGCCGGCTCCCCGCGACGCGCGAGCGCCTCGCCCAGTGCTCCGGCGCCGCCCCACACCTCGCCCGCCACGGTGCGGAACACGAT
>JBQCGH010000023.1:0-24296 GCA_051955835.1 Gemmatimonadales bacterium
GGTCGATCCGGCCGGCCCGATCGGTCTCACCCACACCCTACCCCGCTCCGACTATGACGTGGTGGCGGGCGCGGGGTACGACAAAGACCTGCCGCGCCCGGTGGGTGACCGCATCCAGCGCCTGCGCGTGCGGGGGCGCGCGGTCCAGCCCTCCGACAGCTACACTCTGGCCATCAGCAGTGCCCGGCAGACCGGCGCCGGCGGCTACGACATGCTGCGGGGCGCGCCGGTGGTGTACGACAAGGGTGAGCGCATCGTCGACCTGTTGATCGACGCAGTGCGGAGCGGCAGTCCGCTGGAGTCGGGCCGCTACGCCGGGGTGAGCAGCTGGCGCATCGTGCCCGAGATGGCGGAGCGTGCGGTGCGCGGCCTGTTCAACGTGCCCGCCCCGCCGCTGCCACGGGGCACGCGCGACACGGTGCTGTTGAGGGTACTCGCGACCGGCGATCTCCACGGCCGCTTTCTTCCCGACGATGAGGCGCCCGGCGTCGCCGCTCTCGCCGCTGCGTTCGACAGCCTGGGCGCGGCGTGCGGCTGCGCGCAGCTCCGCCTGGACGCGGGCAATGCGATCGAAGGCACCCCGGTGCAGAACGAGAGTCGTGGCCGCGCCGGCATGGCGGTACTCGGCCGTCTGGGCTACGCGGCCGCGTCGCTCGGAGATCACGACTTCGACTGGTCGCTGGAAACATTGCGCGCGCGGTTGGCCGAGTCGCCGTATCCGTGGCTCGCCGCCAATGTGGTGGACAGCGCCACCGGACGCCGCACCAACTGGATTTCGCCCTATCGGCTCCTCGACGTCGGTGGAATGTCGGTAGCTGTCATCGGCTACATTACGCCCGACACCAAGCGCACCCTGCCGCCCGACCGCACGGTGGGTCTACGCTTTGGCGAGGGAGAGCTGGCCCTGCATGACGTGCTGGGTGAGGTTGCCGCCCGCCGACCCGCCGTCACGATCCTTCTCGCTCACGCGGGCGGGAGCTGCGACGCGGTGGCGTGTACCGGCGAGATCGTGCGGCTGGCCGAGGAGTTGGGCGGCCGTGGCGTGGGTCTCATCATCGCGGGTCACACCCGCCAGGTGATGACGACGCGGGTGGCGGGCATTCCCATTCTCGAGACCGGAAGCGACGGGCAGATGATAGGCGTGGCGGACCTGGTGAAGACGCCGGCCGGCGGCATCGAGTTCCGGGTCGGCGTCTCGCCGGTGGGGGCGGCACCCGGCGACGGGGGCGCAGAGTTGCGCGCCGCCTTGGACGGCTACACGCGGCGCAGCGACTCGGTGCTTTCGCGCCCCATCGCCGACCTCAAGCGGCCGCTCGCCCGCGAAGGCTCGCAGTACTCGCTCGGCGCCCTCATCGCGGAGGCGCGGCGCAACGCGCTTCGCGCCGACCTCGGCCTGGTACGGAGTGAGACCATTCGCGCCGATCTGCCGGCCGGACCGACGACCTTCGCGCGGCTCTCGGCGGTCGAGCCCGCGCGGAGCGACCTGGTCCGCCTCACCCTCACCGGCACGCAGCTCGCCGCGCTCCTCGAGCAGGTGCTGGCCGGCGACGGGCCCACCGTGCATCTGGCCGGCGCGCAGGTACGCTACGATCCGCGCCAGCCGGCAGGCCGCCGGGTCAAGAGCGTGGTGCTCCAGGGTGGCCGCAAGCTGCGCGGCGACGCAGAGGTCACGCTGGCCACCGACCTGCCCACCGTCGAAGGTGAAGACGGCCTCACGGCGCTGCGCGGTCTGGCGTACGAGCGGGCCGGGCTGCTCGACGTCGAGGCGGTGGCCGGGCTGCTCCGGCGGCTGCCGCAGCCGGTCGAGGTGAGCCGGGCCGCGAGCTTCGTGTCGAGCCGGCCGTGAGCGATCAGATCCGCGTCTTCGTGAACGCCACGCCGGTGGACGTGCCGCCCGGCGCGAGCGTGCGGGCCGCGCTCGAGATCCACGACGCGGCGCTCGCCGCGCGCGCGGATGCTGGCGCCGCGCTGGTAACCGACGCTCGCGGCCTTGGGCTGCCGCTCGAGAGTCCGCTCGGCGCCGGGGCCATCCTCCGTGTGGTCGTGCGCGCGCGTCGGGGCGACGGAGACGCCGATGCTGACACGTGAGCTGCTGAGGCGCCTGCCCAAGGCGGAGCTCCACGTCCATCTCGACAGTGCGCTGCGGCCCGCCACGATGGTGGAGCTCGCGCGATCGGCCGGCTTCGCGCTCCCGACCACGGATCCGGAGGCCCTCCGCACCTTCATGCTGGTGCGCGACGCGAGCAGCCTCGAGGATTACCTCAAGCGCTTCGAATACACGATCCCGCTGCTCCAGACGCCCGAGGCCATCGAGCGCGTGTCCTACGAGATGGTGGAGGACGCCGCGCGCGACGGACTCCGGTACCTCGAGGTGCGCTACTGTCCGCGCCTCAGCACCCGCGGCGGCCTCACCATGGAGGCGGCACTCGAGGCCGAGCTTCGAGGCCTGGCACGGGGCGAGCGCGACTTCGGGGTGGTGACCCGGGTCATCAACTGCTCGCTTCGCCACTACGCGCCCGAGGTCTCCGTGGCGATCGCTCGGCTCAGCGTGGCGTATCGCGACCAGGGCGTCGTGGCCTTCGACCTGGCCGGCGGCGAGGCTGGCCGCCCGCCCGGTCTGCACCTGGCCGCGTTCGACATCGCGGCCGACGGCGATCTCGCGATCACGGTCCACGCCGGCGAGGCTGCGGGGGCGGCATCGATCGCCGAGGCGCTGCACCGCTGTCATGCCGACCGCATCGGGCACGGCACCCGGTTGTACGAGGACGCTCGGCTGCAGGCCTACGTGCGCGACCGGCGCATCCCGATCGAGATCAACATCACGAGCAACGTCCAGACCCGCGCGGTGGCCCGGGCCGCCGAGCATCCGGTCCGCGCCTATATCGAGGCGGGGCTCGTCGTCACGCTCTGTACCGATGGCTGGCTCATGACCGGCGTGACGTTGAGCGACGAGTACTGGTTCGCCCATACGGAGCTTGGCTTCAGCCGGGCGGAGATCGACCGGTGCATCCTGGACGGGTTCGCGAGCGCATTCCTGCCCTGGCCCGAGCGGCAGGCGCTGATCGCGCAGGTGACGGACGAGCTGGCCGCGCTCTGAGGCGCGCCCAGCGTCGGGCTTCATTCCGAGTGCAGCGAGGGGCCGGGTCGCGCGCTGCCCGCGAGCACGGCGGGCACGCCCCCTGGCCGCGCTCGAGATGAAGATCCACTCCACTTCCAAACTCTGGAGTCTGCATGCCCATGCGCGGTGATCCCGGGGCCGGAGGTCCGCGCCGTATCCTCCTCGCCATCGCGCTGATCGCGGCCGCCATCGCGGGCTCGTGGCTGATTCCGGGCGTGGCCTGGCGTGGTCTCGCCGCCATGGAACGGCCGGTCGCGGTGTCGGTGCCGCAGGACACGGGCACCACGACGGCGCCCGCGCCGCCGCCGCCGACGGTGCCGGGTGCCGAGATCGCGCCGCCCGCGCCCTCGACGGCCGGACCGGTGTCGCCGGCCAGCCGGCTCTCGGGCCTCATCGGACTCGCGCTCATCATCGCGCTCGGCGTGGCGCTGTCGCATGACCGGCGGGCGATCCGCTGGCGGGTCATTGCGTGGGGGCTGGGACTGCAGCTGCTCTTCGCGATCTTCGTGCTGCGGGTGCCCGCGGGTCAGGCGCTCTTCCACTGGCTGGGCGATGTCGTCACCGGCATCCTGGGCTACTCGTACATCGGCTCCGAGTTCGTGTTCGGCGAGCTGGGCAAGCAGCATTCGAGCCTGGGCGTGATCTTCGCCTTCCAGCTCCTGCCGGCCATCATCTTCGTGAGCGCATTGTTCGCGATCCTGTACTATCTCGGCATCATGCAGCTCATCGTGCGCGCCTTCGCACTGGTCATGAGCCGCGTCATGGGTGCGAGCGGCGCCGAGAGTCTCAACGTGGCGGCCTCGATCTTCGTGGGGCAGACCGAGGCGCCGCTCACGATCCGGCCGTTCCTCTCGAGCATGACCCGCTCCGAGCTCATGACCGTGATGACCTCGGGCATGGCGCACATCTCCGGCTCGATCATGGTCGCCTATATCGCCTTCGGGATCGAGGCGCGGCACCTGCTCACCGCGGTGATCATGACCGCGCCGGGCACGATCATGATGTCCAAGCTGTTCGAGCCCGAGACCGGGGTTCCCGAGACGTACGGCACGGTGCGGCTCGACATGCCGAAGCAGGACGTGAACCTGCTCGATGCGGCGGCGCGCGGGACGAGCGAGGGCCTCAACCTGATGCTCAACGTGATCGCGATGCTCGTCTCCTTCGTGGCGCTGGTAGCGCTGCTCAACGGCGGGTTCGGCGTGCTGCACCGCTACGTGGATTGGTTTCCGGCCAACCTGCAGACCGTTCTCGGCTGGATCTTCCGGCCGGTCGCGTGGGCCATGGGCGTGCCGTGGCACGATAGCGGGGTGATCGGCAGCCTGCTCGGCACCCGCCTCGTGCTGAACGAGTTCATCGCCTATGCCCAGCTCGGGCCGATGAAGGCCCAGCTGGATCCGCGCTCGTTCACCATCGCCTCCTTCGCGCTGGCGGGGTTCGCCAACTTCAGCTCGGTCGGCATCCAGCTCGGTGGGATCGGTGCCCTGGTGCCCGAGCGGAAGCGCGACCTCGCGCGGCTCGGCCTGCGCGCGATGCTCGCGGGCATGCTCGCCAATTTCCTTTCCGCGACGATCGCGGGGATCCTCTTGTGACTCGAGTTGCCGCGGACCAGACGACCGTGATGATCAACGAAGCCGCCGCCGCGGTGCACGCGCGCCTCGAGGGACGGCAGCCCGAGATCGCCGTCGTCCTCGGATCGGGCCTGGGGCAGTTCGCCGAGCGGCTGACGGACGCCGTGCGGATGCGCTATACGGATATCGCGCACTTCCCCCCGCCCACGGTGATGGGCCACAGTGGCGAGCTGGTCGTGGGGACGCTGGCAGGTCGGTGCGTGGTGGTGCAGAGCGGGCGGTTCCACATGTACGAGGGACATCCCGCGGAGCTCACTGCGCTCCCGGTCCGACTGTTCGCGCGTCTCGGCGTGGGCACCGTGATTCTGACGAATGCGGCGGGCGGCATCCGGCGGAGCTTCGCCTCGGGCACGGTGATGCTGATCGCCGACCATGTCAACTTGAGCTTCCGGAACCCGCTGTTCGGTCCCTCGCTGCCGGGCGAGACCCGCTTCCCCGACATGTCCGACCCCTATGACCCCGCGCTCCGGGCCCTCGCGCGGGAGGTCGCCCGCACGCGCCGGATCCCGCTGTCCGAAGGCGTGTACGCTGGGCTGCTCGGGCCGAGCTACGAGACGCCGGCCGAGATCCGGATGCTCGAGCGGCTCGGGGCCGACGCGGTCGGGTTCTCCACCGTGATCGAAGTCATCACGGCGCGCGCGGCCGGGCTTCGCTGTGTCGGCTTCAGCGCGATCACCAACCCCGCGGCCGGCGTCACCCCGAACAAGCTGGATCACCTCGAGGTGATGGACGTGGCCTACCGGGTGGCGGGTGAGCTCGCGGGACTCATCGAGGGGGTGGTGGCGGCGCTGTGACCGTGTGGTCGAGCGGACCCTGCCCGGCACCCAGCCCCGGCGCGCGCGCGATGGCGCGATGGACGAAGTCGAGCGCGTCCTCCACGGCAGCTTCGAGTGGCCGCCCGAGCGCGAGGCCGGCGGTCACTGCGGCGGAGAGCGTGCAACCGGTGCCGTGGGTGGAACGCGTGTCGAGGCGGGGGTGGGAGAAGTGTCGCGGACCGTCAGGCGTCACCAGAACGTCGGTCAGCGTGGCCTCGCTTCCGGCGAGATGGCCGCCCTTGATCAGCGCCGCGCCAGCGCCGAAGCGCACCAGCGTCTCCCCCGCGCGTTCCATCGTCGGCACGTCGTGCACTACGCGGCCGGTGAGCACCGCGGCCTCGTCGAGGTTCGGCGTCACCAGCGTCGCGAGCGGGAGCAGACTGTCGCGGATCACGTCTTCCGCCTCGGTGCTGAGCAGCCGGTGGCCCGAGCTCGAGACCATGACCGGATCCAGCACGAGCGGATGCCAGCCGTTCTCCCGGATCGCCTTGGCGACCAGCCGCACGATCGCGGCCTCCGCCAGCATCCCGGTCTTGAGCGCGGCAGGCGGCAGGTCTTCCGCCAGCGCGGTGAGCTGGGCCGCGACCATCGCCTCCGACACCGTATCCACCGCGCGCACGCCGCGCGTGTTCTGGGCCGTGAGCGCGACGATGACCGAGGTCCCGAATACGCCGAACTGCTGGAATGTCTTGAGGTCGGCCTGGATGCCGGCCCCGCCGCCCGAATCCGAGCCGGCGATCGTGAGCGCGATCTTCATCCCGTGACGGCCTCCGAGTCCGATCGGCTGTTGACGACCATTCGCGACCTCGGGCGACGCGGGGGGCGCGAACGGCGCGGGCTCGCGCTCGCCGAAAGCGTTCGCCTGCTCGAGGAAGCGCTGGCGGCCGGCGTCCCGGTGCGTGGCGCTGCCGTCTCGCCGGCGTTGGAAGGTACCCCCCGCGGGACCGCCCTCAAGGTCGCCCTGGTCGAGCGCGGTGTCCGGCTGGTGGACGTGACGCCGGCTACGCTCGCCACCCTGGCCGACACCGAACAGCCGCAGGGGATCGTCGCAATCGTGGCGCCACCCGCGTGGACCCTCGACCAGGTGCCGACGCCGGCCGGGGGTGCGGTGCTGGTGCTCGACGCCGTGCAGGACCCTGGCAACGTGGGTGCGGTGCTCCGGACCGCGCTGGGCCTCGGCGCGGCCGGACTCGTGGCGCTCAAGGGGACCGCGGAGTTGGCGAATCCCAAGGTCTTGCGGGGCAGCATGGGTGCCGCGTTCCGCCTGCCCGCCGCTCCCGCCGACCCCGAGGCGTTCCTCGCGTGGGCCGCCGCCCGAGGGGTGGAGCTCCTCGTGGCCGACGCCCACGGTGAGCCCCTCGGGCGCCGGCCTGCGGGCGGCACGCCGCTCGCAGTGGTGCTCGGGAACGAGGGGGCGGGCGCGAGCCCGGCGGTCCTCACGGCGGCCCACCGCCGGGTCGCCATCCCGCTCGCCGCGGGAGTCGAGTCGCTCAACGTGGCGGTCGCCGCCGGCATTCTCCTGTACGAGGTCACGCGTGACGCCTGACACCCCGCTGTTCATCGTGGTCGCCGGGTTGTTCGGCGCCCTGATCGGCAGCTTTCTCAACGTCTGCATCCTGCGCTGGGGCGCCGAGCCCAAGCAGTCGGTCGTACGTCCGCCATCGCACTGCCCCAAGTGCGGTGTGGGGCTGCGCTGGTACGACAACGTGCCGATCGTGTCGTGGCTCGTGCTGCGCGCCCGCTGTCGCGGGTGCGGATCACCGATTTCGGCCCAGTATCCCCTGATCGAACTGGCGACGGCGCTGCTCTGGGGCGGGATGGTATGGCGGTACGGGATCAGCATCGAAACGCTGCGGGGGGCCGTGTTCGGGACGGTGCTGCTCGGCATCGCCATGACGGACGCCCGCGCCTACATCATCCCGGACGAGTTCTCGCTCGGCGGGCTCGCCCTCGGGGTCTTGTTCGCGCTCGCCATGGGCCGACAGCCGCTCGGCACCGCGCTGCTCGGCGCCGCGTTCGGATTCGGTCTGCTCTGGCTGGTCGCCATCGCGGGCGAGTGGATGTTCAAGCAGGAAGCGATGGGCGGCGGCGACGTGAAGATGATGGCGATGGTGGGCGCTTTTCTGGGCTGGCAGGGGACGCTGCTTACCGTGTTTCTGGGCGCACTCATCGGCAGCCTGATTTTCGTCCCGTTGTCCATCGCAGGGCATAAGAAGCTGGTGCCCTTCGGCATCTTCCTGGCGATGGGCGCGGCCGCGACCTACCTGGTCGGCCCGGCGCTCTTCGCCTGGTACGGCGGATACCTGGGAAGGGCATGACGCTTCGCCGCACCCGGAATCGGCTGCTCCTCGCGGCGGGACTCTTCGTCGTAGCGGCGACGGCATGCCGCGGCCAGCGGCCCGGTGCGAGCGGGTCCGAGGCGGCCGAGCTCCAGCGGCTGGTGGATAGTCTGCGCACGCCGGTCGAGCGTGCCACCGGGCTCACCTTCCGTGCGGCGCCTCGCTCGGCGCTCCGGACCCGTGAGCAAGTGCGGGGCTATCTGCTGGCGAAGCTCGACCAGGAGCTGCCGCCCGCCCGCATGCGCGGGCTCGAGACCGCGTACCGCCTGTTCGGCCTCCTTCCCGACACGCTCCAGCTTCGCGGTCTCCTGCTCGATCTCTACGCGGAGCAGGTCGCGGGGTACTACGATCCGGACTCGGCGACCCTGTTCGGCGTGGCGGGCGCGGGCCACGACCAGCTCCGGCTCGTGCTCGCCCACGAGATGGTCCATTCCCTTCAGGGGCAGTACCTGCCGCTGGATTCGATCCTCAATGCCACCACCAACAACGACCGTCTCACCGCGGCGCAATCGGTGCTCGAGGGCCAGGCGACGCTGGCCTCGATCGAAGTGCTGGCGCCGGGCCAGCGAGTGACCAAGACCCCCGAGTTCTGGGAGATGTACCGCGATCAGGTACGCGAGCAGCAGTCGCAGATGCCGGTGTTCGCGAAGGCCCCGCTCGTGGTCCGGGAGGCATTGATCTTTCCCTATCTCGACGGCGCCCAGTTCATGTATTGGTGGGAGACGGCGGGCCGGAAGGGCACGCTGCCGTACGGCCCTCGCATGCCCGTGTCCACCGAGCAGATCCTCCATCCCGACCGCTACACGCGCGGCGACCCGCCGGTCGCGGTCGCGTATCCAGCGGAGTCGGGCGTGGTCTACGAGGATGTGCTGGGCGAGAACGAGATTCGGGTGTTGCTGGCCGCGCTCGCCGGGTCCGACGAGGTGCAGACGGTGGTGCCGATCGGATGGGGCGGCGACCGTTTTCGGGTGTACGACACGCCGGGCGGCCCCGCGCTCGTGTGGTATATCGTCTGGGACGACGCCCGCTCCGCCGACCGGTTCGTCCGCACGGCGGGGCCGCCGCTCCGCCGAACCGCCCGCGCCGGTTATCGCGCGGCGTTCGATTCGCTCACGGTGTCTGGAAGGCCCGCCGTGCGATACGTGCTGGCGCCGACGGGTTGGACACGATGGGATTCGCTGCCGCACGCCGAGGTGACGGAGCGTGCGGGGGCGGCGCCGTCGAGGCAGCGCGGCCGCTAGCGAGCGGAGACGCGGCGGATCGGAGACCACCACGGAGCGTGGTCGCCAGCTCAGCCATCAGCTCGACCTCCCACCTCCCTGCCGCCATCTTCAGCTTCTCCGCCCCTCACCACCATCACACCCGCCATCCCTCCGCGCTGCGCCACGTTCACCACCTGCCGTTGCGAGGCCCGGGCAAGGATCGCCAGGCCGTCGTCGGTCGAGGCGTAGCCCATGACGTGGTAGTACATCTCGGGCCGGAGCGTCCCGTCGGCGGCAAGCGTCGGCACCTCGAGCACCGGGATGTAGGCGAGCGACTGCACGACCCACAGCTCCGGGTCCGCCAGCGCCGCCGCGATCGCGCCGTCCCACTCGCCATCCGTGAGCGTCTGGCCGATCACGACGCCCTCGCCCCCGTAGCCGCGCGAGGGCTTGAGGACCAGCGTCTCGCGCGCCTCCCGCGCGAAGTCGAGCAACGGCCCGCGCTCGCCGGTCGGGAGCGAAGTGGCCCGGTCGCCGAGGACCCGGGTCCACAGGACGTGCCGCTGGAAGCAGCGCCGGGACGTCTCGTCGAAGTGGCGTGACGCGATCACCGGGTCGGTCAGGATCTCCCAGCACGCCTTGTGATCCAGCTCTGCCCCGATCGAGCTCATGACCCGGTTCTCCCGGAACAGGGTGCGCATCGGCGTCACGTCCACTCCGTCGGCTTCGAGCTCGACCAGATCGAGCACGCTGTAGTCGCGGTAGACCAGGTCCACGCGCTCGTCGCCATAGTACGCCTCGTTGCCCTGCATCCGGAGCTCGCAGGGGTCGGCGTGGAGCGCCCGCATGCCGTGCCGGGCCCCGAGGTACTCCACCAGCCGGCGCTGCTCGTCGATGCCTTCCATCTCGTACTTGGGCTCCACGAAGCAGACGGTGCCGCCCGGGCGGCCGACGGCCTCGAGGTGGGCCGCCAGCTCGCGGTGGAGCAGCTCGCGCGCGTCGGTGAGGCGCTCGAATCGCAAGTCCGGGTCCGCCGTCTCCAGCAGCGGCACGATCGTCTCGCTCAGGATCTCCTCGACCGACGGGACGAGGTGCAGTCCGCCCACCCCCGTCAGATTCGGTTCCACGAACTTGAGCGTGTCCTTCCACACCGGGCTGGTGTAGTCGACCAGGGCATCCAGGCGATCGAAGATGGCAGGTCGGGCACGAACCGCCGGCGTCCAGCACGCCCGAAGCCAGGCGTCTTCCTCCGGCTCGAGGCGCAGAATGTCGCGGATCTCCGGATCGCTCAGGTAGAGCTCGGGCATCCGGGCGAGCGCGGCGTGCAGTGTGCGGACGACGCGGTGCAGATAGGCCGCCTCGTCGGCGAGCAGGGTGATGGGACAGGGGAAGACGCGGATCCGCTGCACCGCGCCGTCCATGAAATAGTCGAGATGCCGCGCGGTGCCGCCATCTCGCATGTGCTGGAAGGCGGCGGCGAGGGCGGTCGTCGGCGTCCGGTAGAGCGCTTGCCGCACGCGGGCGGCCAGCTCGGCGCCGCGCAGGCCGCCGCGCTCGGCGGGGCGGGGAGAAACGGGGCTCGCCTCTGGCGCGACGTCGGTCACGAGGGCTCCCGCGGAGCGGTGGTGGTCGGTCGAATTAGGCACTGTGGCTTTCCATGGACCATGCGCGCGCATCGGTGCAGCGGCATGCCGTTCGCCGACCGGGCACGAACACGGCGACCGCATACCAGAAGCGCTTTCTGCCTTCCCTCTTATCCGTGTCCCAGAAGCTGGGTGAGACTGTACAGCACGAGACCGACCAGGCCACCCACCAGCGTGCCGTTGATCCGGATGAACTGAAGATCCCGCCCCACCTGCAGCTCGATGCGCCTCGAGGTCTCGTCGGGGTCCCACACGCTCACTGTGTGGGCGATGAGCTGGCCGACCTCGTGCCGGTGTTGGTCCACGGCCCGCAGGACCGCCCCGATGAGCCACTCGTCCAGCTTCTCGAGCAGCGCCGTGTCCTCGAGCGTGGCCTCGGCCAGGGCGATCAGGCCGCGTTCCAGCCCGCCAGGCGCGCCGTGCTCCGCGGCGGTGACCTGACGGTCGAGCACCTGCTTCACCTCGCGCCAGAGCGACTCGGTGAGTTGCTCGCTGGTTGGGTGATCGAGCACCTGCTGCTTGATCTGCTCCGCCCGCGCGATGGCCTCAGGCGATTCGCGTAGCTGCTCGATCCACCCCACGAGGAGCTCGTCGAGCTGTCGGCGGAGCGGATGCGACGGATCGGTCCCCACCTCGGCGAGCGTGCGCTCGATGCCCTCGACGACCCGCTCGTGCACCCGGTCGTCCACGAACTCCGGCACCCACCAGGGGCTCTCGGTCCGGATCCGCTCGCGGATCATGGATTCGTTCTGGGCGACCAGCCGGGCGAGTCCTTCCACGAGGCGATCGAGCAGCTGCTGATGGCGGTCGTTCACCGTGAGGAGGGCCAGACCATCGGCCAGCACCGGGGCGATCGGACGGCGCCTGAGCGGCTCGATCACGCTGCGCTCGAGCATGGCGTGCACGTCGTCATCCCGCACGACCGCGGAGGCGCTCCGCAGTGCGCCGGCGGCCTGGCGGACCAGGGTGCGCGCGTGCTCCGGCTGCCTCACCCACTCGGCGGCGCGCCGACTCAGCTGGGCGGCCCGGAGCTTGGCACCCAACACATCGGGCGAGAGGAAGTTGTTCTGGACGAAGTTGCCGAGGCTCCGGCCGATGCGGTCCTTGCGCTGGGGAATGATGGCGGTGTGCGGGATCGGCAGGTTGAGCGGCCGGCGGAATAGTGCGGTGATGGCGAACCAGTCGGCCACGCCACCCACCATGCCGGCTTCTGCCGTGGCCCGCACGTAGCCGAGCCAGGGGTGCCCCGGCTCCAGGGTCCAGGCAATGGCGAACACGACGCCCATGAGTACCAGCAGCCCCGTGGCCCGCCGTTTCATCAGGTCGAGCTGGCGCTGCTTGTGCTCCGCGTCGGTGACCTGCGGGATCGCGGCGACGGTGCTCATCGGATCCAAAAGGTATATCGGGAGGCGGTTGGGCGTTCAGGCGCCCAGGCGATCGGCGGGGCCGCGGGACAACGCCTCGTGCGTGGGTCCCTCACGCCTTCACGGTGAAAGGGTGCCAGGACGGTCCGGGCCGCCGGGCCTCCAACGCTCGCGTGGCGCCGCCCGGGCCTAGGTGCTCTTCCTCCTCAGCGACACTGATGCTCACCATGGGCCTTGAGCGCCTGTCCGCGGCTTGTCCAAAGCCCGCTCGCTGATTATGCTTACGGGCTTATGTTCGACGAGCTGTCCCAGAAACTCAACGACACCCTCCAGAAGCTCACGGGCCGCGGTGTCCTGACAGAAGACGCGGTCAAGGAAGGGCTCCGGGAGATCCGCCGGATCCTTCTCGAGGCCGACGTCAGCTTCGACCTCACCCGCGAATTCCTCGAGCGGGTGCAGGCCAAAGCAGTCGGGGTCACGGCGCTCAAGGAGGTTCGGCCGGGGCACCAGCTCGTCAAGATCGTGTACGACGAGCTGGTGGGCTTGCTCGGCGAAAAGCAGGCGCCGCTCGTGTTCGCAACGGTGCCGCCGACGGTCATCCTGCTCGTCGGGCTCCAGGGCTCGGGCAAGACGACCACCGCCGGCAAGCTCGCGCGCCGGCTCAAGTTGGAGCAGAAGGCGCCGTTCCTGGTCGCGGCCGACGTCTATCGGCCGGCGGCCATCGAGCAGCTCCTCACGCTGTCCAAGCAGGTCGAGGTCGGCGCGTATGGCGACCCCGCGTCCAAGGACGTGGTGGGCATCGTCAAGCGCGGCATCGTCGAGGCGGGCAAGGCGCGGGCGCGGACGGTCATCGTCGACACCGCCGGGCGGCTCCAGATCGACGACGAAATGATGGAGGAGCTTCGGAAGCTCAAGGCCGCGGTCCCCCCGCAGGAGATCCTGCTGGTGGCGGACGGAATGACCGGCCAGGACGCGGTCCGTATCGCGCAGGGCTTCCACGACGCGCTCGGCGTCACCGGAGTCATTCTCACCAAGATGGATGGCGACGCGCGCGGTGGCGCCGCGCTCTCCATCTATGGTGTCACCCACGCGCCGATCAAGTTCATCGGCGTGGGTGAAAAGCTCGATGCGCTCGAGCCGTTCTATCCCGACCGGCTTGCCGGGCGCATTCTCCAGCAGGGCGATATCCTCTCGCTGGTGGAGAAGGCGCAGACCGCGGTCGACGAGAAGGACGCCGAGCGGCTGGCGAAGAAGGTCACCTCGAAGAAGGGGATGGACCTCGAGGATTTCCTGAACGCCATGCGGCAGATGCAGAAGATGGGGCCACTCAAGAACGTGCTGGGCCTGTTGCCGGGCATCAACCCGGCCATGCTGCAGGCGGCCAAGATCGACGACAAGAAGCTCAAGCACGTGGAAGCTATCGTGCTCTCGATGACGCCCAAGGAGCGCTCCAATCCGGACGTCATCAACGGGCAGCGGCGGCTCCGGATCGCCAAGGGCAGCGGGCGCACGGTGCAGGAAGTGAATACGCTGCTCGCGCAGTTCAAGCAGATGCAGAAGGTCATGAAGACGGTGGGAAAGACCGGGGGCATGGGCATGCGGCTCCCCTTCGGGCGTGGACCTTTCCCCGGTTAACCCCAGGACACCCAGGAACGGACATGGCAACTCGCATTCGGCTGCGTCGCGTCGGCCGCAAGAAGCTCCCGCTGTACCGCATCGTGGTCGCCGATCAGGAGGCGCCGCGCGACGGGCGGTTCATCGAGATCATCGGCACCTACAACCCGAAGGGCGCCACGGCGGCCGAGAAGGTCCAGGTGGACGCGGAGAAGGCGCGCCAGTGGATCCGGCATGGTGCGACGCCGTCCGACACCGTCCAGTCCCTGCTCAAGCTGGCGGGGGTGTTCGCGCCAGCGTCGGCTTGAGGACCGCCGAGCCCCACCACCTCGTGGTGGGCCGGCTGCGAAAGCCGCACGGGCTCAAGGGCGACGTCACGCTCTTCCCGCTCACCGACGACCCCGCGACGACGTTTGCCCCGGGCCGGTCGGTCTGGCTGGTGGGCCTGGACGGCGCCACGGTGGCGGGGCCGCTCACCATCGAGCGGAGCAAGGCGTACCATCGCGAGTGGCTGCTGAAGATCGCGGGCGCCGAGCGGCGCGAGGACGTCGATCCCTGGCGCGGGTTGTTCCTGGCGGCGCCCGCCAGCGATCTCGCGCCGCCCGCGGACGACGAGGTCTACCTCCACGAGCTCGATGGGTTCTCGGTCCGCCTGCCCGACGAGACGCCGCTGGGGCTGGTGAGCGGGGTCTACGAGCTACCCTCGGGCCTGATGATCGAGGTGCAGGGGCCCAAGCGGGAGTTCCTGCTGCCGTATCGCAAGGAGTTCGTGGCGCAGGTGGACCGGGCCGGGCGGAGACTGGTGGTGACGCCGCCGGAAGGACTGGTCGAATAGGCGGCCGGGCAAACAGGTGGGCAGGCGGTCAGGGGGCGACAGGAATGGTGCTGTCATCCCGAGTGAGGCTACCGTACCGTGTCTGACCCTCGGACCGCCCGGTCGCCTGACCGCCGGTTGGTGATCGACGTCATCACGCTGTTTCCCGAGGTCATCGCCCCCTTCACGGCGGCGAGTATCCCGGGCCGGGCCGCGGCGGCCGGACTGGTGACGTTCAACCTGGTCCAGCTGCGCGCCTTCACCCACGATCGGCACGCGACCGTCGACGACTACGCGTACGGTGGCGGCGCGGGAATGGTGCTCAAGCCCGAGCCGTTCTTCGAGGCGGTCGAGAGCCTCGGCCCGCTGGACGCGGTGGTGCTGCTCTCCGCGCGGGGACGCCGGTTCGCGCACGATGACGCGGTGCGGTTCTCGCTCGGCCGTCGGCTCACGCTGCTCTGCGGCCATTACAAGGACGTGGACCAACGGGTGGTCGAAGGGCTCGGGGCCGAGGAGCTGTCGGTTGGCGATTTCGTTCTGTCGGGGGGCGAGCCGGCGGCGCTGTGCGTGCTGGACGCGGTAGTGCGGCTCCTCCCCGGCGCCCTCGGCGACCACGAGAGCGCGAGCGGCGATTCGCACTACGACGGCCTGCTGAGTCCGCCGAGTTACACCCGGCCGCCGGACTATCGCGGGCTCAAAGTGCCCGAGGTGCTGCGCTCAGGCGATCACGCGCGCATCGAGGCGTGGCGCCGGTCCGAGGCCGAGCGGCTGACCCGCGAGCGACGGCCGGACCTGTGGGAGCGGTTCGCGGGATCGGAAGTCGAGGAAGGGCAAGGCGGTTCCGAGGCGGGCCCAGAGTCACCCTGAGCGAGGCGAAGGGGGCATGCCTTCGGTGATGGCTCCTTCGCTTCGCTCGGGATGACCGTGGCGCCCCTAGCCGGCGGCGGTTCATCCGTAGACATTGCAGGCACCAGGCGCCGGACGGCGCGGAGGATTCGACGATGGAGCGATTGGCAGAGGTGGCCCGTGAGGGCTTGCGCACGGACATTCCTGCATTCGATCCGGGGGACACCGTGCGGGTCATGGTCCGCGTTCGTGAGGGCGACAAGGAGCGGCTCCAGGCCTTCGAGGGCCTGGTGATCGCCAAGCGCGGCGGCGGCATCAGCGAGAACTTCACGGTACGGAAGGTCTCGGCCGGCGTCGGCGTGGAGCGGTTGTTCCCGATGCACAGCCCGACCATCGCGTCGGTCGAGCTGGTCCGCCGCGGCCGCGTCCGCCGGGCCAAGCTCTACTACCTGCGCGCGCTGAGCGGCAAGGCCGCGCGCATCCGGGAGAAGAAAGAGAGCTGACGCTGTGCCCCTCCGCCCCTCGCTCCAGCGGGAACGGGTGGCCTGGGCCGAGCAGGCGCTCCTCGTGGGCGTCGACGAAGCGGGCCGCGGCCCACTGGCAGGACCGGTGGTCGCCGCGGCCGTCGTATTTCCCCCCATGTGTCGTGCCCTGCGTGGCCTCCGAGACAGCAAGGTGCTGCCGCCCCGGGTGCGTCGGGTGCTCGCCGAGCGGGTCCGGGCGCGGGCGCTGGGGTTCGCCGTGGGCGCCGCGTCGTCGCATGAGATCGACCGGCTCAACATCCGGGTGGCCTCCGCGCTCGCGATGCACCGGGCCATCGCGGCGCTCGTCCGGAGCGCCCGGCTCGAGGGCCGCCCCTACCGCATCCTGATCGACGGGCTCCCGCTGCCCGAGGTCGGCTATCCCCACGACGCCCTGGTGGACGGCGACGCCCGCTGTCACTCGATCGCGGCCGCTGCCGTGATCGCGAAGACGGTGCGCGATCGGCTGATGCAGCGGCTCGCTGCTCGGCACCCCGGCTATGGCTGGGAGACCAACATGGGGTACGGCACCGAGGAGCACCACGAGGGGCTGCGTGCTCACGGACCCACTGCCCATCACCGGAAGACCTTCGAGCCCATCGCACAGCTGACCTTGTTCTGATCGCAGCGCTCGTCGCCCGAGTAGATTCCCCCCGTGCACTCCGCTCGCCGCCTGCTGTTGGCCCTCGCGCTCGGCACCGCCGCGCCGGCCGCCGCCCAGACCAACCTCGAGCGTGTCGTCAACGGCGGCTTCACGCCGTCGCACGACTACGACCTGATCCATCAGCGCATCGACGTCCGCAACTTCGACTGGGACTCGATCACCTTCGATGCCCGGGTGACCACCACGCTCGTTGCGCTCCGCACGCGGATGGACTCGGTCGTGCTCGACATGGGCAAGATGCTGGTCGTGCGGAGCGTGACCCCCGCACGCGGTTACGGCCGGCCCAACGACACGCTCGTCGTGCGGCTGGCGCGGCCCGCTCGGTACGGCGACACCGTGCGCTTCACGGTGGACTACCGCGGGAACATCCGCCAAGGGCAGGGACTCTACTTCTTCAGTAACGATGGCCGGCCTCATCGCCCGCAGCAGGTGTACAGCGGGGGCGGCACCGACGGAAATCCCCGCTGGATGCCCACCTGGGGCGGGCCCGCTGACAAGGCGACCTGGGAGTTGTCGGCGACCGTCCCCAGGGCGCTCACCGTGGTCTCCAACGGCCGGCAGGTGAGCGACACGCCGGCACCCGGCGGCCAGCACACCGTCACGTGGCGGCAGGAGAAGCCGGCCTCGACCTACCTCATTTCCCTGGCCGCCGCGCCGTTTGTGAAGCTGTCCGATCGCTGGCGCGGTCTTCCGGTGGACTACTACGTCTACCGCGAGGACAGCGCGCTCGCGCGGCCGCTGTTCGGCATGACCCCGGACATCATGGAGACGTATGGTCGGCTGACCGGTGTGCCGTTCCCGTGGAACAAGTACGCGCAGGTCACGGTGGCCGACTTCATCGGCGGCATGGAGAACGTGAGCGCCACGACGCTGGTGGACTGGCTGCCGGGCCCCCGCGCCTACCGCGACCGGCCCTGGTACCGGCAGTCGCTCATCCCGCACGAGCTCGCCCACCAGTGGTTCGGCGATCTGGTCACCGCGGAGAGCTGGGGCAACTACTGGCTTAACGAGGGCATGGCGGAGTTCATGCCGGGGCAGTACTGGGGCGAGAAGCTGGGGCTGCACGTGGAGCAGGACTACTACCTCGACGAGTATCAGCAGTTTCTCGGCCTCGATGCGCGCCGCCGGATGCCGCTCGCGACCTACAGCTCGAACAACGTCTACCCCAAGGGCGCGCTGGTGCTCGAGATGCTGAAGACGCTGCTC
The DNA here is from genome assembly GCA_051955835.1 of Gemmatimonadales bacterium. Lineage (GTDB taxonomy): Bacteria > Gemmatimonadota > Gemmatimonadetes > Gemmatimonadales > GWC2-71-9 > CAVVWJ01. The sequence goes on from JBQCGH010000023.1 coordinate 17,775, forward strand.
GGGCCGGAGGCATTCTGGGCGTCCATCCACCGCTACCTCACCGATCACGCCTACGGCACGGCGACGAGCGACGATCTGCGACAGGCCGTGCTCGCGGCCACGGGACAGAGTCTGGGGTGGTTCTGGTCGCAGTGGATCTACCAGGCGGGGTATCCCGCGTTCACCGTGACCTCGACCTACGACTCGTCGGCGCGGGCCATCACGCTCGCAGTCCATCAGACGCAGGTGGACACGGCGAAGGCCGACAGCACCGGGCTCCGGTTCAGCGTGCCACCCGCGTTCCGCGCGCCGATCGCCATTCGGGTGGGGACCGCCGCGGGCGACATCGTGCGGCGCGTCACGATCGACCGCCGCGATCAGACCGTTCGCATCGACAGCCTTCCTGGGCCGCCGACGCTGGTCGCGTTCGACGACGAGAACGCCGTGCTCAAGACGCTCGACTTCGACCAGCCGACGCCGTGGCTGGCACGACTGCTCGAGCGCCATCCGCAGCTCTGGCAGCGCGCCTGGGCCATTTCCCGGCTGGCCGCGCGCACCTCGGACTCCCTCGCCGGGCAGGCGCTTGTCCGCGCTGCGCGCCGCGCCGACTATTTCCTCACCCGCGCGGAAGCTGCGCAGGCTCTCGGGGCGTTCCCGGCGGGCATCGCGCTGCCGGGGCTCGCCGCCGCAGCGCGCGACACGAGTGCCCAGGTCCGTGAGGCCGCGGTGACCGCCCTGGGCGGCCTGGGCGGCGAGCGCGCGCTTGCGCTGGCCCGAGATGCCTGGCGTGCCGACTCCAGCGATGAGGTACGGGCCGCGGCGTTGGTCGTGCTGGTACGGCGCGGCGTGCCCGGCGTTCGAGATGCGGTGCTGCAGGCGCTGGGCACGCCGTCCTATCGCGATGCGATCCGCAATGCGGCGGTCGCCGCCGTGGTGCAGACGCCGGATTCGGGACTCGTCACCGCCCTCGCGGCACAGCTCGCCACCGAGCCCCTTCCTGCGCTCGGCCTCGCGGCCATCGCTGGCCGGGGCGATTCGACTGCCGCGCGCGCCGTGCGCGCCGGCCTCGACGACTCGCGCCCCTGGGTCCGCGAGTGGACCATCGACGGGGTGGAGGGGCAGCTCGATCGTGGCGCGGCGCTCGGGCTGCTGCGGGACGCGCAGCGATCTCTCACCCGGGCCGATGCCCGGAGCGCGGTCGCCGAGGCGATCGATCGGCTGGAGCGGCCGCCCAGTTAGGGAGCAGGCGAGCGGGCGAGCAGGCGAGGTGGGGAGTAGGCCAGCATGTGAGCTCAGCACTTGCCAAGTCGTTCGGGGAGCCTTGACCATGGCGTCGGCGCCCGATGTAGTGCGACCGCGAAATGATGCACGACCACGCGCGTCACGGACCGTAACCGTCGAACTGCTCGCCTGCTCGCCTGCCCGAGCACTATCCTCATCCCACCCCCGAGACCCACATGAACCATCCTACCCGTTGGACCTGCGAGCAGGTCGTCATTCGGCTCGAGCCGTACCTCACCGACGCCCTGACGCGCGCGGAAATGCTGGCCGTCGCCGAACACCTGGAAGAGTGCCTCGAATGCCTCGAGCTGCTGTGGCTCCTTCGTCCGGACGGCGCCATGGCCGATCGGATAGGGCAGGAGGGCAACCGCCGTGGCTGACCGCGTTGTGGCCTTTGCGGGGAGCCTGCGCCGCGACTCCTATAATCGTGCGCTCGTCGCGGCGGCGGCGGCGCTGGCGCCGAACGGCATGACGGTCCAGACGATCGAGATCGGTGGGCTGCCTTTCTTCGACGCAGATCTCGAGGCCCAGGGCGACCCCGAGGCGGTCATCGCGTTCAAGTCTGCCCTCCGCGCTGCCGACGGCGTCCTCATCGCGACGCCCGAGTACAACGATGGCATTCCGGGTGTTCTGACCAACGCGCTCGATTGGGCCTCGCGCCTGCCCGGCCGCTCGCCGCTCGTAGGGAAGCCGGTGGCACTGATGGGCGCCTCGCCCAGCCAGGTTGGAACGGCGCGCGCGCAGCTCCACCTGCGGCAGATCCTCGGCCACGTCCACGCGCGCGTGCTGCCGCCGCCGGAGCTGCTGGTGGCGACGGCCCACGAACGGTTCGACGACGCGCTGCAGTTGAAGGATGAACGGACGCGGGCGGTCCTGGCGAACGTGCTGGAGCGATTCAGTCGGTGGATCGCGCGGGAGCGGGCGGCCAGCGAGGCCGAGCGGACCGATCGCGTGAGTCCGGCGGCCGCGCCCCGCTGATCATTCCTCGGGCGGCTGATCCAGCCAGCCGACGATCGGGGCGAGCGCGGCCGCGTCGCCGTCGGCCAGCCCGCTGAGCGCGAGCACGCGGTCGAGCCCGCTCACCCGCGCGATCGCCGCGGCGTTGGCGCCGGTGGACGCGTCCGCGCTGGCCGGCGGCGTCAGCACCACGCCCACCACCGGCAGGCCCGCCAGCTCGAGCGCGCTCAAGGTGAGCAGCGCATGATTGATCACCCCGACGCCATCGACCCCGACGACGAGCACCGTGGCGCCGAGCGCCCGAGCCAGCTCGACCACCGACCATTCCCACGCAATCGGCGACAGCAGGCCGCCCGTGCCCTCGAGCAGCAGCACGTCGGTGTTGGCCCGGAGCTCCTCGATGCGGAGTACCAGCGCGTCGAGATCAATCGTCGTGTCCTCACGCTCGGCGGCGAGGGCGGGGACGACCGGCGCCGTCAGGCGGATCAGCGCCTCGCACGGCTCGGTCTGGCCGGTCGCCGCGGCGAGCATCGCACCGTCGTCCTCCGCGGCCGTCGCGTCGCCACGGCCCGTCTCCACCGCCTTGATCGCCACCACCCGCCGGCCGTCCGCGCCGAGCGCGCGCGCCAGCCCGCACGCGACGCGCGTCTTACCCACGCGGATGCCGGTGCCGGTCACGAGGATCGCGCTCACGGCGTGGCCCTCGGGCGGGTGGCGCGCTGGCCCAGAGGCCGCTCGGCATCGGCCGCGGCGATGGCCAGCGCTCCGATCCGCCGCCCCATCTCCGCGCCGGCGCCGTTGTCCATCGGATAGTGCACGCCGGCCCACACGCGCGAGCTGATGGCCTCGTTCGTCAGGCTGTCGAGGGTCTCCTGCTCCGCCGGCACGAGATGGCCCAACACCGCGGCGCCCGCGGCGAAGAGCGTCGCATGCGCCGAGGGATAGGACGGAAAGTCGGGGAGCGGAATCGAGAGGTCGATGGTCGAGTCCACCTGAGACGGGCGCGGAAACCAGTAGGTCATCTTGGCATCCCAGCAGGCGATGGTGGCGTCGGACAGCGCCATGTTCAGGTACATGAGATCTCGCGCCGCCTCGACCTCCGGAAGATGGCGGCGCAGCACGACGCGGCCCGCGATCTCGCTCCACAGCGTCGCCGCGTTGCGGGCCCAGGCCCAGGTCGCGCGGGTCTGCTCGCGCGTCCGCTGCGTTGTGGCATTGCGCACCGACGCGATCTGCACGCGGAAGAGCGGCGAATCGAGCGCCGGCGGCGGCGGCGGGCGGAACTCGTCGCGTGAGCGCAGGAACCGGGGGCGGAGGTTGAGGGAGAGCGCGAGCGCCGGCGCGGAGGCCTCCCCGCGCCACCGTCCGGGGCCGGCAGGCACCCGGCCGCTCCATGGGGGCGTCCGCAGCTCGGCGCGCGCCTCGGACACCCAGCGGGTTGCGGCGGTTCGGCCCGTCTGGTCCGCGGAGCGCCGCGCGTCAGCGTTCAGGCCGCGCGAGGACAGGGCGGCCAGCTCGCGGTCGCGACGGCGGGCGATCCACGCGCTGTCGCGGGGGAAGACGGTCGCCAGCACGCGACCCGCCGCGATCACCGCAGCCGCCTGTGCGGCGACGCTGTCCGCCGCGGCGCCTCGAAGCGCGTCGTACTGGGCGCCGGCCACGAGCGCGTACAACCGGCTGTTGTTGTTCCCGTCATAGAATGTGGGGCGCCCTCGGGCGTTGCCGCGCGCGGTCAGGCCACGCTCCACGAGCAGCCGGGCCGCCACGTTCCAGCGCAGCACCGGACCAGCCTGGGCGAAGATCGAGTCGGCGGGCAGCGTGTCGGCGCCCGGTGCCGCCTGCGCGCGGCGCGGGGTCGAGGGGAACGCGAGGATGGCTACAACCCGCCCGCCACGCGCCCGGCGCGCCGGCGCGCCCCAGCCGGCGGCTCCACGAGTTCGCACGCTCAGGGCTCCGCCGGCTCGGGAGGATGTGTCTTGAGCACGGCGCGGATGGTGTCGAGCCGCGCCGCGAGGTCGAGCGCCCGGAGGTCGTGCACTTCGTCGTCGCCGCCCACCAGCGCGCTCATGGCCCCAGCCATGGCCCCGCCGCGGCCCACCTCTGCCTGCGACTTCTGGATCAGACGCAGCTCGGTCATCTTCGCGACCGGCACTCGCACCATGCTGTCCGATTGGCGGACGAGGAGGTGCCGGCCATCGAGCGCGACCAGACTGACGTCCCAGACGTAACGGTCGCCTTCGAGCGTCACCTGCCAGCGCTCGGCCTGGGCGTGGAGCGGATGAGCCAGGGCCACGAGGGCCAGCACCGCCGCCCCGGCGGTTCGGATCATGCGGAATTCTCCTTCCGAATGCGGGCCGCCCCTCCGGCCGCGATGGGGAATATAGGGGGCCGGGCGGGCCCGGCGGCCGACCGCCGCGCCGTTCTCGCATTCGGGCGGAGTGGGTACATTCCCACATCGGATGGAAGGCATCCCGGAGGACTGGAGACCGTATGGTCCGCAAGACGCGCGAGCAGGTGTGGCGGGAGCTGGACGACATTGGCGAGGACGAGGTGCGGCGCCGCCTGGAGTCAAAGCCCGCCGAGGTGGAGGAGCCCGGACTCATCCGCGAGTGGCTCGAGCAGCGCGAGCGGGTCAACTCGGCGCTGGCGGACACGTCGAAGGCGCTGGCGACCCGGAATCGAGGCCTGTCACGCGGCGTCAAGACCGCCATCGGCTCGGTCGCGCTCATCTCGGTGGCGGCCATCGCGCTCGGCTTCCTGCTCGCGCGGCGGAAGCGGTAGGCGTCGGTGAACCGGCCCGGCATTCGCCAGGCGCTGCTCCGACCGGAGTTCGCGCACCTGTATCCGGGCATTGCCGCCAATGAGTGGCTGCCCGCGGCGGTGCTCACCGACCAGGTGCTCGCGCTCCGACTCCGCACGCGGGACCGGGTCCCACCGACCCGTGACCGGGTGCTCGACGGGGCGCATTTCGAGTTCCGGGGCGTGGCATCGGCGGGGCAGGCGGATGCCGCGCGTGAGGCGCGTAACGACGCGCGTCAGGAGGAGCGGCGGCGGCGGACGGATACGGTCTGATCGGGGGCGTAGCTCAGCTGGTAGAGCAAGGGACTTTTAATCCCTAGGTCGTGGGTTCGAGCCCCACCGCCCTCACTCCACCATCATCTTTCCCCGCAATAAGTTGCCTGAGTGCCTGGGGCCGTGCAACAGCTTCACGTGACGAATGTGTGCAGCTAGTGTGCGCCATGCGTAGCTCAGCTCTCGGGCAGCGTGGTGCTGCGCCTCCACACCTCAGCTTGGAGAAGCCCCTTCCGTGTGCCGAACATGACTCAGCTACCCTCTTGGCGAAGTACACGACCATCTGCGACGGTCCGTTAGACGCCGCTACCTGAAGCTGCTGATCGTGGTCTTGACTTCCTCAAACGCGTCGTAAACGGCCAGGAGCTTGAAGTTCACGTCACACACACCGGTCAGATTCTCCAAATCGAGGCCTCGATCAATAACAAAATTGCGGCCGTGGCTCTCATGCTAAAAGGCGCGTCGATCGCTGTCTCGCCCGAGAAGGCTGAAACGAGCGCCCGGCGTACTTTGAGGTCGTCCACCGGAAAGAAGTATGAGGCCGATCCGGTACTTCCGCTGCTCCGGAAACGTTCCCACCCAGGGGCTGGGAGCGTCGACCGTCCAATGGTCGCGCTACTCAGCAATCCAGGAACAGGCTGGCCTGCTGCACAAACGAGTCATGGAACTGGAACAGCGACCCGTGCCCCGCATCGGGGTACACCAGAAGTGTGGCATTCCGCAGGTGCTCGACCAGGAAGTATGAGTTCCTGACCGGAATCATGTGGTCGAACACCCCGTTTACCACCAGGCATGGCTGGCTGATCCGGGGGAGCTTGGCGAAGCGCTCGTCCTCGACCCGTTCCCACGCGCGAAACGCGGCAACCTGGGCCTGGGCGACCTTCTGGCCGGAGACCGGTTCACGATCCTCGGTGCGCGCCATGAGCCGGCTCGCGAACGCCTGGCCGGCCGCCTGGCTCGCCTCGCTGGGCGTAAAGAAGATCTTCACCAGCACCTGATAACCCTTGAGGTTCGGATCACCGAGATGCCGGCTCAACTCCGGCTTCTCCAGGTGCATGATGTCCTCGCCGCCCTCCGGCGCCGTGCCGACCAGCAACATCCGACGGATGAGCGGCGGCCGCTCGAGCGCCGCCACCTGGGCGACCATGCCGCCGAGCGAGAAGCCGAGCAGGTCGATCCGGCTAAGCCCGAGCGCGTCGGTGAAGGCGAGGAAGTGCCGCGCCATGTCAGGAA
>JBQCGH010000024.1:0-92791 GCA_051955835.1 Gemmatimonadales bacterium
ATCCTTATCGCGTCCTTGCGCTCCCTGCAGCCTGCCAGTTCGCGAACCCCTAGCGCTCTCTACTTCGGTCGGGCAAGTCTTGATATGAAAGTTGAGATCCGGCCGCGTGATCCGCCCCGCTTCTATCGGCCAATCCATTTCACTCCCGTTTCGCGCACTGAGCTGACGCCCTTAGGGAAGCGCCCGGATTCACGAGCGTCGAGGCGGTTGTGGACATGACGCGGCACTACCACGCGCAGATGTTTAACCAGGGTTATCCAGCCAGGACTATTGCGCTTGCGGACGAACTTCGAACGCGCGTCGAGCAGTTGGACCTGCTGGTCAAGACGGTCGCGGTCCTCGTGCGAGAGAACTTCCGCTACGGGGACATCACCCGCACGACGAGGATGGGCGCCTCTCGTTTTTGATGTTCATGCATACCGAGTCGTTTTACTACTTCGCACACCGGGCTCAAGATATCCTTGAAGGTGGCCAACGTCGCAGTAGCCGCCGCCGTCGTATTCCTTCCACCAGGCAGGTCAAAGACCTTCCGCATGTCGACGGATTCAAGCGCAGCTTGATGATCACGCTTATTCGTAATCACCTAATCGAACACCCTTACGGGACAGATGAAGACTTCGGGCCATCGCATGGCGCGATCAGTGCGCGGCATGGCCCCATGATACTTGTTCGAGGTGAGGGCCCGATCCCGACGAAACTCCGCCCGAAGCAGGATCCAGGGTTGTTCCGTAACGCGCAGGAACTTACTGGACTGATTAGCCCTGTGTTGGCGAAAGCCCTGTATGCGTGCGGCGGTCCCGCACGCACGTTCAAGGCCGAGAAGCGGCTTAACCGGCCAGGCCGTCCAAAAGCCTGATCGCTTGACCTTCGGAATCCCGGGCGCCCTGTGAGGGTACCCCTCCAAGGCAGGACCTTGGCAGCCTGTCCGCCCTCAATATTGCCCACCGCGCGCCAAACGAGGCCACGACCGAGTCCACGGGCACTTGCCGAAGGTGAGTAACATAGCGAAGTTACGCCCTCGCTGGAGTGGTGGCCGAGTGGCTGAAGGCACCGGTTTGCTAAACCGGCATAGGGGGTAAACCCCTATCGAGGGTTCGAATCCCTCCCGCTCCGTCCCGTCCGACCAAAGGTGAAAGGTGAGTGGCCTCGCCTTTCACCTTCATTGCATCCGCCGGAATCTCATGACCGCACCTCGCGTCCGCTTCGCGCCGTCGCCCACCGGCTATCTGCACGTGGGGGGCGCCCGCACGGCCCTGTTCAACTGGCTGTTCGCGCGTCACACCGGTGGCACGCACGTCCTCCGCATCGAGGACACCGACCGCGAGCGCAGCACCGAAGCCCACACCCGCGTCATCCTCGACGGACTCCGCTGGCTCGGCATCGAGTGGGATGAGGGACCCTACTTCCAGGGCGAGTATGCGGCCCGGCATCGCGCCGACGCGGAGCGGCTGCTCGCCGAGGGCAAGGCGTATCGCTGTTTCTGCACCCGCGAGGAGCTCGAGGCGCAGCGCGCCCGCGCCGAGGCGTCCGGCGAGGGGTTTCGCTACGACCGCCGGTGCCATCGGCTGACGCCGGCCGAGATCGACGCGCGTCTTGCGGGTGGCGACCCGTTCACCATTCGATTTCTCCTGCCCGAGGCCGAGATCGCCTGGGACGACGCAGTGCACGGGCGCATCAGCTTCCAGGGCCGCGACCTCGACGATTTCGTGATTCTCCGCAGCGACGGCAGCGCCATCTACAACCTGGCCGTCGTGAGCGACGACGTCGCCATGCACATCACGCACGTGATCCGCGGCGACGACCATATCTCGAACACGCCGAAGCAGATCGCGCTCTATCGGGCGTTCGGGCACGAGCCCCCGGTCTTCGCGCACGTGCCCATGATTCTCGGGCCTGACGGCAAGAAGCTGTCCAAGCGACACGGGGCCACAGCGGTCGGGGACTACCAGCACGAGGGGATCCTTCCCGGCGCCATGCGCAACTTCCTCGCGCTGCTCGGCTGGTCGCCGGGCGACGACCGCGAGATTATGTCCGACACCGAGCTGATCGAGCGGTTCTCGCTGGAGGGGATCCAGAAGAAAGCCGCCGTGTTCGACACCGCCAAGCTCGAGTGGATGAACGGTCAGTATCTGTCCGCGCTGTCCGCGGCGGAGCTGTCCCCCGGCGTCCAGCGCGAGCTCGAGCGGATGGGCCTTGCCGCGGGCAATCGCGATCTGGGACCATTGATCGACGTCGTGAAAGGCCGGGCGCGGACCCTGCTCCAGCTCTCGGAGCGGGTCGCCGTGCGGCTCGACCCATCGCGCGCGGTGCTTGACCCCAAGGGTGAGGCGTTGATCGACAAGATGGGACCGTCGTTCGCGCGGAACCTTTGCCGCGCGGCGGACGCGCTCGAGGCGCTGCCCGCCGATGGCTGGCAGCCCGAGCCCATTCTCGAGTGTCTCAAGCGCGTGGCCGACACACAGGGCCTCAAGCTCGGTGACGTCATGCAGCCCGTGCGTGTGGCACTCACCGGCGGCACCGTGTCCGAGCCGGTGAACGAGCTGCTCGCGGTGGTGGATCGCGCCACCGCTTTGCGCCGCCTCCACGAGATGGCGGCGTCACGCTCGTCCGAATGAGGCCCCGGGCCGGCCTCGCGCTGGCTCTCGCGGGTGCAGCGGCTTGCGGGGGCAATCCTCCGCCGGCCGCGCCCAGACCTTCTGCCGACACCCTCGCGGCACGGCCGGCTCCCCCGCCCCCTCACATCCCTCGTCCCACCCCTCCACCCCCGAAGAGAGCGGTCGTGCGCCTCGCCTTCGTCGGCGATATCAATCTGGGCACCAGCACCCTCCCGGATGGTGTGCCCCCGGACAGCGGCCGCGGCCTGCTCGACGCCGCCCGACCGGCGCTGGTGGGCGACCTGGTGGTGGGCAACTTCGAGGGCGTCCTCGCCGACACCGGCAGCTCGGACAAATGCGAGCGGATGCGGACCGAGGCCGACACGGCGCGCCCGCACCCAACCCGGCGGCATCCGCCTCGACGGCACCAGCCCAAGCGACAGCGGCCGGACACCGTGGCCGCCCGTCCCGGCTGTTACGCCTTCCGCACGCCCACCTACCTCGCGCCCCGCCTGGTCGAGGCAGGATTTACCCATCTCAACCTCGCCAACAATCACGCGAACGATTACGGACCGGCCGGTCGCGAATCGACCGAGCGGATCCTGGACAGCCTGGGCCTTCGCTTGTATGGGCCGCTCGGGCGAATCGCCATCGACACGGTCCGCCACGAGGATAGTGTCGCGGTCGTGGGCGTCATCGGCTTCAGCACGTACCCGTATGCGTACGATCTGTTGGACATCGAGCGGAGCGCGGCGGTGGTGGATTCGATTCGACCGCTGGTCGATCTCCTGATCGTCACCTTCCATGGCGGTGCCGAAGGCGCCCGCGCGCAGCGCGTGCCCGAAGCCGCCGAATCGCTCGGGCGTGAGCCGCGGGGCGATCTTCGGCGCTGGACCCACGCCATGGTGGATGCCGGCGCCGACGCCGTCATCGGGCATGGACCCCACGTGTTGCGGGGGATCGAGTTCTATCGCGGCCGACCGATCGCCTATTCACTCGGAAATTTCATCACGTACCGCGGTTTCAACCTCTCCGGCCCCCTGGGTGTCACCGGGGTGCTGCAGCTCCAGGTTGCGGCGGACCGCCGCCTGCTCGCGGCGAGGTTCGTCCCCATGATGCAGCGCCCGGGCGCGGGCCCGGCGCCGGACCCCGAGGGCGAAGCGCTCGAGCAGGTTCGCTCCCTCTCGGCCGAGGACTTCTGCGACGCCGGAGCGCGTGTGGCAGGCGATGGCCGGATTTCGGCGTCCCCCTGAGCTTGCGAGCGTTCCGGCATCCGCCTATCGATTCCCCCATGACCGACGATGCCGAGACGCCCCCATCGGGCGAGACCCCCACGCCCGCCGCCATCGCCGCAACCGAGCACGCCGTGCAGATCACCGTCGGCCTGGTCCAAGACGACCGTGTGCCCGACGGCATGGTGTGCATGGGCAGCTACCGGAATGGACGCCTGATCGCGCGCTCGGTCCTCCCCCCCGAGGCGTGGAGTCAGATTCACGAGTACGGCATCTTCGAGGAGCCGGTGCAGATCGTGCTGGTCGCGCGCGCCGCACCGCCGGGACTGCAGTGCCAGCTCTACGCCATGGTGCCGCTGCCGGAAGACGAGGACGAGGATCCGGAGGAGCCCTGGAGCGCCAGCGTACCCGGCGCGTCCTACGAGGCTTCGGTGGAGGGGGAGGACGAGCCGGACGCCGAAGCGGATGACGACGATGACCCCGCGGTCGCGCCGATCCCGTTGGGTCACATCGTCCGATACGAGCGCGACCGCGTGCATCCCGAGAGCCTGCCGCTCGAGGCGGTGGACGTCCTGCGGCGCATCATCGATGGCGAGACCTCGGAGGTGGTGGACCGCGCGTTGGCGGACTTGCTGGGGCTGTGAGGCGTAGGCGCTTCACACAAACACCCCCACCCTGAACCGCCAGATGCGCCCCAGCAGGTCTTCGAGCTGCCCCTGCGTCGTGAACACCTCCACCGCCGCCGCCGTGGCGGCGGCGTTCACGCCCCAGAGCGCGGCGCGCTTGAGCTCCCCCTCGAAATCGGCCTGCACGAACACCTCTTCGTTCCGGTTGTAGACCGTGGGCAGGAACGCGCCGAACTCGCGCGCGACGCCGTTGGCGCCGGGGCCGCCGATCGCGATGGTCGGGTTCATGTGGAAGAGGCGGTTTTCGAGATACCACGAGTCGCCGACCACGACCGCCCGGCGGTAGGCATGGCCCACCCCACGGCGATCGATCTCGCCTTTCAGCACATACGCGAGCGGCCGGTCGCGCTCCTCGGCCGTGAGCGACGTTCCCGTCACCAGCACGACGGTTTCCTCGGTGTCCACCAGCTTCATGTCCGGACTCGTTTCCCTCAGGGTGTGGCGGTATCGGCCGGCGGCGGCGCCGTCCGCTGGTTCTTCTCGAACTCCCGTTCCTGCTCTTTCCGGACCCGCATCTCGCGGATCATCTCCTTGAACTCGTCCAGGTTCTCGGCGCGCTGGGCCGCGTACTGCAGATCGGCCCGCATGTCCATGAGATGGTTGTACGCCTGATTCTGGTCGATGTTGCCGCCGCCGGAAATGGGCAGCAATGCGAGCACGGCCGCGGGAATCTTGAGCCCCGCGATGTAGATGTTCTTCGAATCGATGCCGAACTTCTTCCCCGCGATGTCCTTGGTCCAGCTCGGCAGGGTCTGGCCTCGCGAGGCGGGCTCGGCGGCAATGGAGTCGAGATAGGCCTGCACGATCGCGTTCACCGCGCTGTCCACCAGCTGCACGTGACCGGGCCGGAGCCGGCTCGCGAGCTCCTTGGGCGGGAGCGGCAGCGGGCGGACCCACAGCCTTCCGTCCGCCAGGCCCGGGCCAATCAGCGCGACCGGCTCTCGCGGCGTGGGGGGCGGTGTCGACCCGGTATCCACCACGGGCGGCGGCACCGGGCGCGGCTCGGGCACGACCGCCACCGGCTGCGGGCGCGGGCGCTCGCGCAGCACCGGACGGACCGCGCGCTGCCCCACGATACCAGTGCCGCTCCGACCCTCGGGGCGCGCGGCATAGTACGGCATGCGTACCGCGGTCGGGCCCTGGGCCGGGGGCGTCAGCACGATGAGCTCGGAGGGGCGCCGAGGCAGCGTGGGGCGGCGGCCGCCGACCCAGCCGAAGAGGAAGAGGCTGTGCACGGCTACGCTGGCCGCGATCGCGATCCACGGCCAGCGCCGCGTGGGCGGCAACAGGATCTCAGGTGGCCGAGGCAAGCTCCCCTCGACGGGTGGCGTCGAGCGTGCGGCCCAGCCGGCCGGCGGCAGCCCGGAGGCGGTCGGGGCTGACGGTCAGTGCGATGCGGAAGAAGCCCTCGCCCGCCGGACCGAACCCGCTGCCCGGCAACACCACGACGCCGGTATCCTCCAGGGCGCGCCGCGCGAATGCGGCCGACGCTACCCCGTCCGGCAGCGCGATCCACAGATACATGGCGGCCTTGGGGGCGTCCAGCGTGAAGCCCGACTCGCGCAGCGCCGTCACGGCCGCGTCCCGGCGCCGCTCGAGCTCCGCCCGGATGGGCTCGACCAGCGCCTCCGCCTGGTCCAGTGCTGCGGCGCCGGCCTTCTGCACCGCCAGGAAGGGCCCCGTGTCCGTGTACGATTTGACCCGGGTCAGCGCCCCGACCAGCTCCGGCCGTCCGACCGCGAAACCGATCCGCCATCCGGTCATCGAAAAGCTCTTCGACAGGGAGAAGAACTCGAGCGCGACGTCTCGCGCTCCCGGTATCTCGAAGATGCTTGGCGCCCGATAACCGTCGAAGGTGAGGTCGCAGTACGCATTGTCGTAGGCCAGCAGGATCCCGTGGCGACGGCAGACCGCCACCGTGCGCTCCAGGTACTCCATGGTGGCCACCGCGGCCGTCGGGTTGTTCGGATAGTTCACGAACACCAGCCTGGCGCGCTGGAGCACCGCCGCGGGCACCTGCTCCAGGTCGAGCAGGAAGTTGTTCTCGGGCCGGAGTGGCGCGATGTACGGCTCGGCCCCTGCCAGGATGGAGCCCCCGATGTACGCCTGATATCCCGGCTCTGGGACGATGGTGGCGTCGCCCGGGTTGACGACCGCGAACGGCAGGTGCGAGAGCCCTTCCTTCGAGCCGATCAGCGGTAGCGTTTCGGTCACCGGATCGAACCGGTGGCCGAACCGTCGCTCGACCCACCGCGCGGCGGCTTCCCGGAACGCCGGGAGCCCCTGCTGGAAGCCGTACTTGCTATACGCGGGGTCGTGCAGCGCGGCCGACATGCTGTCCACCGCGACCTCGGGCGGCGGGGTGTCGTTGTCGCCGGCCCCGAGGTCGATCACGTCTACGCCGGCCTGCATGAGCCGGCGCTTGAGCGTGGGGATTTCGGCGAGCGGGTACCCGGGAAGGGCCTGCAGGCGCTGGCTGAACTGGATCATCGGCGTGCACCGTTGCGCACGGGGTTGGACAGGATGCCGACGCCGGGGATTTCGACCTCCACGACGTCGCCATCGCGAAGCGGGCCGACCCCGGCCGGTGTGCCGGTGGCGATCAGATCGCCCGGCTCGAGCGTCATGATCCCGCTGATGTAGGACACCAGGAACGGGATCTGGAACTGCATGTCGGTCGCCGGCGCGCGCTGCTTCTCGTCACCGTTGACCCGGCCGATGACCTCGAGCCCGCGCCAGTCGAGCCCGCGGGCGATGTCGGGACCGGCGGGGCAGAACGTGTCGAAGCCCTTGGCGCGGCCCCACTGCCCGTCCGTCTTCTGCAGGTCGCGGGCGGTCACGTCGTTGAGACAGACGAAGCCGCCGATCCCCGCCTCGGCTTGGGATTCGCTGGCACCGGCCAGCCGCTGCCTGACCACGACACCGATCTCCGCCTCGTACTCGACCTGCTTCGACGCCGCCGGAAGGACGATCGCGTCGCCCGGCCCAACGAGCGCGCTTGGCGGCTTGAGAAACAGCAGCGGGAGCGGCGGCACGTCGTTGCCCAGCTCGCGCGCGTGCGCGCGGTAATTCCGGCCCACGCACACGATCTTGGACGGCCGCAGCGGAATCACGCCATCGCTCCGATCCCGTGCCGCGCGAAGAAGTCCTCGCACTTCGTGCGAACCTGCGCCCAGCTGCCGATGATCCGCTCCGCCCGAGGCAGCCCGCCGAGCAGCAGCGGCCCGTAGCGCTTGGTGACGACCCGGCTGTCCAGCAGGACCACCACGCCCATGTCCTGCCGGCTCCGAATCAACCGTCCGAACCCCTGCTTCAGCTTGAGCGCCGCGTGTGGCAGCAGGTAGTTCATGAAGCCGTCCATACCCTCGTCCGCCAGCCGTTCCAGGCGCGCGGCCGTGAGCGGCTCACTCGGAACCTTAAAAGGTAGCTTGTTGAGAATCAGCGTGCGGAGCGCGCGCCCGGGCACGTCGACCCCTTCCCAGAAGGAGTCGGTGCCCAGGAGGATGGCGTTCTCCGCGGCGCGAAAGCGCCGCAGCAGCACGTCACGCGGCGCCTCGCCCTGAACCAGGATCGGCCATCGAGCCCCCAGCACCGCCCGCACTTCGTGCGCCGCCTTGCGCAGCGACGCGTGGCTGGTAAACAGGACGAACATCCCGCCATCGGATGCATAGGCGAGGTCGGTGACCACCTGGACGACTGCCGTGGCGTGTGCGTGCTCGTCCTCGCGGGGCTCGGGCAGGTCGTTGGGAATGCCGAAGACGCATTGGGAGGGATAGTCAAACGGCGACGGGAATGCCTCGCGAACCGTCACCGGCGTGTCGTCACCGCTGAGTCCCAGGCGACTCTCGAGGAAGGCGAAGTCCCCGCCGGCCGCCAAGGTGGCGCTGGTCAGCACCACGGTGTCGAGCCGGTCGAACAGCAGCGCCCGGAGCACCGGCGCCAGGTCCAGCGGCACCGCGGACAGGTTGACCTGCGGTCCGCGCGACGTCCGCTCCATCCAGCGTACGGTTGGGGAGCCGCCGCCGGCCGGGCGGAGCGTCCGATTGAGCCCGTCCGACATCGCGTCGAGCCGCCGCATCACCGCGCGCAGCTCCTGCAGGATGGACGCGCTCCGCTCGGTCTCGTCGGACTCGGCGAGTCGGTCCGCGATCGTCTCCACGGTTTCGCGCAGCGCCCGGAACGCCAACAGTGTGGCGTCCAGCTCCAGCGCCAGCCCCTGGTCCCAGATGTCGTCAGTGGCGAACTCATCGTCCAGCCGGAGCTGGCCCGCTGTCGCGACCTCGAGCCGCTCGAGCAGGCGCAGGAACATCGCCTCGCTGGCCCGGCGCGCATCGGCGAGTGCGGGCAGCAGTCGTTCGCGGAGCAGGTCGAGGCTCGCGCGACTGAGCATGTCGCTCCGGCCCATCAGCTCATGGGCCAGTGTGGGCGCCAATCCCCGTCCGTTTCGCTCGAAGCGCGACAGCAGTCGCCGCACTGTCCGGCTCGAGACCTGGACGCCAAGGTGCGAGGCGGCGACATCCTCGAGATGGTGTGCCTCGTCGAGCACCAGCCGGCGATACGGCGGGAGGACCGCGGCCTCTTCCCAGTTGTCCTGTGCCTGCCGCACGCTCAGGTCCGCCGCCAGCAGGTGGTGGTTCACCACGACGACATCGGCTTCGGCGGCGCGGCGGCGCGCGCGGAACAGGAAACACTTGTCGAAGTGCGTGCACTTGAGCCGCGTGCACAGATCGGCCTCGGCGCTCACCTCGTCCCACACCTCGCCCGAGGGCGTGACCGGCAGGTCGCTCAGCGTGCCGTCGGACGTGTGTCCCGCCCACTCGGCGATGCCGAGCAGCTCGTCGAGCTTGTCCTGCTCGAGCAGCGTCCGCTGCGAGGCGACCGCCTGGTTGAGCCGGGAGAGGCAGAGATAGTTGCGCCATCCCTTGAGGAGGGCGAAGGTGGGAGTGTACTCGTCGTCGCCCAGGGCACGACGCAGCAGGGGCAGGTCCTTGCCGACGAGCTGCTCCTGGAGATTGATCGTATTCGTGCTCACGATCGTCCGCTCGCCGTTGACGCGCGCCCATTGCAGGGCGGGCACCAGGTAGGCGAACGACTTCCCCACTCCGGTACCCGCCTCGAGCAGCTGCACGCCGCCGTCGTTGTAGCCGTCGGCGATGTAGGCGGCCATGTCGCGCTGGCACCGCCGGTCCTCGTACTGACCCAGCTCCGCGGCGACGGGACCGCCCTCACCCAGCCTGTCCACCACCTCGAAGGGGTCGATCCGGAGCACCGCACGATCGTGCGGCACTTCGACCACGACGTAGATCGCGGTGGCTGCATTGTCGATGATGCCGAACCCGACGCCGCCGTCGTGCAGCCGGGCCGCGACATTGAGGTCGGCCCCGGACGGTTCGAGCCGGCCGCTGGGATGGTTGTGGAGCAGCATTTCCCCGCGGCACGCCACGCCGGGAAGCGCCAAGACCATGTCCACCGTTCCGCGCGCCACGGGCCGGGCGGCCGTGACGACGCCGTCACGGTCCACGGCCGCCACGAACGACACCTCGCGGCCGCCGGCGTCGGCGATCTCCGCCGCCAGCGCGGCGCGCACGCCGGGGGCGATGCGCTCGGAGGAGTTGAGGTTCACGGGTCCTTGGACTAGGCGTTTCGGAACGGTGGCCAGGGAATCACCCGGAGCGACGCGAAGGGGGCATGACCTGAATCATGCCCCCTCACCACGCTCGGGGTGACTCGTGCTCAAATCTAATCTGATCTACGTCTTCAGTTCCTTCTTCTTCGCCGCCGGGAACAGCACGTTGTTGAGAATCAGCCGATAGCCCGGCGAGTGCGGGTGTAGCGAGAGGTCGGTGGGCACATCGCCGATCTGGTGCTGGGGGTCCTCGGGATCGTGTCCGCCGAAGAAGGTCCAAGTGCCCTGCCCATGCTCGCCGTGGATGTACTTGACCCAGGGCGCGCCCGGCTCGTCGGCCAGCACCGTCACGCTCGACTTGAGGCGCTTCCGCATGAACGAGGTAGTGAGCCCGTAAAAGTCGGGGATCACCTGGCGGTGATTCTGGACCAGCATGGTCGCCACGGGATCGATCTTGGCGCTGAAATTGAAGAGCGTGAACGAGCCCAGGGGCTGTCGTCGATCGGGTGAGTTGACCTGGTGACCGTCGATGTCCGAATACACCGGGATCGTCGGGTTGAGTTCGAGCTCCGCACCCTGGAACGCGAGCGCCTCGTCCCACCGCATGCGCTTCGAGGCGTCGAGGTCCATTGGCGTGCCGTCCGCGTAGGCCGCCGCGATGTCGACGCCGTCGGCCGCGAGCGCCAGGTCCAGCGTCTCGGTGGCTGTGCACATCGCGAACAAAAACCCGCCCTGCTGGACGTAGTCCGCGATCGCGACGGCCACCGCCCGCTTTTCCGCCGGCACCGTCGGGAACCGAAGTTGGCGCGCCATGGCCCGGTTCCGGTCCACCATGTCGACCAGCCAGGGCGATCCGGCATAATTGAGAAAGAACTTTGAATACTGTCCGGTGAAATCCTCGTGATGCAGGTGCAGCCAGTCGTACGTCCTGAGCTTGGCGCCCAGCACGTCGGGATCCCAGATCTTCTCGAATTTGATGCCCGCATAGTTGAGCGCCATCGTCACCGCGTCGTCCCAGGGCGGCGCGTTGGGCGGTGCGTACACCGCCACCTTCGGCACCTTCTCCAGTGGCACGGCGTCCATGTTCCCGCCCTGGATCTCGCCCCGGATCGGAACCACCCCCGCCTCGTCGAGCGGCTCGGTTGCGACGCCGCTGAGCGCCGCGTCGCGTACGGTCGCGTCGTCACCGGGCAGCAGGAAGGAGCCCGACCGATAGTTGAGGAACCACTCGCCCCGGCCGCCGCGCTGAAGCAGGCGGAATGCGACGCCGTAGGCCTTGAGGTGATCGGTCTGCGCATCATCCATCGGGATGAGCAGCCACGGCGCGCCGGTCGGCGGCTTCACTCGGGACAGGGTCGACCAGAGCGGAGAGAGGGCCAGCAGCCCGGCCGAGCCCCGGGTGAGAAATTCACGTCGCTTCATGTCTGCGGCACCGCGCTCCGCGCTTCGTCCAGGCGCCGGCGAGCCTGCGGCACGAGGGCGCTCGCGGGATACGTCAGGATGAGATGTTCGAGCCGCGTCACCGCCTCTGCGGGCTTGTGCTGATCGATCAGGAGCTCGGCCAGCGCCAGTTCCGCGGCCGGTGCCGTGCCCGGGGCCGCCGGGGACGCCGCCGCCTTGAACAGACGTTCGGCGTCGCCGACCTTGCCGCTGGCGGCGGCCAGTCGGCCGGCCAGGAGATCGACCTCGGCCCCGCCTTGCGCCGGCGGCAGCTGCTGGCCGACACGGTCCAGGCCGGAGACCGCGCGCGCCGTATCGCCGCGCGCGAGCGCGAGCAACGCGTCGCCAAGCGCAGGCAGGCTGTCGGCCTCGATCGGCTGGAGCAGCGCGAGCAGCGCCGTCCGCTCCGTCGCCTCCTCGCGGTCGCCCGCGAAGGGCCCCGCCTGCTTGAACCGCTCGACTGCGCCGGCGAGGTCGCCGCGATACAGATGAATCCACCCCGCGAGGGCGAGCCCATCCACCGTGCTGTCGGCGCCGAGCACCGAATCGGCGCGCTCGAGCTTGCCGGCCGCGATATAGCCGCGGACGAGACGCCGCTCGAGCCCGGCGTAGTCGTCGGTGCCCATGTCCTTTCGATGCGCGGCCAACCTCATGGCGGCCTCGTCCAGCTTCCCTTCCCCGATGAGCACCTGCACCAGCGTGGCGGATGCACCGGCGGCGATCGGGGCAGGCGCGCCCCTGTCGTCCGCGATGCCAGCCAGCATTCGGCGCGCGTCGTCGCGCTGGCCGGCCGCGCTGTAGGCGCGGGCCGCCTCCAACCGCAGGCGAGCCCGCTCGGCATCGGTGCTGCGGTCGGCGAGCAGCTCGAGCACCTTGCCCTGCGCTTGGCGGGCCTCGGGGCCGGGGACCGCCCGCAGTTGATCGCCCAGGCCCTGCAGCGCTTCGGTGGCCAGCCGCGGGTCGTCCGGCAATTGGTGCTCGAGAGTGGCGAGCGCGCCCAGCGGATCACCCCATCGGGCGCGAAGCTCCGCCTCCAGTCGGCGCGCGAGCGGGTCGTGCACGTCCCGGAGCTGGTCGAGCAGGACCGGCCGGAGGGAATCGGGCGCTTGCCCCAGCGTGGCGACCGCAGAGACGCGGTAGCCCGGCGCGCGGCGGATGGCGGGAATCCACTCGCGGAGCGCGCCGGCATAATCGCCCCCCGCGAGGTCGAGCTGCGCCACCTCGGCGGCGAGCGCCTCCGGCCGATGCAGGCGCTTGCGGGCGCGCAGATAGGCGGTCATCGCGCCGGCACGGTCCCGCTGGCCCAGGGCCGCCGCACCCCACTCGCGGTACGGCGTCTCGTCGCCGGGCGCGACCGACGCCCACCGTTCCGCCACCGCACGCATGCTGTCGGGCTCGTCGGCGGCCGCATAGGCGCGGAGCGCGACTCCGTACACGGCTGCACTGGTCGGCGAGGGTGTCAACGCGGCCAGCGCGGTGCGCACCTGCGGGAGGATATCGGTGCTTCGATCGAGCGGCAGCAGCGCCCGCTCCAGGCCGAGCAGCGCCGGGGCGGAAGCCGGCGTCCGGGCGAGCACCCGGCGGTAGGCATCAACGGCCGCGGCATAGTTGCCCCGCCGCTCCAGCTCGAACGCGCGCGACATGGTCGTGTCCTGCGCCGCCAGCGCCATGGGAGCGAGCCCGAGGAGCAGCAGGAGCGGGCCCACCGCGCGTCTCATCGAGCCGCCTCGGACAGCCGCCGGAAGTAGTCCACCACCAGCCGCCGCTCCTCGGGCGAGAGCTGCTGCAGCTCTTCCCAGGTCGGCACCCGGAGACGGTCGTCCTCGCCGGTGAGCTTCTCGCGCAGGGCCGGCGGCAGGTGCACGCTGTCGTCGGTCGCGGTCATGCTCTGCCGCTCCTTCTGTGGATCCTCCTCGCGGCCCTGGAGCGTGCGGCCGGCGTCGAGCATCCGGCGGAAGAGTCGCTCCTGACGCTCGACGACCTGGCGGTCGATCGCGCCGGCCTCCAGCCGCCGCGCAAGATCCTTTGCCTCATCGGCCCTCTCGCCCGCGCCGGGCATGTGGCCACCACCCTTGAGGCGCTCGAGCTCTTCGGCCAGACGCTGTTGCTGCAGCCCGAGCTGCCGAAGCTGATCCTGAATCGCCCCGCTCCCGGCCATCGGCAGCAGCCCGGCCCCCTGGCGTCCCAAGCCGCCCTGCTGCTTCGCGAGCTGCGCCATGCGCTCCATCGCCTCGGCGAGGCCCGAGCCCGAGGCCGCACCCTGGACGTCTCCCCTGGCACGCAGGAGCTGGTATGCCGCCGCGTTGAGGGCGTCGACGGCGCCCCCGGCCTGCTCGGCGCCCTCGCGCGCGTTCGGCGTCGCATTGGCGATGGCATCGCGGGTGCGCTCCATCTGCCGTTGCGCGCCCCCGAGCGCGCTGCCGATTTCGGGGGACACCAGCGCGTTCTGACCCGACGTCCGCTGCATCTGCTGGAGCAGCCGCTCCACTCCCTCCTCGATCGCCCCCTGCTCGGCTCGGAGCTCGCTGCCCACGTCGCGTCCGCTCTTGAGCTCCTGCTGCACGGCAAGCTGCCGCTCGGCCAGCCGGCTGGTCTCGCTGAGCGCCTGGTCAATGGCGGCCGTCACCTCCTGCTTCCACGCCCGCTGGAGACCGGCGCGCTCCTGCTGGAGCTGGTCGCCGAGCGGCTCGAGCGCCTGTCGAGCCTGCTCGCCCTGCTGCCGCGCCTGATCCCGCGCGCCGCGCTGACTGGAACCCGCCGCTTGCTGCATCTCCTTCCCGGCTTGATCGGCCTGACGGCTCGCGGCGTTGAGTCGCTGCTGCCGGGCGGTGTCCCCCATCTGGGCGCCGAGTCGCTGCAGGCCGGCCCCGAGCGAGTCCGCGCGCGCCGCCAGGTCACGTTCCGCCGGCGCGGAGAGACTGCTGTCCGCCTGGGCGACATGATCGTTCCACTCCTTCTGCTCGCGCGCCAGATCCTTGGATTCCCGGCTCAGGCTCTCCAGATCGCCTTCGATCGCGGCACGCCGAAACAGCTCCCGGCTCCGCTCCAGGGCCTCGCGTGCCTGCTGCTGCGCCTGGGCGAGCCGCTCGAGCGCGTCCTTGGTCCGGTCGGCGTCGAGGTCCTTGAGCGCCTGCTGCAGTTCCTGCAGCCGCTGCTTCAGTTCGGGCGAGAGCGCGCGATCCAGCTCGTTGCGGATCTCGGCGAGCTGACGTTGCCACGCCGTATCGCCGAGTCCAGCCGCCTCCGCGCTCTTGCGCAACGTCTCGAGCGACTGCTTGAGCGAGTCGGCCCGCTGCATGAGCGCCTGCTGGGACTTCGCCACACTCTCCGCCTTCTTGGCGTGCTCGAAGGTGAGCGACTCGCTCGCCTTGTCGCCGGTCCCCTCGTTCGTGCGCGGACGTTCCTGCGCGAGATCGTCCGTCTGCCGCGAGAGCTCGGTGCTCGCGGCCGTCACGGAGTCGAGCCGACTCGAGACCGCGTCGGTAGCCGCGCGCTCCGCCGCACGGACCTCGCTCATGGTCGGGAGACGCAGGACGTACTCCCGAGAGCGCCCGAGCTGCCGCGCGGGCGTGTTGTCGGCGGCGACCGCGCGGTAGCGGACGGTATCGCCCGGGAGCAGCCCGCGGTGCGTGAGATCGAGCGCGAAGCTCAGGATGGCCCGATCGGGCGTACCGCCGGGCAACGGGACGCTCTCCCGACGGGCCGAATCCACGATGCCGAGACGGCTGATGCGGCGGCTTTCGACCGTGACGCTCGTGAGACCGTGATCATCCCGCGCATCGAGTACCAGTGGCACCGTCAGGCTGATCGGAGCGAGCGTGTCCGCCCCGGGCACCGGGATCTCCACCTGCGGCGCGCTGTCGGCCACCAATCGGACGGGGAGCCGTACGGTGTCGGAGCCAAGCGAAGCACCGCCGGGCGTGGTCAGCGCCAGGTGATATTCGCCCGAGACCGCCGGAGCGAAACTGCCGGAAAACCGTCCGGCCTGCACGTGAAGCGGCGCGGTCCGGCCGATGCCCGCCCACGCCGCAGTCGCGAGCGGCGCCGTGGCTTCGCCGCGGGTCTCGAGCCGCGTTCCCGCGGGCAGGAGCAGCGTGTCGCCGCCGGTCGGCACCGGCTCGGCATCCATGCCCAGGTATGCCGGATAGTGCGCCGTCACCGTAAGGCTGCCGAGGAAGACGGGGAGCCGTACACGGATATGCACCGTATCGGACGCGCGCGTTCCGCTGGTGATACGGGCGAACACGTCGCTCTGGAGCGGACCCGTCGTCACCGTCGCCTGCCCGAGAGTATCCAGGGACACCCCCGTCGCGCGCCATCCTTCGCCCGGCGCTCGAAGCCAGAGCGTCGCGTGGCGACGGCCGAACGCGTGCAGCAGCAGCGTGGCCGAGTCGCCCCGGTCGACGAGATCGGGCGCTGCCCGCAACGTGACCGGCGCCACCGTCGCGGCCCACGCCCGACCCGGGTGCCACAACGCGGCCGCCGGCCCCCGCACCGGTCCGGCCGAGGCGAAGGCCACAAGCCCCACCGCCAGCCCTGCCGCGCCGCCCAGCGCGAGCAGCCGGACCGGTTTCGCGATGGGTTCTGCCGCGGACGCCCCACGTCGAAGGATCTCGTCCGCCCGGGAACGGTCAGCCAGCTCCAGCAGGCTGCCGCTGGTGCCCTGGGCCGATCGATCGAGCAGCGCGGTCAGCGCGCCGCGCCGCCACGCGCCGAGCTCCTCGAGCCCGTCCGCCACCCCACGGGCCGTCAGCCGGCCCTGGGAACGCGCGCCGAGCCAGGCGCCGACGGCCAGGATGAGCACGGCGCCCGCCCAGGCCAGCAACACCCAATAGGGCGCCTCGAGGCCGCTCAGGTGCACCGCCCACGTCGCGGCGGCGAGCAGCAAGGCGCCTGCGCCCACGGCGATGGCCACCCACGCCGCGGTCGCCCGGAGCCGAAGCGGCCGGGCGACCCGTTGCAAGGCGTGGTAGGTGGCTGGCGCGCTCACCCGCCGAACCCGACGGCGTACGCGAAGAGGTTCACGCCCATGCGCAGCGCGGCCTCGTGCTTCTCGGGGGGATCGTGGTGCACTTCGAAGTCCTCCCAACCGTCGCCCAGATCGCTCTGGTAGGAGTAGTAGACGGCCAGGCGCCCATTGAGGAAGATGCCGAAGCCCTGCGCGGGCTTCCCGTCATGCACATGGATCTTGGGGATGCCCTTGGGGAAATCGTACACCAGATGGTAGATCGGGTGGGTCAGCGGCACCTCGACCATCGGCTTGTCGGGAAAGAGTCGCTGCAGCTCTCGCCGGATCGACACATCCATGCCGTAATTGTCATCGGCATGGAGGAACCCGCCCTGCTCCAGATAGCGCCGCAGCGTGGCCAGGTCACTGTCGGTCCAATGCACGTTGCCGTGGCCGGTCATATAAATGTAGGGAACGTTCCAGAGCTCGTCGTCCGACAGGGTCACCACCTTCTCTTGGAAGGCGACTCGCAGACCGGTCCGGGTCCGGATGGCGTTGAGCAGGTTGGGCAGGCTCGACGGATTGGCATACCAGTCGCCACCACCATCGTAGTGCAAGCGGCCGATGGTCATGACCGCGGCGTTCGGCGGGGAGGACCCCAGTGCGGCGGCCGCGAGCACCAGCGGCAGCACGCGTCGCATCCTCATGGCAGCTCCATCACCAGGCGATAGGCGTCGTTCCGCGACAACCCGAGCCCCTCGCTGAGTCGGCGAGCCACCTCGCGCCTGGTGACGCCTTCGGCCAGCAACGCCGTAGCCCGCTCCCTGGCCGCCTCGGTGCGATCGGGGCCTTCCGCGGGCGACCCCCGGCCTTCCAGCACGATGGTCAGCTCGCCGCGAGGGGGAAACTCCGAATAATAGTGCGCCAGCTGGTCGAGGGTCCCCTCCCGAAGCTCCTCGTGCAGCTTGGTCAGCTCCCGTGCGACGACGGCGCGCCGATCGCCACCGCACGCCGCGGACAGATCCTGCAGCAGGTCCACCAGCCGAAGGGGCGCCTCGAACAGGACGACGCTCCACTCCTCGCCGGCCGCACGCGCTAGCAGACGGGCGCGCTCGCCACCCTTCCGCGGTATGAACCCCAGGAACAGGTAGCGATCGCCCTTGAGACCGGCCGCCGACAGGGCGGTCGCGACCGCGGACGGTCCCGGAATCGGGACGACGGAGATCCGAGCCTCTCGGGCGGCCGCCACCAGGTCCGTTCCCGGATCGCTGACGGCAGGTGTCCCGGCGTCGGACACCAGCGCCACATCCCGGCCCTCCTGGAGGATCTCGAGCAAGGTATCGAGCCTGCGCTCCTGCGAATGCGCGTGATAGCTCAAGAGTTGCGGTGTGGCGCCGAGATGCGTCAGAAGGCCCCGCGTGCGCCGGGTATCCTCCGCCGCCACCACCGGGACATGGCGGAGCACATCGGCCGCGCGGGCAGAGAGGTCTCCCAGGTTACCGAGCGGGGTCGCAACGACATACAGAGTTCCCGGCATGTGCGAAAGGTAGTCGAGGCAAGTTGGCGGGGACCAAAATGCCGACGGAGAGCCTGGACCCAGGCTCTCCGTCGCCTTCCCATCTTCGTGTTTTGGCGGTCAGGCCAAGTGCTGCTTGATCTTTCCTTCGAGGGTCGCCTTGGGCACCGCGCCGATCACCGTGTCCACGTGCTGGCCGTTCTTGAAGAACAGAATGCTCGGGATCGAACGCACGTTGAACCGCATCGCGGTGCGCTGGTTCGCATCGACATCCACCTTGGCCACCTTGGCCTTCCCCGCATACTCTCCCGCGAGCTGATCGAGAATGGGCGCCACGACCTGACACGGTCCGCACCACGTCGCCCAGAAGTCGACCAGGACCAGTCCGTTGGCCTGTTCGATCTCGCTCGCGAACGAGGAGTCGGTAACGTGCAAGGTCTGGGAATTCGTCGTGGCCATGATGTTATTCTCCTGTATTGGAAACCGTCTCGACCAGATTCTCGACGGAGGGATCGCGTGCCTGATCGCCCCCGGATTGCGCATGTTGGCGTGGCCGTCAACGACCTCGACGCCGCCGTGGCGTTCTATCGCGACGTCCTCGGTCTGACCCCGCATCCGCCGGAAGAGGCGGACGGCGCGACCATCGTGTCGCTGCCGTTCGGCGAGTCCGAGGTCGAGCTGCTCGCGCCGCGCCACGGCGATGGTCCCATCGCCCGCTTTCTCGACCGGCGCGGTCCGGGCATCCACCATATCTGCTATCGCGTGCCCGACCTCGACGCCGCGCTCGACGCGTGCCGCGCGGCCGGCTACCGCCTGTTGGACGAGGTGCCGCGGCCGGGCGCCGGCGGCCGTCGGGTCGCCTTTATCCATCCCAAGGCGACCGCGGGCATTCTCCTCGAACTCACGGAGTAACATAACAGCAGCCGGGCGGCCCAGGTTCCCGCGAATTACTGGCTTTTGGCGCTGCTCGTGTCGTGAGCGGTGGTATCGGTGTGGGCGGTGCTATCGGAAGGATTGCACGGCTTGGCGGGATTGCCGGCGGCGGTGAGGTCCACCTGATTGACGATCCAGCTCCCGTCCGCGAGCTGGATGACCGTGAAGGGCACGTCCCAGGTACAGGCCTGGCGGCGGATCTGCACCTGGACCGCGTGCCGGCTCGGCAGGCCGTCCTGGTGGTCCGAGACGATCCGATAGTCGTCGCTGGTGAGATAGGCCTGCATCACCGCGACGCGACGCTCGTAGTCTGGCGGCTGCTTGGTCTGACCCGCGGGTCCCTTCCCCGTACCCCAGAGGCTCGCCATCGCGGGAAGATTGCTGTCGGCCACGGCCTTCATGAAATTCTGCACCGCCACGGGGGCCGTATTGGCCGGATGCACCTTGGCCGCGCTGCCTGAGCCGCCACCGCACGCGGCCAGCACTACGGCCGCTGCGTACCACCGTCGGGTCGTCACCGGTCTCTCGATTGCGAGTGGGAGCGTGCGAAGTTAACCGGCCGCGGAGCGCCGATCAATGACAATGCGATGACTTCACAACGGCTCTACGTCAACATCGATCACGTCGCGACCGTGCGCCAAGCCCGACGCACCGACGAGCCCGACCCGCTCGAAGCCGCCCGCCTGTGCGAGGCCGCCGGCGCGGATGGCATCACGGTGCATCTTCGAGAGGACCGTCGGCACATTCAGGACGCGGACGTGGAGCGACTCGCCCCGGTGGTCGGTGTGCTCAACCTCGAGCTGGCCACCAGTCCTGATGTGCTCGCGGTTGCCTGCCGGCTCCGACCCTACCAGGCGACCATCGTTCCCGAGCGCCGGGAGGAAGTCACCACCGAAGGGGGGCTCGACCTGACCCGCCCGGCTCCGCGTCTGCGCGACACCATCCGACGCCTCGACGAAGCCGGAGCCCGGGTGAGCCTGTTCATCGATCCTGACCCGGCCGCGCTCGATGCCGCGAAGGACCTCGGGGTCCCGGCCATCGAGCTGCATACCGGCCGCTACGCGCACACCTGGGAGCGGGATGACCGGGCGCTGGTGGAGCTGCGTCGCGCCGCGAGACATGCCGCCGATATGGGACTCGCCGTGCACGCGGGACACGGCCTGACCTACCGCAACGTGGCGCCCGTCGCCGCCATTCCCGAGATCGAGGAACTCAATATCGGCCACAGTATCGTGAGCCGTGCGGTCATGGTGGGGATGCGCGCCGCCGTGGAGGAGATGGCGAACGTGGTGCGTGGCGCTCGGCGCTGATACTTTCCGGGCCATGACCAACCCCATGGCGGCCGCGGACTTCTTCGCCCTCGAGGCGGGTGAGTGCCTCGACCGGCTCGACTCCCTGGTCAACCGCCCGGACGGGCCGCCGGGCGAGGAGTTGCTGCGCACCGCCCGCGTGCTGCGCGGTGCAGCGCTGATGGCATCGCAACAGCCGATCGCGCGAGCCGCGGCCGGCCTGGAGGGCCTCGCGCGCGCCTACCGCGATGGCCGCCGGCCCTGGGATCCGGCCACCAGGGAACAGACCGCGCAGGCCATCGAGGAGTTTCGCCATCTCGTGCGACGCGTGCGCGACTGGAGCGACGCGGACACCGCGCGGAGCGTCCGCCTCGGCCTGAGTCTCGAGTCACTCGCCGGCCGGACCGGCCCCTCGGGGGGTGCCGTCGCGAAGGACAGCCGCGTCACCGCCGCGGAGAGCGCCCCGCGGAGCGAGCTCAACAGCGGCGTGCGCGCCTTCGTGGCGCGGGAAGGCGCGCTCATCGCGAGCGCCCTCGATCGTGCGGCGCGCGCGCTTCACGGCGCGCCCGGTGACCGGGAGCCGCTCTACACCGTGATCCGACGGATGCAATCGCTGCGTGGGCTGGCTGAGCTGGGAGACCTGGTACCGCTGCCCGAGATCCTGGACGGCATCGAGCTGGCCGTGGGCGACCTCACCCGACTGTACGCGCCGCCACCTGGCGTCGACGAGGTGATCGCCTCGGCCTCGCTGGCCTTGACCCGCATCTCGCGGGACATCGCCGAGCATGGCCGGCCCGATCCCGAGACCGACGAGGCGCGTGGATTCACCGAGCTGCTGCTCAGAGCCTTCGCGGTCGAGCGCGACGTCGTGCCGATCGAGTCGCTCTACTACACCGACGATCCCGACCCGGTGACGCCGCCGCTTGCGCAGCCGCAGTTCTCGCCTCCCGCCCCACTTGGCCCGCTCGAGCTGGTGAGTCATGGCGAGCATCTCTGCCAGAGCGCGGACCTGATCGCCCGATCCGGATCGGCGGTCGAACGCGACCTCCGCCTCTACCATCTGCTCGGCACGCTTCGGTCGGCCGGCATCGCCGGTCCCGATCCGGTCGCGAGCGCGCTCGGCGTATTCGCACGGTCCACTCGCGAGGCGCTCGCCGCCGCTGCCGCCGCGCGTTCCACGCCCGCGCTGGTGAGCTGCCTGCGGGAAGCCGGTGAGCTGCTCCGCGCCGTGGCCGATGCCGACGACCGCATGCTCATTTCCCGGCGCATCCTCGACGCGGCGTACCGCATGGACGGTCTTCGGCTGGCCGAGCCCGCCCTGCATTCCGCGACGCATTCCAGCGTCGCCACTGCCGCGGGTGAGATCGACCTCCCGATCGTGCCGATCGAGACGCTGCTGCTCGAGGAGCCGATCGTGCCAATCGAGTCGCTGCTGCTCGAGGAGCCGCCGGTGCCGATCGAAAGCCTCGGGTACGACGCACCGATGGCCGCCGGCGGCCTCGAGGCGAGCTTCCACACCTACGATCGCCTGCGGCGCGAGCGTCGCCCCGAGCCGGCCTCCCTCGAGGCGCTGGTCGGGCGAGCACTGGCGGACACCGAGCCGGTGCCGACAGAAGGTGACGTCGCGATCGAGATGGCGGCTCTCTGCTATCGTGGGCGCGCGGCGCTCGAGCGGGCCGTGGCCGTGCGCCAGCAGCTCGCGGCCGAGCTGGCCCGCAACGGCGGGCTCGACGCCATCCAGCCGCTACTGCAGGAGCTGCTCGACCTGGTCCCGCTCGCGCTTGCCGACGCCTGAGTCCACTGCCGGCGCTCGCCGGCGGCGCCTCGGCGCCGTGCTCGGCGCGGCGCTCGCCGCTGCGCTGCTCTGGTGGGCCCTCCGCGGCGTCAACGCCAGCGAGGTCCTGGCGCACCTGAGAGAGGCGCGGCCGTGGCCGCTCCTGCTCGCCGCGCTGATCGCGACGCTCACCTACCCGATCCGCCTGGTGCGATGGCGCCTGCTCCTGCGCGATGTGGACGGACGCGCGCTCCCCACCGCCCCGCTCTGGCATGCCGTCGCGATCGGATTCATGGCCAACAACATTCTGCCGTTCCGCGCCGGGGAGCTGGTTCGCCTGCTCGCCGCCTCGAGACTGGCGGGCGCGCGCTTCAGCGCGGTGCTCTCGTCGGTCGCGGTGGAGCGGATCTTCGACGGGCTGACGGTCGTGTCGCTGCTGAGCCTGTCGCTGCTCGCGTCGGACCTGCCCCGGGACGTGGCGGTCGGGGGAGTGTCGCTCAGGCACGCGTCCCAGGCGGCGGGCGTGCTCGGGCTGGTGGCGCTCGGCGGCGCGCTCGCGGTGGTCGCGTTTCCGCTCGTCGCCGAGCGCGTGATCCGGCGCATCCTCCCGGCCGGGCGGTTCGCGGAGCGGGTGATCGGACTGATCGAAGGGATCCGCCATGGGCTCACTGTGCTCCGGTCACCTTCTCTGCTTGCCGGCACCGTCGTCTGGTCGATCGTGCTCTGGCTGGTGAACGCCTTGGCCTTCGATGTCGCGTTCCGGGCATTCGCGATCCCCGTGGGATTCGGCGGCGCGCTGCTCCTGCAGGGCATTCTGGTGTTCGGCATCTCGGTGCAGCTCACCCCCGGATTTCTCGGGCAGTTCGAGGCCTCCATCGTCGCCGCGCTGGCGCTCTTCGGCGTGCCGGCGGCGCTCGCCTCGTCGTACGCGATCGCCTTTCATGCGACCACATTCCTGCCGATCATCCTGCTGGGCTCCTGGTCGCTCGCTCGGACGCCGGTGGCCCTGAGCGACCTGCGGGCGCCCAGCTCGCCATGAGCGACGCCACCGTCGAGCTCCGCGCGCACGCCAAGATCAACCTGTTTCTCCGCGTGCTCGGGCGGGAGGCCGACGGCTTTCATGCGATCGAGACCCTGTTCTGCCGGGTGAGCATCGCCGATACGCTGCGGGCGGAGCGCCGCGAGGGACACGGCATCACGATCGACGTTACCGGGGCGGACGTGGGGCCGGCCGAAGAGAACCTCGCGGTGCGGGCGGCCGCGCTCGTGTTGGAGAGCACCGGCCACCGCTTCGGCGTTCGTCTCTCGCTCGAGAAGCGCATCCCGGTGCGCGCGGGCCTGGGCGGGGGGTCGAGCGATGCCGCGGCGGCCCTGCAGGCGGTCAACGCCCTCGCGGGGAACGCCGTACCCCGCCACGAGCTACTGCAGTTCGCGGCGCGGCTCGGGAGCGATGTGCCGTTCTTCATCTCGGGCGGTCCCCTGGCGCTGGGCTGGGGACGGGGCGAGCGCATGCTCGCTCTGCCCCCGCTGCCCGCGGCCCCTGCCTTGCTGCTGACGCCGCCCCTCGGGATCGCGACGGCGGAGGCCTACGGCTGGGTCGATGCGGCGCGGCAGTCGTCCGGCCGCCGGGGGGCTGTGGCGCTCGATCTCGAAGTGCTCTCGCATTGGGGCGATATCGGCCGGCTGGCCGGGAACGATTTCGAGTCCCCCGTGTTCGATCGGCACCCGCCGGTGCGCGCCGCGTTCGAGGCCCTGGTCGGGACGCGACCGCTGCTGTGCCGGATGAGCGGCTCCGGCTCGACCCTCTTCGCCGTGTACCGAAGCGCCGGGGATCGGGAGGATGCCCGAATGATGCTCGGCCGACGCCATGGTCGAGTCGAGGCGGTCGAGACGATTGGCTGAGGGTTTCCTTGTCTTCGCGCCGGGAGCCGGCTTTCCCCAGGCGCATCTGCGGACGGGGCCCGACGGGCTTACGCGACGGGAGCGCGCGTGCGCATTGGCATCATGCTACGGCACTACGATCAGCATCAGGGCGGCGTGCGGGTGTACACCCGACGGCTGCTCGAGGCCATCTTCGCCCTCGAGCCCGCCCACGAATTCATCCTGCTGTACCGTAACCCGGCACTGGTCGGCACGTATGCGCACCACGGCGTCGAAGAGACGGCGCTCTCAGCGCGGTCGGTGCTGCTGTGGGATCAGGTCGCGGTTCCTGCGGCGGTCCGCCGCCACCGGGTGGACGTGCTGTTCAATCCTAAGTACTCGATCCCGCTCCGCGCCGGCTGCCCGGCGGTGTGGGTCTGCCATGGGCTCGACTGGTACGTCATGCCCTGGGCGTCGCGCTTCATCGACCGCATGAGCCATCGATTCCTGGTGCCACGCTACGCCAGCCGTGCCGCGGCCATTGTCGCGGTCTCCGAAGTGACCCGCGAGCACGTGATGCACTACCTTCGCGTAGCTCCGGAGCGCGTGGCCACAGTGTACTCCGGGGTCGACGACGTGTTTCGGCGGCCCCCCGACCCCGGCCACCTCGAGGCCGTGCGCCGGAAGTACAACCTCCCCGACCGCTACGTGCTCTATGCCGGGGCCGTGTACCCGCCGAAGAATTTCACCCGCCTGGTCCGCGCGTATGCCCGCGTGGGCCCCCCGCGTGGCGTGCCGCTGGTCGTCGCCGGCGGCGAGAACCGGTTTCTCTCCGAGCGTGAGCTGCTCGAGCCCGAGGCGCTCGGGATCACGGACTGGGTGCGACGACCAGGCTGGATGGATCAGGACGACCTCGCCAGCGTCTATGCCATGGCGCAGGCGCTGCTGCTTCCCTCCCTTTTCGAGTCGTGCGGGCTCCCGGTCCTCGAGGCGATGGCAGCCGGCTGCCCGGTCGTCACCGCCGACCGGTACGGTACCAAGGAGCTGGCGGAGGGCGCGGCCGTCCTGGTCGACCCGGAATCGGTAGACGCCATTGCCGACGGGATCGCCCGAGTGCTGGATGATTCCGCGCTGCGAGCTCGGCTGATCACGGCGGGCCACGCACGGAGCGAGCCCTTCCGCTGGAGCCGCACGGCCCGCGACACGCTGGCCGTATTGGAGCGGGCAGGTCGGTGATGGCGTCCGGCGCCGCTTCTTCGGTGCCTCCCGTGGCCGTCAACGTCCGCAACCTCACCGGGCCGCATACCGGGATCGAGGTGTATATGCTCGCGTTGCTTCGGGCTCTCGCGGAAACCGGCCGGCTCGACATCACGGCCTTGAGCTGGTCACCGGTCGGACTCGATCTCCCACGCGTGCGGGAGGTGGTGCCCGCGCGCCGCCCCGATATCGCTCCGGGGAGCGCGCGCGCGACTCTCTGGAAGCTGTGGTTCGATCACTGGGGCGCCGTCCGCGGCCTGCCGTCGGAGAGCGTGGTATATCACGGCATGGACGGCTTTCTGCCGTTGGGCATTCGCCGCCGGGACCGCTGTGTGGCCACCGTGCACGATCTCGGGTGGCAGGTGCATCCGGAGCTGTACGACCGCCGGCTCCGTCTCATGTACGGCGTCCAGTTCCCGTGGGTGGTTCGCCGGGCCAATCGGTTCGTGGCGGTCTCCCGCTACACCGCCGACGATCTCATGCGGCGGGCCGGCGTGCCGTCTTCGCGGATCGACGTGGTGTACCACGGGCTCGACCCCGCATTCGCGGCCGCGAGGATCGAGACCCCGGCGGCGTACGAGCCGTACCTGCTCGCCGTCGGAGGCGTCTCGCCGCGCAAGAATACCCGGCGCCTGCTCGACGCGTTCGCGCGCTGGCGTGAGCGCGGTGGCGACGGACGTCGACATCGACTCCTGGTGACCGGCCTGTCGCTGGACCGGGACTTTGTCGAGCGACGCGCGGTGCCCGAGGGTGTGACGTTGCTGGGCTATGTTGAGAAGGACGCCTTGCCCGGGCTCTACGCCAACGCGGCGGCGTTCGTGTATCCCGGGATCTACGAGGGGTTCGGATTGCCCATTGTCGAAGCGATGGCCTGTGGGGCCCCGGTCGTCACGTCCACCACGGGGGCAGCGCCTGAGATCGCCGGCGGGGCTGCCGTGCTGGTGGACCCGTTCGATGTCGACAGCATCGTCGACGGACTCGAGCAGGCCACACGCCCCGACGAAGCCGCGCGGCTCCGCGGCCTCGGCCGAGCACGCGCCCGCACGTTCCGCTGGGAGGACGCGGCCCAGGCAACGATCGAGGCCTACCGTCGGGCGGCGGCCTAGTCTTCCCGTTCCGCGTCGCGCGCGCGGACCGGATCGTTCAACGACTGGAGAATGGAATCACCGTGACTGACGGGCAACGGATGCAGGTCGTCAAGCCGATTTTCATCGTGGGGACAGGCCGGTGCGGCTCGACCGCCTTCCATCACGTGCTGGGCGTGCACCCCCAGACGATGTGGCTGTCCGGGTTTGCCGAGGAGTTCCCGACGCACCCGGAGTGGAACCGCACCGCCGTGGCCGCGATGAACAATCGGCTGTTCCGGCGGATCTTCCACACGCGGATCAAGCCGGGTGAGAACTACGGCTTCTGGTACACGCATGCGTATGGCTTCGCCGAGCCTGGGCGCGACCTCGTGGCGGAAGACGTGACGCCCCGAGTGCGCCGCCAGCTCCACTCGGTATTCGAGCGGATGCTCACCCCGCGCCGGAACCGGATCCTGATCAAGCTGACCGGCTGGTCGCGCATCGGCTTCCTGAACGAAATCTTTCCCGACGCCAAGTTCATCCACATCGTGCGCGACGGCCGCGCGGTCGCGAGCTCGTATCTGCACATCAATGAATGGCAATGGCGCGGCTGGTACGGGCCCTACAGCTGGCGCTACGGCCCGCTCTCTCCGGAAGACCAGGCCGCCTGGGAGGCGAGTGGAAAATCGTTCGCCGCGCTGGCCGGGCTTCAGTGGCGCATCCACACCCGGGCCATCGACTCGGCCCGAGCACACATCGATCCCGCGCGTTTCCTGCAGGTCCGCTACGAGGATTTCTGCGACGAGCCGCTAGAGACGTGCCGTCGCGTGGTGGAATTCTCGGAGCTCGAGCGCTCGCCGATGTTCGAGCGCCAGGTCGCGACGACGCGGATTACGGACATGAGCAACCGCTACCGGAAGGACCTGAGTCCCGGGCAGCAGACGCTGCTCACGAACCTGCTCCGGGATGATCTGCTCAAGTACGGCTACGATGTATCCGAGGACGCGGGGTAGAGCGCGCGAAGGCAGCACACACGACGAGGGCATGCCGGCCGGCATGCCCTCGTCGTCGTTCCGTGAGTCGCGAACTCGCGCTCAGTGCACCTGAATCATCTTCCCGGCGGACGGCACGCCATTCCGATTCAGGATGAAGATTTGATAGTAGCCGGGAGGCGCCAGGTTGGGGCTCGCCGGCGCCGTGACGTCGACGCCGGTCGCCGTGGCGATGAACGAGAGCGTGTTGGCGCGCTGGCCCGCATCGAACGCGTGGGTCACCGAGCCGAGTCTGATCCAGCGGACGTCGGTCACCTGCGCATGATTCGGCGTGGTGACCGAGAAGGTGGCGCCGTAGCCGACGCTGGCCGGCACCGTGGTGATGGTCGGCCGCGCGCCCTTGAACAGGTACGGTGGTGAAAAGATCTCGTGGTTCTTCTCGTCCGGGACGGGCACCGGATTGGCGCCGCCGGCGAGAGCGTTGCCACTCGCGCCGTGCAGCACCGTGCCATCCGGGAGGAGCAGCGACACCGAGTGGTAAACCCGCATGACACTGTTGGAGGCGAGCGTCGTCCACTGGGTTGGGTGCTTCGGGTCCCACAGCTCCGCGGCCTTGGGCGCGTCTGCCGGGTTGATGTCCACGAACCCACCACCGGTCGTGCCGCCGGTCACCAGCACCGTGCCATCGGGCAGGATGGTCGAGTTGGTGTGCCGCCGCGCGAACTGCATGGTCCCGGCATTGCTCCACTGGGGCACTGGCTGGTTCAGGTCGATCATCTCCGCCGTGTTCGTCGGCGTCGAGGCGCGAGCGTCGGGCGTCTGCGCCCAAGTCGCGTTGCCGCCCCCGCCCGCGTACAGAATCTTCCCCGGCTCATACATCGCCGCGGTGCCGTAATCGCGGTTGAAGTGCCAGATGTGGTTCGGCCCGTCCGTCCATACGCCGCGCTTGCCGCTCACGGTGGCGTCCACGTCGAACCAGCGCGACTCGATGCGTTCGCCGGCCATGAAGATCTTGCCGTTGGGCGCGACGAAGTTCCTCGGATAGTAGGGAATGTTGACCGCGGATGCACCGGGCAGCTGCACCCACTGGTTGTTCTCCCAGATCTCCGGAATCGTCACCACCTTGCCGGCGGAATCGCGGCCCGCCATGGTGAGAATCCGGCCATCGGCGAGGACGGTCACGGTCGGATACCACCGACCGAACGCCATCTTGGGGAGCCCCGGGACCCACTGCTCGCTCACCGGGTCGAAAATGTTGGTGTGGTCGATGCCGGTGTCGTCCGCCTTGTGGCCACCCGACACCATGATCCTGCCGTCGGGCATGCCGGTGTGTCCGGAGCAGAACAACATCGTGTCCGCCTGCACCATGCGGGCCGTGGTCGGATCACCCGCGGCGGGATCCCACAGCCGTGGGATCGAGCCCATGGTGCCCGAGCCTTGGTTGTTTTCATCCTCGTACTTGCCCCAGCCGATGATCTTGCCGGTCGGTAGCAGGCTCATGTGGAGCGGCACGATGTCCCAGGGAACGAGCGGCCCCCACTGGCCGGTGGTCGCTTGAGGAGGAAGAGGCGCGATACTGACAGGAGATGCCGCAACCGTGTCGGAGGCGGTCGCGAAGCTCAGGGTCTGGCTGCCCGGCCCGCGGATACCCAGGTCTCCGAACGTCGCGAATCCCTGAGCGTCGGTGGTCGCGGTCGTGGTGCCTTGCAGGCTTCCGCCACCCGACACGATGGTCGCAGTGACGGTCGCGCCGACCGATGGGTTCCCGTCGGCGTTGTGGACGTGCACCACCGGCTGCACAGTCGGGTCGAACACCTCCCCGTCCAGCGCGTTGGTCGGAGGATTCGTGGTGATCACAATGCCACTTTCCCCGTTGGTCGCCACCGAGACGAACGTCACCGGGGAGCCCGAGAGGCCGCTCGCCGTCGCGGTGGTGGTCTGTTGCCCCGCCGCGGGTCCGAGCGTCCGACTCACCGATGCCCGGCCATCCGCGCCGGTCGTGGTCGAGGCCGAGGACACCGATCCGCCACCGCTCACGGTCCAGCCGACGCTGACGCCCTGCACGGGCTTGTTCTGCGCGTCGGTCACCAACACGACGAGCGGATTGGCCAACGCGGTTCCGACCGCCGCGGTTTGACCGTTTCCATCCGCCATCGCGATGGCAGAGGCGTCTCTTGGCCCTACGTTGTCCCCATTGCAACGCAGGGTCGCCGCGGCGAGCAGCGCGAGCAAGGTCCAGAGTCGGACTCGTCGAAGCGAGAGCTTTGGCATTCCGTCGCTGGGTTAGAGTGGCCGCCGGTCGACTCAAAGGCGGCGAAGCCTGCAGAATTCACGCCGGTCTGAAGGGAGGATACTAGCCGAAACCGCGATATCAAACCGTGACTTAGCTAACACCCCCTTCCCGATGCTGCCAGTCGTTGCACTTCCGCCACGAAACCATAAGCACGTCCGTGCACTCACGCCAACCCGGCCATCCGGGATGCAATCATGCCGCGGGCTCGGGTAGGCTCCGTCTACGCCGGCGGGGGCCTCTGTACGTTCTTTCGTTCCGAGCCCTCGTCCAAATGGCCGGCAGCAGCCCTTGCCGAAGACGATAACACTGGGTGGTTCCAGAAAGCGTGAAAACAGTATGAAGTGGAGTGGGAGGCCCGGGTGTACGCATGGCCGAGGTAGCCGCGAAATCCTAGTGGTCCCCTATAGCCATTCCTATAGCCGCCCGGCGCGACGCTACAGCGCGCGCGCAAGTTGCTGTATTATCAGCACACTGGCCCTTCGTCCAACGGCAGGACAGCGGACTTTGGATCCGTTAATGGTGGTTCGAATCCACCAGGGCCAATCCAGCCATCTTCCGGGACGCAGCTCACCACATAAGCGCCCCGCCGCCGGACAACGTCGTCCGGCGGCGGGGCCTTACGTCCTGCCTGGTCGGCGATCTTGCGCCACTACTGCACTGGGGTCGCCGTCACCGTCATGACGAGATCGTTGAAGTCGGGCTCATTCGGTCCACCCACCCCGTCGTCGAACGACAGCGTCCAGGTCGGGTAGGCACCGGTCACGTGGAGCGCAGGCGCGGTCTGTTGGTTGGTCGCGCCCGAGATCACATTGGCCTGCAGGTGCGTTCCCGCCGCGAACACGGCCCCGCCGTTCAGGGGGAATGAGCTGCCCACACTGGGATTGTAGCAGCCATCGGTGAACAAGGTCTCGACGATCGGCGCGGTGATCCGGAACGTGTCACCATGCGCGTCGCACGAGCGGTCCTGCAGCTTCACGGTCACGCGAGCGTCGGCCAGGAGTACGAGGTCGCACGAGGCGAAGCCGGTGTGCCCCGGCGCGGCGTCCACGCACTGCAGCGAGGCCGGCGGCGACACCGTGATCTGCTGGCTCTTGACGCTGGTGAGGCCGGCGTCGTCAGTCACGGTGAGGCTCACGTCATAGACCGTACGATCGGTGGCGGCGTAATGGTGCACGGCCGGGTGCTGGTCGGTGCTGGTCGGGCTGCCGTCGCCGAAGTCCCACGCCCAGGCGACCACGGTGCCGTCGGCGTCGGTGCTCTGGTCCT
Organism: Gemmatimonadales bacterium; assembly: GCA_051955835.1. Lineage (GTDB taxonomy): Bacteria > Gemmatimonadota > Gemmatimonadetes > Gemmatimonadales > GWC2-71-9 > CAVVWJ01. The sequence continues at coordinate 30,774 of JBQCGH010000024.1, forward strand.
GGAACGTGCAGTCGAGCGAAGCGCAGGACACCGTGAACGCGGCGGTCGGCGCGCCCGCGAGCGAGGCGGTCGCGGTGACCGACTTTGTGATCGACCCGGTCCCGCCGGCGTTATCGGTCACCGTGAGCTTCACGTTGTACTGGCCCGGCGTGCCGAACCCGTGCGTGGGATCCTTGGTGCTGGAGACCTGGCCGTCGCCGAAGTCCCACTGGTACGACGCCACCCTGCCGTCGTTGTCGCTGCTCAAGTCGGTGAATGAGCAGCTCATGTCGGTACAGTCGCTGGTGAAGTCCGCGGTCGGGTTCGCGTTGTTGCCGTCGGGCCCGTTGGAATCCTTGCTGCACCCGACGAGGCCAATGGTCGCCATGGCCAGACTCGCGGTGAATCCGTGGAGAAAACGCCGGCTCGATCGCATAACCTTCCTGCCTGAGTGAAGTCTCCGCGGTTCCCGCGCGGCCCGGGGGCCAGCCACCGGGCGGGAGGACCCGCCCGGCAGCGTTTATGGCACCTGCGTGCTGTGAGAGTGGTTAGGGAGCGACCGTGGCCTTGACCGTCATGACCAGGTCATTGAAGTCGGGCTCACCCGGGCCGACGAAGCCGTCGTCGAACTCGAGCGTCCAGCCGTTCGCGAAATCACCCGTGACCCGAAGCTGCGCGTTGGTCGTGCCGGCCACACCGGTGAGGACTTCGGCGGCGAGCTGCGTGCCCTGATCGTAGGCGGCCCCGTTGTTGAGCTGGAACGAGGTGCCCACCGGCGTGTAGCAGCCGTCGGTGAACAAGGTGTCTACGGCGGGCTGGGTGATCACGAACGTGTTACCGTGGACTTGGCAGTCGCTGGACGTGAGCGTCACCACCACGGTGGCCTTCTCATCGAGCCCGAGGGTACAGGCTGAACCGTTGCAGGTCAGGCTGGCGCCCGGCTGGACGCTCACCTGCTTGGTCGCCTGACTGGTGAGGCCGTTGTCCGTGACCACCAGGGTGATGGTGAACGTGGTCGGCTGCGTGACATTGTACTGCACCGGGGCCGGATTCTGGGCGGTGCTGGTCTGGCTCCCGTCGCCGAAGTCCCACGCCCAGGTGGCGGCAGGGCTCGCATTGGTGGTCGTGTTGGTCACGCTGCAGGTGGTGCCGCCGCAGCTCACGGTGAAGCTCGCCGAGGGGCCGCCAGGCGACGACGCGGTCACGGCCACCTGGGCGGTCTTCGTGCCCGTGGCACCGCCGTTGTCGGTGGCCGTGAGCTTCACCGTATACGTGCCCGCGGCCGAGAAGGCGTGCGGTGTCGCGCTCGCCGGCCCGGCAGTGGCGGTATTGGCCGCGCCGCTGTTGGGATCGCCGAAGTCCCAGGCGACCGACTTGACGCTCCCGTCAGCGTCACTGCTGGCATCCGTGAAGGTGCAGGAGAGATCGGAGCAATCCACCCGGAAATTGGCCGTCGGTGCCGCATTCGACGGGCCGTTGCTGTCGCCGCCACAGGCGGCCAGCCAGGCGACCCCAGCAACGAGGGTCAGGACACGCGAAGAGCGCATAGTGTTGGTTCCAAGCCTCAGGGATGAAGTGTGGTGTCGCATGGGAACACGGCCGTGATGCCTGATCGACCGCCGGTCGGGAAAGCCAGACCCGTGCCAACCGGGGGGTGTCAGCAACGTCTACAGCACACCCCTCTGGAACTCCATGACGGGCAAGCTCCTAACAATGTGGTGCTAAAAAGCTGACAGCGGCGCGGTCAAGCCTCAGGTGTGGCATTTTCACCATACGGCCGAGATGCAATTTTGGCCCAAAGGCCACGCCCGTCGAGGGGCTGCCTGGGGGGACTCGCGCCCGTTGACGGTTCGCCCAGGGGCTAACTATGTTTGCGGGCTGTAATTATGACGGACCTTTCGCTGTCCCGCAGCCAGATGCTGCTCCTCAGCGGCTCGGCCAATCGGGCGTTGTCCGAGGAGGTGGCGGCCCACCTGGGGCAGCCGCTCTGTCAGGTCACGCTCCGGCGCTTCGCCGACGGCGAGCTGTTCGTCAAAATCGATGAGAACGTCCGCGGGCGGGACGTCTACATCATGCAGCCGACCAACCCGCCGGCGGAGAACATGATGGAGCTGCTGCTCCTCATGGATGCCGCTCGGCGGGCCAGCGCGGCACGGGTCACGGCTGTCATCCCGTACTTCGGCTACGCGCGGCAGGACCGCAAGGACCAGCCGCGTGTAGCCATCAGCGCCAAGCTGATGGCGAACATGGTGTCGATGGCGGGGGCTGATCGGGTACTCGCCATGGACTTTCACCAGCACCAGCTCCAGGGGTTCTTCGACCTGCCGGTCGATCACCTGTACGCGGCACCGGTGTTCGTGAGCCATTACCGCCAGAAGCAGATGCATGATCCGGGGGTGGTGGCGCCGGACGTCGGATCCGCCAAGATGGCCCGCGGGTTTGCCAAGCGGCTCAACGCCTCGCTGGCCATCATCGACAAGCGGCGGCCCTCGGCCAATGTGGCTGAGGTGCTGAACGTGGTGGGCGAGGTGGGCAATCGGGACTGCCTCATCCCCGACGACATGATCGACACCGCGGGGACCATGGCGGAGGCGGTGACGGCCCTCAAGCGGCTCGGGGCGCGCGACATCTACTGCTGCGCCACGCACGCGCTGCTCTCGGGGCCGGCGGTGGATCGGCTCATGGCCTCGCCGGTCAAGGAAGTGGCGGTCACCAACACGATCGCCATTCCGCCGGAGCGGCGGTTCGATCGGCTCAAGGTTCTCTCGATCGCGGGGCTTCTCGCCAAGGCGATCGGTTACACGCACAGCGACCAGTCGGTGAGCTCGCTCTTCGACTGACGCTCCACGCGAAGGATCGGCACAATGGCACAGCAGGCGAGTCTCCAAGTGATGTCCCGCTCGGGCACCGGCAAGGGCGCCGCCCGGACGCTTCGGCGCGAGGGCAAGGTCCCCGGCGTCATCTATGGGCATGGGCGGGACGCAGAGTCGGTCGCCATCGACACCGCGACGCTCACCAAGATGCTGGTCGGGATCAGTGCCGCCACCACGATCGTGGACGTGACGGTGGACGGCCGCGCGCCGGTGAAGGCGCTGATCCGTGAGATCCAGCGCGACTCGCTCCGTCCTTCCGATATCATCCACCTCGACCTCTACGAGGTCCGGAGCGACGAAGAGATCACGCTCGAGGTGCCGATTCGTCTGATCGGCGTGCCCGATGGCGTGCGCAACTTCGGCGGCGTGCTGGACCACGTGCTTCGCGATCTGGAGATCGAGGTGCTCCCGTCGAACATCCCCGAGCACGTGGATCTCGACGTCACCGCACTCGCCATCGGCCACTCGCTGTTCGTCCGCGACCTCCAGGTGTCGAACGCGCGCATCCTCAATGATCCCGATACGCCCATCTGCACGGTCGTGGCGCCGCGGGCCGAGGAGACGCCCGCCGCACCCGCCGAGGAGGCGCCCGCGGCGGAGCCGGAGCTCATCCGCAAGCCGAAGGCCGAGACCGAGGAAGAGACCGAACCGAAGGCCTGACCTCTGCACGTCATCGTTGGGCTGGGAAACCCCGGCTCGGAGTACGACGGAACCCGGCACAACGCCGGGTTTCGACTGGCCGACCACCTGGCGCGCCGCTGGCGACTCGGCACGTTCACCCGGTGCGAGCGCGCCCGTCACGTGGAAGGCTCGGTGGACGGCCGGACCGTGCGTGTGCTCAAGCCACAGACCTACATGAATCGGAGCGGCGCCGCGTTGGCGCCGTTCCGCCTCCGTCCGAACTTCGATCCCTCGGCCGATCTCCTGATCCTCACCGACGACGTGGCGCTTCCGGTGGGCCGCTTTCGTCTCCGCGGCGCGGGCACCGCCGGTGGACACAACGGGCTCAAGAGCATCGAGGCCGCGTTGCAGCGTCAGGACTATGCCCGGCTGCGCATCGGCGTGGGGCCGGTGCCCGCAGGCATGGAGGACCTCGCCGACTTCGTGCTCGGGCCGCTCTCGTCGGAAGAGAGCCAGGCGCTCGGTGACCTGCTCGATCCCATGGCGGAGGCCGTGGAATGCTGGCTGGCCGAGGGCGTCGAGCGGGCCATGAGCCGGTTCAACCGTTCATGACCGCGAGCCGCCCCATTCGCGGTCGGCGGTAAGCCAGGGTTACGTCATGCTGCGACTCGGCATCGTCGGCCTGCCCAACGTCGGGAAGTCCACGCTGTTCAACGCGCTCACCTCGGCCAAGGCGCTGGTCGCCAACTATCCGTTCGCTACGATCGAGCCGAACACAGGAATCGTGCAAGTGCCGGATGGTCGGCTGGACGCGCTCGCCCGCATCGTGAGCCCCGAGCGCACGGTCCCGGCGGCCGTCGAGTTCGTCGACATTGCCGGCCTGGTGAAGGGCGCGAGCGAAGGTGAAGGCCTCGGCAATCAGTTCCTCGCCAACATTCGCGAGGTCGACGCCATCGTGCACGTCGTCCGGTGCTTCGAGGATCCGGACGTGCAGCACGTGATGGGCACCGTCGATCCGGTTCGCGACCGGGAGATCATCAACATCGAGCTGGGGCTCGCCGATCTGGCCAGCGTCGAGAAACGGCTCGACAAGGCCGCCCGAGCCGCCAAGTCGGGCGACGTCCAGGCTCGGCTCGAGCAGCGCTTGCTCGAAGCGGCCCGCGACGCGCTCGCCGCCGGCCGGCCGGCCCGCGCGGTCGTTCCGACAGCCGAGGAAGCTGCTGCGTTTCAGGGCTTCAATCTGCTCACCGCCAAGCTGGTGCTCTACGCGGCGAACGTGGGCGAGCACGAGATCGCCACCGGCAACGCATACGTGGATGAGCTCCGGGCGGCGCTCACGCGCGACGGGGAGGCGGCCGAGATCGTGCCGTTCTCGGCCAAGGTCGAGGCCGAGCTGGCGGAGCTCGAGCCGGCCGACCGCGACGAGTTCCTTCAGTCGCTCGGGCTCACCGAATCAGGGCTCGACCGCTTGGCGCATGCGGCGTATCACCTGCTGGGATTGCAGAGCTACTTCACCGCCGGGGAGAAGGAAGTCCGCGCCTGGACCATCCATCGCGGCGACAAGGCGCCCGCGGCCGCGGGTGTGATCCACTCCGACTTCGAGAGGGGGTTCATCCGGGCGGAGACCGTGGCCTACGAGGACTTCGTGCGCGTGGGCGGATGGAAACCGGCGCGGGAGCAAGGCTTGGCGCGTGCCGAGGGCAAGGAGTACGTAGTCCGCGACGGCGACGTGATGCTGTTTCGTTTCAACCCCTGAGCCGTTCCTCTGCGGTCCGCCGGCTGGTCGAAGCGGTTGCTGGCGTCGTGTTGACCGAGTCAGTCGCCCCCTTCCCTCAGACTCGCGCCCCACCTAGGTTTACGCGCTCACAAACCATCCTCCCCGGTGCCCGCACCGGCCCGGGGCGACTCAGACCGAAGGAAGGTGTCATGACCCGTCAGTACGAGGTGGTCTATATCTTCGACAGTGCGCTCGAAGAGACCGCCATCAACGAACGCCTCGCTCGCTTCCACGCTCTCATCCAGCAGCCGGGTGGCGAAGCTCCCCAGGTGAATCACTGGGGCAAGCGGACGCTCGCCTATCCCATCCGAAAGCACGAGACCGGCTACTACGTCGTCGCCAAGTTCGACGCTGACGCCAACGCCCTGCCCGAGTTCGAGCGGGCCGTCAAGCTCGATGAGGGCGTGCTGCGGTTCCTCGTGGTGGTGAACGAAGGCGCCCAGCCGGTCCCGGTGACCGCCGGGAAGAGCGACGAGGAGGACGACGAATGAGGCGGCCACAGAAGACCTGCGCCATCTGCGAGAGCGGCGTGCGCGTGGTGGACTACAAGGACGAGCGCACCCTGTCGCGCTTTCTGACGGAGCGCGGCAAGATCCTGCCCAGCAGACTCTCGGGCACCTGCGCGCGTCACCAACGGCAGCTGAGCACCGCCATCAAGCGCGCCCGGCAGCTCGCCCTGCTGCCCTACATCAAGGGATTCACCGGCTGACGACCGCCCGTCCCGCGAGGTGGGGGCCGCTGCTGGCGCTGGCCGGCTACCTGCTCTTCGCCCCCCCGGTGTTCGTGTTCGGACCCCTCGCGGGGCTGCTCCTGCTCTCGCGTCCGGCCAGCGTGCGTGAGTGGGTGTGGCTCATCGCTGGAGCGGCCTGGTCGGCGCTCTGGCTGCAGCAGGTGGGCGGACTCGGCGGACAGGTCGCGCGCGCCGCGGCGGTCCTGCTGTGCGGCAGCTTCCTGGTGCTGACTCTCTGGCACCCGTCGGCCGGGATCGGCCGCGCCCTCGCGGCCACGGCAGCGGCGGCGGGGCTACTCGCGCTGTGGATGTGGCGATTGGACATCGGCTGGTCGCAGCTGGTTGCGGGCGTCAACCAGGACCTCTCGTCGTACGAATCGATGGTCCGGGAGCAGTGGCGCAGCGCCGGAGCACCCCAGGATCTGGTCGATCAGGCCGGCACCATCGTCCGCTCCGTGTCCCAGCTCTTTCCGGGCCTGCTGGCGCTCGCCGGCATTGCCGGCCTGCGCCTCGCGTGGTCGTGGTATCACCGGCTCGCGCTCCATCCCCTTGGCGCACCCGCAGCGCCATTCCGGCGCTTCAGCTTCAACGACCAGCTGGTCTGGGGTTGGGTGGTGGCTCTCGCGCTGGCCGTGCTCCCCGTTTCGGAGCCATGGCGGCTCGCGGGCGCCAACCTCCTGCTCGTGCTCGGGGTGCTCTACGCCGTCCGCGGACTGGCTGTGGTCGTCGCCCAGGCTGGCGGCGTGGCCGCACCGGTTGCGACCGTGCTGGCGTTCATTGCCCTGTTTCTGCTGCCGTTCGTCCTCGGCGGGCTCACGTTGCTCGGGCTCGCCGACACCTGGCTAGATTTCCGGCGTCGGCTGTCGACGCCGACCACCAGAGGATACCAGCGATGATGGAAGTGATCCTGCGCGAGGACGTGCGGTCCCTCGGCAAGGCCGGGGAGATGGTGCGCGTGAAGCCCGGTTACGCCCGGAATTACCTCCTGCCTCAGGGACTCGCGTACGAGGCCACCGAAGGCAACAAGAAGCGCATCGCCGCCGAAACGAAGGCGCGGGGGGTCCGGAACCAGGCCGAGCGCGCTGAGGCGGAGAAGGCGGCGGCGGCGCTCGGGGCGGTCGAGTTGACGCTGACGGGCAAAGCAGGCGAGGAAGGCAAACTGTTCGGATCGATTACCGGCCAGGACATCGCCGACGCGTTGGCCGCGCAAGGACATCAGGTGGACCGGCGCCGCATCGAGCTGGACCACCCCATCAAGTCGCTCGGGCTGCATACGGTGGGCATCCGGGTCCACCCCGACGTGCACGCGGAGGTTCGTGTCTCGGTCGTCGCGGAGTAGTTCCTTTACGATGGCCGTCGGGATCGCCTACGTCGACGGACCCCGCCTGGCCCGCTCGCTGTTCGCCGCCGCCGACTGGGTGGCGGCCGGCCGCGAGGCGATCAACCGGATCAACGTCTTCCCCGTCCCCGACGGCGACACCGGCACCAACTTCAGCCTGACGCTTCGCGCCGTCGCCGACGCCCTCCGGGCGCTCGGCGATGCGCCGCTTTCGGACACCGCCCGAACCATGGCACGCGCCGCGGTGCTGGGCGCTCGCGGCAACTCCGGCATCATGCTCGCCCATTTCCTGCTGGGCTTCGCCGATGCCGTGGGCGAGCAGCGCCGCGCCGACGTGCGGACGCTCGCGGCGGCCATGCGTCAGGGCGCCGACCGGCTGTACGATTCGCTGGATGAGCCGCGCGAGGGCACCATTCTGACCGTCGCCCGTGAAGCCGCGGCCGCCGCCGAAGCGGCCGCGGGCGACACGGAGGACATCGGCGAGCTCGTGCGACGGGTTCTGGACGGGGCAACGGCGTCGCTTGCGCGGACCCCCGACCTGATGCCGGTACTCAAGGCGGCAGGCGTCGTGGATGCGGGAGGGCAGGCCTTCGTCCGCATGCTGGAGGGCGTGCTGCACGGCATCGAGGACGATGGCGCCATTCCCCCCGTGCCGGCCGAACCCGTCGACATCCTGACGCCGGCGGCGCTGGTCGCCGTCGCCGTGGAGCGGGACTTCCGGTTCTGCACCGAGCTCGTCGTCCGGGGAGCTGAGCTGCCCGCCGGGAGCGAGGTCAGGGCGGCGATGCACCAGTTCGGGGGCTCGGTCGTCGCGGCGGTGACCGGCGATATTCTCAAGATTCATGTGCACACCGACACCCCGGAGGCCGTCTTTAGTTATGCAGCGCGGTGGGGTCGCGTGGAGGCGACGAAAGCCGATGACATGCGCGCCCAGCACCGACGGCTGGCGCACGCCGATCGGCGTGCGGTGGCCATCGTGACGGACAGCTCGGCCGACCTGGCGGACACGGAGCTCGACCGTCACGGCATCGGCGTGGTTCCCCTGCAGGTGGTCTTCGGCGACCGGACCTTTCGGGACCGGATCGACCTCAAGCCTGAGGAGTTCTACCGGCGTCTCCGCGCGGCTCGCGACCTCCCGACCACCTCTCAGCCCGCCCCGGCCGACTTCGTGCGCGTCTTGCGCGACGCCCGCGCGGAGGCGAACGAGGTCGTGGCGGTGCTCTTGTCGAGCGGCTTGTCGGGTACGGTCGCCTCGGCGCAGTCGGCGGTGCGGGCATCGGGGATCTCGGGGGTGCACGTCGTAGACAGCCGGTCCGCGTCGCTCGGCGTCGGCATGCTGGCGTTGCGCGGAGCGGAGCTGGCAGAGGTCGGGTGGTCCGCGGCGGAGATCGCGCGGGAGCTGGAGCGGGTGCGCGGGCAGTCGGGCATGCTCCTCACAGTTGACCGCTACGACAATCTCCTCCGGGGCGGCCGGGTATCCCGAGGCAAGGCGTGGCTGGGGGAGATGCTCGACGTCAAACCGGTGCTGTCACTGGATACCGGTGGGCGGGTGGTCACGCTGGCCAAGGTGCGCGGGCGGGAGCAGCTGATCCCGCGAATCCTGGCGCTGCTCGACCAGCGGCTCACACCTCGCCCGGCCTCGGTCCGCTTCGGGATCGCCCACGCCGAGACTCCCGAGGTCGCCGAGCGGGTGCGTCAGGCGCTGGTGACGACGTACCGGCCGAAGGATTGCTTCGTCACGCTCGCCACCGGGGTGCTCGGCACGCACGTCGGGTCCGGCGCGTGGGCCGTGTTCTACCAGGTGGAGGACGGCGTCACGGCCCGCGCCGAGGCGCCGCGGGCCGTGAGCAGCGCTCCGGCCGCGGTCGACACGGGCGTCTCCACGTGACGGCGCGGATTCCCGAGGCGCTCCGGCAGGCGCTCGATGCGATCGCGGACCTCAAGGGAAACGACCTCGTGGTCCTCGATCTTCGAGGGCTGACCGATGCCACCGATTTCTTCGTGATCGCGTCCGGCACCTCCGACGCCCACGTGCGCGGCATCGCCGAATCGGTCATGGAGAAGCTGGACCGCAAGGGACATCACACCCACCACGTCGAGGGCTTGAACGGCGGCCGCTGGGTGCTGCTGGACTTCGTGGATTTCGTGGTTCACCTGTTCCACCCCGAGACCCGCTCGTTCTATCAGCTCGAGCGGCTCTGGGGCGACGCACCGGAGCTCCTGATCAGCTCCACCTAGGCCCGAGGGTCGCCATGCTTCGTCGCACCGTCCCGGTTCTGCTCGCCGTGCTCGCGGGGCTGCCGGGTGCCCTGTCCGCGCAGTACTTCGGGCGGAACAAGGTTCAATACACCCAGTTCCATTTCAAGATCATTCAGACGGAGCACTTCGACGTCTACTACTACGACCGCGAGCGCACCGCCGCGCTCGACGCGGCGCGCATGGCGGAGCGTTCGTACGCCCGGCTCTCGAAGGTTCTGAACCACGAGTTCCACGAGCGGAAGCCGATCATCCTCTACGCCTCGCAATCGGACTTCCAGCAGACCAACGCCACCGACGTGAGCGGGGAGAGCACGGGCGGGGTGACCGACTTCGCCCGGAACCGCGCGGTGCTGCCCTTCACCGGCGCGTACGCGGACTTCGAGCACGTGATGACGCACGAGATGGCGCACCAGTTCCAGTACGATATCTGGTCGCGCGGGCGTGCCGGCGCGGGGCTCAACACGCTGATCGCGATCTCGCCGCCGCTCTGGTTCGCCGAGGGCATGGCCGAGTACCTGTCGCTGGGCCCGATCAACGCGGAAACGGCGATGTGGCTGCGGGACGCGTCGCTCGAGGGGAAACTGCCCTCCATCGAGCAGATGACCGCGGATCCGTATCAGTACTTCCCCTACCGGTTCGGCCACGCGCTCTGGTCGTACGTCGGCGAGCGGTGGGGTGACGAGGCCATCGGCGCCATCCTCAAGGCCACCCTGTCGGGCGGCATCGAGCCCGCGTTCCGCCGCACGATCGGCCTGAGCCTGCAGCAGCTCTCCGACCAGTGGCGCGACGCGGTGCAGAAGCGCTACCTCCCCGAGATCGGCGCGCGGGCGAACGCGCGGGCCGTGGCCAACGAGTTGCTCACGCAGAAGCGGTCCGAGGGCACGCTGCACCTGGCGCCGGCGCTGTCACCCGACGGGTCGCAGGTAGCGTACTTCAGCGAAAAGGATTTCTACTCGGTCGACCTGTATCTGGCCGACGGCCAAACCGGCAAGGTCAAGCGGCGGGTGCTCAAGTCCGGCGTGAGCAGCAACTACGAGACCTACCGTTTCATCAACTCGCAGGCGAACTGGTCGCCCGACGGCAAGTACCTGGCCTTCGCGGCGAAGCGGGGGCCCCGGGACGAGATCGTGATCGCGGACGTGGCCCGCAATAAGCAGGTGGGCCGGATCAAGCTCAAGCTCAGCGGCGTGACGACGCCGTCCTGGAGCCCGGACGGGCGCCAGCTCGTCTTCACTGGCTACGACGGCGGCATCAGCGACTTGTACACCGTCAACCGCGACGGGAGCGGGCTGCGCCGCCTCACCTCCGACAAGTACGGCGACCTGCATCCGGACTGGTCGCCCGACGGCAAGACGATCGCGTTCGCCACTGACCGCGGTCCACGGAGCGACTTCCACACGCTCGCGTTCAGCAACTTCCGCATCGCTTTGTACGACGTGGCGACCGGTACGGTGAAGGTGCTGGACCACATGGACCAGGGCAAGAACGTGAGCCCGCAGTGGGCTCCCGATGGACGGTCCATCGCGTTCGTGTCCGACCGAAGCGGCGTCAGCGACATCTACCTGTACGACCTGGACGAGTCGCAGATCTATCAGCTCACCGACTTCTACACCGGCGCCCAGGGCATCACGCCGCTCTCGCCGGTGCTGTCATGGGCTCGGCAGGCCGACCGTCTGGCCTTCGTGTACTATCAGGATCAGAAGTACGACGTCTACACCATCACCAACCCGCGGAGCCTCAAGCGCTCGCCCTACCAGCAGCCGGCAGTGGACAGCGTGGCCATCCTGGCGCGGGTGACGACGCCGCCGCTCGACACCACCCGGTCGCTGCAGGTGCGCGACGAGGTCAAGGCCCAGGTCGGCGAGGGCGGCTCGATCTACCGGACCCAGCAGGGTTTCCGCTCCTCGGGGGACCTGGCGCGCTCGGGCGACACGACCCAGACGCAGACCCAGCTCTCGGCACCGGTGTCCATCAGCGCGCTGATGGATTCGGCGAACTACAGCCTGCCCGACACCAGCGAGTTCACCTTGAAGGACTATCGGGTGCACTTCACGCCCGACTACATCGCGCGTCCCAGCATCGGATACGCGCGTGACAACTTCGGGCGGGGCTTCTTCGGTGGCTCGGCGATCTCGCTCAGCGACATCCTGGGCGACCATCAGCTCGTCTTTGCGGGCTCGGTCAACGGGCGGATCAGCGAGGCGCAGGTGCTCGCGGCCTACGCCGACCTCAGCAAGCGGATCAACTGGGCGGTTGGACTGAGTCAGGACCCGTATTACTTCCCGGAGCCGTTCGAGGTCGTGGCCGGCCCCGGGCCCGGGGAGCAGACGCTCATCAGCAACATCCGCCGGCTGGTGGTGCGCTCCGTCTTCGGGCAGGCCTACTACCCGATCAGCCGGTTCCAGCGGATCGAGGCGTCCATGCGGTTCGCCAACGTGGACGACGCCCTGCTCCGGATCAACGAGCCGTACGATCCCTCCACCGGCTTCGCCACAGCCGATCCGTTCCTCGAGACGGACAACCTGCCCGGTGTGAACTACGTGCAGCCCTCGACCGCGCTGGTGTTCGACAACTCGCTCACGGGGTACGTAGGGCCCTTCTACGGCCAGCGCTACCGTCTCGAATTCGCCCAGACCATGGGCGACTGGCGATTCTCGCAGGTCACCGCCGACTATCGCCGCTACGATGGCATCATCGGTCCGATCGTGCTGGCCACGCGTGCCCTCTATTTCGGGCGCATCGGCCGGAACGCCGACGAGTTCCGGATCTTCGCCGGCAGCACCGATCTGATCCGCGGCAATACCTCCGGCTCGTACCGGCGGCATGAGTGTCTCACGGCCAACGACGCGAACACCGAGACCGGGTGCGCGGCGCTCGATCGCCTGGTGGGCACCCAGATCGGCGTGGGCAGCGTCGAGCTCCGGTTCCCCATCGTCAACCCGTCGTACGGTCTGCCGGCGGCCTTCCCGCCGATCGAGGGCGCGTTGTTCTACGACATCGGGCTGGCCTGGGACGAGCTGAGCACGCTCAAGTGGAGCCGGGCGCCGGGCGACGACCCGGTGCGGGTGCGGACGCCGCTCCAGACGCTGGGCGTCTCGATCCGGACCAACCTGTTCGGCTTCGCGGTCGCCCGGCTGGATTACGCGATTCCCCAGGAGCGGAAGGCGATCAAGGGGCTGTGGACGTTCAGCCTCGGACCCACGTTCTAAGCATCAGCGCGGACGGGGACGGAGCGGCTCGACGGAGCGGCGGCATCGACGCCTCGCGTCGGGCGCCCTCCGTCCTTTGCCTTCTTTGTCCCCCCCGTCCGTGTATCTTTCAGCCGTGCCACCCCTTAGACTCACCGCACTTGCGCTCGGCTGCCTGACCCTGGCGGCCTGCGGGCGCAAACCCGAAAAGCTGACTCTCGCCAGGCTGCCCGCCGCGACGCGGGCCCCGGCCCCCTCGTCGGTCGTGCGAATTCCCGAAGACGGCGGACTGGCCACGCTCTACCGGGTGCCGACTCTCGAGCCGTCGTCGTGGAAAGCCGAGGACAAGCTGCCGCCGGTCCAGCGGAATATCGGCGCCGACCCCGAGCAGGGGCTGGTGTTCTCGCTCGATCGGAAGCGCAACCTGGTGACGCTTGATCTCGAGACGCGGCGGGTGCGGCCCTACCTCGACCAGATCCGGACGGCGACGATGGGGCCGGACGGCGCCCTCTATGCCGTGGACACCGGCAGCACGGTGACACAAATGGTACGGCGCGCTCCGGTGCGATTCCGCTCGAAGCTGCAGGGCTCGCCCCAGGAGCTCCACGCGACGATGACCGGCGCGGTGCTCGCCCGGATCGGTGAGAAGGCGCCCGTGCTCGAGGTGCTCGGGTCGGACCAGGCGCCGGTCACCATGACCCTGCCATCCGACCGGTTCGCTCCGAGCTTCTACGGCGACCTCGTCGCGGTGGCGACCGATACCGCGGTGATCCTGTACCAGACGCAGGGGAAAAACGAGCCGTTGGCCATTCGCGTGTCCGGTCACCCACGCGCGGTGCTCTTCTCGCCCTCGGGGCACCGCGTGTATGTGGCCCAGGAAGACCCCCATCTCCTGGTGCTCGACCGCTTCGGCGGAGAGCGACTGGAATCCATCGCGCTGCCCGGCCCCGCGAAGGGACTGCGCAATGACCCGTTCGGGCAGTGGCTGCTGGTGCGGCCCGCCGATGGCGACTCGGTCTACGTGATCGACGTCGGACGCTGGCGCCTGGGCGGGACGGTCGCGACGGCCTGGGCGGCCGACCTGCCGGCGGTCGCCTCGCCGAACACGTTGCTCGTGCGCCGGGGAAAGGACGTGGTGGCGCTCGATCTCTCGAAGCCAGGGTTCCCCGAAAGCGGTCGGGTGGCCGACGGTGCCGCCGACGAGTGGCTCCCGGTCGCCTGGCGCCCCGCCAAGGACACCGAGTCGGTCGCCGCGGGCGACTCGACCGAGCTCGCCGGCGCCGACACCGGCAAGGCCGCCCCCTCGGTGTATCTCCAGGTGAGCAGCTCGCAGAACCCGGCCTGGGCGAGCGAGCTGGCGGACAAGCTGCGCGCGGCGGGCTTGCCGGCCTCGGTGCTCCCGCCCACGCGAAGCGACGAGGCGCACCGCGTGGTTCTGGGCCCGTACGCCACGCGCGAGCAGGCGGAGTCGACCGGACGGAAGATCGGCATGCCGTCGTTCGTCGTGTCGGGACAGGATTCGCCCGACCGCTGACGTCGCGCCCCCGCGCGACATCCCACACAACCCAATCGGCAGGGCGCCCGCATGAAGCTCACTCGGCTGGAGCTGTCCGGCTTCAAGTCGTTCGCGGACACGGTCACGCTCACCTTCGAACAGGGTGTGACCGCAATCGTCGGCCCCAACGGCTGCGGCAAGTCCAACGTTTCGGACTCGGTGCGCTGGGTGCTGGGCGAGCAGTCCGCCCGACTGCTTCGCGGCGGAAAGATGGAGGACGTGATCTTCCAGGGGTCGACCGCACGGCGTCCGGTCAACGTCACCGAGGTCTCCCTCTATCTCGACAACAGCGACGGCGAGCTGCCGATCGCCTATCGCGAGGTAGTGATCACCCGGCGGCTCTCGCGCTCGGGGCAGAGCGACTATCTCCTCAACGGCTCACCCGTCCGGCTTCGCGACATTCAGGACCTGCTCCGCGGCACCGGCCTCGGCAGCGACGCGGGCGTCGTCATCGAAGCGAAGATGATCGACCTCCTGCTGTCCGATCGTGCGGACGAGCGGCGCTCGCTGTTCGAGGAAGCGGCGGGGATCGGACTCTACCGCGATCGCAAGCACAGCACCGAGCGGCGCCTCGAGGAGACGGCGACCGACCTGCAACGCGTGGAGGACCTGATCGCGGAAGTGCAATCGCAGATCCGGAGCCTCGCCCGCCAGCGGGGAAAGGCCGAGCGGCACGCCAAGCTGACCGAGGAGAAGTTCGCCGTCCAGGTGACGCTCGCACGGCGTCTGCTCGAGCGCCTCGGACAGGATGTCGCCGGTATGGAGGCACGGTTCGCCGAGCTGCAGGACGTCCTTCCCACGGCGCGCCAGCGGCTCGCCGACGGTGAGCATCGGCGCGAGGAGAGCGCCCGCGACCGCGCCGCCGCCGAGGCCGCGCGGACCGCGGTGGCCGCGCGGGTGGCCGCGGTCCGCCTCGAGCTGGGGAAGCTCGACGGCGATCTTGCCTTAACGGCGGAGCGCCTGGCGAACGCGGCCGCCCGCCGGCAGCGCGCCCAGGAGGAGCGCACCCAAATGGAGGTGCGCGCGCAGGTCGCGCTGGGCGAGCAGGACGCCGCGCGCGCCGACCGTGACGCGGCCGGCGGGGAACACGAGCGGATCCGGACCGAGCTCGCCGGTCGCGCCGAGGCCGAGGAGGACGTGCGGCATCGGCTCGGCGAGGAGCGAACGCAGGTGCGCCAGTGGGAGCAGGAGCTCCAGACCCTCGCCCAGACGCTTCGTTCCCTCGAAGGCGAGCGGGCGGCCCTCGACGGCGAGCTCGGCTCATTGCGCGAGCGCTCGGCCGCCCTGTCCGCACAGCGGACGGGGCTCCAGGACGAGCTCGCCGCGGCGGAACGGCGGCGCGACCATGCGGTCGAGCGCGCGGGTTTCCTGACGCACGAGGCCAAGCGCGCCTCCGCCGACGCGGAGCACGCGCGTCATCTCGTGGCGGAGGCGCGCGAACAGGAAGCGCTGCATCGGTCCGAACGCCGCCGAGCGGAGGAGGGGCTGGGCCAGATGACCGCCCGGCGTCATGCGCTGGAGGGTCTCGAGCGGGACCGTGTCGGCCTTGCGCCGGCGGCGGCCGCGCTGCTCGCTACGCGCGATCGGTTCGACGGTGGGGTGCTCGGGCCGCTCAGCGACTTCGTGAGCACCGGCCAAGACAACGCGGAGCTGGCCGAGCGCCTGCTCGGACAGTGGATGCACGCGGTGGTCGTGCGCGACCGCGCGACCGTGGAGGCGGTCCGCGCCTGGCATGCGGACCACCAGCCCGGCTCGCTCGTGCTGCTCCCGCTGGACCCCGGTCCGGCCGACGGCGCCACCGGCCGCCCCATGGACGAGCGGCTTCACGCCGCCGGCCCGGCGACGGCGTGGGTGCACGCCGCGCTCGCGGGCAACGAGGCGCTGGAGCCCGAAGGCCGGGTGCTGCGTCGCGCGAGCGGCGCGATCCTGCTCTCGGGCGCAGCGGCCCCGTCGGGGCCGCTGCGGCGCCGCGCGGAAATCGCGACCCTCGCCCAGGAGGTCGAGCGGGCCGAGTCGGCTCTGTCGACCGCGGAGTCGGCGCTTCTCGCCGCGACGGCCCGGCTCGCGGAGCGCGAGGCGGCGCTGGGTACCGCCCTGGGCGCCGTCGAGCAGGCGCGCGAGGCCGAGCGCCAGGGCGCTGCCGCGCGAGACGACACGGCGCGTCTCGCGGCGAATCTCGCCCGCGAGATGTCTGAGTCCGACGCGCAGCTCGCCCGCGTGACCGAGCGCCTCACGCGCTCGGAGCAGCGTCTGGGCGAGATCGACGCGGCTCTCACGAGCGGCGATCTCACCCGTGGCCGCCTCGAGGAATCCTTGGGCGGGGGGCGCGGGCGTCAGGCCGAACTCGAAGCCGAGCAGGAGACCGCGCGCGAGCAGCGGGTCCACTGGCAGGTCCAGGAGGCGCACGTGGCCGGTGGTCTTCGTTCCGCCGACGAGCGGCTCCAGCGCGCCTCGACCATGCGGCATGAAGCGGAACGTACCGTCCTGAACCTGAGCGGCGAGCTAGTGCAGCTCGAAGCCGATCTCGCGGCGCTCGCGGCGCGGCAGGCCGAATGGCGCGAGGCACGAGCCGAGCGCCAAGCGGCGCTGCACGAGCTCGAAGCCGCGAGCGGAAACGCCGACCGCACGCTCGAACGGGTGGACGCGACGCTTCTCGCCGCGTAGCACGAGCGGCACGTGGCGCGGCAGATGCTCGACGCGGCGAGCGACGAGAGTCATGGGCTGCAGGTGCGCCTCACCGAGGCCGCGGGCGCCCGGCGCAGCATCATCGAGCGGGTGGAGGCGGAGTGGCGCCGATCGTACGAGCAGCTCGTCGAACATGCGCCGACTCTCGAGCTCGATCTCGAGACCCTCGAGGCGGAGGCGGCGCGGATCCTCGGGGCGCTCGAGGCCATTGGCCCGGTCAACCCGCTCGCCGTCGAGGAGCACGCGGAGGAGGTAAAGCGGCTCGACTTTCTCACCAGCCAGCGCGACGATCTCGTGGGCGCGCGGCAGTCGCTCATCCAGGCGATCCGGGAGATCGACGGCACCGCGCGCGCGATGTTCGTCGAGACGTTCACCGCGGTCCAGGCCAACTTTACCCGCGTCTTTCAGACCCTCTTCGGCGGCGGCGAATGCGAGCTGCGGCTCGCCAACCCCGATGACCCGCTCGAGAGCGAGATCGACATCCACGCCGCCCCGCGCGGTAAACGGACCCAGCGCATCCACCTGCTCTCGTCCGGTGAGCGCACGCTGGTGGCCGTGAGCCTCCTGTTCAGCATCTATCTCACCAAGCCGAGCCCGTTCTGCCTCATGGACGAGGTCGATGCGCCACTGGACGACGCGAACGTCGGACGGTTCACTCGGCTGCTCGACGAGTTCAAGTCCGGCACCCAGTTCCTCGTGATCACCCACAATCCCCGGACGATGCAGTCGGCGGACGCGGTCTATGGCGTCACGATGCAGGAGCCCGGTGTCTCCACCATCGTGGGGGTCCGGCTGGGTGAGGCCGAGCACGTGGCGTAGGCGACGGATGGCCTGGTCCGGGAGTTGCGACCAACCCGCACGGGCTGACGTCGGCGCGTGTCCCGCGAGCCACGCCATCCACCGTGATCGAGGAGCCGGATGCTGATCGTGATGCGCCACGGCGCGGCCGAGGACGAGATCCAGCGGGTGGTGGCCGCTATCGAGGAGATGGGCTACCAGGCTCGACCGATGCCTGGAAAGCAGCGCACCACGGTGGGCCTGGTCGGCAACGACGGTCGAGTCGACGGGTCGCGCCTGGCCGCCCTGCCCGGCGTTCAGGAAATCATCCACGTCACTAAGCCCTACAAGCAGGTGAGCCGGGAGTGGCAGCCGGAATCCACGGTCGTCCGGCTGCCGGGCGGCCTGACGGTCGGCGGCGACGACGTCGTCGTCATGGCGGGGCCGTGCTCGGTGGAGAGCGAGCGCCAGATCCTGACCGCGGCTCGCGCAGTGCGAGAGGCGGGCGCTACCGTCCTTCGTGCCGGCGCGTTCAAGCCCCGGAGCTCACCGTACGCGTTTCAGGGCCTGGGGCGGGCGGGGCTCGAGCTGCTCGCGCGGGCGCGCGAGGAGACCGGGCTCCTGATCGTCACCGAAGCCATGGACTTGGAGGGGCTCGAACAGGTGGTCGAGGTCGCCGACATCGTGCAGATCGGCGCGCGCAACATGCAGAATTACTCGCTGCTCAAACACGCCGGGCGCTGCGGCAAGCCGGTGCTGCTCAAACGAGGCCTGTCGGCCACCATTCAGGAGCTGCTGCTCTCCGCGGAATATCTGCTCGCCGAAGGCAATCGCCAGGTCATCCTGTGCGAGCGTGGCATCCGGAGCTTCGATCAGGCCACCCGGAACCTGTTCGACCTGAGCGCCGTGCCGGTGGTCCATGGGTTGTCGCACCTGCCGATCGTGGCCGATCCGAGCCACGGCACGGGCCATCGGGACATGGTGATCCCGATGGCGCGGGCCGCCGTCGCCGCCGGCGCCGACGGGCTCCTGGTCGAGGTGCATCCCAACCCGGACCGCGCGTTGTCGGACGGCGCGCAGAGCCTGTATCCCGAGCAGTTCGAGCGCCTCATGAAGGAGGTCCGGCTCATCGCGGAGGCGATCGGCCGGCGCGTCGCGGAGCCCGTGGGAGCGCGGGCGTGACGCGAGCGCTGGTCCTGCTGCTCGCCCTGGCGCTGGCGCCGGGGGCGCTTCCCGCGCAGGACGCGGCCGCCATCGTCGGCCGCTCGTCCCGCGTCTACCGGTCGCTGTCCAGCCTGAAGGCGGATTTCGTGCAGGTGATCGACAATCCGATGATCGACAGCGCCGAGAGCCGCGGTACGCTGGTGCAGGCAGGCGAGGACCGGCTGGCCATGCGGTTCAGCGATCCGCCGGGCGAGGCGATCGTGATCGACGGGCAGCACGTGTGGGTGTACACGCCCAGCACCACGCCGGGACAGGTGATCCGCATGGGGGTGCCGAGTGGCGGGCCGGTGTACGGCTACAACATGCTCGCCTGGCTGCTCGATCGTCCGGCCGAGCGGTACACGGCCTCGTTTCTCAGGACCGACCGGGTTGATGGCCGTGCGGTGGACGTGATCCAGCTCGTACCTGCCGTGCCCGACCTGCCCTTTGACCGGGCCGTGCTGTGGCTGGATCGCAGGGACGCGTTGCCACGCCGGCTCGACATCACCGAGCACGGAGGGGCGATGCGAACGCTGACGTTGTCGACGGTCCGGACCAATCAAACGGTGCCGAAGGACACCTTTACGTTCAAGGTGCCCTCGGACGTCCGCATCGTGGATCAGTGAGCGGACGAAGCGTGCGTGTTGGCGGTGGCCAGGCCGAGCAGCGCGCTGGGCGTCTGCGCCTCATGTAGCAGGTTCACCGCGTCCCCGATCTGCTGGTCGTCGCTCACGCGCCGACGCCGCTCCGCCGCGGGGCCAAAGATGTATCGCGCGAGCTCGTACCCCAGCTGCTGCCGCACGATCGGTTCCCCGCCGCGATAGGTGCTGTCCGCCAACCGCACGCCCCGCTCTTCGAGCTGCCGGCGAACGGCATCCGTCATTCCCTGATCCACCGCAAAGCCCTCGCTGCGAACCGTCCCCTGCCGACGGATCTCGAGCGCCGTGGCAGTGACCGCATCGCGAAAGGCGTCGAGCCGGCCGTCCAGCGCCCGTCCGAAGGACTGCTCTGGCGTGGTCAGGGTATCGGGGTCGAGCCGCACGTCGGGCACGATCCCGCCGCCGCCGGCGAGCGGTCGGCCGGCGTCCGACCGATAGCTCGCCGGCGTGGTCACGACGTGGCGCGCGCCCATGGCGGAGTCCAGCAGGGCTCCCTGGATGGAGCGGCCGCTTGGCGTGAACCAGCGAGCGGTGGTGATCCGGAGGGCTACGTCGGTCCCCAGCGGGAACAAGGTCTGGACGATACCCTTGCCGTACGTCGTGTCGCCGACGACGAGGGCACGATCATGGTCCTGGAGCGCGCCGGCGATGATCTCCGCCGCGCTGGCCGTGCCGCGATTCACCAGGACCACGATCGGCACGTTGCGCCAGCGCTGCACGGTCCCGTCGGTCCAGCGGTGGTTGTCGCCGGGGGCACGCCCACGGCTCACGAGGATATCCTGGTGCGGGTCGAGGAACAGGCTGGCGGCGTCCACCGCCTCGTCACGGAGCCCGCCCGGATCGCTCCTCAGGTCGAGCACCAGGGACTTCATGCCCTGCCCCACCAGTTTCGCCACCTCCTGCTCGAGCTCGACCGCGCAGTTCTCCCGAACCATGGACAACGAGAGATAGCCGACGCCGTCCGGCAGCAGGATTCCCTCCGACACGGCGCGCTGGTGGATCCGCTCCCGCGTGAGCCGGAAGTGGAACGGCGTGTTGACGCCCTCCCGCCGCACGGCGATTTCGAGCGGCGTGCCGACCGGCCCGCGGAGCGCCTGGACCGCGCGCTCCATGGTCCACCCGGCCGCGGAGACGCCGTCAACCTCGGAAAGGAGATCCCCGGGGCGGATGCCGGCGCGCTCGCCGGGCGAATCCGGCATCGGCGTGACCACCGTGATCCATCCGTTCCGCGCGTCCACCTGTACGCCGATCCCGCCGTAGTCGCCGGTGGTTCGCTCCTGCTGCCGCTCCAAATCCTTCCCGGTGAGCAGCGCCGCGTACGGATCGTGGAGCTGCTCCAGCATGCCGTCGGTCGCGCGCCGATAGAGCTCGTCTTCGGGCAGCGAGTCCACGTGGTAGTCGCGTACGTGCTCGAGCACCACTTCGAAGAGGCGGGCCTGCTGATAGACGTCGCGGCCGACGCCCAGGCGCCGCTGCATGAACCAGCCCCCGGTGAAGCAGGCGACGAAGCCGACCAACACGAGCACCGTCCATCGATGGGACATCGGAGCCTCGTACAGGGTGCGGAAGGCGGAAGAGGAGCGCGGCGGTCCGTCAGCTCACTAGGCCGTCGCGGGCCAAAAAGTTTCGTCAGTCGGGGTCCGAGAGCGACCGCTCCACCGCGGCGGCCGACGGCTCGGGGAGGCCATTCTCGCGCGCCAGCCGGAGTGCGATCAGACCAAGCGCGCGATACACCGTTCGCTGCTCGGGGTCGAGCGCGGCCAGGTGGCGGCGGATGGTGGTCACGTCGCCTCGCCGAATCGGACCGGTCAGCGCCGCAGCCGGACCCATCGCCAGATTCGCGACCGTCCCCTGCATCAACGGCAGGTAGAGGCGGCCGGCGTCGGGGGGCGGCACCCCGGCCTTGCGGGCCAGTCCCTCCGCGAGCGCGGCCAGGCTGACGAGATAGTTCGATGCGATGACGGCTCCCGCATGATACGCGGGCTTCGTGCCAGGCGCGAGTCGGATGGCCTGCATGCCGAGCACGACCGCCAGGTCCTCCCCCGCCGCCAGGGCCCGCTCGTCACCTTCCAGGGCCGCATACGAGCCGCGCAGGCGCGCGGCGGCCGTTCCAGGATCGGCAACGCTCTGGAGCGGGTGAAATGATCCGAGCCCCGCGCCACTGGGTGCAAGAGCGTGTAGCTCAGCGCGATCCAGCAATCCGGACAAGTGAAGAACGACTTGGGCGTCGACGATCGCGTCAGCGCGTGCAAGGTCCGCAGCTACCTCGCCGATCCTGTCGTCCGGCGTGGCGATCAGGACCAGATCGGCGTCGAGCGTATCACCGGCGTGGCGCTCACGCCCCAGGAGCCGCACGGGCACGCCCGCGGCCTCGAGCGCCGAGGCCAGCCCCGAGCCCATCCGTCCCCGGCCGATGATCGCGACTCGGGCGGGCATCGTCAGGCGTGTTCGGGCACGACGTCGTATACGCGACGAGGGGGGCATGCCGAACGGCCTGCCCCCCTCGTCCTTACGGATCCGACCTGGTTCACGCGGCGGCCTTCAGTTCTGCACCGGTCCCACCGCACGGCTGGAGGTCGCCAGGCTCATCAGCTCGCGCGGGGTCCCGGCCTTTCGGAGCAGGGAGATCGCGGTCTGCATCTGGCTGTCATCCTTGGACCGCCGCCGGAACTCCGCGGACTTGCCGAACACGTAGCGCGCGATCTCGTAACCGATCTGTGAGTCGATCAAGCTGCTGGCGCTGTCGTAGACCTGCGGCGTAAGGTCGACGCCTTTGGCCCGGAGCCGCTGATACACCTGTTGCCGCATATCGGGCGTGACCGTGAAGGCCTCCGACTTGACGGCGCCGTTCTTCTTCTGCTCGAGCGCGAACGTGGTCAGGGCGTCCCGAAACTCCGGCAGATGGCTGCCCAGCGCCTTGGCGAACGACCGCGCGCCCGCGGACAGCGTGTCAGGTCGGACGACGAGGTCGGGCACGATCCCGCCGCCGCCCCGGACGACCCGACCCGCGTCGGTGTGGTAGACCGGGCGGCTCTGGATCGCGGAGTCGGAATGTTCCTTGTCGGGCAGTCCCGGAATGGTATCGCCCGCCTCGCTCGCCGCCTGTAGCGCCTGATCTTCCTCGTTCTTCGCGGTGCGCTGGATGGTGCGCCCGCTCGGGGTGTACCAGCGCGCCGTCGTAAGCTTCAGCGCGACCCCATCGCCCAACGGGAACAGCGTCTGCACCAGGCCCTTGCCGAACGTGGGGGTGCCGACCACCACCGCGCGATCGTGGTCCTGCAGCGCGCCGGCGATAATCTCCGCAGCGCTGGCCGTGCCATCGTTCACCAGAACGACGATGGGGAGCTCCGGCCACGCCTGCTTGGCCTCGTCGTAGAACTCCTTCGTCGAGCCCCGGGCGCGCCCACGCGTCGCGACGATCTCCTGCTTCTGGTCCAGGAAGAGATCGGCGACCTGGATGCCCTGATCCAGCAGGCCGCCGGGGTTGTACCGCAGGTCGAGGATGAGCGACTTCATCCCCTTCCCCTTCATGCTGGTGATCTCGGACTTGAGCTCGTCCGCCGACGTTTCCGCGACAGGGTTGAGCGAGATGTAGCCCACGCCCGCGTCGAACATCGTGCCCGGCGGCACCGAACGGATGTGGATCTGCGCGCGGGTGAGATTGAACTTGATCGGATCGGCCACGCCCGAGCGGCGCACCGTGATCGCGACCTTGCTGCCGGGATCGCCGCGCAACGCCTTCACCGCCTGATCGTTCTTCCAGCCTTCGGTGGACTTTCCGTCCACCTCGATGATCTGATCGCCGGTCGTGACGCCGGCCCGCTCGGCCGGTGTGTCGGGCAACGGGGCGACCACGGTGATCCAGCCGTCGCGAACGTCGATCTGAATGCCCAGCCCGGCGTAGTTCCCCGAGGTCTGCTCGGTCAGGGCCTTGTAGTCATCGCCGGTGAGGAGGACGGAATAGGGGTCCTTGAGCTCTTCCAGCATGCCGCGCGTGGCCTTGTCGTAGAGATCGGTCTCGCCCATCGAGTCCACGTAGTACGCGCTCACGTGACCGAGCACGTCATCGAACAGGCGCGCCTGCTGGTACACGTTGCCGCCACTCGCCACGCCGCGCTGAAGCAGCCAGCCGCCGCTCAGGAACGAGATCACCGCCACCACCACGATGAGACCCCAACGCTGCTTCATATCCTGCCTCCGGCCAAGCCGTCCGGTCGTTCGCGAGGAAACCTCCAGAAACCTAACTCCGTGCGGCGGCGAAACGTCGCTCGTCGAGCGCCACGACGGCCTCCCAGGCCTCCTGCAAGAGGCGGTCCGGCGGCTGCGTCCCGTCGAGATGGCGGATCCCCGCACCTCGGACCGCGCGGTAGAACTCAAGGACCCGGCGATGGAACTCCAGGCTCTCGGCATCGAGCCGGTCCAGTGGCTTCCCCGCCGCAACCTGTCGCGCGCGCCCCACTTCCGGGGCGACGTCCAGAATCAGCGTCAGGTCCGGCCGAAGGCCCCCTGCCGCGGCCCGATTGGCCGACCCCACGGTCTCGGCGGGCAGTCCCCGGCCCGCCATCTGGTACGCCTCGGTGGAGAGGGAAAACCGGTCGGACAGTACCACCCGACCGTCCCGGAGCGCCGGGCCGATCACCGTAGCCACGAGCTCGGCCCGGGCGGCGAGGTAGAGAAAGAGCTCGGCGACCGGACTCACCGGGTGCTCGGCGTCGAGCACGGCCTGCCGAGCGATCTCGCCGGCCCGAGTGCCTCCGGGCTCACGCACCAGGACGGGATCGACGCCGGCCGAGCGCATGCGCTCGGCCAACGGTGTCGCGAGCGTCGATTTCCCCGAGCCCTCCGGCCCCACGAGCACGATGAAGAGCCCGCGCGGGCTCATCCCAGCGTGATGATGCTGCTGGTCGCGCCTTTCTCCATCCCCTCGCTGATCTGCTGATTCACCTTGGCCATCAGCTTCTCGAAATTCGAGCGGGCGACCACGTAGGCCTGTCCGACCGGGCTCATCTCGAGATCGCGCACGGCGTTCTCGTAGGACTCGGCGGTGGTCTGGTCGGGCATCTGGCCCGAGGAAACCATCTGGTCCACCTGGCGCGCGAGCGTCTGGATCTGGTCCAGCTTGGCCACGGTGTCCTTGTCCTCCCGCAGCGACGCCTCGGCGCGCCGCAGCGCCTGGTACTCCGTCGACTGGCCGATGAGCCGTCCGAGGTCCTGCGCCTTGTCCCAGATCACCCGACATCACTCCTTCGCGCGAGCAGATATCGCTCGCGCCCGAAAAGGTCCCTGTGAATCGCCACCTCGGTCCATCCGTGCAACGCGGCGTCCCGTGCCGCACGGTTTGCCCGTGTCGCGTCGATCTCGAGCGCGAGCCACCCGCCTGGACGGACGACTCGACGCCCGTCCGCAACCAGGCGGCGCAGCATGGCGAGCCCGTCCGCACCGCCGTCGAGCGCCTGGGCGGGCTCCCATGACTTCACCGACGGCTCGAGCGAGCCGTATTCCTCGCTCGTAAGATAGGGGGGATTCGAGACCAGCGCGTCGAGCGTCCCGTCGCCCAGAGGCGCGCAGAGGTCCCCGCGCACGAGCTCGAGTCGACCGGCCACGATTCGTCGGTTCTCTCGCGCGAGCGAGATCGCCTCGGGTGACACGTCCACGCCGACCACGGCCTCGTACCGGCCCTCGGTCGCGAGGCTCAGCGCGATACACCCGCCTCCCGTCCCCACGTCGGCCACGCGCCCCCGAGGCGCTCGCTGCAGCACCAGCTCGACCAAACCCTCAGTCTCGGGCCGTGGGATGAGCGCGCGGCGGTCGCTCCGGAGCGTCAGGTGTCGAAAGCCGGTCCAGCCGGTCACATACGCGAGAGGCTCACCGGCCGCGCGCCGCTCCACCGCAGCGAGATACGCGGCGGCGTGCTTGGCGGTGAGCCGGGTACCGGAATCGAGCAACCCGGGCGAGGGCGGCCCATCCGGAGGCTCGAGATCTCGCCAAACCCGGAGCGCCTCGCGGCGGGCTTCGTCGATCCCGCCGGCCTCGAGCAGTGAGCTCGCACGCGTCAGCAGCGATGCTCGCGTCACGGCCTGCTCAGCCACCATCTTGTTCCTGACGGCTGGCCATGCGCAGCGCCTCGACCAGTTCGTCGATGTCGCCGTCGATCACGTCGGACAAGTTGTGCACCGAGAGGTTGATCCGGTGATCGGTCACGCGGCTCTGGGGGAAGTTGTAGGTCCGGATCTTCGCCGACCGGTCTCCGGTGCCCACCATCGCCCGGCGGTCGCGGGCGCGCGCGGCCTCCTGCTCGGCGATCATCCGGTCGAGCAGACGGGCACGAAGCACTTCCATCGCCTTGAGCTTGTTCTGAAGCTGTGACTTCTGGTCCTGCTGGCTTACCACGACGCCGGACGGCAGGTGGGTGATGCGCACCGCGCTGTCCGTGGTGTTCACACTCTGCCCGCCGGGTCCCGAGGAGCGGAAGACATCGATCTTGAGGTCCTTCTCCTCGATCTTGATATCGACGTCCTCCGCTTCCGGCAGCACGGCGACGGTCGCGGCCGAGGTGTGAATGCGCCCCTGCGTTTCGGTGGCCGGCACGCGCTGCACCCGGTGCACCCCGGACTCTCGTCGGAGGAGACCGAAGGCCTCCGGGCCGCGCACCGCAACGATGGCTTCCTTGAGGCCGCCGAGCGTGCCGTCGCTCAAGGCGATCGGCTCCCAACGAAGTCCATGGCGTTCCGAGAAGCGCTGGTACATCCGATACAGGTCCGCCGCAAAGAGCGCCGCTTCATCGCCACCGGTCCCGGCGCGGATCTCGATGATCGCGTCGCGGTCGTCGTGCGGATCGCGGGGAACGAGCAGCTCCTGGAGCTCGGCCGTGGTGGCGTCGATCTCGGGCGGCAGCCGACTCATGTCCGCTCTGGCCAACGCGACAAGCTCGGGATCCGCCTCGCCGGCGAGCTCCCGAGCCTGTTCCAATTCGCTAGACAACCGTTTGAGGCGATCGGCCAAGCGAACGATGGGGGCCAGGTGCGCGTGCTCCCGGCCAAGCGCCTGCAGTTGTCCCGGATTCCGCGCGACGGTCGGGTCGGCGAGGAGCCGCTCGACTTCCTCCGCCCGCTGCAGCGCCTGGCGGAGTCGTCCTTCCATGTCTTACGCCTTGGCGGCGGCGGACTCGGTCTGGTACTTCCGGCGGAAACGGTCCACCCGTCCGGCGGTGTCGACCAGGCGCTGCTTGCCGGTAAAATACGGGTGACACTGCGCGCAGACTTCCACGTGAATGGAAGCCGCCGTCGAGCGGGTTTCGAACGAGTTGCCGCACGCGCAGACGGCGGTGACCTTCTTGTAGGTCGGGTGGAGATCGGGCTTCACGTCCAGTTCCTCAAGTTGAAGCGTAGCCGGTAAATCTAGCGGCGGTCGGAGGTTAATGGAAGGGCGCCGACGCTTTTTCGGCGCGCTCTGGTCGAGCCGGCGCCTCCTCTCGAGCGCACTACCAGCAGGTGGCAGCGGGCGCGTCGCAGGCCAACTTGGAGCGGGCACTTGCAGCTGCTCGCGTCCGTCTACTGCGAGCGGAACCCACGGTCCGACTCCCAAGTTCCGCCCAGTCCCACGCTCGGTCGAGATTGACAGCTATATTGACCGCAAGTATGGTATCCGCAACTACTTCCGCTTTCGGAGGCACGCGTGGCCCTGGCACCCATCGAAGTTCTGCGCAAGGTCCCCCTCTTCGCCGGCCTCGGTGAGAGTGACCTTGCCGCCTTCGCCGATCTGACGCGCGAGCGCAGCTATCCAAAGGGCAGCGTGATCGTCTTCGAGGACGACCCCGGGGATGCCTTGTATCTGGTGGCAGCAGGGCAAGTCAAGGTGGTCATCATCGCGGAGGACGGCCGGGAGGTCATCTTGTCGGTGCTGGGCGAGGGAAGCTTCTTCGGGGAGATGGCGGTGATCGATGACGAGCCCCGCTCGGCCCACGTGATCGCCATGGAAGACTCGAGCCTGCTGGTGTTGCGCCGGGAGGATTTCTACGCCCGCCTGCGCAGCTCGCCCGAGGTGGCGATCAGCCTGCTCCGTGAAATCTCGCGCCGGCTGCGCCGGGCGGACGAGAAGATCGGCAGCCTGGTGCTCCTTGACGTCAACGGTCGCGTGGCGCACCTGCTGCTCCGCATGGCCGACGACGAGGGCGGCGACCGGATCACCCGCAAGCTCACTCACCACACGATCGCCCAGATGATCGGCTCGAGTCGGGAGACGGTCTCACGGACCATGCGGAACCTGGTCGAGCGCGGCATCATCCAGGTGACTCGCAAGGAGATCACGCTCCGGGATCGCCGCTCACTCATGCTGGCCGCCCGCCGGGCGTGAAGGCAGTCACGACGACGCGGTGACTGGGAACGTGGCCCGCCAGGCACGCCGAGCGAGAGCTTGGAGCATGCTCCCCTTCCGCACGGGCCGGCCGGCGTGGCGCATCGCCTGACCTTCTGGGGCACGCGCGGGTCGATTCCCTCGCCCGGGCCCCGCACCACCCGCTACGGCGGCAACACGGCCTGCCTCGGGATTGCGGGGCCCGACGGCCGGCTCGTGATCCTCGACGCCGGGAGCGGCTTGCGCTCGCTTGGTCTCGAGCTCATGTCCTGGCGCCGGCCCACCCTCGCGGCAGACATCCTCCTCTCGCACACCCATTGGGACCACATTCAAGGTCTGCCCTTCTTCAAGCCGCTGAGCAGCGGTGGCAACCGATTCTGCGTGTATGGCGCTCCCCAGGAGGGTACTCCGCTCGAAGGCATCCTGCGGCTGCAAATGGATCCCACCGTGTTTCCGGTTCCGCTCGAGGCGTTCGCCGCGCGGATCGAGGTGCACGACATTGCCGAAGGCGAAGTCCCGCTGCACGACTTTCGGGCGCACGCCTTTCGGCTGCGCCACCCGGGCACGACGCTCGGCTATCGTCTTCAGCCGCTCGACGGGGGACGCGACATCGCCTATGTGACCGACAACGAGCTCGGCCCTGGCGGCAGCTATTCGGTCTCGGCGGACTGGCGAGATCGCCTGGTGGCGTTTCTGGAGGGTACCGACACCCTGATTCACGACGCCATGTACTCGGACGAGTTCATCAAGGTGCGCGCGGGTTGGGGGCACTCGACCCCGCGCCAGGCGGTCGAGCTGGCGGCAGATGCCCGCTGCGCGCGGCTGGTGCTGTTCCACCACGAGCCGGAGCACGATGATGCCATGATTGATCGGCTACTCGACGATGCGCGGACGCACGCGCGCCGGCTCGCCCCGGGGCTGGTGGTGGACGCCGCCGTCGAAGGGAGCAGCTTTTCGCTCTGAGGGAGCAGCGTCCTGAGGGAGTTCGCTCTGCGGTTTCTCGCTCTGCAGACATGCGTCTTCGCTGAGCCCTACCCCTCCGCTCCAACGACGCCCGCCCCCGATGCCCGGCTGGATGCGCGGATCACGCGCGAACAGCCGCACCTCGAGCCATGTCACCCGTGCCCTGCTGGGGTCGCCGGAATGCGGCGGCGATGCCGAGCTGGATCGGTAGCGCGAGCGCGATGAGCGGCGCATTCACCTGGCGGAAGCCCGGCACGGCCTTGAGCAGGAGCCCGAGTACGGAGAGTCCCGCAACCACAAACGCGAGGAAGGTCCACCGCTGCGCGGACGAGCCGCCGCGCAGGACGGCCCGGCTCGCAGGCAGAAGCAGCAGTGCGAGCGGATTGAGTTGCAGCAGGTTCTCGTTGCAGCGCGCCATCACGTGGTCGGTAAGACCCCACAGCCCCGCGAGCACCAGGCCGCCGAGCCCCGCCAGCGCGCCCCAGCCACCAACAAGGACCAGAAACCCGAACCGCGCGGCGGGGTTGGCTCGCGCGAATGCCGCCAGAAGCCAGATCGCGCCGCCGAGGGCCATGCCCAGCGCCAGGTACGAGGGGACCCAGTCCGGGGGCGCCGATGGCGGCGCGGGCGCCGTCGATTCGAAGATGGTCCGCTCCGATCGGACCAGCGCACGAGGTCGGCCGTCGGGTCCGGGAATCGTCACCCGGCGCACCCAGTCACGCATTTTGAGCGGCAGGAACATCTCGTCCCACGCGGAGATCGGCAGGTCCACCCGCTCCCCCAACGCGGCGAGCAGGCCGGTGAAGATGAGCGGATCGTTGGCCGTGAGCCGCTGGGTGTGGAATCGATACGTCGTTCCAGCCGCGACGTGCTCGGTTTGGCGCCTGATGGCGCCGCCGAGGACGCGGTCGATCGCGTCTCGAACGCGCGTCGAGCAGTTGTCGCGATAGTAGTCGTAATGATAGAAGCGGTGCTCGGGAGTGGCGTTCCACTCCAGGAACGACTGCAGCTGGGCGCGAGCACCGGGGGAGAGGTCCAGCTCCTGCACCCAGACGGAGCGGTTGTTGCGCTCGTACTGTTCGATGTAATCCGGAGCCGGAAACCCGGCCATCCAGTACCACATCTGCCCGCGCACGAATCGCAGAATGAAGTTGTGCTGGTGGAAATCAAAGAGACCGTAGTTGTAGGCCTCGTCGGTACCGTGCACCGGATCGTGGATCCAGATGGCGTTGTGCCCGAACCGCTCCCACACTTCGCGCCCGGGACCAAAGGTCATGAGGAAGACCTGAAGCGCCGCGGGAGCCGGTGAAGCGGGCCGAGCCGCCGACGCGGGCAGTGCGGCTTGCGCGGCAGCGTCGGTGGCACCGGTGAGGAGCAGGCCCAGCAGCACCGTCAACTTCCGTCCACCCACCCGCCACCACCTCATTCGCTTCGTGTGGCCCGGGCTCACAGCACCACGTCCCGACCATCCTCCGCCGACTTGTACACCGCGTCGACGATCCGGTGGAGGACCAGGTGCTCCTGCAGCGACGCGACCTTCGCCTCGCCCGCTATCGCCGCCTCGAAGTGGGCCCACTCGGCGCGGTAGGACGCGGTGAACGCGTTCTCCCGGCTGACCGATCCCGTCGGCGAGACGTCCACCGGCATGCCGTGGAGCTCCTTCCACACGGTCAGCGGATTGATCGCCGCCGAGCCCTTGCTGCCCCGCAGGCCGACCCCGAAGCGCTCGCCCTCGCCCAGGTGATGCCAGGTCACATCCACGAAGAGCGACATGCCGTTCTCGCAGACCACGAACGCGCTCCCACTCTGCTCGACCGCGCGCTCGCGGCCTGCCACGTCGAGGGAGGCGCTCACCCGCACCGGCGCCGGGGTGCCGCCCAGCCAGAGTCCCAGATCGAGAATGGACAGCCCGAGATCGAGCATTGCACCACCCCCGGCCTGGTCGCGCCGCTGGCGCCAGCCCAGCTGATTGCGACTCGGGCGGAAAACGTGCCAACTGCCGCGAACGCTCTCCACCCGACCCAGCTCCCCGCTCTGCACGAAGCTGCGGACGATCTGAACGTCCGGCCGATAGCGGTGGTTCATGCCCACCATGAGGATGCGGTCGCGCTTTTCCGCGGCGCGCATGATACGCTGCACGCTCGCGGCGGACATGGTAAGCGGCTTCTCGACCAGGATGTGGACGTTGGCCGAGAGGGCCGCGAGAATGTGGGATTCATGCAGGTGATTGGGCGAGCAGATCACGACGGCCTGCAGGCCCGGGAGGCCCAGGACGTCCTCGATGTCGTCGAGCGCGTCGGGGACACCGAACCGGTCGGCGAGCGCGCGGGCCTTCGGCAGATCGATATCGCAGATGGCCTGCACCTCGACGGTCTTGCGCTTCTTGAGCGCGGGCAGGTGCGCAACCTGGGCGATCGCGCCCCCGCCGATCACGCCCACCCGAAGTCGCTCGCTCGTGGTTCGGCTCGCCGTCATGGTGGCCCTCCCTCAGTAGAGGCGCTCGAGGACCGCGCCGGGATAGTACGCCGCGAGGATCTGCGGGTAGTCCTGTCCGACGCGGGAGCGTCCCACCGCGCCCCATTGGCAGAATCCCACGCCGTGCCCGGCCCCTGCACCATCGGCGGCAAGACGGGTCACCTGTGCGCCGTCGCGCGTGACCGTGAGACTGAAATTGCTGCTCCGAAGCACCTCGCCATTTGCCGCCCGGAGTACTTGCCGTACCGCTGGGCCATCCACGGTCACGTCGCCCCGGAGCAGCGCGACGGTGAGCTGCCCCACCCGCCCGGAACCCGTGCGGTACGACACGCGCACGTCTCGGATCTCGCTGACGTCAACCGGCGCGCTCGACGCCGAGCCACCGAGGGGCACGGTCGGGAGCGTGCGGCCCAAGGTGGCGCGGAGCGCCTCGCCGGTCCACTCCTCGTGCCAGCGAAAACGCGGCGAGAGACTGCAATACGGGATGCCGTCCGGGCCCACGTCCGGCACCGACCGAAGGTACGGTCGGTTGGCACCGCGGAACACCTCGGTGCCGTCGGCCGTCCGCCCGCCGCAGGTTGAGTAGAAGAAGGCGTCGATTGGCGCGCCCCCGTACGTCAGCACCCGACCACGGGTCACGTCCACCGCAGCGCGGCCTTCTGGTGTCTCCGCGGCGGCTCCGCCGTAGACCTGGTCGGCCACGGTCGCATACAGATCGAAGCCCTGGGCCTGCCAGCGACGCAGGTTCCGCAGGGCGAAGGTACGCGAAACAATGGCTTGCGCGCGCAGCGCCTCCTGCTCCTCGGGGCTCCGCCGGCCCATTTCCGCGCTCACAACACCGGCGAGATAGGCCTCCATCGGGACCCGATCGACCACGGTGATGCCGGTCCGGTCGCGGAGCGCGATGATGGTACCCCGGTAGGGGCGCCCGTTCAGCAGCGGTGGTGCGTTCGCGCTCAGCGACGTGATCTCAAGCACCTCGGACGGAATCGTCGCGGCACCTCCGGGCGCGAGGGCGACGAGCCCCGCGCCCCCGAGTGCGATGCGCCAGCTCTCCCCGGCCGGGATCTCGGCAAGGCGGGCGCCGGACGGGTCGCTCACGCTCAGGCCCGCGCTGCTCGACACCGTTGCCGACGACGCGCCGACCAGAAGGCCCACGCGAACGACCGGCTCGGTCGGCACCTGCATGGCCGGTCCCGTCGGCGGCGCGGGACGCGGCGGGGCCGGCGGAGCTGGGACGGGGGTCGGTGCCGGCGGAGCGGCGGTCGGCGAGCAGCTCGCCACCAGCACGGCGGCCGCTGCAGCGGCGGTGATGGCAGCGCCGGTCCAGCGCGGCAGCCGTAGGGGCGCCGGGCCGGTGTCAGCCCCGGTAGTTGCCAAACTTGAGCTCGATGCCGAAGTCCTGCGCCCTGAGCAGGGCGATGATCGCCTGCAGCTCGTCGCGCGAGGGGCCCGTGACCCGGATCTCGTCGCCCTGGATCGTCGCCTGGGCTTTCTTGAAACCGCCGTCCTTCACCGCCTTGATGATCTTCTTCGCGGCGTCCTGCGGAATCCCTTGCGTGAGCGAGACCGTGCGCCGCACCGACTGCCCGGTGCCGGCCACGTTGTCCCCGATGGTGAGATTCTTCACGGGCACGCTACGCTTGATCATCCGTCCGCGCAGCACGTCCAACAGCGCATCCATGCGGAACTCGTCGTCGGCGGCCAGGCGAATCTCGGCCTTGGCGCGATCGAACTCGATGGTACAGTGCGTGCCCTTGAAATCGTAGCGCTGACCGATCTCCTTCAGGGCCTGGTTGACGGCGTTGTCGACCTCCTGCAGGTCGGCACCGGTCGAGATGTCGAACGATGGATTGCTGGCCATGAGCGTTGCGTCGCGAGGTGGAAGAACCGATCGGTGCGGGGAATGCGGAAGGATTACCCCGCCCCCTGCGCTTGACAACCCTTTTGGCCGCCGCTAGTCTCACCCCACGGCGGTCGATTTAGGGCCACTTGCTCCCGCCGGCGCCGGGCGGTTTCCGGCGCGAACCAAATGAGCTAAAGCGCCGGATGCACGCCCTCCGAGCGCACCAGGCCGGGGGGCGTTGTCGTTCCGCCCTCGATTCTCCGAGCGTTCAGGGGAGCCCGCATGCAGGACCGCGCGATGTGCTGTCGAATGATGCCCTGTCCCCCCGGCGCGGGGTGGACGGCGTCATCGGCGCATGCGCGTGGACGCGGCGGGATGTAGTCTCCCGCGACCCGGCACCCGAGGCCCGGACCACTCCCATCGAGCGGTTCGGGCCTTCCGTTTTCCCACTTCGAGGAGCGCAGCATGTCTTACCGCCCCGACACACTGGCGATTCACGCCGGCCAGGTCCCCGACCCGGCCACCAATGCGCGCGCCGTGCCGATTTACGCCACCACCAGCTACGTCTTCAACGACACGCAGCACGCCGCCGACCTCTTCGGGCTTCGGGTGTTCGGGAACATCTACACCCGCATCATGAACCCGACCAGCGATGTGTTCGAGAAGCGCATCGCGGAGCTCGAGGGCGGCATCGCCGCACTCGCGTTGGCCAGCGGCATGGCCGCGGAGACCCTGACCATCCTCAACCTGGCCCGGGTCGGCGACAACTTCGTCTCGTCGCAGACGCTGTACGGCGGAACCTACAACCTGTTCAACTACACCCTGCCCAAGTGGGGCATCACCGCGCGGCTGGTGGACATCCACAACCTGGAACAGGTGCGGGCCGCGATCGACGGCGGGACCCGCTTGCTCTTCGTCGAAGCGATCGGCAACCCGCGGCTGGACGTTCCCGACTTTGCCGCGCTGGCCGAGGTCGCGCACGCGGCCGGCATCCCGCTCGTGGTGGACAACACGTTCGGAGGGGCCACCCTGATCCGGCCCATCGAACACGGCGCCGACATCGTGATCCACTCCGCCACGAAGTGGATCGGAGGACACGGCACCGCCATCGGCGGCGTCGTGGTGGATGCCGGACGGTTCGACTGGGCGAGTGAGTCGGCGCGCACACGGTTCCCCGAGTTCACCGCACCGGACCCGAGCTACCACGGCCTGGTCTACACGGAGGCCTTCGGACCTGCCGCCTTCATCATCAAGCTTCGCGTCCAGCTGCTGCGCGACCTCGGCCCCGCGCTGTCGCCATTCAACGCCTTCCTCTTTCTGCAGGGCCTGGAAACGTTGCCGCTCCGGATGCAGCGCCATTCCGCCAGCGCACTCGAGATTGCCCAGTGGCTCGCGCGGGACCCGCGCGTCGAGTGGGTCTCCTATCCAGGCCTGGAGAGTCATCCCGAGCACCGGAACGCGGCCCGCTATCTCACCGGCGGCTACGGCGGTGTGCTGACGTTCGGCGTGAAAGGCGGGCACGCGGCGGCGCGTGCCCTGATCGACAGGATCAAGCTGTTCTCGCTGCTAGCGAATGTGGGCGATGCCAAGTCGCTGATCATCCACCCGGCCTCGACCACCCACGAGCAGCTCACGCCCGAGCAACAGCGCGCCACGGGCACCACGCCCGAGCTGGTGCGGCTCTCGGTGGGGCTCGAGGATGTCCGCGATCTGATCGCCGACCTGGACCAGGCGCTGGGCGACACGCCCGCAACCGAGACGCGGCGGGCCGCGACGGCCGGAGTAGCGGGATGACGCAGCCGCTCGTGCTCAAGTTCGGTGGCGATGCCCTCGCGACACCGGAGCGCATCGCGGCCGCGGCCCGGCGGGTCGTGCGTCGCCGGGCCGATGCCCCCGTCGTGGTGGTGGCGAGCGCCCGGCGTGGCGTCACCGATCATCTGCTGTCGCTGGTCGAGCAGGTGCGGGACGCGTCCGGTCGGGTGGGCGCCGGCACGACCTCGCCGGCCGCCGATCGCGTAGTGACCAGCGGAGAGATCGTCGCCGCGTCCCTCCTGGCGCTCGCCCTCGGCGAGCTCGGCGTGCCCGCGATCGCGCTGGAGGCCCGGGAGGCCGGCCTCCGCACCGATCCTCGCGCGGCAGGCGGCGCGCTCTTGTCTGTGCAGCCGGCGCGCGTGCGTCGATGGCTGGACCGTGGGATCGTGCCGGTGGTCACCGGGTTCCAGGGGTGGTACCGGGGCCGTGTGGCGGCGCTTGGACGAGGCGGCTCCGATGTTACGGCCGTGGCCCTCGCCGGGGCGCTCGGCGCCGTGGGGTGCGAGCTGGTCAAGGATCCCGGCGCGCTTCACACGGCCGATCCGAAGCTGATCCCCGAGGCTCGGCCGATTCCCCGGGTCGACCACCGGTTCGTGACCGACCTGGCACACGCCGGAGCACGGGTCATCCATCGAGATGCGGCCGATCGCGCGGAGCGGGAGGGGGTCCCCCTTCGATTCACGTCGCTCCACGTCGATGGGGAGCCCGCCACCGCCGTCGGGCCGGGGGCGGCCGGTGGCGCTGCCGCGGTCGTGCTCGCGCCCGGCGGCCCTGCCGCGGCGGGCCCGCTCGACGTCGGGAGCATCGCGAGCATCACTGCGGTGCTGTACCCCCGGGATGGCGCGCGCGCGCAGGCGTTGCTCCACGGGGCGAGTGCGGCCGGGATCGACGTGCTCCGGACGATGCGCGGAGATCACGGGCCGAGCTTCTTGGTACGCTCAGCCGATGGAGTCGCCCTGTTGCGGCACATCCATGCGGTGCTGCTGGCCTCGATCGACTCGCCCGGCGCCACGGGTTATGCGGCGTATGCCTGACGCGCGGAGCAGCCTGGAGGAGTGCGTGGCATGACAGCGTTGATCGGCGGGACGTCGGCCGAGGACCTCTCGCTGGGGACGTTCGTTACGGCGGACGGACGCCCGCTTTCGGGACTTCGCCTGCGCTTCCACGTGCTGGGTGACATGGAGGCGGCGCGCGTGCAAGGCTGGATTCTCGTGTTTCACGCACTCACCGGCAGCTCCGATGTCGCGAGCTGGTGGGGACCGCTCATCGGGCCGGGCCGGGCGCTCGATACGTCCCGGCATGCCATCGTCGCCGCCAACCTGCTCGGCAGCTGTTACGGCTCGACCGGGCCACGGGAATGGGCGAGCGAGCACGACGAGCCGTTCCCGGATCTGACGCCGGCGGACCTCGCGCTCGCGCACGTTCCCTTGCTCACGCACCTCGGGATCGATCGTCTGGCGCTGGCGACCGGCGGGTCGCTGGGAGGCATGGTCGCGCTGGAATGGGGCCGCCGCGCGAGGGTGCCCACCGACCGGCTCGTCGTCTTCGCCGCCCCCGCCGCCGCCTCGGCCCAGGCGATCGCCTGGAACACGGTGCAGCGGATGGCCATCGAGGCGGACCCGGCCTGGCGCCGCGGACGGTATTTCCCCGGCCAGGGGCCCACCTCAGGCCTGGCCGCCGCCCGTGCGCTCGCGATGATCACGTACCGCTCGGGCATCGAGTTCGACGACCGGTTCGGTCGGCTGTCCTCCCGAACGCCGGGCCGGTTCGACGTCGATCACTATCTCCGCCGGCAGGGCGACAAGCTGGTGGCCCGGTTCGACGCCGCGAGCTATGTCGCGCTCATGCGCGCGATGGACCTCCACGACGTGGGCGACCTGCGGACGGCGGCACACGAGACCGGCGCGCGGGTGCGGTGCGTGGTTGGCGTGGGCGTGGACACCGACATCCTGTATCTCCCCTCGGAGGTTCGCGACTGGACGGCGGCATATCAGGCGGCCGGCGTGGACGCGCGATACCGCGAGATCAGGTCCGCCTCGGGGCATGACGCGTTTCTGATCGAATGGGATCAGGTCGAGGCAATTCTGCGGGAGGGGTAACGCGACCGGGCGGCGGCGGAAACTTCGCCCCCGCCCTTGAAGGTCAGAGGGTTCCGCCGGCGCCCGACGTGTCCTCTCGATGACGCCCCGGCGGCGCAGCACCGCGCGGGTGATCGCCGCGGCTCGCATCGCCGTGGGTCGGTGACCGCTCCCCCCACCAGCGGCGCTGCGCGCGCCACGGTTCGTGGCGGAGCCCGTGCGCCTGACGCCAGCGCTCCCCGAAGCGGTGCCGCCTGTACTCCCGAGCCTCGGGCCGCCGTCCACGATGCTCCCATCGTGCCCCGCGCCGCGCCCAGGCCCGGCCATGGAGCCGATCCTCGCGGGAGCGATGCCAGCGGCGGTGACGCGCCACCCGCTCGCCGCGCCATCCCATTCTCATCCCGCGCTCCATCCGCCATGCATAGTGCCGATGCGGTCTGGCCAGTTCCGTTGTGGACCCCTGGGGCAAACCGAAGGGATTGGCCGCGCTCGCCTGGGCGGCAGCGGGGGTCGCGGCCAGGACGGTGGCCAGCAGGATGGCCCGGAGCCGCCGGGTCTCGTTCATCGGATTCCTCCCGCGGCCGGTGCCGCTCGTGCTGCGTTGGGTGCAGGACAGACGAGCGGCGGACGGGAGATGGGTGCCAGCGTTAAGCCGGCGTGGCGGGATGGGTCAGGCCAGGAAGCTCTCGAGGGCGCGGGCCCGGCTCACGTGACGGAGACGGCTCAGGGCCTTCTCCTTGATCTGGCGCACGCGCTCCCGGGTGATGCCAAGCAGGCTGCCGATCTCCTCCAACGTCATGGGTTCCGGCCCGTCCAGGCCGAAGTAGAGGCGGAGGATCTTGGCCTCGCGCTCCTTCAACGTCGAGAGCACCTCTTCGATCGACTCGGTGAGGGCGTGCTCGAACGTCTCGGAGTCGGGGCCCGGGTTCTGGGTGTCGGGGAGGTAGTCGAGGAGTTTGTTGTCCTCGCCAGGTGTGAGCGGAGCGTCGAGCGACAGATGGTTCTGGGAGATGGAGAGGGTCTTCTGCACCTCCTCCATCGAGATATCCATGCCCTCGGCGATCTCGGAGGGCGTGGGCTCGCGGCCGAGCTCCTGGAGCAGCGCTGACGACCGCTTGCCGATGCGGTGCAGCGTACCCGCGCGGTTGAGCGGCACGCGGACAATGCGACTCTGTTCCGCCAAGGCCTGCAGAATGGCCTGGCGGATCCACCACACCGCGTAGGAAATGAACTTGATGCCTTTGGTCTCGTCGAACTTGTGCGCCGCACGGATGAGTCCGAGGTTCCCCTCGTTGATGAGGTCGGCGAGCGACACGCCCTGGTTCTGGTACTTCTTGGCGACGGAGACCACGAAGCGGAGATTGCTGCGCACCAGCTTGTCGAGCGCCTCGCCGTCGCCCGTGCGGATGCGCTGGGCCAGGCTGACCTCTTCCTCCTGCGGGATCAGCGGATAGCGGCTGATCTCGCGGAGATACTGGTCGAGCGATCCTTCATCGAACGAAGGACCCCGTCTGCCGGCACCCACCTGCATTGGTCGCATGTGAATCAACCTCGACACTGAACGGGGGACTCGTGCAAGCGCGCGGCATTCACGTGACCGTCCCCAAGGCACCACATTCGGAAGGACTGCATGTTGAAGACGAACCTGACGAACCTTACTCTCCGGCGAAGCGGGGCGCAACCGGCCGGCGCGCCCGTGGCGCCGCACCGGTCATTCGTCACACGCGCCGTGCGGCGCGCTACACGTCGTACGTGTCGATCTGCGCCCGTTGGAGCCGTCCCGAGTAGTCGACGTACCCGACCTTCGTCTCCGAGTAGAAGTCGAAGACCTCCCACCCGCCCTCGCGATGGCCGTTGCCCGTCGCCTTGACCCCGCCGAAAGGCAGGTGCGCCTCCGCGCCGATCGTCGGCGCGTTCACGTAGGTGATCCCGTTGTCCAACTCCTGCAGCGCCCGGAATGCGAGGTTAACGTCGCCCGTATAGATGCTGCTGGACAGTCCGTAGCGTACGTCGTTGTTCACCTGCACCGCTTCGTCGAACGAGCCGATCCGCACGACGCTCAGCACCGGGCCGAAGATCTCCTCCTGCTCGAGCCGGGTGCCCGCCCGGACCCCGGCGAACACGGTGGGACGGTAGAACCAGCCGCTCCTCAGCTTGCCCGCCGGCGCGGCGCCGCCCGTCACCAGCTCGGCGCCCTGCCGCCGACCGATGTCCACGTAGCGGTCGACCTTCTCCCGCGAGGCCTCGTGGATGAGGGGTCCGACGTCGGTCTTGTCGGCGCGGCCGTCTCCCAGCCGCAGCTTCTCTGCGGCGTCCTCGAGCCGCCGGAGAAACCGGTCGTGCACCTTCCGGTGGAGCAACAGCCGGCTGGTGGCAGTGCAGCGCTGGCCGGTGGTGCCGAAGGCGCCCCACAAGACGCCCTCGAGCGCCAGGTCGAGGTCGGCATCGTCCATCACGATCATCGCGTTCTTCCCGCCCATCTCGAGCGAGAGGCGCTTGTGCATGCGCCCGCAGGTCTCGCCGATGAGGGCGCCGGTGTCGGTCGAGCCGGTGAACGAGATCACGGGCACCTCGGGATGCTCGACCAGCGCCTTGCCAACCGTCTCCCCTCGCCCGTGCACGAGCTGCACGACCTCGGGTGGCAGCCCGGCCTCCAGCAGAATCTCGACCAGTAAGTGCGCGGTGTGGGGCACGTCCTCGGACGGTTTGATGATCACCGCATTTCCGCAGAGCAGCGCGGGAAACATCTTCCACGTCGGGATCGCCATCGGAAAGTTGAACGGCGTAATGAGCCCGACGATGCCGATGGGACGGCGGAAGCTCATGGCCCATTTCGCCCGGAGCTCGGACGGCACGGTGTGGCCGAACAACCGGCGGCCCTCGGTGGCGGCGTAGTACGCGGTGTCGATGCCTTCTTGGACGTCGCCGCGCGTTTCGGCGAGCACCTTGCCCATCTCGCGGGTCATCGCGTCCGCGATGGCCTCCTTGCGCTCGACCAGCAGATCGCCCACACGGCGCAGCACATCGCCGCGGGCAGGCGCCGGGGTCCGCGACCAGCGGCCGAAGCCCCGCTTGGCCGAGCGCACGGCGTCGGCCAGGTCGGCGGCATCCGAATCGGGAAACCGGCCGATGAGATCTTCAGTGTCGGCCGGGTTGCGGTTGTCGAAATAGGCACCGTTGCGCGGCGCGACCCACTCACCGCCGATGAGGTTGCGGAACGTCTTGGCCATGGGGTCCCGAGCTGAAGGTGAGACGATGGAGATTCCGTGCTACGGCTTGACCGCGGGCGCGGGGGCTGGCGCAGGAGCGGCCGGGGCTGGCCTGGCCGGCGGCGGCGCCACACACATCCAGGTGCGCGCCTCGGTCGCGTACCCGATGCGCGGCAACACTTCGCGCGCGGCGGCGACGGCGGCCCACCCCATGACGATCAAGGACAGCACGTGCGCCACGGCGCGCCGATGCGACCAACTGGCCAGGGCGCCGAGCAGCCCGGCCAGTGCCGTGACGCCGATCGCGCCGAGATAGAAGAAGAGCTGCAGCCCGCACGCGCGCTGGTACGGCCAGATCGCCAAGGCGACACCGAGGGCGAGGGCGAGGGCCACCCAGAACCAGGTGAGCGCGACCGAGCGACGCCGCACGGGGTGGGGCCCCGCGGGCAACGCGCGCGGCGTGCCCGGCGACGGCACGGGCCCCGCCGGGGTGCCCGGCGCGGTGTTCTGCTTGGCCATGACCCGATCGATGTCGGCCAGTTCGCGGTCCCAGTCCCTCGGTTGATCGCTCATTCGATGGCCCTCGTGATGCCGAGCCGCTCGATCTTCTTGTAGAGGTTCGAGCGGGGAATCTTGAGCACTCGGGCGGTCTCGGTGACGTTCCAGTCGCGCTGGCGCAGCTGCTGGATGAGAAACGCCTTTTCCGCCTCCTCCCGAATGGCCTCCAGCGACTGGCCTTCCGGAGGCCGGTCGGGCGGGAGCAGCCGGTCGACATCCGTCGCGGTGACGACCTTGCCCGCCGCGAGGATCAGCGCGCGCTCGATGGCGTTCCGGAGCTCGCGGATGTTTCCCGGCCAGTGACGCTCGCACAGTCGCGCAACGGCCTCGTCGTCGAATCGGCGTCCGGGCACGCCGGCACCCGCCGCGAGCTGCCCGGCGAAGTACTGGACCAGCGCCGGCACGTCCTCCAGCCGATCCCGGAGGGGCGGCACCTCGATAGGGACGACGTTGAGCCGGTACAGCAGGTCCTCGCGGAAGCGCCCCTCCAGGATCTCGCGTCCGAGATCTTTGTTGGTGGCGGCGAGAACGCGGACGTCCACCTGGACGGGCTTGGCGCCGCCGATCCGCGTGACGACGCCCTCCTGCAGCACGCGGAGGAGTTTGGCCTGGGCGGGGAGCGACATGTCGCCGACCTCGTCGAGGAACAGCGTGCCCCCATCGGCCTGCTCGAACTTCCCGGCCCGGTCGGCGACCGCGCCGGTGAACGACCCCTTCATGTGGCCGAACAGCTCGCTTTCGATGAGCTCGGCCGGAATCGCGGCGCAGTTGACCTCGACGAAGGCGCGGCCGCGCCGCGGCGACGCGTCGTGAATGGCGCGTGCGACCAATTCCTTGCCCGTGCCGTTCTCGCCGGTGACAAGCACCCGCGCCGCCGTCGGCCCCACTTTCGCGATGCGCTCGCGGACAGCTTCGAGCGCCTGGCTCGTCCCCACCATCTGATAACGACTCTCGGTGACCTCGCGCAGCCGGGCATTTTCGCCCACCAGCTCCGCGTGGGCGAGCGCGTTTCGCACCGTCAGGAGCAGCCGATCGGTGTCGAGCGGCTTCTCGAGGAAATCGAACGCACCCCGCTGCGTGGCCTCGACCGCCGTGGCGATCGTTCCATGCCCGGAGATCATGACGATCTGCGGGCGGGCGTCGAGCTTGCGCAGTCGGCTCAGGGTTTCGAGGCCGTCGAGCCCGGCCATCTTGACGTCGAGGAAGACGAGATGGGGCCGGAACTCGGTGTACACTGAGATTGCCTCGCCACCAGAGGCCGCGACGCGCACCTCGAGCTCCTCGTACTCGAGCACCTGTTTCAGCGCCTGGCGGATCCCTGCCTCGTCATCCACGATGAGGACCCGATGGCTCATGATCGCTGCGCTCCATAGAGGATCGCCGTGCCGGGCCGGAGGCGTATCGCGCGGACACCCGCGGGCACCTTCCAGGGCACGGCTCCGTCGTCGGCTCCGCCGATCGCATGAGAGACCATGCGCTTGATCGCCGGCGCGGGGACAGGAACGCCGTGAATGGTGAACGAGCGCACCAGCCACTCGCCGGAACCCGTGCCGGTCACCCGGAGCGGGCCCGTCGCCTCGACCGGCTCCTGCGCCTGGAGCACGACGCCCACCGGTCCGAGCAGATCCCGCGGCAGCCGGGCAGTCCGGAGTCGCGCACGCACCCGCACCTCACCGTCGAGCAGCTCGACCTCCAGCGAATCGAGCTCCCCGCGGACCGCGGGCGAGAGCCCCTTGCCCAGGAGCGACGCGACTTCGGAAGGCGTGAGCACGATCGAGTCCGCCCGCCAGCCATTCAGCGAGTCGATTTTGGCCTCCGCCGCCTTGAGGGCGCGGGCTCCCGGCCGTCCTCGCACCGTGCGCGACGCGGGTGTCGAGGGCCCCCACGCCCGGCCGAGGAGCCCACGGGCCTCGCGCACGACGCTGTCCCGATAGAGCCACCCGATCGTGAGCACCGCGATCATGCCCAGACAGCCGAGCACGCGAAAGGGGGCCGTGAGGCATCCCCTCACGCCGTCAGCTCCAACGCGAGTCGGGATTCGTACCTGGGTCCCTGGGTGGTGAGCAGGCTCTCGTACAGCACCAGGCGAGAGGCCAGGAACGGCGCTCGCGCGTATGCCCCCGAGAAGCCGTCGAGGCCGTCGCTCGGCAGCCGGTGGCCCTCGCGGACCCGGCCGAGCGTCACATGCGGCCGGAACGGGGTACCCTCTGGCGGAAAGCCGATGGCCTCGCCACCACGCTCCAGCCGGTCGTACAACAGCTCCAGCGCGGCGGGCGCCTCGATGCCGACCCAGAGCACCCGTGGGCGGACCGGGCTTGGAAACGCACCCAGATCGTCGAGGCGGCATGGGAGCGAGCCGGTGCCCCGCGCGGCGATCCGAACGGCCTCCTCGATGACGTCGAGCCGCTCGGGCGACACCTCGCCGAAGAATTTGAGTGTGAGATGCAGCCCGTCGTCGGGCACCCAGCGCACCGGCCATGCGCTGCCGCGCAGCCGGTCGAGCAGCCCGACGATCTCTCGGCGAGCATCGTCGACGATCGGGAGGCCCGCGAACAGCCGCATCAGCGAGGCGAGCGCGTCAGTGTCGTCAGCAGTCCACCGCGACGGTAGCCGGCCGGATCGAGCTCCACGGCGGCGAAGCCCAGATCAGCGAAAAAGGCGTTGACGCCTTCCCACGCACCGCGCACCCGGTCGAGCTCGGCGGCACCAACCTCGATGCGGGCGTAGTCGCCGTGGTGACGGACGCGCAGATCGCCACGGACACCGAGCCGCCGCAGATACGCCTCCCCGTGCTCGACCTGGCGCA
Organism: Gemmatimonadales bacterium; assembly: GCA_051955835.1. GTDB lineage: Bacteria > Gemmatimonadota > Gemmatimonadetes > Gemmatimonadales > GWC2-71-9 > CAVVWJ01. The sequence continues at coordinate 74,518 of JBQCGH010000024.1, forward strand.
GGCGGTCAGGCGTAATCGCAATGCCGTACGCCACCCGGCTCGAGAGGCACGGTGCGGCCGGCGCATCCCAGGTCGGCAGCCCGAGCCGGCGCGAGGCGTCGCGCACCGCCTGCTTGCTCCAGCCCAGCTCCGCCAACGGCGAGCGCACCGTGTACTCCGCGGCGGCACGCAGGCCCGGTCGGTGCTCGCCGAGGTCGTCGGCGTTGGTGCCGTCAATGATCGTGTCGTACCCGCGCGCGCGGGCCACGCTCGCGAGCGTGGCCCACAGCTCGGACTTGCAGAAATAGCAGCGATCCGGGGCGTTGGCGAGATAGCGGGGATCGTCGAGCTCCCCGGTTGCGAGCTCGTGGAGAGGCACGTCGAAGCGCCTCGCCAGCTCCACCGCGCCACGCCACTGGACCTCGGGGTAGGAGGCGCTCCGCCCGATCACGGCGAGAAAGCGGCTCGGAGCCAGCGCCGCACGCCCGACGACGGCGAGCAGCGCGCTGTCCACACCGCCCGAATATCCCAACAGCACCCGCCCGCAGCCGAGCAGGTAGTGCCGCAGCGCGTCGAGGTTGGACATGGCCAGTAACGTAATGTGGTTCGCCACCAAGTGAGAGACGCGGGAGGCGTTAGCTTGGAGCATGGCCGACGACGGATTTCTGGACATTTCTGCCGAGCTGCGCCTGCCGCTTTCCGAGCTGCAGTTCCGCGCGTCGCGAGCCGGTGGACCCGGCGGGCAGCACGTGAACACGTCGTCCACCCGTGTCGAGGTCTGGTGGGATGTTGCCTCATCGGCGGCGTTGAGCGACGAGCAGCGCACGCGATTGCTGGTACGGCTGGCGAGCCGGCTCGACACCGCCGGGCGGCTGCGGGTGGTGGCCGGTGGGTCGCGCAGTCAGCTCCGCAACCGTCAGGCGGTGACCGAACGGCTGGCGCGGCTAGTCGCGGAGGCCCTTCGCGTGCCGAAGACGCGAAAGCGCACCCGGCCGAGCCGCGCGGCCAAGGCGGCACGCCTCGAGGCCAAACGCCGTCGGTCCGCGGTCAAGCGCGAGCGGCGGCCTCCAGGCGCAGACGACTAGCGGTCGGCGGTATCGATCCGCCCGGACGGTTGTGCTCAGCGGTACACGGTGCGACCTTTCCTGCCGCCCCCTCGTGCCGGATGTCATCCGCTAGGCGGCGGTTCTCTTCCGATCCAGACTGCGATACTGAATTGCCTCGCTCACGTGGCCGGTGTCCAGGGAATCGGCTCCGTCGAGATCAGCGATTGTGCGCGCGATCTTGAGAATGCGGTGGTACGCCCTGGCGGACAGGCCCAGGCGTTGAACCGCCTGCCGCAAGAGGGCCTCGACGGACCCCGAAAGTGCGCAGTGCCGCCGGAGATGCCGGGCCGTCATATGCGCGTTGGCATAGACGCCACGCTCGCCTTCGAATCGCTCCCGCTGCCGGGCCCTGGCTCCCTCGACGCGGGCACGCACGACGGCGCTTGTTTCCTCGGCGGTACCCGCGACGAGCTCGGGATAGGGCACCGCCGGAACCTCGAGGTGAAGATCGATGCGGTCGAGCAGAGGACCCGACACGCGGGACCGGTAGCGATCGACATCGAGATCCGAGCAGCGGCAGGGATGGACAGCATCGCCGAAGTACCCGCAGGGACACGGGTTCATGGCCGCCGCGAGCATGAAACGTGCGGGGAAAGTCAGGCTTAGAGCGGCCCTGCTAAGGGTGACCAGACCGTCCTCCAGGGGTTGACGCAGCACTTCGAGCACATTGCGACGGAATTCGGGCAGCTCGTCGAGGAACAGAACCCCGCCGTGGGCGAGGCTCACCTCGCCCGGCCGGGGGACCGAGCCGCCGCCGATCAGGCCGGCATCGCTGATGGTGTGGTGAGGCGCCCGAAACGGTCGCAGGACGCAAAGAGAGCGGCCGCGCTCGAGGACCCCGGCGACGCTGTGGATCTTGGTGGTCTCGAGGGCCTCCTCGAGGGTCATGGCCGGCAGAATCGTCGGCAGCCGGCGGGCGAGCATGGTTTTTCCGGCGCCCGGGGGGCCGATGAGCAGGACGTTGTGGGCTCCGGCCGCGGCCACCTCCAACGCTCGCTTGGCGGCCGCCTGGCTCCGGACATCGGCGAAGTCGCAGTCGTCACGGCGCCGTTCGGCCATGAGCGCGGGTAGATCGACCCCGGCGGTGGGCACGTCGGCGTGACCGGAGAGATAGGCGCAGACCTCGCCCAGCGAGCGGGCGCCGCGAACCTCGAGGCCCTCGACCACCGCGGCCTCGGAGACGTTGTCGGTCGGCAGGAGAAGGCCCCGACACCCGCAGGCCCGCGCTGCCAGTGCCATGGGGAGGGCGCCACGAACCGGGCGCAGATCGCCCTCGAGCCCGACCTCGCCGACCACCATCAGGCTGGCGAGGGCCTCGTCGGACAGCTGGCCGCTGGCAGTGAGCACGCCGAGGGCGATGGGCAGGTCGAGACCGGAGCCGGTCTTCTGGATGTCGGCCGGAGCGAGGTTGACCGTGATCCGGCGGAGCGGAAACACGAAGCCCGCGTTGGCGAGCGCCGCTCCGATCCGTTCCCTGCCCTCACGCACCGCGCCCTGAGGCAGGCCGACGGTCGCGAACGACGGCAAACCGCTGCTGATGTCGACCTCGACGTCCACAGGATAGGCGTCGATGCCGAGCAGGCCTGCGGAACGGACGCGGGAAAGCATGGCGGCACCTGATCGGGTTCCGCCGACGTTATGGCAGGAGCCGGCCGAGGGCGGATCGTCCTGACGCCGGTAGGATCGGGGAACCGCAGACCGCGTAGTCGCGGCGCGCGGCCGCGAGTCGGACCAGGACCAGGAGTCACTTTGATGCGCCGGCTTCTCACGGGAATACTGCTGCTGTCGACGACTGCGGGTTGCGCCGTGCCCAAGGTGGCCGGCGCGCCGTTGGCGCCGATCGAGCGCGCCTGGGAGGTCCCGACGCTCGACCTGTACACGGAGTGGTGGCAGAAGACGGAGGAGTGTTCCGGCCGTACGGGCGACATGAGCCGGGTCACCTTCTATGCCGTGGACGCGCCGAGCGGCGCGATCGGCCTCAACGGAACGATCGCGCATGGCTGGTGGGTGCGTCAGGGAAACCGCATTTATTTGCCCGCGAACGCCCTCGGCGAGGAGTGGCTCGTGCGGCACGAGATGCTGCACGCGCTGCTTCAGCGCGGGTCGCATCCGACCAAGCAGTTCGTCAGCGCTTGCCATGTGGCCTCGGCCGACGTGTGGCGCGACTCGACCCTCCGAGCCGACCCGGCCAACCCTCAGGGCCACTGATCGACGCTCGCCGGCGCTCCGCCGGGAGCACTTCAAAGCAATCCTCGGCGTGTACGAAAAGGGCTACTGCACTTCACCGACTTCAGATTCGGGGTTACCGGCGCCCGAGAGGATGCCGGATGCACTGCGGCTGCGTCGGATTCTGGTTAACTTGCTCGATAACGCCGTCCAATTCACGAGCTCGGCGTGGTGCTGGCGCGAGCCTCGGCTGCGATTGCGCGCATTGTGCCGCTCCGGCTCAACGTGACCGCCTACGAACATCGGCACCGCGGCCGCGCAACGATTGCTGATCTTCGAGCATTTCACCGAGGCGGATTCCGCCACGCGCGAAGCATGCAACATCCTCGACCTGCGGTCTGCGCCAGCTCGAGCTCATCCGAGGACGCGTTGATCTGAAAAGCCAAGGCCGTCGGGCCGTCACCTCCATGATGGTACTGGCGATGGGCCGGGAAGGCGCCTAGCTGGAGGACCGGCGGCCCTTCTCTTGCTGCTTGAACGGGCTGCAGTGCGTTGACCGCAGTATCGCCTCCGCAGCCGCCGCATCCGGCGGATCTTCTGGCATTGTGCGGGAGCTTTCTGGCATGATGAGATCCTTTCCCCGTGCCCGGTGGGCCGGCCTCGCCTTCATTCTCGTTGTCACCTTCCTGAGCGGCGGGTGGCTGCTCCGGCCCAAGCCTGCCCCTGACGGCGGGGTATATCAGCAGGCCCGGCTGTTCGAAGGGGTGGTCGGCGCGATCAACCGTCACTACATCGATTCGCTCAGCGAAGGCGACCTCTATCAGCGGGCCGCGGATGCGCTGGTCGGCTCGCTGCATGACCCTTACGCAGAGCTGTTGATTCGCGACTCGTACCGCGAATACCAGCGCCAGATGTCCGGCACCGAGGTCGATTTCGAGCGGGGACCGAGCGAGTCAGGCTGGGAGGGCCGTTCGAGCGGCAGCGTCATCGCCCCGGGCGACGAGGTGCTCAGCATCAATGGCGAGAGCACGAAGGGCTGGTCGGCCGAGCGGGTCGAAGAGGCACTGCAACGGATCGACGGCCCGCTGGTCACCGTCCTCGTGCGGCCGCGCGGTGCGACCGAGCCGGTGATCCGTCGTTTCACCCGGACCGAAGTGCACGTATCGGCGGCGTCCACCGGCGTGCTGCTGGGGAACAAGGTGGGCTACATCGCGCTCCGGCGGATGAGCGACGGAGCCGCGGATGAGCTTCGCGCCGCCGTCGATACGCTCGTGGCGCAGGGGATGACCTCGCTCGTGCTCGACCTCCGGTCGAACCCCGGGGGGCTGATTCGCGAGGGGGTGGCCGTGGCCGGGCTCTTCCTCCAGCCGGGCGACACGGTGGCCACGTCGATCGGACGCTCGTGGAAGCGAGTCAAGAGCTATCTGGCCGATTCGCCGGGGGGCTGGGATGACCTGCGGCTGGCCGTGCTGGTCAACCGGGGCACGGCGAGCTCGGCCGAGCTGGTGGCGGGAGCGCTGCAGGACCATGACCGCGCCGTGCTGGTTGGCACGCCGTCGTACGGCAAGGGCGTGCTGCAGACCACCTACCCCATCGGCGACGAGGTCGCTATCAAGCTGACCACGGCGCGCTGGTTCACGCCGAGCGGCCGGACCGTGCAGCGTCCGCGTCCTGACAGCGCGGGCGGGCCGGGCAACCGGTTACCGAGCTCCCGGCCACGTGTCTTCTACACCAGCGAAGGCCGGGTAGTCCCCGACGCGAGCGGGATTCTTCCCGACCTGCTGGTGCGATCGGCGCCTCGCAGCGACGGCGAGCGCGTGGTGCTCGCCCGGCTCGGCGACGACATGACCCGGTTCCGTGACGTCCTGACCGGCTACGCCGCCGAGCTCCAGGCCTCCGGCGTGGACCGGAACGACGCGATGGCGATCACGCCGGAGCGACGGGACTCACTGTACGCCCGCCTTCAGGAAGCCGGGGTGCACCTCGACCGCGGCACCTACGACATGGCCGCCCCGTACATCGGCGAGCAGCTCACCATCGAGCTGACGCGCGCGTTCTACGATAGCGAGACCGTGGTGCGACGGCGCGCGCAAAGTGACCGGCAGCTGCAGGCGGCTTTGGTCGTGCTGCGCGCCGCGAAGTCGCAGGATGACGCGCTCACCGCGGCCATGCGGGCGCAGCTCAGCGGAAAAATCAGATAGGAAAAAGCTGGCGGAGCGCCGGGACGATGACTCCGTCAGGTTTCCGTTCTGCCCGTTCGCACGGTCACCGTGGTCCCCCGCCCTGCCTCGCTCACTACCTCGATGTCTCCGCCCCAGCCCTCGACCAGCCGCCGCACGATGGCGAGCCCGAGGCCCGAGCCACTCGTGGTCGTGGAGAACCGCGGCTCGAAGATCCTCGGAAGCAGCTCCGCCGGGATGCCAGACCCGTCATCGGCGACCTCCACACAAGCGGGGCCGACCGTCACGTCCACCGTCCGGGCGCCGGCGTTCCGCGCATTCTCCAGCAGGTTCACCACGACCTCCTTCACTTCGTCCGCGCGGGCGGCGCCGTACGCATCCGGCCGGCAGGTGAGTCGGACCTCGCACGCCTCCTCCGTCAGACGATAGAGTTGCACCACCTCCCCCACGACCGCCGGAAGGTCCACACGGTCGAGCGGCTGAATGTCGCCGGCCGGGGCCGCGAAGCGGCTGAAGGCGCGCGCGATCGTGTCCAGCCGGTCGATTTCCGCGAGAACGCGGTCGGCCGTGTCTTCGAGGGTGCGGCCGAAATCCGGCTGTCGATCCCGATACACTCGTCGGAGGTGCTGCATCCCGAGACGCATGGGCGTGAGCGGGTTCTTGATCTCGTGGGCGACTTGGCGGGCCATCTCGCCCCAGGCGAGCACGCGCTCCGCGCGGGAGACATCGGTCACGTCGTTCAGCGCGACGACGACACCCCGGAGCTCGGGGCCCAGCGAAGCGAACTGGAAGGCGATGCGCCGACCGTTGGCCTCGAGCTCGCCCGCGTCGTTTGCCGAGGGATGCATGAGGAAGCGGCGGAGTGCCGAGGTGAAGCCGGTCCACTCGCCTCCCAGCCGTTCGGGTAGCAACGCTCCTTCCTCGAGCTCGGTGCCGACCAGGCCGGCGGCCTGCCGGTTGGCAATAAGCACCCGCCCTGCCGGGTCGACGCCCACAACCCCCGTCGACACCGTCGCCAACACCGCCGCCGTGCGCCGGCGCGCGTCCTCCAGTGCGTCATGGCTGCTCTGGATATCGGCCGCCATCCGCTCGAACGCGCCGAACACCGGCTCGAACTCGAGCGGCTGCGCCTCGATCGGCGTGGCCATCGGCTGGCCGCGGCCGAAGGCCAGCGCGCTGCGGCGGAGATCGGCCACCGGCCGGGACAACGCGCGCGAAGCGCGTTGGGCCCCGATCAACGCGGCCCCGATGCCTGCGAGCGTGGACAGCAGCAGCACGAGCGCGAGATCCAGCTGACGGACGCCGAGCATGCGATCGTCGGCAAGCTGCGGCGTCGCCAGCACTCCGATCTGCGCGGGCCCGCCTGGCTGGATCACGCGATAGCCCACCCGTTCAGCGAGCGACGGGATAGAGCCGTCCCGCGTCACTTCGAGCCGGCCGTCCATGGCGAGCGCCGCGTACGCGTCCGGATCCATGAGCTGCGGGAGTACGCCCAAGTCCTCGAGCACAGGCGCGCTGGTGCCGACCAGACGGCCGCCCACGTAGAGCGCGAGATCAGCGTCGATCCGCCGACTCAGCTCGGCCAGGCGTTCGTCAGGCGCTGGCGCATCGGGCCGCATGAGGTCCCCGGCGCTCAGTACCGCGTCCCGCAGCGTCTGCGTGATGAGAAGATCGCGGCTCCGCAGCACCTCCTGGGCGAGGCGCGCGAAGCTCCATGCCGCGAACCCGACCGTGGGCAGCAGGAAGAAGGCGCCGAGGGTCACGGCCAACCGCATGCGGAAGGACCGGGTCACGCCGAGCCACGGCGGACGCCGGATCCTGACACCCGCGACCAGCTCCGCCGCAAGCCACAGCAGCGCGAGCACCGCGGCGTCGAGCAGGACCACCAGCACGCCGCGTACAAAGAGCGGCGCCGGCCCACGCAGGTCGATCTCGGCGTGGACCGTCCGCGTCCCTCCCGGCAGGTCGAGCGGATACGCGTTCCGCACCGTCCACCCCGCGCGCCGCCACCGCGGACTCGGCGTCGGCGTTCCCGGATCGGCGGGCGGCCCGAGGACGAGGCGGTACAAGGGCGTCTGCTGGCTGCCGGGATCGAGCAGCCGGCCGATGCGGCCCGGCTGCACCAGCGCGGACCGAGGACCCACCGCGGCCGTGATCACCCGGTCGTTCGGGAGCCGCAGGAGGAGGACGTAATGGATGCCGGGCACCCGCGGAAGCTGGATCACGTGCAGCGAGTCATTGGGCGGGAGGTTTCGCACCATGGTCGAGAGCAGCGCGGGGGGCAGATCGAGCGAGTCCAGCACCAGCTCATCCACCGGCTCGCCGCGGGCGCTCCACAGGCCGAGCTGCGCCGGATAGCCCTGCGATGCGAGCGGACTCCGATGCCAGTCGGCATACATGGCGGAGGCAGTTTCGGGCGGGGGCACGTCCCGGAGCATCTCGCCGAAGCGTTCCAGCAGCGGGACCGCCAGCGGATCGGGCTCTGACCCGAGACGCGCGACGTCGCGTTGCGCCACTTGCACCCGACCCGCCAGCTCCGCCCCCCAGGTCACGAGCGCCGACGAGCTGCCGGACACCAGGGCAATGCCGGTGATCGTCGCCCAGCGCGGCCCCGGCAGCGTGACGAGCAGCAGGGCCGGCGTCCACAAAAACGTGTACCAGTCGGGCCACCCGCCGCGCGGACTCCAGACGAGCACACCGATGACCGAAGCGGCGAATGCGATCGCGACACCGGCCGCGATGTGCCGCCAGCTGCGCGGCGCCAGCGCCGATCCTCGGAAAAGGGCCCCGGTCGGCACGATGAGAGCGGCGGCAGACACCATGAGCACGAGCTGCCAGCTCAGCCACAACCCCATCGAAACGCCGTCCGCGGGCGGCGTAATTCCGCGGCCAAGGCCGCTGATGAGGTACGGGGACATGAGAAGGAGGGCGCCGCCGAGCATCAGTCCGGGCCATCGGCGCGGCAGGCGCTGCCTCCACAGCCAGACGCCGCCGATGGTGAGCAACATGCTGGTGAGTCCCAGTACGCCCGCGGAGCCCGAGAGCGGACCGAGCAATGGCCGGAAGAAGGTCGCAGGCGAGAATGGCGGCGCGAGTCCGAGCGCGGGGCCCACGGGCGCGCGCACGGCGAGCCACACGATCGCGGCCAGCATCGCGATCCGTTGCCACGGATGCGTGGCCAGTGTGAGCGCGAGCCCGATAAGGAGCAGGGTGGCCCAGGAGACCAGCCGGCGGGCCCGATCGTAGACCAGCTGACGCGCGGCGCCCTGCTCGGGCGGAATCGGCCGTACGCTGAACAGGAGGCGCGGTCCTGCGGTAGTCGGCTCCTGATAGTCGAAGACATCGGCGCTGTCCGGCGCGGAATCCGGGGGGTACACCGTGAGCCCGACCTCGGTTCGCCGCCGGAACAGCTCGGCCAGACTGCGTCCCCGATCGGGCACTGCCGGGTCGGCCCAGACGAGGACGCTCGCCACGGCTGCGCGACCCGTCGCGGTGTGGCGCCTGGCCTCGAGCACCACGTAATATCCAGTCGCCCGGGAGCCGACCGAGTCACCGGATGGTGCCGGAGGCAGCCGATGGCGGCCAGCCCAGGCCCACGGGCTGCCGTCCGCGTCGAGGAGGACGACGCTCATCTCGGGCCCGGCCGAGGGGACCAGGCGATCGAGCAGCGTGAAGGCCGCGGCGCGATCGGCTTGGGGTGCGGCCGCGGCGGCCGCGGCAAGGCGCTCCGCCCTGTGATAGGCCGAGTGCAGGTCGCCGGCGAGGCGCTCGGAGGCCGCGTTGATCCGTGCCTGGCGTTGCGCCGGCCAGTGCCGCTCGATGGCCGTGAGACGCAGCTGCGCCGGGATCAACAGCGCTGCCAGCCAGAGACCCGCGACGGCCAGGCCCCCGCGCCTCCATCCGGCAAACGGGCGCAGCACCAGCCAGAGCAGGACCAGCGCGCCGCATGCCGCGACTACCCAGACGCTCGTCGGCTGGCGCAACCATTCCGCGATCGAAGCGATCGCGGCGAGGACCGCCACCACCCACGGCCAGGCGCGATGACTCAATCCGGACAGCCTTGGCGAATAAAAGACATGACGCCCGGCGCGGTGCGCGAGCGGCTCGAGGAGCGTCCCGCACTCGTCGTCCCGGTGGGCACGACCGAGCAGCATGGTCCGCACCTTCCACTCGGCTGCGACACGATCATCGTCGAGCACCTGGCCGACGATCTCTCGGCCGAGTTCGGCATGCTCCGCGCCCCTACGCTCGAGTTCGGCGTGCACGCGCCCACGCATGCCTTTCCGGGAGGTGCGTCGCTCCGGCGTCGCACGCTGCATCGGGTCATGAACGAACTTATCGAGTCCTGGGAGGAGGGGGCAGGCGTCCGAGAGTTTCTGATCCTCACGGCACAGGCGAGCGAGGCCCACCTCGAGGCGCTGAGCACGATCCGTACGAACGAGGCCGCCGCCCAGGTCATCGACGTGTTCAGCCTCGACTTCGGGCCGCTGCTCGAGCGGCCCGGCGCTCCGATCCAAGGGGGTGAGCTCGACACCTCGCTGCTCCTCTACCTCGCTCCCGAGGTCGTACACATGGAGCTCGCCCGCGACTTCGCGGTCACGCCGGAGATGCTCCAACGGTACCGTCCCGGCCACACCAAACGCCTGCCGTCCGGCTCCCCAGGCTCGGTCGGGTTTCCCAGCCTCGCGTCGCCCCAAAAGGGCGAGCTGCTGTATAGATTCATCCTCGACCGGATCCGAAACTGCCTGACGCCGGCCTGACCGGAGGATCGGTTGGCCGACGTTCTTGAAGGAGAGCTCATGCGGACCGCCGCACTGCTCATCACGCTGCTGCCCCTGGTGCGGGCAACAGCGCAGGAGCCGCTCGAGTCGAAGCTGGTCGTGACCGAGAGCGGACAGGAGGTCGGCCGCGAGGAGTTCACCCTGCGCGCTTCTCGCGGCCGCGGCCTACCGGGGTCGAGCCTCATCGCCGCGGCGCGCTATCCCGCCAACGGCCCGACCACCCGACTCGCCGCGACGCTCGAGCGCACACCCGACAGCGCACTCGCCAAGTTCCAGCTCGACGTGGAGAGCGCAGGCACCGTCACGGTCATCCTGGCGGCGGGCTCGGGGGCTCGGCTCATCGTCCGCACGGTCGCCAAGGGCTCCGAGTCCGGCCGGGAGCTGCCGGGCGGTCCCGACGTCGTGCTGCTCGACGATCAGGTGTTCTCGCTCTACAACCCGGTGGCCGAGCTCGCGACATCGGCGGGTCGGACGCTGACCGGCATCTTTCCTCGTTCCGGGCGACGCGTCACCTTCGTGGCCCGCCGCGACTCGGGGACCGCGGGGGGTGCATCGCGGGTTGCCCTGAGCGGTGAAATCACGGGAACGCTGGTCACCGACGCGCGGGGACGGCTGGAGCGTGCGGAGTTTCCAGCGAAGGGCACTTTGGTTACGAAAGCCGAGTAGTCTCCTCCCCCAACTTGTTACCGCACAACACAGAACGCGATCTCGTCGCAACCTGAAACCTCGGCGGCGCGGCGTTCGTATTAGGCCCCGGCCACACTCATACCTCGAGGGTCCGCACATGAATCGCTGGTTCCGCTCGCTCGCGCTGCTGGTGCTGTGGCCCGCCCTCGCGGCGGCGCAGGACACGACGGCGGCGAGGCGGGATACGACGACCCCACCGACTCCGGCACCGGCCGTCACCCTCTCTCTCCAGGAGGCCCTGGATCAGGCGCGTGCCAACAGCCCGACGTACCGACAAACCCTGAACGACGCCGGTCCAGCCCGCTGGGGTGTCCGCAGCGCGTACGGCAGCCTGGTGCCATCCATCAGCGCCGGTTCGAATCTGGGCTATACGGGAAGCGGCCGGTCCAACCTGGGTGGCGGATTCACCAACTTGACCTCGGCCTTCGTGACCTCGGGCTACGACCTGACCCTGCAGTGGCAGCTCGACGGCCGGGTCCTGACCGCCCCCGCGGAGCAGAAGGCGCTGCAGCACGCCACCGACGAGGACATCAGCGGCGCTGGCGTCGCTTTGCGGGCCGACATCACGACGCAATACCTCACGACATTGCAGGCGACCGCGCAGGTCGCCGTAGCAAAGCAGCAGGTGGCGCGTAACATCGATTTCCTGACCCTGGCGAAGGCGCGCTACCAGGTGGGCCAGGCAACCCTGCTCGACGTTCGTCAGGCAGAGGTGACCAAGGGTCAGAGCGACGTCGCCCTGCTTCGGGCGGTCCAGGCGGAGAATGAAGCCAAGCTGGATCTGCTCCGCCGCATGGGTGTCGAGCCACCGGTCGAAGTGGATCGGATCGCGCTCACCGACTCGTTCGCGGTCACCGCGCCCACGTTCAAGCTCGATTCGCTGCTCGCGCTCGCCGACGAGCAGAACCCCGGCCTCCGGTCGCTCCGGGCGCGGCAGTCGGCGGCCTCGCTCGCGGTGCGCTCCGCCAAGAGCGAGTTCCTGCCGACGCTGCAGGCCCAGGCCGGCTGGAGCGGATTCACCCAGCAGTTCACCAACGACCGCTTTCTCGTCAACCAGGCCCTCACCGACGCGCAGTCGCAGTCGGCCGGGTGCCAGTCCAACAACGAGGTGCGCGCGGCGGTGGGCCTTCCGCTCACCGATTGCTTCGGGCCGTTCGGCCTCAATTCGACCGGTACGGCGCTCCAGGATCCCATCGCCCAGCAGATCAGGAACGCCAACAACGTTTTCCCCTTCAATTACACCACCCAGCCGTTCTCGGCGAGTCTGCGCATCTCGCTGCCCATCTTCACCGGCTTCAGCCGCTCGCTCCGGCTCTCGCAGGCACGCGCCCAGGAGCAGGACGCGGACGAGGATGCGCGGGCCCGGCGTCTTCAGGTGCGAAGCGACGTGCACGCCCGCTGGCTCGGGCTGCAGACGGCCTATCAGGCCATCGGCGTGCAGGCGGCCAATCGTGAGGCCGCCCGCGACCAGCTCCGTCTCGCGCAGGACCGCTACCGGCTGGGCGCCGGCACCTCGCTCGAGGTGTCCGATGCGCAGAACGCCGTGCAGCAGGCCGAGGGTGATTACGTGAACGCGGTGTACGATTACCACAAAGCGGTCGCGGCGCTCGAGGCCGCGGTCGGACGTCCCCTTCGTTAACGAGGAACGCCCATGTCGCGCGGGATGAAGGTCGGGTTGATCGTAGTGAGCATCGCGCTGGTCGCCGGCGGCGGCATCGCGTACAGCGTGCAGAAGAAGAAGCACGCCGGCACCGAGGTGCGGCTCGAGAAGGTGGGCCGCCGGGACCTCGTGAGCGCGGTGACCGCGAGCGGCAAGATCGAGGCGAAGACCTCGGTCGACATCAGCGCCGACATCACGGGGCGGATCATTCGCCTCGCCGTTCGGGAGGGGGATCTGGTGACCAAGGGCCAGTTCCTCATCCAGATCGACCCCGCCCAGTACCAGGCGGCCGTGTCGCGGGCGGAGGGCGTCGTGGCCTCCACCCAGGCGACCCTGGCCCAGGCGCGGGCCAACCTCGACCAGGCCGAGCGCGCCTGGCATCGGGCCGCCCAACTCTCGCAGCTCGGGACGAATCTCATCGCGCCCGAAGCCGCGGAGCAGGCGCGTACCTCCTACGACGTGGCCCAGGCCACCTGGCAGGCTACCAAGGCGGAGCTCGAGCAGTCCCGCGCGAGCCTTCAGGAGGCCAGGGACAATCTCGCGAAGACGCGCCTGACGTCGCCCATCTCGGGGCGCGTGGTGCGCCTGGCCGTCGAGGAGGGCGAGGTCGCGGTACCGGGCACCTTCAGCCGGGAGACCGGCCTGCTCATGACCATCGCCGACTTGTCGGTCATCCTCGCGAAGGTGCAGGTCGACGAGACCGACGTGGTGCGGCTCGCGGCCAACGACTCGACCCAAATCACCATCGACGCCTATCCCGACACGACCTTTCTCGGGCGAGTGACGAAGATCAGCCACAGCGCCAAGCTCACCGACACCCAGACCGCCTCGGGGTCGAACGACCGCGCGGTGGATTTCGACGTCGAGGTGACTCTCGACAATCCGCCGCGCGACATTCGCCCCGACCTGAGCTGTACGGCCCGGATGGTGACCGATACGCGCGCGCGCTCGCTGAGCATTCCGATCATCGCGCTCACGGTGCGCGACCATGAACGGGTGCCGAACGAGAACCCGAACATCGATACCACGAGGATCAAGCGGCTCGGGAAGGAAGCCGAGGGCGTGTTCGTGGTCCGTGACGGAGTGGCGACGTTCCGCCCGGTCAAGGTCGGCATCGCCGGGGACGAGTACTTCGAGGTGACCGGCGGCCTGCGCGAGGGCGAGACGATCGTGGCCGGCACCTATCAGGCCATCCGCGACCTCAAGGACGGCGCCCGCGTGACGCCGATCGATACGACTAAGGCGAAGAAGGACGCTCAGACATGACGGCGATCATCCGTATCCGCGACCTTGCGCGCGACTACCGCATGGGCGAAGAGCTCATCCAGGCGCTCCGAGGGGTGACGCTCGACATCCGTCGCAACGAGTACGTCGCCATCATGGGGCCGTCGGGATCGGGCAAGTCCACCATGATGAACCTGCTGGGCTGCCTCGACACGCCGACGGCGGGCGAGTACTGGCTCAACGGCGAGGAGGTCTCGCGCCTGTCGGACGACGCGCTGGCGCGAGTCCGCAATCGGGAAATCGGGTTCGTGTTCCAAACGTTCAACCTGCTGCCCCGGGCCACCGCGCTGCACAACGTGGAGCTGCCGCTGGTCTACGCGGGCACCCGCGCGCGGGACCGCCGCGACCGGGCCGTCGCCGCGCTCGAGCAGGTCGGCCTCGGGCACCGGCTGGATCATCGTCCCAACGAGCTCTCGGGCGGCCAGCGGCAGCGCGTCGCGATCGCGCGGGCGCTGATAAACCAGCCCTCGATCCTCCTGGCGGACGAGCCCACGGGCAACCTGGACAGCGTCACCAGCGAGGAGATCATGCGGGTCTTCGCGGACCTGCATGGGGCGGGCCAGACGGTCATCATGGTGACGCACGAGTCGGACATCGCCGCTCACGCCGAGCGTGTCGTGGTGCTGCGGGACGGCCGGGTGGAGAGCGATCGTCTGACCCGGGGCGCGGCCGCCTAGATGCGTCTGTTCGAGGCCGTAGGGATGGCGCTTCGGACCATCCGCGCGCAGAAGCTCAAGAGCTTCTTCTCGCTGATCGGCGTGCTGATCGGGGTGACCTTCCTGATCGCGGTCGTCTCGATCGTGCAGGGGATGAACCGCTACATGGTGGACCGGTTCGCCAACACGCTGGTCGGTGCCAACACCTTCGAGCTCCGCCAGCGACCCAGCATCACCACCGGCGAGGTGAGCGACTCCGTGGAGCTCGAGTGGCGCCGGCGACCGCGTATCAGCTACGCCGATGCCGACTACATCCGCGCGCGCGTCGCGACCCCGGCCAGCTTCGCCAAGTTCTGCGAGGACCGTGTCTCGGTCCATTACGAGGGCAAGGTCGCGAAAGACATCTTCCTCGTCGGCACCGAGGCCGATTACTTCGCCATCCGAAATTACGAGATCACCGCCGGCCGTGCGTTCACCGAGCAGGAGGTGCAGACGGCCCAGCCCGTCGTCGTGATCGGGACGGAGCTGGCGGAGAAGCTCCTGCCCGGCGTCGACCCGGTGGGCAAGACCCTCCACATCGGTGGTCTTCCCTATCGCGTCATCGGCGTCGTGGCCAAGCAGGGTACGCTGTTCGGCCTCTCGCTCGACAAGTTTGCGATCATGCCGTTCAGCGCCCAGGGCCGCCGCTTGATCTGCCCGATGAACATCCTCGATGCGCTGATCGTGCGTACCGACAATCCGACCATGATGCGGCGCGCCATGGATGAGACCGAAGCGCTCATGCGCGCCCGGCGCGGGCTCAAGCCCTGGCAGCCGAACAATTTTCACTTCGAGACGGCCGAAGGCGCCCTCGGCACCTGGCAGAAGATCTCGCGGATCCTGTTCCTGGCGCTGCCCGGCCTGGTGGCGATCTCGCTCGTAGTGGGCGGGATCGTGATCATGAACATCATGCTGATGGCGGTGAGCGAGCGGACGCGGGAGATCGGGATCCGCAAGGCACTCGGCGCCCGGCGCAGCGACATCCTCGCGCAGTTCGTCGTGGAGTCCGCCACGCTGTCGGGCGCCGGGGCACTGCTTGGCATCGGCTTCGGGCTGGCGCTGGCCTTCGTGGTCAAGGCGGCGACGCCGTTGCCGGCCGCGGTGGCGCCATGGTCGGTGGTGGTGGGCATGGCCCTCGGGGTGAGCGTCGGCATCGCGGCGGGCGTGTACCCGGCGAGCCGGGCCTCCCGGCTGGATCCGATCGTCGCGCTGAGGGTCGAGTGACCGCGGCGCGGCCGGCCACGCTGTTCAGCCGCCTGGCCGAGGGCGTGGTGATCGCGCTCGACTCCGTCCGCTCCAACAAGGTGCGCGCGGCACTCACGGTGCTGGGCGTGGCCATAGGGGTGACCGTCGTCATCGCCATGGGCTCGGCGATCACCGGGATCAACCGGAGCATCACGGCGATCCTCGAGTCGGCGGGCCCGAAGACGTTCTTCGTCCAGCGCTACTTCGACGGTGGGCTCACCGTGTCGGACGGATCGGACGAGCTGTCGCCGTGGCGGCGCATGCCGTGGGTCACGGCCGACGAGGCGGACATGATCCGCCGTCTGCCGGCCGTGCGGGACGTCAACATCGGTGAATACACCCACGGTCCCGTCGGGGGTGACGGCTCGAACCTCTCGAGCGTCGCCATCGCCGGGTTCAGTCCGACCTACCTCCAGGTGAACGGGGGCGATATCGTGGCGGGGCGGAGCTTCACCCCCATCGAGTACGCCGCCGGCGCGCACGTCGCGGTCATCAACGACAAGCTGGCCGAATCGCTCTTCTCCGAGCGCGACCCCCTCGGGAAGACGATCAAGATCTTCGGGGTCCCGTTCCAGGTAATCGGGCTGCATGCCGAGGCCGCCTCCCTGTTCAGCAACGCGGACGAGCCGAGGCTGGCCATTCCCCACACGGCGTTCGTGAAGGTGGCGGACTACGAGCGCGGGTGGATGGAGATCGCGGTGATGCCGGCCGATTCCGTGACGACGCTTGACGCCCAGGACGAAGTGACGGCAGCGCTTCGCACGGCGCGCGGGCTGCGTCCCGGCGACGCCAACAACTTCGCCATCGTGACCCAGGACCGGGTGCTGGACGCGTTCAACAAGATCACGGCCGCGTTCTTCCTGGTGATGATCGCGCTGTCGAGCGTGGCCCTCATGGTGGGCGGTGTGGGCGTGGTCGCGATCATGATGATCTCGGTGACCGAGCGCACCCGTGAGATCGGGGTGCGCAAGGCCCTGGGCGCCACCCGGGGTGAGATCATGTTCCAGTTCCTGGTCGAGGCCGCGACCCTCACGCTGATCGGCTGCCTCATCGGCATGGCGCTCGGCGCAGCGGCGGCGTGGGCGATCCGGTCCACCACCCCCATTCCGGCGACCGTGCCGCTCGCGTCGGTCGTGGCCGCCATCATCGCGTCGGTGCTCACCGGCGTGCTCTTCGGACTCTATCCAGCGAGCAAAGCCAGCAGACTGGATCCCGTCGAAGCGCTGCGATACGAGTAGCCGAAGACGACCCAGCGCCGGGAGACGGTAGCGAGGATGGCGCGGGACCGTGAGTCGACCCGCTCCACCCTCTCCGTCTATCTTTTCCCGATGCCCGTCTTCGAAGCGATTCGTCTGGCCCTCCAGGCGGTCTGGAGTGCCAAGCTCCGGTCGTTCTTTACCCTCCTTGGCATCATCGTCTCCGTCGGGTTCCTGGTCGTCGTCGTCGCGGTGATCCAGGGAATGAATGCGTACGTCAAGGAGAACCTTACCGGCGCGATCGTGGGCACCAACGCCTTCCAGGTGCGCCGCTCACCGATCTCGGTCGGGCTGTTGGACGACGAGCAGGTGCGTGCCATCGCGAAACGGCCTCTGGTGAGCGAGGAGGACGCCGCCACGGTGCAGCGCGCCCTCCCGGACGCGGAGGCCGTAGCACTCCAGTCGGGCTGGCCCACGCCGATCAGCGACGTGGACTACCACGACCGCACCGTCGGCAACGTGCTCATCTTCGGAGTCACCCCGCCCTACCAGATCGTGCAGGACTACCGGATGCTCGCCGGCGTGCCGCTCACGGAGCCCGATGTGCGCGAGCGCCGCCCGGTGGCCGTCATCGGGTACGATATCGCGGAGAAGCTGTTCGACGAGCCGGCCACCGCCGTCGGCAAGAAGATCCGGGTCGCGGGGCGCGAGGTGGTGGTGACCGGCGTGGTGCAGAAGAAAGGCCGGGTCCTGGGCCAGTCGTTCGACGCGTTCCTCATGCTGCCCTTCAGCACCTTCGAGTCCTTCTATGGACGCCGCAAGACCACGGTGGTCTCGGTCAAGATGACGAGCGCTGACGCCGTCGAGCCGGCCATGGCACGCGCCGAGGAGGCCATGCGCGTGGCCCACCAGCTTCGGCCCGGGGAGCCGAACGACTTCACGGTGGACAAGGCCGACGCCCTGGTGGCATTCTGGCGCCAGCTCACCCGGCTCCTCTTCACCGCGATCCCGGCGGTGGTGTGCGTGGGCATCGTGGTGGGCGGGATCGTCATCATGAACATCATGCTCATGAGCGTGACCGAGCGGACGCGCGAGATCGGGCTCCGGAAGTCGCTTGGCGCCCGGCGCGCAGATATCCGGCGCCAGTTCCTCATCGAGGCCGTGGTGCTCTCGAGCCTGGGCGGCATTCAAGGCGTGCTCGCCGGCTGGGGATTGGCGTACGTGGTATCCAGCCTGACGCCGCTGCCGGCGCGCATCACTCTCTGGTCGGTGGCGGTGGCCCGCGCCCGGGGCGC
>JBQCGH010000025.1:0-9552 GCA_051955835.1 Gemmatimonadales bacterium
GTGTGTCCAAAAAAAAAATAGGGGGTTTTTTTTTCCCCCCCCCCCGCTTCGTTGTCCGGCGCGGCCGCTACGGCACCGGATCGAGGAATCGCTCGCGCACTTCGGGCGGCGGCAGCAGGCAGCTCGGCCCATCCGCGAGCAGCCGGTGCCGGTGGCGCGCCACGAGGTTGTACCCGGCGTCGCGCAGCGGTCGCGGCAGCAGCGACGCCAGTCGAGCGACGTGGAACCATCCGCCGAGATATCGCGCGACGCTGAGCGCAGCGTCCGAGCGCACGAGCACCCGCTCGCCGCGCCCCTCGCGCGCGGGCTCGACCCAGACCACTGAGTCGACCCGGGCGAGCTCGGGGTGGCGCGACCGCACCTCGGCACCGAAGCCACCCTGCAGCGCCGCGAAGCGCAACGTACGGCGGCGGTCGTGTCGGAGCACGAGCTGCACGCTCTCGGCGCAGAAGCCGCACGTGCCATCGTACAGCAGCACTGGCGCTGGCTCGGTCACGCGCGTCAGCTCTTGAACGTGTCGCAGTCTTCGGGGCGGCCGGATTCGAAGCCACGCCGGAACCAGCTCACCCGCTGCTCGGACGAGCCGTGGGTAAACGACTCGGGCGACACCGCCTGTCCCGACATCTTCTGGATGCGGTCGTCGCCGACCGCGGCGGCCGCCTGCAGTCCCTCGTCGAGATCGCCCGGCTGCAGGATGCTGTCGCGTTGGCTTTCGTGCCCCCACACGCCGGCGTAGCAGTCGGCCTGCAGCTCGAGCCGGACAGACAGCTGGTTGGCATCATCGGGCGAGCGCTGCTCGGCGCCCCGCACCTGCGCCTCGGTGCCGAGCAGCTGCTGCACGTGATGCCCCAGCTCGTGCGCAATGACGTACGCCTGGGCGAAGTCGCCCGACGCGCCGAAGCGGTTCTTGAGCTCGTCGAAGAAGCCCAGGTCGAGGTAAACCTTCTGATCGCCGGGGCAGTAGAACGGACCCGTTGCCGTCTGGGCAAAGCCACAGGCTGACTGAATCGCGTCGCGGAACAGGACCATCTTGGCGTGCGTGTAGGTCTTGCCGCGCTCCTGGAAGAGACGGGCCCAGGTGGCCTGCGTCGTGTCGAGGACGAACGAGACGAACTGCACCTCGCGTTCCTCTTCGGGCGAGCTCGCCACCGGCGCGTTCGCGCTCGGCGCCGCGCCGGTGTCGGCGCCTCCGCTCAACAGCGCGAAGAAGTTCTGCTTGAAGACGAGGCTGAGGATGAGCAGGACGACCGCGCCGCCCAGCCCGATGCGCATACCCCCGCCGCCGAATCCGCCCAGCCCGCCACTGCTGCCTCGCTCGTCCTCGAGGTCGCTGCTGCGACCCCCGGGTGTCCACCGCATGAGCCCTCCAGGGTTGCATCGAAGATAGTGCTCGGCGCCGGGCAGGATGTGGGCGGCGACACGCAGCCGATGCGCTACGCCTCCGCGGACCCTTCCACCGAAGCCGCGCCGCCGGCTCCGCGCTCGCCGAGGCTCAGGCGCCGTTTGGCCTGGGCGTGGATGCCGACTTCGCGCGCCTTCCGTCGGAACTCGCGTCCGTGATCCACCGGTCGGCCGGTCTCCGCCTGCCACTGGTGCACCATCTCGTGAAGCAACGTGTGCTCCACCTCGGCCCACGGGTGCCGGACGAGGTGACGGCGGCTGATCGCGATCTCCGACGGTCGCCCGGTCCGGACATCGACCGTCAGCTCGCCCAGCCGAGTCCGCATCCGGCTCGAGAGCCGGATCGGGATCGCCTCCAGCAGCCCGCTGAACAACTCGGCGTTGAGCCGCTCGTGGGCGGCGCTCAGCCGCTGGAGCAGCACCAGATCGCCGGGGCGCGGCCGGTCCCGGGGCCGGGGGGCCGGGGGCGGCGCGTACAACTCGACCGGGAAGCCGAGGAACTCGCGCTCGGCGAGCCGCCGCACGCTCCGCGGCAGCCGCGGGTTGAGAAACCGGACGATGGCGCGAAGCACCCGATCGGGCGCGCTCGCGTAGCCTTGGTGCAGGCGGAGCTCGCCGCGCGCGGTCAGGGTGATCATCACGGTGCGATTGGTGTGCGTGCGGACGCGGACGACGTCGCGAAGGCCGAGCAACCGAAGGCGGTGGGCGAGCAGATCGTGCACCTAAGGACCCTGATCGCCGCCGGCCACCGATACGGCGACCCGCGGCGCGCCCTGACGGGCGAAGGAGTGGACGTCGGAGGTGAGGAACCGGCGCGTGGCCGACTCCCAGCGGTAGTGCCGAATGTGAACGGCCCGGCCATCGATCTGGATCAGGTTGAACACCGACGGTCGCCCGCCGCGCGTCCGGAAGCTGTGCGTGCCCGCCGTGCTGACGGCGAGCGCGCCGTCGATCTGCCCGGCGCCCTCATGGTGATCGTGGCCGCAGAGCACCACGTCGGCGCCGCTCGCGAGCAGCCGCCGATACGCACCCCGCCAGTTGGCGAGGCCCATACGATGCGAGTGCGCGCCGCGAAGCACGTTGTGGTGGACGGTCAGGATGCGCACGGCGTCGGCCGGCGCGCGGGCGAAGACCGCCGTCACCCGCGCCGTCTCGGACGCGGGCAGGTGCCCCTTCACCGCGACGTCGCGCAGGTTCCAGGTGAGCGATCCGAGCGCGACGCCGTAGCTGCTCAGGGCCCCGGCGATGACCGCGCCCGGAATCTCGAGCACTGGCGTGAGCTCCCCGAAATACCGTCGGTACTTCCGGTACTTCACGCCCTGGCCCGCGAGGCCGAGTGGACTGCGCCACCACTGGATGTCGTGGTTGCCGGGGATCACGAGCACCGGTGCGGACCGCCGCAGCCGCTGGAGGAACGCGTGGGCGGCCTGGAACTCGCCGTGTCGCGCGCGCTGGCTCAGATCGCCGCTCACGACCATCGCGCCCGCACCGAGGGTCGGGAGAAAAGCCTCGAGGGCTTCGATCTGGGCGAGGTCGGCGTAGCCGCCGAAATGGAGATCCGAAAGGTGGACGACGGTGAGGCCGGTCTCGGTCATGCGGAGCAAGGTAAACAGGGACGCGGTGAGCGGTAAGCGCTCACCGCTCCTACCACACCGCTCTCACCCGATAGGTCAGCACCGTCTCGCCGCGGGCGGGTGCCTTCACGCGGAACCGGGTGACCGTCGACGAGAGCTTCTCCGGTGGGACGCTGCTGTCGAGTACGGTCCATTCGCCGGCCCGCTCTTCCCTCACCTCCACCGTGGCGGCGCTATCGGTAGCGTTCCGGATCGTCACCCGGTACCCGGCCGTCGCCTCCGTGCGCGGTCCGGCCTTCGTGCTGTCGCGCCGCGTGACATAGCTGGTCTGGACGCGCCGCGCGCTGAGGTCGAAGGCGGACCCGGCAGCCAGCCGTACGTTTTCGCCGGCCGGCGTGTGGTCCATGTTCGCTTCACCCACGAGCTGCGGCCGGCCGGCGCTGTCGGCCTGGAACAGCCGCACCACGCCACCGGGGAGCGGCCGGTCGCCGAATTCCGTTTTCCGTGGCCGCTGCAGGGTGTAGAACACCTCGACCGGCACCTCGTTCTCCTCGCCCTGCTGCGGCAGCATGCCCCACCACGGCACCTCGCCTCGTACGACGTAGCTCCGCTCGTATTTCACCGACGCCGGCTCGAACAACGCGATGGTGCTGGTGAGTCCCGGAAGCAGCGTCGTGCGTCCCGGGAGCGAATAGAGGTGGAACTCGCCTACCCGCTGCTCGGTCGCGACCTTGTTGAACGCCGCCGCGGCCATCCGGTCTTCGAGCTGCGGCATCGGCGCGCGCGGCGCCTCCTCCGCCCGCGACACCGCGCCGGCGAGCAGCTGCAGCTCGGCATCCTCCGCGTGGAGCGATTGGCTCTCGATCACCGCGCTGCCGGTGACGCGCGCGTCGCCCGCGCCAATGACCACCTGGTAGCTGGCGCGCCACGCGGCGCCCGTGGTGAAGTAGCCCAGGCGGAGCCGATCGGTGGCCCGCCGGCCGGTGAGCCGGAGCGAGGCCGTCGGGTCGGCGACGACCACGTCGCCGGGGTACATGGCCGCGCCAGGCGGGCTGAAGCTCACGCGGCCGTCCGGGAGCTGCAGCCGAAGCGGGTCCACGCCCAGCACCAGCGCGCTCACCGTGTCGCTGGACTGGGGCAGGCGGAAGACGACGCGCCGACCGATCGAGCGCCGGAGCACGCTGCCTTCGTCGACCGCGCCATCGTAGCTGAGGCCGTCGATTGTCACCGTCGAGTCAAGCGAGAAGAGCGACGCCGGGTCGAGCGCGCCGAGGGTCACGCGTTGCGTGCTCGTGCCCTTCGGCAGCGCGAGGGAGACGGTCCGGCGCACCAGCACGCGTCCGTCATTGTAGATGGTGAGTGACGTCTGGGCGCCGACCCCGGGGGGTAGGGTCGTGGCGAGGCAGACGGCGAGGGCGGCCGCGCGGGCGGTGCTCATCGGGGGAGAAACTCCATGGCGACGCGGCTCGCGACCCGTCGCACGATGATGTAGGTGGCGAGAACCGCGACGGCCCCGTACAGCCGTGAGGTGGGATCGCCGGGAAGTCGGAACGCGACGTACGCAGCCATCAGCGCCGTCGCCGCGAGGGAGATGCGGTGGGCCAGGCGGGTTGCACGCCGGCGGCGCTCGGCAAGGCAGTCGGGGCAGAGCTCCCCCCACGGAAGCCCCGGGACCCGCCGTTCACATTTGGCGCAGGGGACCTCAGGCAACCCGCCGGGCAACCGCACGCCCGAACTCCTCCGTCGTCGCCGAGCCGCCGAGATCGCGCGTCCGGATGTTGTCCTTGACGATGGTATCGGCCACCGCGTCGCGCACCCGCTGCGCGCGCGCCAGCTCACCGATATGGTCCAGCATCATGGCCGCAGCCAGGAGCTGCGCGGACGGATTGGCGACGCCCTGGCCGGCGATGTCGGGTGCGCTCCCATGCACCGCTTCGAAGATGGCCGCCTTGGTGCCGATGTTGGCCCCGGGCGCGAGCCCGAGGCCGCCTACGAGTCCCGAAACCTCGTCGCTCAGGATGTCGCCGAACATGTTGGTGGTGACCATCACGTCGAACTGCTCGGGGCGCATGACGAGCTGCATGGCGGTGTTGTCGACGATCAGGTCGTTGGCCTCGACCCGGCCCTCGTACTCCGTCGCAATGCCCCGCCCGACCTCGAGGAACAGACCGCTCACCATCTTGAGGATGTTCGCCTTGTGCACGATGGTGACCTTCCGGCGGTGGTGCTTGAGCGCGTACTCGAACGCGTAGCGCACGATCCGCTCGCAGCCCGCCCGGGTGACGATCGCCATCGATTCGGCGACCGCCCGCGGATCCTCGCCGATCTGCACGAAATGCTCGACCCCGATGTAGAGACCCTCGAGGTTCTCTCGCACCAGGACGATGTTGACGTTCTCGAACCGGCCGCCGGGCACGATGGTGCGGGCCGGACGCACGTTGGCGAACAGCTCGAACTCCTTGCGGAGCCCGACATTCACCGAGCGGAAGCCGGTGCCGACCGGCGTCGTGAGGGGGCCTTTGAGGGCGAGCTGCGTGCGGCGGATGCTCTCGACCGTGGCGTCGGGCAGCGGGGTGCCGGTCGCCTCGACGGCGGCCATGCCGGCGACCTCTTCCTCCCAGTTGAACCGAAGCCCGGTGGCCTCGAGGACCCGTACCGTCTGGGCGGTGATCTCGGGCCCGATGCCGTCGCCCGGGATGAGGGTCGCGTCGTAGGTCATTGATCGAGCGGCAGCACCGAGGCGAGGGCCGCGCCCAGCGCGGCGCCGGGAGTAGGCCCGGCGCCGGTCGGCACGCTGCGCCATAAGATCCGGCCCGAGCGCACGTCCGCGGCCACGAGCGAAAGCTGCGCCTGCACCTGGCCGTTCGCGTCGCGGGTGTAGCCGATCGCTGCCGGCACGAATACGATGCGCCCGTTCACCAACGACATGAGGTTCCGCATCGAGGTCTGCAGCTGGTCCGGCAGGTCCTTGAGTCGCGAAGAGCGCAGCATGGCCTGACCCATCTGGTCGGGATCATCGACCAGTCCAGGGGCGCGTCGCGCCAGCTTCCGGAGCCTGGGCGGCATCACCCATTTCACCTCGGGCGCCCGGTTGGTGAGCGCCTCGCCGATGATCGAGTCGGCCCACGTCAGGGTCGTGCGGTGGTCGCGCAGGCCATTGAAGACCGTGTCCGATTCGACGGTCGGATCCACCACGACCATGGTGATCGGCATGACCGCCACTTGCTGCCCACCGAACGACGTGGTCGGAATTGGCAGCACCGGACCGGATTGCTGCGCCGACAGTGGCGCCGCGAGCAGCAAAGCGAAGGCGGTTGTGAGCAGGGAGGAACGGGGCACGGCGGGAAAGTAATCGAGGGGGGAGGTGGGACAAAGGCGGCGGAGGAGGCGCTTCATCCGGGATGAGCGAAGGACCGTGCCCGAGCCGCCTCGCTCCGGGAACGGCACCCCCTACTCGAGCGACAGCCCCCCGTCCACCACGATCGTCTGCCCGGTGATGTGCCGCGCCGACTCCGAGCAGAGAAACGAGATCACGTGCGCCACGTCGTCCGGCTCCGCCACCCGGCCGAGCACCGAGCTCTTCTGCGCCCGCTCGATGACCTCTGCCGGCAGCATGGCCATCCGCTCGGTGCGGATGAAGCCGGGGGCCACGGCGTTCACATTCACGCTGGCCGGCCCCAGCTCCACCGCAGCGGCGCGCGTGAGTCCCAGCAGGGCCGCCTTGCTCGCCGCGTAATTCGCGACGCCGAAGCCCGGCCGATGCGCCTGATGCGCGCTGACGCTGACGACCTTCCCATAGTGCTGCCCGCGAAACGTGGGGGCGACGGCGCGGATGCAGTTGAAGGCACCGGTGACGTTGGTGTCGAGCACCTCGCGCCAGGCCTCCTCGCTGAGGCGCCACAAGGCGCCGTCGCTCGCGATGCCGGCGTTGTTGACGAGGAAGTGAACGCCGCCGAGCCGCTGCTTGGCCTCGAGCACGAACTGCTCGACGGCCGCGCGGTCGCGCACGTCGCAGCGAACCGCCAGCACACGGGCGCCCATCGCGGTGAGGGCGGCCTCGGTGAGCAAGGCCTGCTCGCTCACGTCGCGGCCGGGCATGTTCACATAACAGAAGGCGACGTGGCACCCCAGCTTCGCGAACTCGATGGCGATGTGCCGCCCGAGCCCCGTGGCCCCGCCGGTCACGAGGGCGACCTTGCCGCGCCAACCGCCGCGCACCGGTTGCGGCTCGGGCTCCTCGAGGACGGCTCCGCTTCCCTCCGGACTCTCGTACTCCCACGAGGGCCGGTGGCCGAAACCGAAAGTGGGGAATGGCATGGACTTCGAAGGTACGGCGCGCTCGGAAGGACGGCAAGCGGCGCGCACTGTACGCTGACCCAGCCACGCTGTTAATTGACATATGCTTCCGATACTGGTCTGGCTCGTGGTCGCACTCGCGGGCGCCGCCGGCTGGGGTGCGCTGGCCCTCCACCGCGGCGAGACGATCAATGCCGCCTGGCTCGTGCTCGCCGCCGTCTGCACCTACCTCATCGCCTTCCGCTTCTACAGCCGCTTCCTCGCCGA
The DNA here is from genome assembly GCA_051955835.1 of Gemmatimonadales bacterium. Classification (GTDB taxonomy): domain Bacteria; phylum Gemmatimonadota; class Gemmatimonadetes; order Gemmatimonadales; family GWC2-71-9; genus CAVVWJ01. Next base: position 7,539 of record JBQCGH010000025.1, read on the forward strand.
ACGTGTCTTCGGTCTCAACGATCGGCGCGCCACACCGGCCGAGCGGCTCGCCAACGGCCGGGACTACGTGCCGACCTCCCGGTGGGTGCTGTTCGGCCACCACTTCGCGGCCATCGCCGGACCGGGGCCCCTCGTCGGTCCCGTGCTCGCGGCGCAGTTCGGCTACCTGCCGGGGACCATCTGGATCGTGATCGGCGTCGTGCTCGCAGGCGCGCTGCAGGACTTTACCATTCTGTTCGCCTCCATGCGGCGCGACGGGAAGTCGCTGGGTCAAATGGCGAAGGAGGAGACCGGCAATGCCACCGGCGCGCTCACGATGGTCGCGGTGCTCGCGATCATGGTGATCCTCCTCGCGGTGCTCGCGCTCGTCGTGGTGAACGCGCTCAAGGACAGCCCCTGGGGCGTGTTCACGATCGTCTGCACCATCCCGATCGCCGTGCTCATGGGCTTCTGGATGAAGGCCTGGCGGCCGGGCCGGACGCTCGAGGCCACCGCGGTTGGCGTGGTGCTGCTGCTGGTCGCGCTGGTCGCGGGACGGTCGGTGGCCGCATCGCCGACGCTGGCACCGCTGTTCACGTGGTCGGCCACGACCATCGCCTACGCGGTCATGGCCTACGGATTCGTGGCGAGCGTGCTGCCGGTGTGGATGCTCCTCTGCCCGCGCGACTATCTCTCGACCTTCGTCAAGATCGGCACCGTGCTGCTGCTCGCGCTGGGCATCCTCCTCGCGCTGCCGCCGCTCCACCTCCCGCCCCTCACGCGGTTCATCGACGGCACCGGGCCCGTGTTCGCCGGGAAGCTGTTCCCGTTCGCATTCATCACGATCGCCTGCGGCGCGATCAGCGGCTTTCACGCGTTGGTCGCCTCGGGGACCACGCCCAAGATGCTGACGCGGGAGAGCGACGCACGGCTGATCGGCTACGGGGGGATGCTGATGGAGTCGTTCGTCGCCGTCATGGCGCTCTGTGCCGCGGCACTGCTGGACCCGGGGATCTACTTCGCGATCAACGCCCCGCTCACGGCGCTGGGCGGCACCGTGCAGTCGGCGGCCGAGGTGATCCGCGGCTGGGGCTTCACCGTGACGCCGGACCAGATCACCGCGCTCGCCGCGGAAGTCGGCGAGAAAACCCTGCTCGGCCGCACCGGCGGCGCCCCCTCGCTCGCGGTGGGCATGGCGCACATCCTGAGCGGCGCGTTCGGCCAGGGACTCATGGCGCTCTGGTACCATTTTGCCATCATGTTCGAGGCGCTCTTCATCCTGACCACCCTGGACACCGGCACGCGCGTTGGACGCTTCATGGTGCAGGAGCTGGCTGGACACGTCTGGACGCCGCTGGGTCGCACCTCGTGGTACCCCAGCACGGTGCTCACCTCGGCGATCATCGTGGCGGCCTGGGGCTGGTTTCTCATTCAGGGCGTGAACGACCCCCTCGGCGGGATCAACTCGCTGTGGCCGCTGTTCGGCATCAGCAATCAGCTGCTCGCGGCGGTGGCGCTGTGCGTGGGCACGACGGTGCTGGTCAAGAGCGGCAAGGCGCGGTACGCCTGGACGACGCTCGCACCGCTCGCGTGGGTCCTGGCCGTGACCCTCACGGCGGGCTGGCAGAAGGTCTTCGCCGACGACCCGCGCCTCGGATTCCTGGCGCATGCGGCCCGCACCGCGGAACAGGTCGCAGCCGGATCGGTCGAGGCCGGGCGCGGTGCGCGGCTCATCTTCAACGATCGGCTCGATGCCGTCGTTGCGCTCGCCTTCATGATCGTGACGGTGCTCGTCGTCGCCGCGTCGGCGCGGGAATGGCTGCTGGTGCTCACCCGACGGCGGCCGGCGGTCGTCAGCGAGTCGCCGTTCGTGGAGACCGCCTATGTGGGTTAGGGTCGCACGGGCGCTCCAGGCACTGCGTCGGATCGCAGGGATGCCCGATTACGCGGCCTACGTGGAGCATCTGCGCCGGCGACATCCGGAGCGTCCGGTGCCGAGCGAGCGTGAGTTTTACGACGAGTACGTGCGAGCGCG
>JBQCGH010000026.1:0-38742 GCA_051955835.1 Gemmatimonadales bacterium
CGTAACGTGACGCGGTTGTTCAGGGAGCGCACGGCGTAGTACCTGTGCTGGTTGGCGTGTGTTATAGGGTTGTGTAACTTCTGGTGGCGCTCCGACGGGGCCGCGCGCGCGCGCGACCGCCTCCGGATCTGGGGCGTAGACGACTGCACGTCCGGCGCAACCCCCGCGCCGTAATCAGGAGCCCCCGCGAACAGTGAGGGCCGGAAGTATGCGCTCGAGCGCCACGCCGCGTGACGCCTTGAGCACGATGACTTCACCACCTTCCAGCCGCTCTGCAATGCGGGGGCCAAGTACGACTGGATCGGACGCGGTCACCAGGCGCTCGCCCAGCCGCTCGGCGTGGGGTGCGAGCGCGGTCACGAAGTCGCCCACAGCACCGAGCAGGTCCGGATTCAGCTCCACAAGCGCCTGCGCCACTTCGGCGTGCAGCGCACCCGACTCGGGCCCCAGCTCCCGCATCGTGCCAGCGACGAACACGAGCCGCCGGCCGCGTCGAAGCGCTTGGGCCGTGGCGATGGCCGACCGGAAACTCTGTGGGTTGGCATTGTAGCAGTCGTTCAGGATCGTGAGACCGCCTCGTTCGAGCAGCTCGCCCCGGCCGGCGGGGAGCGTAAACGACTCGAGCGCCCGCGCAGCGGCCGCGCGATCGAGCTCAAGAGTCTCCACCACCGCCCACACGCGGGTGGCGTTGTCAGCCTGATGCAGCCCGCGCGCCGCGAGCGTGAAGGTGACCTCGCCGAAGGTGAGCACTGGACGGGCATCCACATCGAGCTTGACCCGGTCGGGGGTGAGGTCCGCCCGATCGAGCCCCGCGCTGCGCACATGCCGCGCCAGCGTCCGGGCACCGGAGGCCAGGTCGACCGGCTGGGTTCCGACGATCGCCAGTGGCACGTCACACACGAGCGAAAGCTTTTCCGCCACCACGCCCGCGAGCGAGCCGAACCCCTCCAGGTGCCCCTCCACGGCATTGGTGACGATGGCCAACGTGGGCTCGACGATCTCGCGGTACCGGGCGATCTCGCCAGGCAGGTTGGCCCCGGCCTCAATGACGAGTGCTTCGATGTCGTCGGGTGCCTCGAGAATGGTGGTGGGCACGCCGATCAGGTTGTTGAGGTTGGCCCGCGTGGCATACACGCGATACCGGGTTGCAAGCACCGCGGCCAGCATCTCCTTCGTGCTGGTCTTGCCGTTGGTGCCGGTCACGGCGATGACAGGGCCCTTGAGCTCACCTCGTCGCGCATGGGCCAGCCGACCGAGGGCCCTGAGCGTGTCAGGCGTCTCGAAGGTCACGAGGCCAGGCGGCGCCGCCGTTCCCGGGCGGACCACGGCGCCGGTGGCGCCCGCCGTCGCCGCGGCCTCGAGGTAATCGTGGCCGTCGAAGCGGTCTCCCGCGAGCGCCACGAAAAGCGCTCCCGGCACCAGGGCGCGGGTGTCGGTCAGCACGCGACTGAAGGCACTGTTCCCGTCGGGCCCGGGCGGCAGGTCGAGCGCCCGGCGTACGCGTGCGGCCGTCCACGCCGTCATGCGGCCTCGCCGATGGCCGCGCGGACGATCTCGCGCTCGTCGAAGGGCACCTTGTCGGTTCCGAGTACCTGGTAGGTCTCGTGGCCCTTGCCGGCGAGCAGGATCGTATCGCCCGGCCGCCCTTCCGCGAGCGCCACATGGATGGCCTCGAGCCGGTCGACCACCCGACGATGGGTGACGCCGCCCATGCCGCGCTCGATGTCGTCGATGATCGCACCCGGATCCTCGGTCCGGGGGTTGTCCGAGGTCGCAATTGCCAGGTCGCTCCCTTCGGCGGCGAGGCGGCCCATGATCGGCCGCTTGCCCTTGTCCCGATCGCCCCCGCAGCCGAACACCACGATCAGCCGGCCGCGCGTCAGCGGTCGGAGCGTGGCGAGCGCGCGCTCGAGCGCGTCGGGGGTGTGGGCGTAGTCCCGCAGGATCGTGCACGGCGTCGTGGCGATCCGCTCCATCCGGCCCGGCACCTGCGGCGACGCGGCCAGCCGACGCACCACCTCGTCGAGCGGACGACCGAGGCCCAGCGCTGCGGCCGCCGCCGCCAACGCGTTGCTGACGTTGAAATCGCCGAGCAGGGGGAGGGAGGCGTCCGCGCCGCCATACACGCCGCTCAGGCGGAATCGGCTGCCCGACGCGTCGAGGACCACCTCGCTCGCGCGCACGTCGGCCGCCGGATTCACGCCGAACGTCACGCGCGGCGAACGGAGCGGGAGCACCTCCCAGGCGCCGTCATCGAGGTTCACGACCTCGACGCCGTCCAGACAGAGCAGTGTACTCAGTTTGAGCTTCGCCGCGAGATACGCCTCCATCGTGCCATGATAGTCGAGGTGATCGCGGGTCAGATTGGTATACACGCACGCCGAGAGCTCCAGGCCGTCGAGCCGACCCTGGTCGAGGCTGTGTGACGACGCTTCCATGGCCACGTGCGTGCACCCCCGTGCGAGGAGCTCGGCGAGCGTCGCCTGCAGATCGATCGGGCCCGGTGTGGTGAGCGATCCCGCGGTCGAGGTCACGGGCTCGTCCCGCCCGTCGAACGCGCCGAGGGTCCCGATGCTGCCCGCAGCGCCGTCAGCATTGAACAGGTGTCGGACCAACCCGGTCGTGGTGGTCTTGCCGTTGGTCCCGGTCACACCGATCAGCGTGAGATGCCGGCCCGGATGCCCGTACCAGGCCCGGCCGAGGGCGAGGGCCGCCCGTCTCCCGTCCCGGACCAGGATCTCCGGGATCGTGCCACCCTGCGCGGCATCCACCACGGCCGCACTGGCGCCGCGCCGCGCGGCGTCGACGACGAAGCGATGCCCATCGGCTTGGGAGCCCCGGACGGCGACGTACACCATCCCCGTCGCAACCGCCCGGCTGTCGGTGGTCACGCCGCTCGGCACGGGGCCGTCGGCAGGTGCCGCCACGAGGAGGTCGGTGCGCTTCAACTCGTCGACCAGCTCGCGCCAGCTCAGGGCCATGGCATTCCTCTCATCTGGGCGACTCCCTCACTGTGCGAGGACCAACACCGGTGACCCGGGCGGCGCCACCGCTCCAGCCTCGGGCACGGTGCCGGTCACGCGCCCCAGTCCCCGCAAGCTCACTCGGAAGCCGCGGCGGTGGAGCGCGAGCGCCGCTTCGCGGATCGACCGGCCGGCCACGTCGGGCACCGGCCGCGGCGCGGTGCTCTCCTGGGGCGGGTGATACGGAAGCGTGACGACCACCGGCGGCGCGCTCATGGCCGCGTCGGCAGGCGGCGGCGCTTCTGGCCCGGGGCTGTCGCGCGTGGCGAGCACGCCCCGATCGATCGCCACCCGGCGCGAGGCCAGCGCCTGCTGCAGCATTGTCCGGGTCACGGGCGCGGCGGTCAGACCGCCGAAGTAGTTGCCCCTGGGGTTGTCGATCTTCACGATGACCACGAGCTGCGGGTGATCGGCGGGAAAGATCGCGGCGAACGACGCCGTGTGCTGGGAGTTCACGTAATGCCCGTTCACGTACCGTTGCGCAGTGCCGGTCTTTCCCAGCACCGCGTAGTTCGTGAGCTGGGCACGCTCTCCGGTCCCACCTTCTCCCGCGGCCTCTCGCAGAAATTCCCGGAGCTGTGCCGCCACCTCGGCGGTGACCACGCGCCGGACAGGCTCGGGCCGGTGCTCGTAGATCAGCGTGCCCGACGGATTGTGAATTTCACGGACGAGCGTCGGAGCGAGCAGGATCCCGTCGTTCGCGATCGCGGCATACGCCGCTGCGAGCTGGACCGGCGTGACGCCGAGCTCGTATCCCATTGCGAGGCTCGCGCGGGTGTAGTTCGGCTCCCACCGGTCGGGCAGCGCGAGAATTCCGCGGGATTCCCCGGGGAATTCGGCGCCGGTCGGCGTGCCAAAGCCGAAATCGCGCAGTGTCTCGAACTGTTCCTCGGGACGCAGCCGGAGCGAGAACTTCGCCATGGCGATGTTGCTCGACACCTGCACGGCCCGAGCCAGCGTGATCGGGCCCCTCTGGGCGTGCGTGTCCTCGATCTTCCGCGTCTTGCCCGTCGAGGTAGTCGGCATGAGCCACAGGCCGTTCTCGCCCGAGACCGCGTCGGTCGGCGTCACCCGGCCACGCATGAGCAATGCGGCGGCGGTGAACAACTTCGCGGTCGAGCCTGGCTCGAATGGGTCCGTGAAGGTGGAGGCGCTCGGCGCGCCGCCGCTGGCCGCCTGGCGTGACGCCAGCGCGAGCAGCTCGCCGGTGTTCGGGTCGAGGAACACCACGTCGCCGCCTTCGGCGCTCATCTGCGCGATCGCGTCGTCCAAGCCCCGCTCGGCGATCTCCTGGAGCTCGGCGTCGAGTGTCAATGTGACGTCGTTGCCCGCCACCGGATCGCGGGTCTTCCGGTTGGGGGAGTCGTACAGCTGCCCGTCGCGCCCCTTGAGGAGTACCGCCTCCCCGGGGGTACCCGTCAGAAACGAATCGAGTGCGGCTTCGAGTCCCGCGGCTCCCACGGGCCGATCGGGCCACAGTGAGCCGATGATCGGCCGTGCCAGCTCCCGCGAGGGATAGAACCGCTGAAATTCGCCGGCGAGATGAATCCCACGCACCGCGCGGAGCGGCTGCACCTGCGTCGCGTTGAATGGCCCGTGCAGGTAAATCCAGCGCTTGCGCGCCTGAAACTCGCGGTCGAGCGCCGCCGGCGAAACGCCGAGGCTGCGGACGAGCAGCACGAACGCCGAGCGAACGTCCTCCAGCTCGTTCGGCGCGATGCCGACGTGATAGAACTCCTGGGTGATGGCGAGGGGAACGCCGTTACGGTCGTACAGCGTCCCTCGCCGCGCCGGCAGAACCACGCGTTCGGTGCGCTGGCGGGCCGCCTCTCGCTCCCAGCGCTCCGCCTCCACGATCTGGAGCTCCGCCGCCCGCGTCAGCACCGCGAGGATGCCGATGGCGAAGGCAAACTGGATAGCCCCGATGCGAGCCGCCGGCTTGGCCATCAGCGCGGTCCGGGGACATCGGGCGGCACCACGAACAGCACGAACTCCGAGTCGGCCGGTTCGTGCAATCCCAGCTCACGGCTCACGATCGGAACCAGCACCTGCCGGCTGGAGGCCTCGCGAATCCGCCGGACCAGCTCGCCGCGCCGCGCCTCCAGTGCCATTCGCTCCTCCCGCAGCGCGCGCACGCGCGCTGCGGCGCGGAACCCTGCTGTCTGCCGGGTCGTGATCGCAATGAGCACGACGAGGAAGACGAGCAGCCAGATCATCAGCCAATGCCGTCCCTTAAGACGCATCGCCCGCCTGGAAAATCCTGAGATGCGCGCTGCGCGCGCGCGGATTCGCCGCCACCTCGGCGGCATCCGGCACGATCGGCTTCTTTGGCGTGAGCCGGCCCAATGCATGCCCCCGACAGGTGCACACCGGCTGGCCTGGCGGGCACACGCAGGCGCTGGCCCACTCCCTGAATGCCTGCTTCACCAGCCGATCTTCGCCAGAGTGATACGTGATCACCGCGAGGCGTCCCCCGGCTACCAGAGCATCGCGGAAGGCCGGGAGCGCCACGGCCAGGCCGCGGAGCTCATCATTGACCGCAATGCGGACGGCCTGGAACAGCCGGGCGAATTCCGGCGAACCGGCTCGCGGTCCGAGCGTGGCGCGCACCGCGTTGACGAGATCGTCGCTCACGGTCAAAGGCTGACGCGCGCGCCGCCGCATGATCTCGCGGGCCAGCCGTCGGGCCTGCCGCTCGTCGCCGTACTCCCGGAACACTCGGGTGAGCTCGGCTTCGTCGGCGTGATGGAGAAAGGTGGCGGCGGTCGGGCCGGCCGCGTCCATCCGCATGTCGAGTGGGGCGCCTGGTCGGAAAGTAAAGCCGCGTTCCGCCTCATCCAATTGGCGCGACGAGACACCCAGGTCCAGCAGCACGAAGTCCGGCCGGAACTCGGCCACTGCGCGCTGCGCCTCCTCCGACGCGTACGGCGCCTCGAGATAGCGCATGCGATCGTCGCCCAGCCGCCGGTGGCTCACGGCGATGGCAGCCGGATCCCGGTCGATGCCCAGCACCTCCGCCCCTGCACGGCGCAACGCCTCGGCATGACCACCGTCGCCCAGGGTCGCGTCGACTACGTGCCGGGCTCTGGCCGCGGCCGCCAGCACGGGAGCCAGCAGCACGGGGACGTGCATGGGGACGGCGTCGGTCGGGCTCGGCATCGGGTGGCTCGGAAACGAAACACCCCGTCCGCGCGGGGACGGGGTGGCACGTTCAACAGAGGGAGCGGGGCTGACGGGGCTCGAACCCGCGACCTCCGCAGTGACAGTGCGGCACTCTAACCAAGCTGAGCTACAGCCCCTTGGAACGGCGGGGGTGAATATAGACGTCCCCGCCGGGCCATGGAACCCCCTTACTTGCAGTACGCCTTCATCATGGCTGCGGTGCGCGGCTTGTACTTCTTGATGATGGCGAGGTTCTTGTCCACCGCGTCCTGGTTGGCGGCCCGGCCCGCCGTGAGCGCGGTCTCCGCCTCGCCCAGGAGCGCGTCCTCCTGCTTGGCCAGATCGCACGACTTTCCCTTCTCCGCCTGCGGGTCGATCTGCGGAACCTGGAACAGCGTGGCGAGGCCGAGCAGATAGTTCGCGGCCGGCGCCACCTTGCCTGACGGATTGGCCGCGCCGACCGCCATGCGAAGCAGTTCCGCGGCGCCCTGCAGGTCTTGCGGCTGCTGGAGCAGCGGGGCGGCCCCCGCGTACAGGAGGGCGGCGGCATTCTCCTTGGCCTGAGGATCGCCGTGTTTGATGGCGTAATCCAGGAACGGCACGGCCTCCTTGGGCCGCTTGGCGTCGATCAGGGCTTTGGCCGCACTCAGCGCCGGCACGATCGCGGTCGTGTCCTTCGCGATAATCCGGTTGGTCACGGCCACCACGCTGTCGGTCTTTCCCGTGAGGGTATAGGCCTTGTTCAGATACCCCAGCAACGTGGGATTCTGCGGATACTTCCGCACGCCGACCTGCGCCCACTTGAGCAGGCGCGCGGTGTCGGCCACGCCGCCCGCCGCCGCGTCCGCCCGGACCTTTTGCGAGTCCGCCTGCGTGCGCGCCGTCTTGAGCAGCTTCGCCGTGTCGGGTACCGCGGGCTCGGCCGCGGCCGCGGCGATCTTCGTGAAGAAGAGCGTGTCCGCCTTGGTACTGTCGGTCTGGTAGAGCGTCTCGAGCGCATCGACCGCGCACTTGAAGTCGCTGAGGAACAGGCAGGCGTTGCTCTTGAGGTCGTACAGGTCCGCATTGTAGGGATCGAGCTTCAGGCCTTCGTCGGCCACCTGGAGCGCCGTCTCCGGATGCCCGGACTGCAGGAAGTACTTGAACAGCTCCTCGCGCAGCTTCTGGTTGGTCGGCGCGACCCGGAGCATCTGCTTGAATGCCTCGAGCGTGTTTGCCGTGTCGTTCGCCGCCTGGTACTGCGTGGCGAGCGCGGTCCATACCGGCAGACTGAGCGGGTCGCCCTTGGCCGAGGCCTGGAGATACTTCACCACGTCCTGCCGCGGGGCCTTTTTGTCCTGGGCGAGCAGCGCGAGGCAGTATTCCGCGAGTCCGTTGTTGGGGAGCGTCTTGAGCGCCTTGTTCGCCGCGTCGGCCGCCTTGTCCGGCTTGGCACTCCGCTGGTCAATACAGCTCTTGGCGTCGGCCAGCGACTTCACGGCCGGTTCGAGCGCTTTGGCCAACCGCTTCCCGAAGGCGTCGGGCGGCTCGCCCGGATTCTGGGTGAGCGTCACCACGTTGCCCGCGTCGTCGTTCACCCCGGCGAGGCGCGCGGTCACCGTGAACTGCCCGTTCTGGGCCTTGTTCATGGTCGACGTCACGATGAACCGGGCCTGGATGTTCTTAGCGAGCGTGGTGGCGAGGGCGGGACTCAGAATCGCGTCCACGGGATAGCCGTACTGCTGGAGCGCCTGATTCATCTGGGTCTGTTCGACGACTTGATAGTCGCCGCCCACCATGTCCTTCATTTCATCCCGGAGGCCCGTGCCGATCTTCACCGACGGCGCCGAATCGGCCGAAGCGAAGGCGAAGGGGTTGGCCACCATGAACCGGGGCGCGGCGTTGACGGTCTGCTGCGAGCTCCGCCGCGCGTTTCGAGGAATGCCCTGCGCCGCGAGCGGCGACAGGACCGCGCTCCCGACCACCGCGAGGGTCACCAGACGGAACAGAGACATGCCTCAGCCTCCACTAGGAATTCGGCCCGTGGGCCTGCGACGACCGCGCGTGCGCGCGGATACGACTGGGCGAAGAGGGATTCGAACCCCCGACATCCTGCGTGTAAGGCAGGCGCTCTGAACCGGCTGAGCTATTCGCCCGGAAGAGGCACCGCTTCCGTCCGAAACCGACGAATAACGCCCCAACGCAGGGACCGTGCCGTGACGACCGACACGCCCTAGAGCGCAATTCCGATCGGGAAGAGGATGCAGTAGCCGACCACGAGGAGCAGCGCAGCGGCACTCGCGTGCCCCGCGGCCAGCGTGAGATATCCCGCCACGAGCACGAGCACGGCGGCCGCGAGAATCACCAGGTTTCGCCGCGCCAGCAGAAAACGTCGTGGTGCCGACGCCGTTCCTGGGGATGTCGCCCGAGAGCGGGAATTGGGCATAAGGCAGGACGCTACCACGGTTTTTGGGATGGGTCAAGTTCAGGCCCATCCTCGCTTTCGGGGCTGACGACCCAGCCGACGTCGAGCGCGGCGCGACGTGCCCGGTCGAGACGGCGCCGACGCCGGACTTGCCACACGACCAAGATGGCGATCACGGCCCAGCCCCCGCCCGCGACGAGCCATTGGCCCAACGTGTAGCGTTGCCGAACCGCTCGACGCCAAGCTTCCTCGAACCGGCCCATGGGGAGGCCCGTCGTGGCGAGGACCGCGGCGTCGAAGTCGTCGCCACGAGACAGGTGCATCAGCAACGGGGCGAGCGTCCCACTGGGGTTTCTGCGGGCGAGCTCGGTGACGGCCGACGCCGCGAGCGCGTAGGCCGCGTCCGCCGTTGTGGCCGAGCCGCGCAATGCGCCATCGAGCTCGGTAAGCGATGGTACATCACCGCGGACCACGGCCAGATTGAGCTCAAGCCCCCCGAAGCGGTCCCACTCGCCCGCCGCCCACGCGGCGTAGCCTTCGTCGAACCAGAGCGGCACCCTCCCCGGTACAGCCTCGTGCAGCACCAGGTGCGCCAGCTCGTGACGCAATGTTCGGAGGAGATCGGGCTGGTCGGCGCGGAGGAGGATGGTGTGCTCGCCCGGGAGCGCGACCGCGGCGCCCCACGCCGGGGCGCGGCCCGCCGTGAGCGAGTCGAGCGTGCGTCCGTGGGGAACGACGATGAGGCGAAGGGCGCCGGCATCGCGCCTGCCCAGGCCAGGCCACTCGGTGGGACGATCGGCTACACGCGCGAGCTCGACTGCGACCGCGCGTTGTGCGGGCCATGCGACGGCCGTGACCCGGCCGACCTGCACTGCGATCGGCCCGGTCTGCAGCAGGAGGGCGAGCGCTAGGACGCCAGGCTGCGCGGGACCTCACCCCCTGCGGCGGCCACGTCGAGCATCTCCTTGCAGCGCTTGGCCCACGGATTGAACTTGTTGGCCTTCTGGCCGTCCGCCCAGACCTGCATCGCCTCGTCGCGGCTGCCCGCGAACCAGAGAGCGCGGCCCAGCTCGAAGTGAGCCTCGATCAGGTTCGGGCCCAGTTTCAGGGTCTTCCGGAAGAAGGTCTGGGCGTCTTCGAACATCTCCCGCTCCAGGTACACCAGTCCCAGATAATAGTGGGCGTAGAGGGTGGCCTTGCGATCGTTGTCCAGGCGGATGGCCTTCGAGAGGTGCTCGATGGCCTCGCCGAAGATCCGCTTCTTAAGACAGATGTAGCCCACATTGATGCGTGCAAGCGCGTTTGCCGGCTCCTTCATCAGCACCCGGGAGAATGTCCCCAGCGCATCGTCGTAATCTTCGTGAAGCATCTGCGCCCACCCCAGGAGCGACTGCGCCTGGACGTCGCCGGGCGCGAGCGACAGGGCCTTGTCCAGCGCCTGGACCGCCCCGGCGTAGTCGGCGAGTGAGATCAGGCTCCAACCCTTCTCGATGTAGGTGGACGCGCCCAGGTGGTCGGTGTGAACCGCGGGGCGCGCACCCGTGAACTGCGGCGCCGTCGGCACCGCGCCGGCGTTCGCCTGCTTGAACCGGTCGACGAGTCCGCGGATGTCCTCCTTCATCTGGCCCAGGTCGGTGAGCGCGCCGTCCACCCGCTTGAACAGCGCGATGATGTCGCGCTTGATCGCCTCGCGCTCGGCCGCTTGACCGCCTTGGGTCAGTCGGGCCTCGATCTCCTGGAACTGGCCACGCAGCGTCCCGATCCACGGTTCGGTCATGACGAGGTTTCCATCGCCGTCAATGCCATCCGTTCGGTCGACGACAGCAGCTTGCGTGCGTTGAGGATGATGATGGTCCGCTCCGGCCGGGACACGATCCCGGCGATGTAGGCCGCCGCGAGGCCGCTCACCATGGGCCCGGGCGCGGTGATGGTCGTGCTGTCGACCCGCAGCACTTCGCGCACCTCATCCACGAGCACGCCGACACGCTGCTCGCCGAGGTCCACCACCATGAGGCGGGTCTCCTCTCGGATGGGCGCGGGGAGGTCGAAGCGCTTCCGCAGGTCCACGACCGGCACCGCGCCGCCCTCGTACGGCACCACGCCTTCGAGGAAATCGGGCGCCTTGGGAAGCGGGGCGGGCGCGACGTGGCGCAGGATCCGCTCGACCTGCAGGATGTCAAGGGCGAACTCCTGGGGACCCACCCGGAAGCTCACGAGCTGGATGTCGTCGCCGGTGCCGGTCATGCGGCCGAGGCCTCCGTGATGCGCGTTCCAAGGGCGGTGAGGTCGAGCAGCGGAATGAGGCCGTGCTCGGTGCGGGCAACGCCGGCGGCCCAGGGAAGTCCCGCTCCCGGCGCGACCGGCAGTCCGGGCTCATACAGCACGGTCTCCGCGGCCTCGACCTCCAGGCACACGCGCCGGCCGGCCAAGTCGATCAGTACGCCGAGCTCGCTCCTCGCATCGGGATAGCCGGTGCCCTCGAGCAGCGCCCCGAGATGAAGCAGCGGCAGAATGCGGCCCCGCACCACGGCGACGCCGCGAATCGCGGGCTCCGTCGACGGCACGGGAAACGCCGCTCCCGGATCGAGCACCTCGACCACCTGCGTCAGGGGCAGACCCACCAGCCGCTGGTTCGCGCGGACGAGAAGGTGACCGGCACCGGCGCTCATGGCCGAGCCATCCGCCCGAGCTCGTCCGCGACCCGCGCGGCGATGCGGCCGATCGGGAGGACGTGGTTCACGCCCCCCGCCTGGACGGCGGCGCTCGGCATCCCGTAGATCGTGGCCGTCTCGCGATCCTGGGCGATCCCGACGCCGCCGGCGTCGCGGATCTCGCGCAGGCCGTCGGCGCCGTCGCGCCCGAGTCCGGTGAGCACCACGCCCACGGCGCGGGGACCGAAGATGCGGGCCACGCTCCGGAACAGGGGGTCCGCGGCGGGCCGCACGCCCCACATCGTGGGCTCCTGGTCGAGCTCCACCAGGAGTCCGTCGGGGCCCACGGCGAGACGCATGTGATAGTCGCCGGGCGCAATGTAGGCGGTGTCCGCCAGAAGCGGCGTGCCATGCTGCGCCTCGACCACGTTCAGCCGACTTTGCGACGCGAGCCGCTCGGCGAGGCTGTGGGTGAACTTCGGCGGCATGTGCTGCACGATGAGCACGGCCGCCTGCTGGCCGGTGGGCAGGTGGGGCACCACTTCGGCCAGGGCACGCGGACCGCCGGTCGACGCGGCGATGGCGGCGCACTGCCGCGCGCGTCCGGGCAGCGCGAACTGGGCGTGCAGGTGGGCCGCGCGCGCCGGCCGGGCGAGCACCGGCATACGCAGAATGGACGCGCTCCGAACGGTGCGGAGGGTCCCAAGCACCCGCTCCCGGAAGCGGGCGATGGCCTGGTCGCTCCGATCGTCCTCCTTGGGCACGAGATCCACGGCGCCGAGCTCGAGGGCCCGGATGGCGGCGCCAGTTCCCCGCCCCGCGTACGAGCTGACCACGACGATCGGTCGAGGCGACTCGGACATGATGTAGCCGATGGCGCCGAGCCCGTCGAGGTCCGGCATCTCGAGGTCCATGAGGACGAGATCCGGCTCCAGGTCGTGCACCTTCTGCAGCGCTTCGATCCCATTCCGCGCGGTGGCGACGGCGCGGAACTCGCCGCTGCCGTCCACCACGTCGCTGAGCAGGCGCCGGAAGAAGGCGCTGTCGTCGACGACGAGCACGCTCGAGGGCTCAGAGGATCTGCGCACCATGTGCCACCGAGGAGATCTCCACGCGGCCGTCGGCCACGCGCAGCCGGACGGTGCGGCCGAAGTCGCCGCCAGTCGCTTCGCCGACCAGGGCGACCCCGTGCTGGTTGAGGGTGTGCCGGCAGGCGACCACGTTGCGCTCACCCATCTGGATCGTGCCGGGCGCCGCCAGGCCCGCGAACATGCTCGCGCCGCCCACCAGGCGGGCGGTGACCCGCCGGCCGCTCGCGCCGCGCGCGGCCATGAGCTCCAGCAGTCGGGGGATCGCGGTCTGGGGGAACTTGGCCGGATTGTCGTCCATTCGACTCAACGCCGGCGAGGGCAGCAGGACATGCGCCATGCCGCCCACTTTCACCGTCGGATCGTGGAGCAGCACCGCCACGCAGCTCCCGAGCCCGAGGGTGACGAGCACGTCCTCTCCGCTTCCGGCCTTGAGGTCCGCCACCCGGACGATGATCTCGCCGTTCATACGGGCCGCCGGTAGACGCGTTCGCGCGGATCGACCAGCGCGAGCCGTTCACGCGCCGTGCCGAACAGGGTTTCGACCTTGCCCAGCACGAGGTAGCCTCCACGCACCAGCGCGCCGGAGAACGTAGCGAAGAGCCGCTCCTGCATGGGCCGATCGAAGTAGATCACGACGTTGCGGCAGAGAATGAGGTCGTAGTCCATCCGGAGCGGCGCCTCGCGGCTCAGGTCGTGGGGCTGGATGTGCACCCGCCGCCGGAGCCGGTCGACGACGCGGCGCTCGTCGCCGGTGCCCTCGAACCCGGCCGCCACCAGCTCGGGCGGCATCTCGCTCAGCGCCTCCGCCCGGTAGACCGCTGTCCGTGCGCGGTCGAGGCTGGCGCGGTCGATGTCGGTGGCGTCGATCGTGAGGCGGGTGAGCTCGCCGCTCCGGTCGGCCCGCGCCAGATACTCCGCCGCCAACAGAGCGAGCGTGTACGGCTCCTCGCCGGAGGCGCAGCCGGCGCTCCAGGCGCGGAGCTCGACGCGCGGCCGGTCGAACAGTTCGGGCAGCACGACGCGGCGCACCAGGTTCCAGGTCTCCGCGTTCCGGTAGAAGCGGGTGACGTTGATCGTGAGTGCGTCACGCAGGCGTTCGACCTCGCCGGGCGATCGGTCGAGGAACACGCGGTAGTCGTCGTACGTATGGACGCCGCAGGCGCGCATCCGGACCGCGATCCGCCGCCGGATACACTTGTCCTTGTAGGCCTCGACCGTGAACCCGCTGGTCTCGGCGATTCGGCGCGCCAATGCGGCGAACGCTGCGTCGTCGGCCGTCACGGCGCCATGTCCAGCATCTCGAGGTTCGCCCGGGCCAGTTCGTGGCCCGGATTGAGCTCGGTGGCGCGGCTCCAGCTCTGGCGGGCGAGCGCCTTGTCGCGCCGCTTGTAGGCGATGTTGCCGAGCTTGAAATAGAGATCGTCGCCCAGATCGGGCGCGAGCTTGGCCGCCCGCTCGTAGGCTTCGCGCGCTTCGTCGTAGCGACCATTGCGGTACAGCAGGTCGGCGAGGTTCTTCGAGACCTGCGGCAGCGAAGGATCTTCCCCCAACGCCGCGCGGAGCGCGGCCTCCGCGGCGGTCGCGTCGCCCTGCTGCTCGAGGAGCACGGCCAGATTGTTCTGAAGCACCGCGCTGCCCGGGTAGGTCTCCGCACCCGCCCGTGCGGTGCGGAGCGCGCCCGCCCCGTCGTCGAGCCCCGCGCTTGCGAGCGTCGCCGCCCAATACCAGAGCGGCGGCGCCGGCCGTCCGCCCATCAGCTCCAGCACCCGCTCGAGCCGGCCTTGGGCGACCTGGTGCTCACCCCGCTTGAGCGCCACGACGCTCCACCCGAGCATGATTCGGGCGTCGTCACGCGCGCGACCCGCCGCATCGCCGTAGGCGGCCTCGGCTTCGTCCAGGCGGCCGAGCCGCTCGAGCGCGAGTCCCAGATTGTGCAGCGCCGCGGGTTTGGCACCGGCGCAGGAGGCCGCCTGCCGGAAGGCAGTCGCCGCCTCGTCCCACCGCCCTTGGCGGGCCGCGATGAGCCCGAGATAGAACGGCGCGCTCGCGTCGCTGGGTCGGAGGTCGGCCACGCGGCGGAACTCGCGCAGCGCCTCGTCCAGCATCGCCGCCTTGTAGAACGCGACGCCCAGATTCCGATGCTCGTCGATGCGACCGTCGTTCACCTTGGGCGCCGCGGCCGCGGACGTTCCGACCCGGTGCGCGAAACCCGCGGTGATCAATCCGAACAAGGCCTTCCCGACCTCGAACTCCACCATCCCGGACGCGTCGATCAGCGCCTGCACGTCGCGCGTCCCATCGAGCAGGGGGATCAGGCGGCGCTGCTCGGCGCTGAGCTCGGGGTTCGACTCGTCGAGGTGGTCGGGCTCGACCGAGAAGATGAGATCGAACGATGGGATCTTCTTCTCGATGAGGCTCCACTCGTCCACCCGACGGGCGCCCTCGAGCAGCAGCATCTCGGGATTGATCCGGACCAGGAAGTCCTCCCGCTCCGGCCGCACGCCCGCCTCGAAGTTGAAGGTGCCCGAGGTCCAGGTGAACAGGTAGTAGACGGCCTCCTCGATCTGCAGGCGCATGTAGCTCTCGAGCTCGGCCCGGGTCAATGCGCCGAGCTCCACCAGAATCTCGCCCAGCTTGTGCTCCCGGTCGCCCTCCTGGCGCCCGATCGCCTCCTGCAGCTCGTCTGCCCCGATACGCCCGCTCCGTACGAGGATATCGCCCAGCCGATCGCGGCGGTTCACGATCGCGGCGTACGTGATGTGTCCTTCTTCGAAGTAGATGGTCCCGAAGTTGTGGCGGTCGGCCAGCGCCAGGCAGCCCGTGCGCCGGCCCAGGAACAGGAGCTGGATGACGTCCGGGAGACTGGCCTCCTTGAGGCTGCCCTTGATCGCCATCAGCGCCACTCCTCGACCAGACGATCGCCCACCTCGGGCCACTCCCACACCATCTTCTCGCGGCTGCGCACGGCGCTCGTGCCGGCGCCGACGATTCCGCTCGAGCGGGTCCCGTTGCGCCGTGGGGCGGGTGCCTCCGGCGTCGGCAGCTCGAGCAGCTCGCGGGCGAGCGCCACCGATGGCGGGGTTCCCCGCCCCGCGGCGGCGTCGAGCACCCGCTGCAGCAACGACTGCGCGACGCGAAGCGACTCTGCCGGCCGCGCTGCCAGGTATGTCGCCAGCTCAGGGTCCGCTGCCCCCAGCTTGAGCTCGAGTTCCCGGCCGAGCACGCGCTCGCGCACCGCCTGGTCGGCGGCGGGCAGCTCGACGACGAGACCGCCTTCGAGGCGGGAGCGCAGACGGGCCTCGACGCCGTCGAGCGTGGCGAGTGGTGCCGCGGAGGTGAAGACGAGCTGGCGCCCCTGGTCCATCAGCGCGTTGAACAGCACGAACAGCTCGTCCTGCGTGCGGTCCTTCGCGGCGATGAGGTGCACGTCATCCAGCAGGAAGGCCGCCGCGCGGCGGTACCGGGCCCGCCAGCCGGACACGGCGTCGCGGTCAATTGCCTCGATGAGTTCGCCGGTGAACTCCGGCGCGCTGAGGCACGCGATCGGATCCCCCTCGGCGCCGAGCGCGTTCCCGATCGCGTGCAGGAGGTGGGTCTTGCCCGAAGCCGCACCGCCCACCAGGACGAGCGGATTGTACCGATCGCCCGGGCTTGCGGCGACGGCGCGGGCCGCCTCCAGCACCACGCGGTTGGCAGGCGTCTCCACCAGTCCATCCAGTTGCCAGAGCGGGGACGGCGCCGGCGGCGGATGGCCGTCCTCGCGGGCGCGCTGGAGCGCCGCTTCGGCGGCGGGGACGTCGGAGGGATCGAGAAAGACCGCTGATCCCGCGAGCTCCGGCGCCAGGTCGGTGGCCTCGTCCCGGAGCCGCTGCAGCCGCTCGACATCTTCCTCGAACTCGCGCAGCGCTCGCTCGGGATCATTGACCATGTCCTGATCGAGGAGCGCCTCAAGCTGGGTCGTCCGGTAACCCTCGCCCTGCCAGCGCAGGATCGCGGCGCTCACCCGGGCACGCCACGCGTCGACCTGTTGCGCGACGGTGGCGGCGATCTCCGAGAGGAAATCGTCGAACTCGGACGGAGGGAGCGGAGCCGACGGTGCGCCCTCCACGGTCGCGGTGGAAGCCGCGGCAGGCGCGGGCTCGCTCCGCGCGGGTGCGTGGCGTCCGGGTGCGTGGCGTGCGGGAGCGCTCGCGGCGGCGCCGCCCGCCGCGGCGGCGTCCGCCGCGGGCGGCCCGAGCCTCTCGGCTCGCTCCGCCCGTTCCGACCGGGACGCCTGCTCGGCGTGCCCGGCCTTCTCCGTCTCTCCACCAACGAGCGTTCGCGCCTGCTCGATGGTGATGGGCTTGTCGCTCACGGCCTGAAACGCGATCAGCCGGTTCAGTGCGCCGAGTAGCTCACGCACGTTGTCGATGTCGAGCGCGCCGACCGCCTCGAGCACGCCGTCGCCGAACATCGCGCGGCGCTCGTCGGCCTTGCGGCGGAGGATCGCGACCCGCGTCTCGTAATCCGGCGCGGCGACGTCGATGATGAGGCCACCCGCGAACCGGCGGATCAGGCGCTCGTCGAGCGCCTCGATCTCTGCCGGTGGGCGATCGCTGGTCAGGACGATCTGCCGGCTCGCCGTCTGGAGCGCGTCGGTGAGGCGAAGCAACTCCGCCTGCATCTCGCGCCGGTGGGTGAGGAACTGCACGTCGTCCACCAGGAGCAGGTCGACGTCCAGGAAGCGCTTGCGGTACGCCTCACCCTGCCCCGCGGCAATCGCGGCATGAAAGGCCTCGACAAACTCGTCGAGCGTGAGATACTCGACCACGAGCCCGGGGTTGATGCCGCGCGCGGCGTGGCCGATCGCCATGAGCAGGTGCGTCTTGCCCAGTCCGGGCCGGGCGTACACGAAGAGGGGGTTGTACACCGTGCCGGGCGACTCCGCCACCGCCTTGGCCGCGGTCACGGCCAGACGATTGGCGGCGCCCACGACGAGGGTGTTGAAGCGATAGAGCGGATTGAGGGTGACCGTCATCCGACCGGACTCCCGACCGCGAGCCGCTTGAGGACCAGCTCGGAAATCCCGCGCAGGGTCTCGAAGACCCCAGCGCCGTGCAGGGCATCCGCGGAATAGCTCGGCACCGCACGGAAGTTGAGGGCGTCGTCCATCTCCTCCTGCGACAGGATCAGGTCGGTCGGCAGATCCTGTTTGTTGTACTGGAACACCACGGGGAGCTGGCGCACGTCGACGCCCTGCGCCAGCAGATTGTCCTGCAGGTTCTGCAGGCTCTCGAGGTTGTCGTCGAAGCGGCGCGCCTGACTGTCGCCCACGAAGACCACGCCGTCGGCACCCTGCAGCACCAGCTTGCGCGTGGCGTTGTAGTAGCTCTGTCCCGGCACGGTGTAGAGCTGGAACTTCGTGGTGAACCCCGAGATGTTGCCGAGCTCGAGCGGCAGGAAGTCGAAGAACAGAGTGCGGTCGGTCTGAGTCGCGAGCGACACCATGCGGCCCCGGCGGCTTTCCGGCACGCGGCCGTAGACGTACTGCAGATTCGTCGTCTTCCCGGACCGGCCCGGTCCGTAGTAGACGATCTTGCAGGTGATCTCGCGTGCCGTGAAGTTGACCAGGGACATGACCGTTACCGTCCGAAAAGTGCTTTGAGGCTCGCGTCGAGCTCGGTCTCGAAGTTCTCCGCCAGCATCGGCGCCACTGGCGCCAGCTCCCTCGGCGCCGCCGCCACGAGCTGCTGCACCATCTGATCGAAGAACAGGCGGACGATGCCCACCGAGGTCTCGGGGCCGAACACCACCAGCCCGATCCAGCGCCCGCGCGGGGTGGCGAACGCCGCGAGCATGCAGCTCTGCCGCTGACCGTTGTGCACCAAACCCTCGAACCGGCCCGCGCCGGTCACCCGCGCCAGCTCCTCCGTCGACGCTACGATGCCCGCGCCCAGCGCGGCCGCGGTCATGACGTCGAGCGAGCGCGAAAAGCCGTGCTGCGCCACCACCTGGCCCGACGAGGTCATGAGCAGCGTGAGGCGCGCGGCGCTCTCCGCCAAGAAGGCCTCGAGGGGCTCGACGACCCACGGCTCGAGCGCCTTCATCAGCCCAGGTGCCCCGCCGCCTCGAGCAGCTCGAGCCGCGCGAGGCCCAGGTTCGCGTCGGGCCCGACGACCGCAGCCCGCACGAGAAAGTCCGCGCCTGGCGCCCCGCGCACGCATCCGGCCACACCGCGAAGATGGACGAACCGGGGCCGGCCGAGGCCGGCGCTTTCCGCCGTGCGCACCAGGCGGAGCACGAGGCTTCCCGTCAGCGCCGCCACCGCCTGACCGTCCACGTCCTCCATCAGCTGCTCGGCCACGACCAGCCCATCGGCGGCCGCGATGATGAGGGCGCCACGAACACCTGGCACGCGGGTGACCCGATCGAGCGCCGTCTGCGTCTCGGTCATCCCTGCGCCTCCAGCCATGCTCGCGCGCTCCGACCCGCACGTTCGGCGAGCATGGTCACCCGGGCCAGCGGCAGCGACGGATCGCGCACGGCGAGCACCACGGTGTCGGCGCTCGCCTGCGTGAGCACCAGGTGACCGTCGGGCGACTCGACCGCGATGGCATGCCACGCGCCGAGCTTGAGCAGGCGCGTGGCGCGGGCCGCCTCGCGCGACACGCCGGCGAGTTGGGCGGCCGCGCGGTCGCCGCCGGCGTCTCCATTGGCCGCCGCCAACCGGCCGGCGAGCCGGAGACCGCTCGCGTCGATGAGGAGGAGCCCCGAACCGTTGTCCACGTGATCGAACGGCCCCGGCGCTCCGGCGCGCGTCGCAGAGTCCTCCGCTGTCGCTCGGGCCGGTGTCGGCTCGGGCGGCGAGTCGGGGCGCTCGTGGGGCGACCCGCTCGCCGCGGCGGCCGGCCGGCGAGTGTCGGCGCTGACCCGCGCCAGGGCCTGACGGATGGAGGCGTCGTCCGGATCGACTTCCAGCGCACGTTCGAGGTGGTTCAGCGCGGCGGCCGGATCGCCGGCGCGAAAGTAGAGGAATGCGATACCCTTGAGGGCGCTGGTGCGCATCGGGTCGAGCTGCAGCGCCGACGCCCAGGCGTCGAAGGCGCCCGCCAGATCGTCCTGGTCGCTCAGGACGCGGGCCATGAGGTCGTGCGCGTCGGCCAGCCCGGGATACCGGGTCAGGCCACCCCGTGCCACGTTGTACGCGGCGTCGAGCTGCCCGCGGCGGCGCAGCGCTTCCGCCAGCTCGAGAAAGGCAAGGCTTCCCGGCTCCTCTGCCAGGCGGGCCGTCAGCGCCCGGATATCGTCAGTCACGATAGCGCTCCAGTTCCCTCACGATCGTTTCCACCGACTCCCGCAGCCGGGCGACAGCCGGGCTCTCGGCTTCTTCCCCCGGCGACCGATCGCCCAACCGATGCCAGGATGCCCACAGGTCGAGCGCGTCGGTGAGGCGACCAACGGCGGCATAGCAGAGGCCGAGCAGTCGCCGAGCCTCGGGCATCAGCGGGTCCGAACGCAGCACCTCCTCCAGCGCGCCGGCAGCCAGGCCGTACTCGCCGTTGGCCAGCGCCTCGCGCGCGGGAACCAGCAGGGCCGCGAGGTCACGGCCGGGCTCGACGTCCTGGCCGGGATGCGCCGGATCATCGAGAACGACAATGCCCGCCGTGGTGAGTCCGTAGACGGTCCGCGCCACCTCGAACTCCGAGCGCCCGAGCACTTCCGCCAGCGAGTGGAGATCGCGCGTGCCGTCGACGGCGGCCAGCACCTC
Organism: Gemmatimonadales bacterium; assembly: GCA_051955835.1. Lineage (GTDB taxonomy): Bacteria > Gemmatimonadota > Gemmatimonadetes > Gemmatimonadales > GWC2-71-9 > CAVVWJ01. Next base: position 20,079 of record JBQCGH010000026.1, read on the forward strand.
CCACTCGAAGGGCACGAGATCGAGCGGATCAGAACCCTGCTCTTCGGGCAGCGGGAGCCGTGGCACCAGGCGCAGGTGCGAGACCCTCGAGCCGATCCGCGACCACTCGTCGATCCGGCGGGCCGCCTCCATGAGCAACGCCTCGGTCGGAAACCGGACCGGCGCCTCGACCGCCGCGTGACAGGGCGCGCCTTCCTCGAAGCGGAAGTACCCTTCCGACCACCGGAGCAGCTCGAAGACCGCCTCCTCGATCTGCGCCTTGAGCTGGCGATCCAGCTCCCGGCGGGACACGGCGCCAAAGGCGACGAGGATGTCGCCCAGACGGCGCGCGTCCCCGCCGGTCTGCATGCTGCGGGCGCGGTCGAGATCCGCCGCAGTGATCTTGCCGACCCGCACGAGCCGCGCCCCGAGCGGCTGCGGGTCGCTGCCGACGACCGCCGCCACAATACCGCCGCGATCGAAGCACACGGTGCCTGCGGTCTGGCGCAGCTCGGACGTGACACGCAGGACTCCGCTCTTCCGGCCCAGGTCGAGGAGCTGGAACACGTCCTGGATGTGCAGGTCCTTGAGCGGCCCTTCGAGCGCCATGATCAGGCCACCGAGGCGGCGAAGATGTGCTGCAGGTCCCGCGCGGACCGCGCTCGCGTGCGCGCCTGGGCCGCATAGGGTCCGGCCGGGTCGAGCTGCACCACCCGCTCCCAGGCCTGCACCGCCTGGTCGAACTGCCGCTGTCGCGCCAGGGCGGCCCCCTCGAAGTAGAGCGCAGCGGTGTGCTCGGAATCGAACCGGAGCACGCGCTCGAACGCCTCGAGCGCCTGGCTGGTGCGCCCGTCGTCGAGCAGGACGCGCCCCAACGCGGTGAGCGCCTCGAGCTCGTACGGATCCGCCTCGAGCGTTCGGACCAGCACGGCGATGGCGGCGCGCGGGCCGTCGATCCGGCCGAGGAGGTCGGCCAGCGCGATGGCAGCGGCGCTGTAGGTCGGAAGCAGATCGAGGGCGCGCTCGTAGGCGGCCCGCGCGGCGGCACTGTTGCCGCGCTCCTCCTCGATGCCCCCGAGCTCGAACCAGACCCGGACCAGCGACGGATCGAGCTGGAGCGCCGCGTTGAAGGCGGCCAGCGCGGCCGATCGGTCTCCCAGCCGGGCGGAGACCTGGGCCTGCAAATGAAAGAGATCCGAACGGCCCGGCTCGAGGGTTTGGGCTTCGCGGATGCAATCGAGTGCGCCGAGCGCATCGCTCACGGCGAGCCGCACCCGTGCGCGCGCGACGAGCACCTCGACGTCCCCACGGACCCGTCGCGCCAGCTCGTCGGCGAGCGGCGCCGCGTCTCCCGCCCAGCCCAGCGCCAGCAGCGCGCGGATCTCGCCCAGCGTCGCGTCGGGATCGTCGGGTGTGGCGGCGCGGGCCGCGCGGTAGCGCTCCAGCGCTTCCCCGTAGAGCCCGCGCTTGGCGAAGATGTCGCCCAGGAGAACGGCCGTGGCCCCCGCCGGCGCCCCACGCGCCGCCGCGCGGCTCAGCTCCGCCGCGGCGAGATCCAGCAGACCCTTGGCGATGTAGTCGCGGGCGAGGTCGAGCGCATCGCCCGCCGCGGCGATTGGCGGCGGCGTGGTCCCGGCGGAGGCCAGCTCGGCGAACAGCTGGTCGAGGGCCGGCGGCTCGAACGCGAACTCGCCCGCGAGCTCGTCCCCGGCCGCTTCGGTCGTGAGCTCGGGCGCGATCGCGATCGTCGGGTCTTCGTACTGCAGGTCGATCGCGAGCGAGAACTTCTGCGGCACGTACAGCGGCTCGAGCTCGAGTGCTCGGCGGGTCTCGCGCAGCGCCCCGTCGAACTCCCCGAGCTGGCTCAGCACGAAGCTCAGGTTGTAATGCGCCCCTGCCATGCCGGGGTCGGCCTCGACGGCGCGCCCGAAGGCGTTCCGCGCGTCCTCGAACCGCCGGAGCTCCATGAGCACGAGGCCGACACCGTTCCAGGCGACCGCACTGTTGCCCTGCTGTCCGAGCGCGCGCTGGTACTCCTCGAGGGCCTGGCGGTACTCGTGCCGCTGGAGGTACAGCAACCCGAGGTTGAGACGGGCCGCGAGCAGCGGGCGGTCGCTGCCCAACGCCTTGCGGAAGTCGGCCGCCGCACCGTCGCCAGCATCGCCCGACCGCGCGACTCCGAGGTTGTTCCAGGCGAGCTGATAGCCGGGGTCGACCGCGACCGCGCGCTCGTAGGAGGCGATGGCCTCGGCACGCCTGCCTGTCTGGTGGAGACAGACGCCGCGCTCGTTCCACAGCTTGGGCGAGTCGCCATGCTCGCGCACGAGTCCGTCGTACAGCTCGAGCGCCGCGCCGAGCTCGCGCCGAAGCAGCCGCACCTCGGCCATCGCCTGGAGAGTCATCCGTCGATCCTCGCCCGCCTCGAGGGCGAGGTCGTACTCCCGCAGCGCTTCCTCGTGCAGCCCTTTCTGCCGGAAGGCCAGCCCCAGGTTGTAGTGGGCCAGCGCGCCCCCTTCGACGATCTGGGGGCGGTCACCGTTGCGTACGCCCGCGGCCGGCGCCGGCACGTGGCGCTCGAGCGCCAGGTTGGCCTGCGCGCGGGCGAGGGTGGGGTTCAGCTTGATGGCGCGCTTGGTAGACTCGCGTGCTTCCTCGTGCCGTCCCATGTCGCCGCAGACGAAGGCGAGCAGGTAGTGCGCCTCGGCATAGTCAGGATTCCGCGCGATCGCTTCGCGCAGAGCCTCGAGAGCGGGCGCGTTGAGGCCGCGATTGTAGAGCACCTCGCCGTAGTAGAATCGCGCGACGGCGCTGGCGGGGTCGTGCTCGCACGCGCGGGCCAGCCAATCCGTGGCGATGTCCAGGTTGCCACGGGCCTTTTCGGCAAGGCCGAGCTGCAGCATGGCGGGCACGTCGCCCGGCTGCCACGCGAGCAACGCCTGGAACTCCGCGATGGCGTCGGCGTGTCGGCCGAGTGCGGCGTAGGCGCGGCCGAGCTCCCACCGCACATCGCGGTCCTCGGGGCGGCGGCGCACCCGCTCGCGCAGCTCGGTGATGCGACGGTCGTAATGACCGCTCTCGCGGTAGGCGATGTCGAGGTTGCTCTGGGCCACCTGCATGCGCGGGTCGAGCTCGAGCGCGTGCACGAACTCCTGGATGGCGTCCTCGATCAGCCCCTTCTGGTAGTAGAGAACGCCCAGGTTGTTGTGAGCGCCGGCATCGGCGGGGTCGATCCGGCGGGCAAAGGAGCGCAGGACGGCGAGATCGCGCTCCGACAGCACGGGGCCGGGCATCGGCTCAGGTCAGGCGGATGGCGTCGAAGATGGCCCGCAGCGACGGCGTGTCGGGCAGGAGCAGGAAGTGACCGCGCAGCGGCTGGGCATCGCCCTCCACCCGGAACGAGGTCTCGACGCAGAAGACGAAGTCACGGTCGTGGCCGAAGTTGAGGTAGGTCGTGGTGAGGACGGCCGCGCTCAGGTCCACCACCAGGCTGGGCACGGACGGGACCAGCATCATGCCCATGAAGTCGCTGAGCGCGTTCATGTAGGCGCTCGCCAGGATGTTGCCCGCCTCTTTGAGGCCCGACTGCTCCATCGCCCCGAACTCGCCGGTGGTCCCGGCACTCCGCCTGAACAGTATATCGCAGAGGGCCCGGGCCGATCGCTCGTCGAACATCACCAGCGTCCGGCCGGTGAGGTCGCCCATCATGTGCATCAGCACGGCCGCCACCACCTCGTCGGGCCGGCCCACCAGATCGGTGACTTCCTCGAGCGGCCGCACGTTGACCTCGGGCACGGCGATCATGATCCTGCGGTTGGTCATCTGCGACAGCGCGGTGGCCGCGTGTCCGGCGCCGATATTGGCGACCTCGCGCAGCGCGTCGAGCTGCAGCTCCTTCAGGGTCCGCACGTCTTCCATGAGCCTCTTCTCCTACCGCAGTGCGGCGGCGTCGAGTACCAGCGCCGGGGCGCCGTCCGCCAGAATCGTCGCCCCGCCCACGAAGGACGGCATGCCGCGCGGGGCGTCGAACGGTGCGACCACGATGTCCTGCTGGCCCAGGAGCGCGTCGACCACGAGGGCCGTCCGGCGCTCGCCCACCTCGAGAATCACCGTGGGCCGCCGCGGCGGGGATGGGCGCTCCTGGCTCGCGACGAGGTCGCGGAGGTGCACCGTCGGGATCACCTGCTCCCGCACCACCAGCGCCTCCCGGCTGCGGAGCGCGGTGACGGCGCGCGGATCGAACTCGACCGTCTCGGCGACATAGGCCAGCGGCAGGGCATAGCGCTCGCCGCCGGCGTCGGCCAGCAGCGCGCGGACGATGGCGAGCGTGAGGGGCACGCGGATGAGGAACGTGGTGCCCTTCCCCAGCTCGGAGCGGATTTCCAGCGTGCCGCCGAGCTGCCGCACCCGCGTCATCGCCACGTCCACGCCGACGCCGCGCCCCGAGACGCCGCTCACCGCCTGCGCGGTGCTGAAGCCGGGTCGCGCGATGACACGAAGCAGCGCGTCGTCGCTCAGCCCCTCGGCACTGGCGTGGTCGGCGTCCTCCCGGCGTGCCTTCGCCAGGACCGCGCGGCGGTCGATCCCTCGCCCGTCGTCACTCACCCGGAGCACCACGCTGTTCCGCTCACGCGAGGCGGCGAGCAGGATCCGTCCCTCCGTGGCCTTGCCGGCACGCTCCCGGACCTCGGGCGCCTCGATGCCATGGTCGGCCGCGTTCCGGATCAGATGGACCAGCGGATCGCCGATCTCGTCCAGGATCGACCGGTCGAGCTCGATCTCCTCGCCCTCGAGGTCGAACCGGATTCGCTTGCCGAGATCGCGGGACAGGTCGCGCACCAGCCGGGGAAACCGCTCGAACACCTCGCCGACCGGCGTCATCCGTGCGGCGATCACCTCCGTCTGAATGCCGGAGACGAGCCGTGAGAACCGGTCGTTCAACTCGGTCAGCGCAGGGTCGTCCGACTGCGCGGCCATGACACCGAGCCGGCTGCGCGCCACCACCAGTTCCCCGACCTGCTTCATCAGGCGATCGAGTCGCCCGAGGTCCACCCGGATCTGGCGGCGACCCGGCGCCCTCCCGTCCACCAGCCCCGGTTCCTCGAACCGGACGGCCTCGACCTCGCCCGCCGTGCGAATCGCCGCCGCCAGCTCCTCGTCCGTGGCGGCGGACTCGATTCGGAACGCGAGGCGGCCGTCGAATTCTTCCCGCTCGAGCTGGACCAGGGAGGGCCGAACGGCGCTCACCAATCCCAGCGATTCCGCCCGACGGATGGCCAGCACCGCGCGAGCGCCCCGCATGACCGCATCGGACCGGATGATCAGCTGCACGGACCGACCGCGCGGTGCATCGGTCACGCGGCGCCGCGGGGGACCGGCCGCCCCCCCCGGCGTTCCCGGCGAGGCCCCGGGGCGTTCCGTGGCGGTCACCCGGTCCAGCGCCGCGATCAGGTCGGCGTCCGGCGCGCGCTCCCGACCGGCGGCGGCCGCTTCCACGGCCTCGCCCAGCGCGTCGACGGCGCGGAAGAGAACCTCGAACGTGCCGGACTCGACCGTCACCTGTTGCTGCCGGAACCCGTCGAGCAGGCTCTCCAGATGGTGCGCCAGCTCCGCCACGCCGCTGAATCCCATCGTGGCGCCCATGCCCTTGATCGTGTGGATCGAGCGGAACAGCCCGCCCACGGTGTCCAAGTTCCCCGGCTCGCGCTCCCACCTGAGCAGGAGTTGATTGCACCCGCTCAGGTGCTCGCGGCTCTCGGTGAGAAAGAGCCCGGCGTACTTGGACAGGTCCACGCGTCAGCCCAGCACGCGCTGCACCGCCTCGAGCACCCGCGAGGGCTGGAACGGCTTCACCACGAAATCCTTTGCGCCGGCCTGAATGGCCTCGACCACGAGCGCCTGCTGGCCCATGGCGCTGCACATCAGGATCTTGGCCTCGGGATCGGTCTTGCAGATCTCGCGCACCGCCTCGATCCCGCCCATGTCCGGCATCACGATGACCATGGTGACCAGATCCGGCTTGAGCGACCGATACTTCTCGACCGCCTGCGCGCCCGATTCAGCCTCGCCGACCACCTCGAACCCGGCCTGGGCCAGGATGTCGCTGATCATCGTTCGCATGAAGATGGCGTCATCGCAGACCAGCACTGTGTGGCTCACCGTCGCCCTCCCTGCAGTTCCGGGTGATTCTGGTGTCGGACTTCGGTCCCCGGCTGCCCGGCCGCGGCGCGATCACAGCCACGCGGCGCCGCCAATCGGACGGGGACGCTCGAATCTGTCTGTCGTTTGTACGAGGATCGGTCGGTGCTCAGCTGCCGATGATCGGCGCCACCAGCGCGTCGATGTCCAGCACGATGAAGTGCCGGCCATCCCGGATGCCGACGGCCTTGACCAGCCGGGGATCGATGCCGGGCAGGTCCGCACGCTCGGCGATCGAGTGCGCGGGCACTTCCAGGAAGTCGACCACCTGCCCCACCGCCAGACCGTATCGCCGCCCGCTGACCTCGACTACCACGATGGCGCCCTCGTCGTCCCCGCGGCGGGGCTGCTGGAGGAGCACGTGGCCATCGAGCACGGTGAGCAGGGTGCCTCGGACGTTGACCAGACCCTCGATCGCCTCGCCGACGCCCGGAATTCGGGTCGCCTCCAGGCGCGGCAGGATCTCACGCACGATCCCTGCCGGGGCCGCGCAATTAAGCGCACCGATGCGAAAAATGACGGCGTGGAGCCTTGGGGAGTCAGCCATCTCTATCGTAGAAAAGAAGATAGCCCAGGGGGTCGGGGCGATCAACCAACTCTTCGGCACCCAATGCAAGAAATGCCGCGCGCAGATCCGACGGCCATTCCGAGCGGAACTCAAGTGCTTCGCCCGAGGCGGGATGGCGGAATGCCAGAGCCGCCGCATGCAGGGCCTGCCGCGGAGTGACGCGCTCGAGCGATTCCGCCACCCGACGGGCCGCCCCCGAATTGCGCAGGCTGCCGCCTCCCGCATAGACCGGGTCGCCCACCACGGGGTGCCCGATATGCTCCAGATGAACCCGGATCTGGTGGGTCCGGCCGGTATGGAGGTCCAAGCGGAGCAGATCGGCCACCTCGAACCGGCCCACCACGACGGCGTCGGTTCGGGCGGCACGCCCGCCGGTCACGACCCGCATGCGCTTCCGGTCCTGCGGATGACGCGCGATCGGCGCCTCAATCACGCGGGGATTCGGATCGAGATGACCCCACGCGAGTGCCGCATACGTGCGTCGGACCCGTCGCGACGCGATGGCGGCCCCCAGCCGGCGATGCGCCAGGTCCGTCTTGGCGACGACCATCAGCCCGGAGGTGTCTCGATCGAGACGATGCACGATCCCGGGTCGGCCCTCCGCCCCGCCGCTCAGCGTCGTGCCGCGGGCCACCAGGGCGTTCACCAGCGTGTCGTTCCAGTGACCGGGCGCAGGATGAACGACCAGACCCGCCGGCTTGTCGATGACGGCCAAGTGCTCGTCCTCGAACAGGACGGTGAGAGGGATTGACGCCGGCTGGAGGGGGCGCGGGGGTTCGTGCTCGGGAAAGCGGACGGTGACGCGGTCCCCGCGGGCCAGGAGCCGTGACGCGCGGGCGGGTTTGCCATCGACCGCCACGGCCTTCTCGGCCACCAGCCGCGCGGCCTGGGTGCGGGACAGGCCCAGCTGATCGGCGAGAAAGCGGTCGAGCCGCTCGGTGGCCTCGACCAGGACCGTGAAGGTCAGCTCAGGCAGCCGAGGCGGACTCCGGCTCGGGCCGGTGGCTGGCGTCCTCCCGCCAGAGCGAGATGGCGAGGGCGATGGCGCCGCAGCTCACGGCGATGTCGGCGATATTGAATGTGGGCCAGCGCACCGTGCCAACGCCGACGTCGAGGAAGTCGACGACGCCGCGCGCGCTGCGGATCCGGTCGATCAGATTCCCCGCCGCCCCGCCGGCCACGAGCCCGAGGGCGAGCTGCCGGAAGCGATCGCCCGGGGGCGCGCCCCGCGACATCCGCGCCAGCACGAACACGGCGATGAGCGCCACCGCGAAGAAGATCCAGCGGGAGTACGGGCCCACGTGCAGCCCGAACGCCGCGCCCTGGTTGTAGACCAGTCGAAGCTGGAACCAGTCGCCGAGGACCGAGATGCCCGGCGTGCGGAGCAGCGTGGCCTCCGCGACCAGCTTGGTGATGAGGTCCAGGACGACCGTGACCGCCGCCGCCGTCCAAAACACCCGGCGCTCGGCGCCGGGGGCCTGGAGGTCAGCGGCGCTTTCCATCTTCCTCTTTCTCCTTGCAGGTGATGCACAGCCGCGCGTGCGGCAGCGCATCCAGCCGCTCGAAGTTGATCTCCTGGCCGCACTGATGGCAATGCCCGAACTTTTCGGGCGTGCCGTACAGGCGCCGAAGCGCCTCGTTCACGTGCCAGAGGTAGCGGCCTTCCTGCGAGGCGAAGAGGAACTGCTTTTCCCGCTCCATCGCGTCGGTGCCCTGGTCGGCCATGTGGAACGAGTACGACGAAAGGTCGCCATCCGCGGACTGCAGGGTCGCGTTGAACGACTCGTCGTAGTAGCCCAGCTCCTTCATGACGCGGGCCCGCTCCTCCAGGAGACGCTTCTCGAGATGTGCGAGCTGTTTCTTGTTCATGCCCTGTCCATGGTTTGAGGGCCGTCGCCGGCCCGGCCGTCCCTGTCCCGTTCGACTCCCACCAGTACGCCGTGTCCGTCGATATCGACCTGCTGCTCGAGGTCGGGCGTCGGCGCCCGCGCACCGAGCTCGAGCCGGCGGGCGAGGGTCTCGCCCCGGATGAACTCGGCGTGAACCCGCGCCGCCTCGAGCACCGGTTCGCCGCCGTCCATCCAGACCCGGATCCGGTCGGTGTAGACGTACCCGGCTTCCTTCCGAAGCCGCTGGATACGATTGACGACTTCGCGCGCCATACCCTCGCGCCGGAGCGCGTCGTCCAGCCGAGGGTCGAGCGCAACGACGAAGGGTCCGTCGCTCGCGACGATCCAGTCGCTGGCGACCTCCCGCTCCACCACGACATCCTCAGGCAGGAAGGAAACCTCCTCGCCCTCGAGGTCGAGACTCACCGCGCCGCCCTGCTCCAGCGCCCGAAGCTGATCGGCCGCAAGGGCCGCAGCCGCGGCCGCTACCTGGGGGGTCCGCTTCCCGTAGCGCTTGCCCAGCGAGCGAAAGTTGGGTCGCGCCCGTAGCCGGACCAGTTCGGCGTCGGAGCTCACTGTCTCGATTGCCTTTACATTGACCTCGAGCCGCAGCAGCTCGAGCACCTCGTCGAAGGCCGGCCCGCGCACGGCCGCCGGTACCGCCACCTGCATGCGCGCGAGCGGTTGTCGTACCGGTAGCTTCTGTTCCTGGCGGGCACCATGCGCCAGCGACGCCAGCCGGCGCACGGCGTCCATGGCGCCCTCGAGGGCCGGCGCCCGGCGCCCGGCAATCTCCGGAAACCGCGCGAGGTGCACGGAGGTTCCCGTGAGCGCGCGGTGCAGCCAGTCGCTGGCGAAGGGGGCCGCGGGCCCGAGCAGTCGGCTCACCGTCACCAGTGTCTCATGCAACGTGGCGAGCGCGGCCGGCTCGGCGACGCTGTCCACGGCCCAGAACCGAGCGCGGTTGGCGCGGACGTACCACTGGCTCACGTCATCGACCACGAATTCCATCAACGCCCGGGCGCCCGCCGTCGGATCGTAGTTTCCCCAGGCTGCGTGCACGGTCTCCACGACGCCGTCGAGACGGCTCAGGAGCCACCGGTCCACCAGCGGCCGTTCGGCCACCGGGGGCGCATCGCCGGGACGCCAGCCGCCGGCATACCCGGCGAAGAAGACATAGCTGTTCTTGAGCGCGTTGAAGAACTTTCCCGCCACGTCCTTGATGGTGCTCCGGTCGAACCGCTTGGGCAGCCAGACCTGGCTCGACGCGAGCAGATAGAGCCGCACCGTGTCGGCACCGAACTCCTCGATCATCTCCCACGGGTTCACGACGTTTCCCCGGCTCTTCGACATCTTCTGCCCGTCGGCGTCGAGCACCAGCTCGTTCACGATCACGTGCCGGTAGGCGGTCTCGTCGAACGCCGTGGTCGCGATGGCCAGCAGCGAGTAGAACCATCCGCGGGTCTGGTCCACGCCCTCGCAGATGAAGTCAGCGGGGAAATGGGCCTGGAACTCCCGCTCGTGCTCGAAGGGATAGTGCCACTGCGCGTACGGCATCGCCCCCGAGTCGAACCAGGTATCGATCACCTCGGGCGCGCGATGCTTGAGTCCGCCGCAAGCGCAGGGCCAGACGTACCCGTCGATGTGCGGCTTGTGGGGATCGAAATCCGCCGGCAGCGGCGTGCCCCACCGCTCCGCCAGCTCGGCATAGCTCCCGACGACGTCCACGTGGGACGGATCGCGATCGCAGATCCACACGGGCAGCGGCGTGCCCCAATAGCGGTCTCGTGACAGCGCCCAGTCGACGTTGTTCTCGAGCCACTCCCCGAACCGCCCGGCCCCGACCTCGGGGGGATGCCAGTCGACGCGCGCGTTCAGCTCGAGCATTCGCGCCTTGACGGCGGACGTGCGGACGAACCAACTGTCGCGCGCGTAGTAGATGAGCGGGCTCGAGCAGCGCCAGCAGTGCGGATACGTATGCGTGTGCGGCTGCGTCAGGTGCCAGCGGCCCTCCTGCTTAAGCCGCTGGACGATGAGGTCGTTGGTCTCGCGCGCGGTGACCAGCCGCCCCTCGATGTCGGGCCAGGTCGTCCCGACGAAGGTGCCGTCAGCCGCGACCGGGCGCACCAGCGCCAGGCCATGCTCCACACCGGCCTGGAAGTCGTCGGCGCCAAAGGCGGGCGCCATGTGCACCAGGCCCGATCCGTCTTCCGCGGTGACGAAGTCGCCCAGTACCACCAGCCGGCTCACGCGGTCCTCGGGCAGCGGCACCACCTCCAGCGGCCGCCGGTAGCGAAGCCCCGCCAGCTCGCGGCCGGAGAACGTGCGCTCCGCGCCCAGCGCCGCGAACGTCGGCGCCCCCTTGGCGGAGCTCGAGGGCAGCGCCGCGGCCCGCGCCGTGGCCAGGATGAGCCGGCGGTCGCCGACCCGGTACTCGCCGTACTCGAGATCGGGATGCGCCGCCACCGCCACGTTCGACAGCAGGGTCCACGGCGTCGTCGTCCAGATCAAGAGCTCGCGCGAGGGATCGTCCGCCAATGGGAAGGTCACGTACACCGAGTTGGTGGTGACCTCCTCGTAGCCCAGCGCGAGCTCGTGACTCGAGAGCACGGTGCCACAGCGCGGGCAATACGGAAGCACCCGGTGGCCGCGATACAGCAAGTCGCGGTCGTGCAGCCGGCGGAGGAGCCACCACACGGTCTCGATGTAGTCGGTGCTGCAGGTGACGTAGGGGTGGTCGTAGTCGAGCCAGTATCCGATCCGATCGGACAGCTGCTCCCAGTCGGACTGATATCTGAAGACGCTCTTCCGCGCGCGGGCGTTGAACTCCGCCACCCCGAACGTCTCGATGTCTTTCTTGCCGCTGAGCTTGAGCTCCTTCTCGACCTCGATCTCGACCGGCAGCCCGTGGGTGTCCCAGCCGGCGATGCGGGTGACTTCCTGGCCCTGCATCGCATGGTAGCGGCAGACCAGGTCCTTGATCGTCCGCGCGAAGACGTGGTGGATGCCCGGCCGCCCGTTCGCCGTGGGCGGCCCCTCGTAGAACACGAACGGCGTCCCGCCGCGGCCGGCCTCCAGGGTTTGCCGAAACAGGCCTTCGGCCTTCCACTGCTCGAGCACCTGCCGCTCGAGCCGGTCGGCGCCCAGATCGGGCCAGCTCGGAAACGCCATCAGGCCATTCGCTCCACCAGGGCCGTCACCAGCCCTGTGAGATTCGGCTCGGCCCGGCCCGCCGTGGCGATGATCTTCCCGATGTCGGCCGGCTCGAGTGCGTCGGGCAGACACTGATCGGTGATGATGGAGAGGCCCACGGTCCGCATTCCCTGGTGGTTCGCCACGATCACCTCGGGAACCGTGGACATGCCGACGACGTCGGCGCCGATCGCGCGCAGCATACGATACTCGGCCCTGGTCTCCAGATTGGGACCGGGCACGGCCACATAGACGCCCTCGCGCAGCGTGATGCCGAGGTCGAGCGCCGCCTGACGCGCCAGCGCGCGAAGCTCCGGGTCGTACGGCGCCGACATATCGGGAAAGCGCGGACCGAGGCGCTCGTCGTTCGGGCCGACGAGGGGATTGTCGCCCAGCAGGTTGATGTGGTCGCTGATGAGGACCAGATCACCAGGGCGCCAGAGGGGATGCATGCCGCCGCAGGCGTTCGACACGATGAGGGCTCGCGCGCCCATGGCGTGGAGGACTCGCACGGGAAACGTGACCTGCCGGAGGTCATAGCCTTCGTAGCGATGAAAGCGGCCCTGCATGGCGACGACGACCCGCCCGCCCAGCCGGCCAAGCAGCAACTTGCCCGCGTGCGTCTCCACGGTCGACAGCTGGAAGCCGGGGATCCCTTCGTAGGGCACCTCAAGGTCCACCGCAATCTCGCGCGCCAGCCCACCCAGGCCGGTGCCGAGGATGATCCCGACCTCGGGCACCAAGGTCGAGCGGCGGCGCACCGCGGCCGCGGCGGCCTGCACGTCGTCGAACAACGTCGAGGCTGCGGTCATGCCCGTTCCCCGAACAGCACGGTCCCCAACCGGATCATCGTGGCCCCTTCCTCCACCGCGACCGTATAGTCCCCCGACATTCCCATCGACAGCTCCGGCAGCCGGAGTCCCCGCCGCTCCTCCGCGTCACGCAACTCCCTGAGACGCCGGAACGCGCGTCGCTGCTCGACCGGGTCCTCGGTCAAGGCGCTCATCGTCATGAGGCCGCGCACATCGAGCCGGCCGAAGGCGTCGAGCGCGTCGAGCAGCGACGGGAGGCCCTCCGGGTCGACACCGCCCTTCTGCGGCTCGTCGCTGCAGTTCACCTGCACCAGTACGGCCTGCCGACCGTCGGCCGGCAACCGCCGGTCCAGCTCGGCGGCGAGCTCGGTGCGATCCAGCGAGTGAATCAGCGCGAACCGTCCGACCGCGTGCTTGGCCTTGTTGCGCTGGAGCGTCCCGATCAGGTGCCACGCCACCGCAGACTCCGGGAGCGCCGCCTGCTTCTGCAGCGCTTCCTGGACCCGGTTCTCTCCGACGTCGGGCAACCCGGCCGCCAGCGCGGCGCGGACCGCGTCAGGCCCATGCGTCTTGGTGACGGCGACGATTTTGACCGGATGGGTCCAGCCGCCCACCGCCTGATGCCTCTCGACGGCCTCGCGCACCCGGGCCAACGCGCCCGAGAGGGCTGGGAAGTCCATAGCCTTCTAATTTACTTGAGGTTGGCTGTTTATTGCAGTGGTTGGGCAGGCGGTTGGGAGGCACTCACGCTGTCCTGGGCGACTGAATCCACCACGGCCCGGAGGGCACCCCGAAGGTCGGGGCTCGTAGTCAAACGAATGGCCATATCGGCAGCAGTCTGCAGCTTCGTGTGATCGCGGCGACTGGCGTAAGCGAAGACGAGAAACGCAGGCGGGAGGCCGAGCGTCGCCGCGGCGCTGATGCTCGTGCTCTCGAGATCCTCTGCGCCGTGCTCGAGCAGGTCGGCATAGCGGTAGGTATCGAAGACCAGCCGTTCGGTGGTCGGGACGTCCAGCGGCGCGCCGCCGAACCGATGCAAATCCAGGGCGGCATCGGCGGTATCGGGTCCCTCGGGCAGGAGCTCGAACCCGAGGCCGCGCTGGACCACGTGGTCCCCAAGTCCCGCGAAGGTCCGGCCGACGGTCGAGGCCCAGACGATGGGCCGCTTTCCAATGTTCTCCCGCAGCACGGCCAGCGTGAGGAGGTCGTTCGGGTAGAGGAAGGTCCCCTTGGGAATGGTTCGTCTGAGGGGACCGATCGGCACGCCGAGCGACGAAAGCACCGCGTATCCGCGCATTGCAGAGGCGATCGTCGAATCGCTCATCGCGTGCAGCGGACCGGCCGTTCGCGGAATGATTCGCGGACGCCAGACCGGCGGAAGCGCGGCTGCGTCGAGCGAACCAGGCCGGGTGTCCCGGAGTTGGCGCATGTACCAATCGGTGTTGGCCAGCGCCAGGCACACGACGGTGACGTCGCGTCGGATGCCCTCGACCTCCTGCGCCCACCACAACGGGAAGGTGTCGTTGTCGCCGTACGTGAACAGCACGCCGTACGGCGGTGCACTGTTGAGCAGATCATAGGCAAAGTCCGCCGCCAGCCGGGCATCGGCGCCGCGGCGGGTCGCCGCCTTCCAATTGAGCCCGACCGGCACCAGCGCCAGCGCGAGCACGAGCGGTGCCGCCCGCGCCGCCGCGTCCGACCGTGCCGCGATGCGCGCCGCGAGATCCCCGAGCCCGACCCCCGACCACAACCCCCAGACAACGAACGACACCACGAAGAAGTAGTCGCGTTCGCGGACCTCGTGATCGGCCCCGCGAGGCCAGAGGTCGAACCAGCGAGCATAGCCCGGGCGAAAGTTCATGTAGACGACGAGCCCGAGACCGGTGACGAGCCAGAGCATGAAGAGGAGCCACCAGCCGCCCGGATCGCGCCGACGCTGGGCGAAGAGGCCGCGAAGGCCGAGCGAGGCAAACACGAGCGTCACGAGGGTCCGCACCGGCAGCGGTCCCAGCATTCCGTCGAGCGACCTGGCCCACTGCCAGTCGAACCAGACGAGATAGTCGCCGAGCTGCACGCCGAACAAGCGGAGCGACCGGCCAGGGTTGCCGGCACCCGAAGCAATCGTGGGGTCGTCCCACGGTGTGCGCGGTGGGTACTGCGCGCGACGGATGACGGCCAGCAGCGCGTCGAAGGTCGAGGGCGTGGCTTCGTTGATGGGGGGGTGCTGGGCGGCGCGCAGATAGAGGTAGAGATAGGGTGTCACGCCGACCGCAGCGACGGCAAGGCTCGCGAGGGCGAACCCGCCGGCGCCGGCGCGCGCCGCGTACAGCGCGGCGACCCCGAAGCACAGCGCCCCGACGATCGTGAGCGGCGTACTGCCGAGTCCCGTCCCGATCAGCAGCGCCCACACCCCGGCCACCACCGCCGCCTGGCCCCATTCCCTTCGCCGAAGGTCCGAGTCGGCGGCGGGCGCATGGCGCAGCGTCGCAATCACGAAGGCGACGATCGCCGGCCCGGCCAGGAGCGCGAGCAGGTGATTCCCGATCGAGAGCCCCGCCAGGTACACCACGAGCAGCAGCAGACGCGCGGCGCCCGGCTCGGCGCGGCGCCGGCGCCAGCACATGGCGGTCCACGCCATCGCGCCGATGGTGAACGTGGCGATGGCGTAGACCTCGGTCTCGTTCGAGTTCTGCCAGTTAGTGAAGGTGAACGCGCCGCAGATCGCCGCCGCGGCGGCGACAAGGGCGCGAGCGCGCGGCTCGAGACCCTGCAGCGTGGCGTGAACGACGAGAAAAAAGCCGCCCGCTCCGGCGGCACTGAACAGGGCGCTCAGCAAGTTGGTCCGGACCGCATACTCGCCGATCGGCACGAGAGCGGCCCACACATGCGCGACCATCACGAACAGCGGCGTGCCCGGGGGGTGGGGAACGCCGAGGGTCCGCGCGGCCGCGATAAACTCCCCGGCGTCCCAGAAGGTGACGGTCGGGGCCAGCGTGAGCAGGTACCCTGCGAGGACGGCGAGGGTCACGCCGGCCGCCGCGCGATAAGGGGCCCTGTCCGCGGTCATGCTCGCGGCGCGGCGACGGACTCGGCGCCGTCGGGACCGGCAAACCGTCCGGTGAGGCGTGCCGTGACCTGCTCGGCCGTGAGCCCCCGCTCGAGTGTCCCGGCTCGGGCGAGCGATACCGTTGCCGTCTCCTCGGACACGACCAACACGAGCGCATCCGTTTCCTCGGACAGGCCTAGCGCCGCCCGATGGCGGGTGCCGAGGGAGCGGTCGGCGACCGGATTTTGCGTGAGTGGCAGGATGCAGCCGGCGCCGACGATTTCGTCGCCTCGCAGCAGCACGGCGCCGTCATGCAGGGGCGAGTAGGGGCTGAAGATGGTCGCCAGCAGATCGGCGGACACTGATGCGCGCATCACCGACCCGGTGCCGACGTACTCGTCGAGCCGCACCTCGCGCTCGACCACGATGATCGCGCCGGTTGCCGTTCGGCTCAGCCGCTCCACTGCCTCGGCGATCTCCGCCGCGACGGCCGGCCCCAGCCCGCCGCCGAAAACGCGGAAGACCCGGCTCTGTCCCAGTCGGGCCAGCGCCTGGCGGAGCTCCGGCTGGAACACGACGAGGACGGCGAAGACCCCGTAGGTGAAGACCACCCCGAGCAGGTAGGTAATCATGCTCAGCTTGAGCAGGAAGGCGACCAGATAAATCACCGCCAGCACCATCAGCCCGAAGACGATCCGCAGTGCGCGAGTACCGACCAGGAACCGGAGCATCGCGTAGACGACGTACGCGACGATGAGGATCTCGAGCACGTCCCGCCATCCCGGCGTGGGCAGCGGCACCGCGCCGGTCACGACGTCCCCCCCACGGCCTGGGCCACACTGAGTGCGTCCCGCGCCCCGGCAACATCGTGCACGCGGAAGATTCGGGCGCCCCGCTCCCACCCGAGCGCACAGGCGGCGGCCGTGGCGCGGTCGCGCGCGTCCACGGCCTGGCCGGTGACCGCGCCCAGAAAACGCTTCCGCGAGGGTCCCACGACCACCGGGTGTCCAAGCGCGGTCACCGCGTCGAGGCGGTCGAAGAGCTCGATGTTCTGCGCGACCGTCTTGGAGAAGCCGAGGCCGGGATCCACCGCGATTGCTTCCGGAGGTACGCCGGCCGTCTGCGCCCGCGCGGCCGCCGAGCGGAGCTCGGCGACCACTTCGCCGGTGACGTCCGCATAGGTCGCGTAGGCGTAGGAGGCGATCTCGAGGATATCGCCGCGCGAGTGCATGAGCACGAGGCCCGCGCCCGCGGTCGCCACGGTCGCCGCCATCGCGGGGTCGAGCCGGAGCGCGGAGACGTCGTTGATTGCGGCCGCGCCCGCCACGAGCGCCGCACGTGCCACTTCGCTCTTGACCGTATCCACCGTGATGATCAGCGACGGGTGCCGGGCGGCCAGGGCCTCGATGACCGGGAGCACGCGGCTCAGCTCGACGGCAGTGGGCACTGCCTCGGTACGTCCCGGGCGGGTCGACTCGCCGCCGACATCCACGATGCCCGCCCCGGCCTCGAGCATCGTCTCGGCCTGCGCGAGGGCATCGTCGAGCCCGGCGTAGCGTCCGCCGTCACTGAAGCTGTCCGGCGTGACGTTGAGGATGCCCATCAGCACGGGGCGGTCGAGCGCCACGAGGCCGCGCGCCGTGCGCCAGGCGGTGGCGGGCTCCGCCGGCATTGCCTGCGCCAGATCGAGCGCGAGTTGGGTCAGGGCGGGCGGCGCGAGCCACGGGCGCGCGAAGGCGCTGAGTCGGGCGCGGCTGCCGGCGAGGAGCGCCCAGTCATCGCCCGTGAGTACCTCGAGGCCCAGCGTGCCGGCGAACGGCACGAGGGCCTCGAGAATGTCCGGCGCGAGGCCGGCACAGTGAAAGGCGAGCGGGTCGATGCCGCCGGCCGCGGTCGCGGCCCGTCCGGCGTCCCACCCGTGCGCGCGCAGCACCTCCAGCACCGCGCGCGGCGAGCGGGCCGCCAGCGGCGTGACGGTCACGCGCCGGCGGGTTCGGCCGGCGGGGTGCCCAGAAGAGGTGCGCGAGCGGGCGCGGCGCCCGGCTTCGTCGGCGCGCTGGCCTGCGGCGCCGGCGAATCGGCCGGGGGCAGGTTGCGCGGAGGCAGCGGCAGGTTCTTCACCAGCCGGTCGAGGTCTTCGCGATCGATGGTCTCGCGCTCGAGCAGCGCGTCGGCGATGCGGTCGAGCAGCTCGCGGTTCTCACTGAGGATTGTGGTCGCGCGCGCGTAGGCCTCGTCCACCAGGCGCTTCACCTCGTCATCCACCATCTGCGCGGTGCGCTCGCTGATCTCCCGGCGCTGAGCGAACTCGCGGCCCAGGAAGATCTCCTGCTCCTTGTCGCCCACGGCCAGCGGGCCGATGAGCTCGCTCATGCCGAACTGTGTCACCATGCGGCGGGCCAGCGCGGTGGCGCGCTCGATATCGTTCCCCGCCCCGGTGGTCACCTTGTCGGGACCGAACACCAGCTCCTCCGCGACTCGGCCGCCGAAGAACATCGCCAGGCTGCCGATGAGCCAGTCCTTGCTGTAGTTGTGGCGGTCCACCTCGGGCAGCGAGGCGGTGAGCCCGAGCGCCCGGCCGCGCGGCACGATCGTGACCTTATGGATCGGGTCGCTGCCGGGGATCTTGATGGCCACGATCGCGTGTCCCGCCTCGTGATAGGCGGTGAGCTTCCGCTCCGCGTCGGTGAGCACCAGGCTCCGCCGCTCGACCCCGAGCATCACCTTGTCCTTCGCGTCCTCGAAGTCCTGCATGTCGACCAGCGTCTTGTTGCGCCGGGCGGCCAGCACGGCAGCCTCGTTCACCAGGTTCGCGAGGTCGGCGCCGGCCATCCCCGGCGTGCCCTTCGCGATGACCTCGTGCCGCACATCGGACGCGTGCGGCATCTTCCGGGTGGGCACCCGCTGGTTGCCCTCGCGGCCGCGCACGTGGGGCGCAGCGACCACGATCTGCGGGTCGACGCGCCCCGGCCGGAGGAGCGCC